>NZ_CAKSZA010000001.1 GCF_934525195.1 uncultured Eubacterium sp.
CTTGCCGTCTCGCTCTCTCGCTGACGACTTGTACATCTTACCACCTCATTACCCAAATGTCAACACTTTTTTTGAAAAAATTTTCATTTTTTTCAAATTACAACAATATTCACATAAACCATTGAATATATATATAGTTTTTGTGTAAAAAGTACGAGCAAAATTTGCTCGCATGTATAATGTATATATATAATATATACTTGAATTAATATAATTAATTTGATATAATATTAAAACACTTTTATAAGGAGGTTGAGTTATGCCAATCAGAATAGATAATGAATTACCCGCAAAACAGCGACTTGAAATTGAGAATATATTTGTGATGAGCAATATGCGTGCAGACACGCAAGATATTCGACCGCTTAAAATATTGATACTCAACCTGATGCCTACTAAATTGGAAACAGAAACACAGCTGCTTCGACTTTTGAGTAATTCTCCGCTTCAGGTTGATGTGGAATTTTTGCAAGTTGCAACACACGAAGCAAAGAATGTTTCAAAGAGCCATATGGAAAAGTTCTACGAAACATATGATGATGTTAAAGACAGAAAATATGACGGAATGATAATTACAGGTGCTCCTGTTGAGCAAATGGAATTTGAAGAAGTTGACTATTGGAACGAACTTTGCAAGATTATGGAATGGAGCAAAACGAATGTTTACTCTACATTTCATATTTGCTGGGGTGCGCAAGCAGGACTTTACTATCACTACGGTATAAAGAAATATCCGACAAAGAAAAAGATTTTTGGCATCTTCCCACACAAAAGCCTTGATGAAACCCATCCTTTGATGAGAGGACTTGACGATATCTACTATGTGCCGCATTCACGACACACAGAAATAAAAACGCAAGATATTGCACAAGTCAAAGATTTGCAAATTCTTTCTTATAGTGATATGGCAGGTATTCATATTGTTGCAGATATGGATTGCAGAAAGTTCTTTGTTACCGGTCACAGTGAATACGACAGAGATACACTTGCAAGAGAATACTTCCGTGACAAGGAAAAAGGTTTTGATATTGACATTCCATACAATTACTTTCCTAATGACGATTGCAAATTAACTCCTCAAATGGAATGGAAAGGCACGGCGAACATCTTATTTAACAATTGGTTGAACTACTTTGTTTACCAAAAGACGCCTTATGATTTGAATACATTATAAAAAAACGCCTCTTGATGACACACTTCAATTCATCAAGAGGCATTTTTATTCATATAGTTTTGCGATTTGCTGAGCACGCTCTTTAACTGCATCGGCAAGATATTGAGGTTCGAGCACTTTTGCTTTGTTTCCAAATGACATAAGCCACGAAACGAGTCCATCGGACACGGCAACATCAACCGTTGTTTCAAAATGAGTGCTATCATAAGCAATAAGCGGAACTTTAGCGCCAAATCTATCCATAATCTGCTCACGAAGCTCAAGGTCGCACATAATTCGAACCTTATCGGAAGCACCGCTGAACATATTGAACATCTTGCTTGAATAATCTGCAACATCGAACACTTCCTTATATTCGCTGACTTCATAAAAAGGTCTTACAGGTTCATCAAGAGTTTGCACCTTTCTTATACGGTCAACACGAAGGTTCATAATATTATCGTACTTTTGATTATTGCAAAGCAAATAATAATGGTCTTCTTTCCAAATGAGTGCATAAGGAGAAACGGTAAATGTTTTTTCGGTATAGTTCTTCCTATTCTCAACATCTATATTGCGACGCTTATAGAAAAACTTAACCTTTTTCTTTTCTTTAATAGCAGTGTGGAGTGCGTCAATAATATAATAGATTTCCTCATTATCACACTTTGTATTTGGGTCGATATAAACCTGCGTTACAATAGAATTAGCTTGATTTTTTGACACTAAAGATTCGAGTTTTTCAATAAGTCCTTGAGTCTTTTTAGGTGTTATAAATCCGGCAGATGTTACAGCATCAATAAGCAAACGCACCTCCGGAATTTCAAACTTTCTGCTTGCCATAAAAAATCCGCCATTGGTCGGTGATTTTATAGAAACAATATCATATCCGATTTCTTTTAAAGTTTTTACATCGGCATAGATTGATTTTCTTTCACATTTTATACCGTCATTTGCAAGCATTTCAATAAGTTGACTTGTTGAAAGCGGATGTGCCTCATCTGAAAACTCATCAAGATATTTAAAAACAAGAAGCGTTTTTAGCTTTTTTTCTGCCATAAATATTTCCCCTTAACATTTTCTATGGCATAATTATATCACATTTTACCAAGTTGTTCAACTATGGTACTAAAAATCGGACAACAATCCCCTGCACCTGACTTTCCGTTTTCTGTCATAATCACAATTACATATTTGGGTTCATCATATGGATACAATCCTACAAACCAAGTGTTTAGTTTTTCAACACCGTTTTCATATTGACCCGTTTGAGCCGTTGCGGTTTTGCCGACAGAACCTTTATCACCGTGCATAATTATATGCGCCGTGCCGTCTGTAACAACATATCTCATATATTCAATCAGTTTGTTGCAAGTATTTTGTTTTAAGACTTTTTTCTTTGGAGGATAGGAAACATCGTTTTTATCATTTTTATTATTAACATTCGACATAACAAGTTTTGGTTGAGCAAAACGACCGTTATCTGCCACAGTACAAATTACCGAGGCTATTTGCAATGGAGAAGCAGTGAGTTTGCCTTGTCCAAAGCCGAAAAGAGACAGTTCGCCCTTTGACAACAATTCGTATTCAGTAGGAAGATTTCCGTTTTTAATCTTCCAATCAGCAAACAATTCGGTATAATCGTTGAAGCCTAATTTATTGCAGGTATCAAGCAATTTTTCACTTCCGAGAACATTTGCAAGATTCACAAAATAGCAATTACAGGAATTGGCAAGTGCTTGTTTCAAATTTTGAGCCATATGAATATGATTGTTTTGGCAAGAATATTCGGTATCGCCAACCCTAATACTGCCCTTGCAATTATAATTAATTTGCACATTGTTTTCGAGTGCGCATACTGCGACAACAATCTTGAACACAGAACCGACAGAGTACTGACGAAAAGCCTTGATAATATAACTGTCAAACGGCTTATTTACACAAGCAAGAATTGAATGGTCATCGGTATTCATCACGACAACGCATCCACTTTTCATTTTTGATGAAGCGTCAATGGCAATTTGTTGAATTTTTTTATCAATTGAAAGGACATAACCCTCGGGAGAATCGTAGTTTATATTTTCAACCATACCGCTGTCACCGTCAAGAAGTCTGCCATTTGCATCAATACTGAAAATCGCAGTGCTTTTGCCAATTTCTTCACCTGTGTGGTTCAGCAATCCGTTTGACTGCTTTGCAATTATTTGATGAAGATTATTATCAGCGTCATATCTCTTATATACCTTAATTGATTTGAGCGTTTGTGACGGATACTCATCAAGCAAACGAACAACAGGCTTTCCGTTTTTCAATTCATTAATAATTTCTTTTTTCTCGGATTTTGAAAAAATCTTTTCAAGTTCGCCGATTGAACGAGGGTTTGGACGAATAACAGCAACATATTTACAGCTGTTATTTGTTGCAACAATTCCTGTCCGATAATAAAGAGTCGGCTGTTTGCGGTCAATCGTAATTGAATATGAGTTTTTACCGCCCGATACAACATAGTTTTTACTAAAAATTATATAGCCTATTCTTCCGCAAATTCCCAAAAACAGCAGACATACAGCAAGAGAAAACGACATAATTCTCTTATACATAACAACAACCCCTTTGTACTATTTATGTACAAAAGGGTTATTGTTTATTTGCGTTCAACTCTGAAAATTGCATCGGGTGATATTTCTTTCTCACACTTAAAGGAATATACATCTGTTGCCTTGTTTGCAACATCAACGAACTCCTCGTCTTTTTCATTGTAAAGTTCTTCTACCGTAATTTGATACGGCATCTTGAAAGGCTCAACTACTTCAAGGGTATCGCCTTGATAAAAACGATTGCGTTGAGTTACTGTTAGCCTGCCGTTTTGTTGGCTCTTATAAAGTGCACACACGTCCCAATTACGAATGTATCCGCCTGTGTTGAGCACCTGACCGTTTTTGATTGGACCAAAATTAAAGCCTGTTGTGTATTCACGATGGCTCATCTTTTCCATTTCATCAAGAATCCATTGTGACGGAACAAACTCTGCCTTTCTGCCCGAAGCAAGATATTCGTCAATAGCATGACGATAGGCATATGTAACAATAGCGGTATAATATTCACTCTTTGCTCTGCCCTCAATTTTAAAAGAATCTATGCCCGCACGGTCAAGCTCAGGGATATGGTCTATCATACAAAGATCACGAGAATTGAAAATATAAGTGCCGTTTTCATCCTGATTAATTGGAAAATACTGTCCCGGTCGAGTTTCTTCAACAAGATGATATTTCCATCTGCAAGGCTGTGCACAATCGCCTCTGTTAGCATCTCTGCCGACCAAATAATCCGACAAAATACATCTTCCGCTAAATGACATACACATAGCGCCGTGAACAAAAACCTCAATTTCCAAATCGGGATTGGTTTTGTCACGAATAGTTTTGATTTCGTCAAGTGAAAGTTCTCTTGCTGTAACAATACGCTTTGCACCCATTTCATACAATGCATTTGCAGCGGCATAATTGACAATGCCGACCTGCGTTGACATATGAATTTCGGTATCGGGCGCATATTTTTTTGCTAAAGATAGTACGCCCACATCAGCAATAATAAGCGCATCAACACCGATTTCGGCAACATATTTAAGATAATCAGGCAATGCACCAAGTTCATAATTTCTTGGCAAAGTGTTGCAAGTCAAATATAATCTTTTGCCTGCGGAGTGAACAATATTCACTGCTTCTTTTAATTGGTTGGCGTTAAAGTTTGAAGGATTTGTTCTCATTCCGAACATTTCTCCACCGACATATATTGCGTCTGCGCCAAACTTTACTGCTAATTTTAATCTGTCAATATCTCCTGACGGAGAAAGTAATTCTAATTTTTGATTCATGTTAATATTCCAAATAAGGTGCGTAAGTTCTAACTTTCTGTTTAAATTCACTGTATGTTTTTGCAGTGTACATATTTCGTTTTGTATCATGGAAGAAGAATTTTGCAGAAGTTTCTTTTGGATACAATGCGGCATGAATTGCTGTTAAGCCCGGATTACAAATAGGGCCTGCCGGCAAGCCGACAACAGTTGATGACGAATTAGTGTTATAATAAGTCATATAATATTCCGATGTATGCGACGAGGTTGACGACAAATTAGGTGCAACCTTGTTTGTGATGTAGTCGGCTGTTGACTGACAACCGAGAGTCGGGAAATTTACGGTATCATCCAAACGATTATAAAGAATGCCCGCAATGGTTTTCATTTGGTCATCATTTGCAGCTTCCTTTTGAACAATAGATGCAATGGTCATAATCTGATAGATTGAATAGCCCATTTTTTCTGCTCTTTGTTTATATTTTTCTGTAAATCTGGCATCGCCGTTTTCAAGGAATTTGCGAACTGTACTTGAAGCGCTTTCATTAATGAAGAACTCGTAAGTATCAGGGAACATAAATCCTTCAAGTCTGTATGGAACAGAATCGCTTGCTTTGAGATTTGTTACAAGAGAGTATGGAAAATCCGTTGACTGAATAACTGACAAAAGCGCTGTTTTATCACAAACGTCATTTTCTGACAGTTTGTTTACAATTTCAGGGACAGTATACCCCTCAGGAAATGTCAAAGTTACGGTTTCGCTTGATGAAGTGTTACCTTTGAGTGTTACGAGCATACCCTCAAGTCCCATTTTTCCGTTGAGATAATATACACCGGCTTCATACGGGCCTCCGAGTGGCTTACTTTTGATAAGGCTATCTCTGAGTTTAACAAAAAACTTGCAGAAATTCTTGCATTTGATAAGTCCCTTATCAGAAAGAATATCAATTGCTTCATCGGCATCTTCAATCTTTTGAGAATAAGACACGGTTACATTTGATTTTGTCTTGGTAATAGCAAAAATATCATTCATACAAAAGATTGCATAAATAGAAACAACCACCGACACGCAAATAACAATGATAAAGAAAAGATAGGTTGAGCCTACACCGCTTGACGACTTTTTCTTTTTTCTTGCATTTGTTTTGGTCGGAGTGTTATTTGTATGTTTAACAGGAGCACTCTCGCTGTTTGAAAAATAGAAATCAGGGTTGTTCTTATTTTCATTTGAGTTAAAACCGAATTTATCCATTTTTCCCTCCGTTTGTTTTTATTATATCATTTTCAGTAACGATAATGTCCGCTTTTTTATCGTACATATCTGTTGGTACTTTTTTTACAATAAGGCTATTATAACACAAACCAACAGAAATTAAAGAGTGAATTTGCAAAAATCTGTCATAATACCCTTTTCCGTAGCCAAGACGATTGCCGTTTTTATCAAAGCACAGACCGGGCAATATAATAACAGCGTTATCAAAAGATGTAATCTTTTCGCATTTTTCAAGCACAGGTTCACGAACACCGAACGACTGAATCCTCAAATCGTCAAAATCGGTTATGTAATAAAAATCCATATTTCCGTCGTTATCAACGCAATAAGGCGCACCGACTTTTTTGCCCATATTGAGCAAAGCGGTGACGATTCCGTCTGTGCAAACTTCATCATCAAGAGAAAAATAACACAAAACTGTGTCGGCATTTTTTATTTCGTCAAGCGACAAAAGATTTTGTGCAATAAGGCTGTCTTTTTCAGCTTTGTTCTCAATAGTTTTTCGCTTAGATTTTATATATGAGCGAAGCTCTTTTTTATCTGCACTGAATTTGGCTTCTGATTTCATTTGAAAGCTCCTCTGTGCGAAGTTGTTTTATGATTTCAAGACCGAAGTCAACTGATACGCCTGCCCCTCTTGCAGTGATATACTTGCCGTCTGTGACAACGTATTTATCGGAAAGCGTAGCACCCTCAAGAGCGTTTTCAAATCCGGGGAAGCAAGTAGCTTCTTTTTCTTTCAAAAGTCCCTTGTGTCCGAGAATTGACGGAGCAGCACAAATTGCACATATAAACGCATTTGTGTTATTTGCATTATCAATGATTTTTTGCACAGACTGCGAATTTTCAAGATTAAGTGTGCCCGGCATACCGCCAGGAAGCACAATAGCTTCTACATCGTAAAAATCGAAGTCATCAATCATCATATCGGTTTTGACTGCAACACCGCAAGATGATGAAACAATCTCGCTTGTAACTCCGACGAGTTTAACCTCAACTCCTGCACGGCGAAGCATATCAACCGGTGACAATGCCTCGATAATTTCAAAACCGTCTGCTAAAAATACATAAACCATAATTATTCCCCTTTGTTTGAAAGCACAAGCGGTGTGTCAAGCGAGCAGCCTGCATAGAGATACTCGTCAACCAACTCCTTGCACTCATCAAATTTTAATTTATCAACAGAATACTCAAAGTTCAATCCTTGCCTTTTATAGTATTCAATTAATTTCTCGTTAGCCGGAATAAGGCACACTTCATCAAATTCTGCAATACAATGCTCGATGAGAGCACTCATATATCCTTTTTTTCGGCAACTTTGTGTTGTGCAAGCCGCATAAATATAATGCGACTGTTTGCCGTCAAGAGCACAATCAACAAGATACAGCATACTGACTGCTTTTCCATTTTTAAAATATGCAAAGCATCTTGCGTTTTTTATATTTTCAATAAAAAACACAATATCTTCCTTGCTGTCACCGAAAGCTTCATTCCATAACGGAACAATATCATTTGCGTTTTGTGTTATCTTAATCATTATAAATCGCCGTACACTTTTCAAGCCAAATTTCGGGATGATAGGATTGCTTTGCTTTGCGGAGTCCCTCAATACCCAAATCTTCTTCTCTGTTTACATACTCATACTGCATAAGGCAGTTTTTGGTAAATTCCTGATTGATGATAGGATAAGCTCCAATCATATCGGCAGGTGCTTTTTCAAAATGAGAAACGAAGCAATGAGCGTTCATTTGCGGCTCACCGAGAGTGTAAGCGATAACTTCGCCGTTAACTCTGATAAGACCGCCAACCATATCAAGCTCGTCAAAATACTCAAAAGCCTTTTTTACTGCCTCGAATTCCCACGAATAATCTTCATCATCGGGGTCTTTGTTTTCAATCCATTTCGAATGAAGCGCAAGACATTCATCTATATTATCCTTTGAGATTTTTTCAAACGACCAATCGGGATTGTTTTTCTTAAAATTAGTTATATGATTACGTTTACCGTGATACTTCTTGCCTGAAAGAGAAGCCATTTTTTCAGTTGAATAAATATAATCGTTATTGCCCTCGTCATATTTATAAGTAAATTTGCCTGTGAAAGCCTCCTGCATAAGACCGAGATAGCCCTCGGTAATGCCATAAATAACAGGAGTTTCACCATTTGATTTTGCATATTCAATTATTGCAGAAACAGCGTCGGTAAAATCACCCTCGCCGAGCGGCAAAGAATAATTAATATCATTGTCATTGCCCCATCTGCAAATCAAAAAATCTTTATATCTGCAAATCTCCGTTGAATATGCAGAGCTCCAAATAAATAAATTGCCAAAAGTGTATTCGCAATTCATACTGTTTGCATGGGCAAGGCAATCGTTTACCCATTGTTTATCTGTGATTTCAGGCTTTTTAAAATCAAGCATTGTTAATTTCCTTTTCTACAATCTGAACGATTTTGTTGTGTATAACATCAATCGGCAAAGGATTTTCACCGTCTGAACATTCAACAATAGCCCAGCCTTGTTTTTTGGCGGCATAAAGTGCAGATTTTCTGCAAGCATTGAGAAATGCCACATTTGCCTCGTGAACATCTTTTTTGTTTTCATCGCCGTTATAGCGTGAGGTCATAAGCCTTTGAGAAATTTCAACAGGCATATCGAGAAAAATTACAAGGTCGGGACAAGGAATTCCGATTTTGTTATACTCAAAATCCTCTGACCATTCAATATATTCATCCCACTTGCTTTCATCAATCTTTTCTGTTTGATAAATAAGATTTGAAGTTGCGTATCTATCGGCAAGAATAAGTTTTCCGTTTTCGTAATCCTCTTTCCATTTCAGTTTGAAAGAAGCGAAACGGTCAACGGCATAAAATGCAGACGCGGCATAAGCGTTTACATCTGAAGCGTCCGTGCCGAATTCTCCGCCAAGATACATATTTACAAGCGTGCTTGACGGACTGTCATAATCCGGAAGTTTAATCTTTTTGTATTCAATATTATTTTGAAGAATATATTTTTCAAGAAGGTCGGTTTGGGTAGATTTTCCGCTACCGTCCAAACCCTCCATAATAATTAGTTTTCCCATTTTTTCTTTTTTCTTTCAAGATGTTCTTTTGTTCCGTCAGGACGAACAATATATGTGTTTTCAAGCTGACCGATGAGGCTCGCTTTATATGAATTGATATATTCCTGTCTTAAAATCGCCTGTTCTTCCTTTTCCTCCTCGGTGAGTCCCTCAGGAGTTTTGGATTTGTGAGCAAGCTCATTTATTCTTTTAATTTTATCTTCTGTCATTAGTCTAAAAAGTCCTTTAATTTTTTACTTCTTGTTGGGTGGCGAAGCTTGCGAAGTGCCTTAGCTTCAATCTGACGAATACGCTCACGAGTTACATTGAATTCCTTGCCGACTTCTTCAAGTGTTTTTGGATTTCCGTCCTCAAGACCGAAACGAAGTTTAAGCACTTTTTCCTCTCTTGGGGTGAGAGTTTTAAGCACCTCTGCAAGTTGCTCCTTAAGGAGGCTCATAGATGCGGCATCAGCTGGTGCAAGAGCATCGTCATCAGGAATGAAGTCGCCGAGATGTGAATCTTCCTCCTCACCGATAGGGGTTTCAAGTGATACAGGTTCTTGTGAAACACGTATGATTTCTCTTACCTTATCAACAGGAAGTTCAAGATAATCAGCGATTTCTTCAGGTGTTGCTTCATGACCGTTAAGGTGAAGAAGTTGTGACTGTGCTTTCTTTACTTTGTTGATGGTTTCCACCATATGAACTGGGATACGGATTGTTCTTGCCTGGTCGGCAATAGCTCTTGTGATGGCTTGTCTAATCCACCATGTTGCATATGTTGAAAACTTAAAGCCCTTTGTGTAATCAAACTTGTCAACAGCTTTGATAAGACCTAGATTGCCCTCTTGAATAAGGTCAAGGAACTGCATACCTCTGCCCACATATCTCTTTGCGATACTAACAACCAAACGAAGGTTTGCTTCTGCAAGACGCTTTTTTGCATTTTCGTCATCATCTGCTATTTTCATAGCAAGTTCAATTTCTTCCTCGGCTGTCAAAAGAGGAATTCTTCCGATCTCTTTAAGATAAACCTTTACCGGGTCATCCATCTGAGCGCTGTCGTTTACGGCAACAGAATCGGCGGCGTCTGTTTCCTTTGGAAGGTCAACTTCAAGAGAAATACCGTCAAGTGCTTCTGATGAGAAGTCATCAATAATGCTGATATTATTTGAATCAATTTGGTCGTTAAGCTTTTCAAGTTCATCAACATCAAGGTCAAGTTCAACGATAAGGTTGTCGATTTCCTGTGCTGTGAGGTGACCTGCCTGCTTGCCCTTTTCGATTATTTTTTTAAACGCATTTTCTTTCTTTTCAGCTTCTGTCATAGGTGCTTGCTTTTTTTCCATAATAATCTCCTCGTGTTATGTATTCTTTTTATTGAAAAAGTTTCTGAAATCATCATCATTCATTTCAGAGGTACTTTTTGAATTTTGTTTTTTGTACTCTTTATCAATTACATTGATGCAATCGGTAAATTCCTTTTTGGGGTTCGAGCTGTTCTGCGAAGCCGAAACAAGGCGTGTAAACTTGCCCATTTCATCATCTGTGAACACTTCGTTGAACATTATCAATTCAAGCGATAAGTTATCCCTGATTCGTTGCAAAACGGATTCATAAGCCTTTTTATAAAAGCCTGCCGTGAATTCGTCGGGACTTAAATCCTTGCACAGAGAATAGCAATCGGGATAAGTCATAAGAAGTCCGATAACTCTTGACTGCGCCTTGAGCGACACGGTTGAAGTATCGGCCTCAAAACTTTCCTTGCGAGTTTTACGCAAATCGTCATCAATGATTTTATTATACTCTCGCTTTTTTCTGCCCTTTGCCACACGAGTGCTGTATTCAACAAGCTGTGTTTGAAGTGCTCTCTTTTCAATTCCGAGTTCATCGGCAAGACGGGACAAATACAAATCCTGTTCAATCGGCGTTGCATTTGCAAGAATCTTTACAGCCTCGCCTGCAAACTGACTTTTACCTTGAGTGGTTTGAAGATTGAAGCCTCTGCGAAGTTTCATAATTGCAAACTCAACCTCATTTGACGAATTTTCGAGCATATCGGCAAACCGTGCCCGTCCTACATTTTTTATAATTTCATCAGGGTCTTTGCCACCGCTGAGTGTTGGTATACTTATTTCAATATCGACCTGATCAAACAGCGAAATAGCTTTGTTAAGTGCTTTTTGACCTGCCTCGTCGTTATCATAAACAAGTATGATTTCCTTTGCATATCGGGAAAGAAGCCTAACCTGCTCATTGGTCAAAGCAGTGCCACAACCTGCAACAGCGTTTGTAAATCCTGCTTGGTGCATAGCGATGACATCCATATAACCTTCACATAAAATCAGGCTGTCATTTCCGCTGTCTTTTGCATAATTAAGACCGAAAACCTCATTTGTTTTCTTGTATGCCAAAGTATCGGAGGTGTTGATATACTTCGGTTTTGAATCGTCAAGAACACGACCGCCAAAAGCAATAAAATTGCCCCTGACATCAATTATAGGCGTCATAACACGGTTTCTGAAATAATCGTAATATCCCTTTTCGCCTTTTCTGACAACACCCGCCGCAAGCATATCGGAAACATTATATCCCTTTGATTTGAGGTGCTTCAACAGCTCGTCCCACTTATTTGGAGCGTAGCCCAAACCAAAATGGCGAATAGTCTTTTGAGAAAGTCCACGATTCAAAAAATACTGCAAACCGACCTTTCCCTGCTCGCTCATCATATAGTTGTGATAAAACCTTGCGGTTTCTCGATTGATTTCCAAAACAGTTCTGCGTTTTTTTGACAGAGAATCATCGTAGCCGTCATCGGGCATTTGCATACCTGCTCTTTGGGCAAGAACCTTGACGGCATCGATATAGTCAAGATTTTCTATCTTACGCATAAAACTTACGCCGTCGCCGCCTGCTCCGCAACCGAAGCAATAAAAGCTCTGCGTATTTTCATAAACGGTAAATGACGGAGTTTTTTCATTATGAAACGGGCACAAACCGACATAGGTATTGCCTCGTTTTTTGAGAGAAACATAGCTTGAAATCAAATCAACAACATCTGTTTTAAGCCGAAGTTCCTGCAAAAAGCTATCCGAAAGTGACGGCATAATCAAAACTCCTTTACGTAAATTAAAACATATAAATTATTCTATCCAAAATTTAGGAACATATAACTGATTGAACACTTTGACAGAATAATTATCGCTCATACCTGCTATGTAATCGCACACGGCACGGTCAACTCCCTCTTTTTCGGCAATGCCCACATACTGTTCCGGCATTTCTTCGGGTTGCTTTGAATAATGATCATAAATCTGCTCAAGCATTGCAACAGCTTTAACTTCTTCGCCTTTGCAAACAGGATTTTTATAAACAGCAACAAACATAAAGTCGTGCAAATCGTTGAACAATTCCCAAAAGTCATCACTCATAAGAATTTTTTTGTCATCGGTATTTTTAATTACATTGAGCACCATATTGTTAATACGCTCGCTCTTTGTCATACCAAGGCTCATTCTTATATCAAGAGGAATGTCCTCCTCATTCATAACACCTGCTCTTATAGCATCGTCTATATCATGATTGATGTACGCAATTTTGTCCGCAATGCGAATAATTTGACCTTCAAGGGTGTAAGAGTCTTCGCCTATCGTATGGCACAAAATGCCGTTCCTCACTTCTTCGGTTAGGTTCAAACCCTTGCCGTCTTTTTCCAAAATATCAACAACACGAACACTCTGCTCATAATGTTTAAACCCGTTTGGAGATAGCTTTGCAAGTGCTCTTTCACCTGCGTGTCCGAAAGGTGTATGACCCAAATCGTGACCGAGTGCGATTGCCTCGGTTAAATCCTCGTTGAGTTGAAGTGCACGGGCAATAGTTCTTGCAATTTGCGAAACTTCAAGAGTATGTGTAAGTCGGGTTCTGTAATGGTCACCTGACGGAGCAAGAAACACCTGGGTTTTATGTTTCAATCGTCTAAAAGACTGTGAATGAATAATTCTGTCACGGTCACGCTGAAATGCGGTTCTTATTTCACATTCGGGTTCTTCTCTCAATCTGCCCTTAGTTTGCGATGAAAGGCACGCAAGCGGTGACAAAATTTTCTTTTCGTTTTCCTCGGAAATTTGACGAATACACTTTTCCATTTTACTCTCTCCTTTCGACAAAATATAACTTAAAATTTCTATCCATATATTCTATACTCAAAAAATATCAAAAATCCTTTATTTTTTTATCTTGACGGACAAAAAATAAAAATGTATCATAATTAAGAGGTGTTTTATGGAATATATCTTGATTACGGCAATTGCTTTGATTGTTCTTGCAGGCATAATTATTTTTTTATATCTGCAAAACAATATTATTGACATAACTCAATATAATATAAAATCCGACGACTGCGGAAATTTGAAAATTGTTCAGTTAAGCGACCTACACTCAAAACCTTTTGACAAAGTGCTGAAAAAAACGCAAGAACTCAATCCTGACATCATCTGCATAACGGGTGACTATATAAACGACCGATGCAAAAACAAAGAAAAAATGCTCGCCTTTGGCAAAGAACTTGTGAAAATTGCAAAGGTCTACTACATCACAGGCAACCACGAAAGACGGCTTGAAAACTTTGACAGCATAATGCAAGAACTGTCTGACATCGGTTTTATTGTTTTGCTGAACCGAGTTTCTGTTTATGATGATAAAGGCTTTGACGTCAGCATACTCGGACTTGATGAAAACCAAGCGGATTTTGACGACTACAAAGCACGCAAGAACGGAACTTTTGTTTACAAAGATATGTCGCCGTATTTTGCAGAATTGGAAAGAAACAACGGATTTAAAATTGTGTTGTCGCATTTCCCGGAAAATTTTGAAAATGTAAGAGAAATGAATTACAGTCAATATGACTTTGACCTACAATTATCAGGACACGCACACGGCGGTCAATTTTGTTTACCGTTCATAGGTCCTGTATTTTCACCGGGACAAGGACTGTTTCCCAAATACGCAAAAGGCTCTTTTGGTGACAGACCGAAGCTGATTGTTTCACGAGGACTCGGAAACGCAGAATTTCCTTTCAGGCTGTTCAATCATCCCGAAATAAATGTAATCAACATCAACTGATAAAGCAGATAAAACAGGAAGTCACTCGACCTCCTGTTTTTTATTATATCTGTGCAAATTCAGAACCGATGTATTCAAGAATATATTTTCCGTTGCTGACATCGGTGAGTTTTGCTTGCAAAGCCTCTACCCTGTCTTTTTTTATTGAAAAAGTGATTTTTACATTGTCTGCAAAATCGCTGTCCTTGATATTTGCGGAAAAATCGGACAAAAGAATATTCATTCTCTCATAGAACGAATAATCAACCGCAACGCTCATCACATCACATTCTGCCATAGTGATGATATGTGCCGCCTCAACGGCAATTTTTGAAGTGTGGCTGTATGCACGAACCAAACCGCCCGCACCGAGGAGAGTTCCGCCAAAATATCGTGTGCCGACAACGCAAACATCAACAAGATTTTCCTTGAGCAAAACATCAAGCATAGGAACTCCTGCAGTTCCGCTCGGTTCTCCGTCATCGCTATATCGTTGGGTGTTGTTTTCACGCAAAACATAGGCATAAACATTGTGTGTTGCATCCCAATGCTTTGATCTGATCTGAGAAATAAATTCTGTTGCTTCTTCAACGGTTTTAACAGGTTTTGCATAACCGATGAACTTTGACTTTTTTTCTATAAAAAAATCATCGGCAGCTATTTCCACGGTTCTGTATTCTTCCATACTTCCTCCAAAAGAAAAAACAAGGCAACAGAGGTCATACCAACTGTTGCCGTTATTTTTTGATTAGCCCTTCTTAGCAAATCTCTTGTTGAATCTTTCAACACGTCCACCTGTATCTACAAGCTTTTGCTTACCTGTATAGAATGGGTGACACTTTGAGCAAATATCAACCTTCATATCGCCCTTTGTGCTCTTTGTTTCAAATGTTGCACCGCAAGCACACTTAACTGTGCATGCCTTATATTCAGGATGAATTCCGTCTTTCATTACTTTCACCTCGCTTAAATTGCCGATAGTCGAAAGAATATAGCTGTTATCAACTAAATCTTATAACGCAAGAATTATAACAAAGTTTAACACAAAATGCAAGTGTTTTTTTCAATTTATTTGTAAATACACACTTTATTTAGTGAAAACGAGTAAAGAAGTGCCTCTTTTACCGGCTTATTCAGTGTTTTTGCTACTGCTTTTTTGTAAAAAGCAATTTGATTTTTGTATCTTTCGAGTAAATCTTCTTCAGAGTCTACCCGGTCTGTTTTATAATCTACAAGCACAAGTTCTCCGTTTTCCTCAAACACACAATCGGCTATACCTTGAATTAAAACTTCATCGGTATAATCTGTTTCCTCGATTTCATTAACGGAAACAAAAGAAGAAACCTTTATTTCTCGATAAATATTATCACTGCAAAACATTCGCTGAGCAAATTCGCCATTGAATAATGTTGTCAATTTTTTTCTATCAAGGCTGTTTGCCTGTTCCTCGGTCAAAAACGACATCGAAACCAATCGTTCAATTTCATTTTCAAGATTATTCTTTGACTCAGAATAATCACAGAACTGCATAAAAGTGTGCATAGCCGTTCCTTTTTGAGCAGAAGTCATATTTGCTTTGCTCAAAAATGCAGGTTTTGAGGAAGTGAGATACTTGAAATCTTGTTCCGCAACATCAAGTGACGAAGCGGTGCGTTTTGATGTAAAAGCAGACAATTTGAGCCTATCATACTTAAACCGAAGCTTATCTCTAAGTTCATCAAGCAATTCGGCATTGGCAAGAACAAGTTGTTCTTCCTGCTGTTGCGGCTTTTCATTTTCATCTAAGATTTCTATATCAAGTTTAAAATCGGCGAGTGCATCAAAGCCTATATCATTCTTTGAACACATATCACGTAAAACTTTTCCGTCTTTGTGAATGAGTGCACAGAGAGTCAACAGTTCTGCATCGGTATTTGCCTTTTTAACAACAAAAGGTGAAATAACGGGAATCGATGACGCACTTGACGAAATAAGTTTTTTTGATACAGAATCAACATAAGCTTCCACGCCTTTTGACGAGACGGAAATGAAAGTTATAAACTGTTCCTTTGCCCTTGTCATCGCAACATAAAGGACACGTAAATTTTCGCTCATAGTTTCATATGTGTTAATATCTTTAATAACGCTAAATTGAAGCGAATCAAATCTACAAAGCCTTTTATCGTCATAAACCTTTAAGCCTATACCTTTTTGAGGATTAAGCTGAATAATTCCTTTTGTTATATCGTCCTTATTGTATTTACCGCTTGCTCCCGCAAGAATACAAACCGGAAATTCAAGACCTTTTGAACGATGAACAGTCATAACTGCAACTGCGTCCTTGCCGGCTTCATTTACAGAAGCACTCTCTACATTAAATTTGTTTTCAATAATTGAATCAACATATCTTATAAATGCTGTCAATCCGACATTTTCGCCATTATCAAATCTTTTGGCAATATCAACAAGAAGCATAACATTTTGAACGCGTTGCTCGTGATTGCCCATAGCTGAAATCACAGACAGATAAGATGTATCGCCTATAATTTGTCTGACAAGGTTTTCAACACTCATTGATGAAGCATATTCCCTATACTTTTTTAAATCATCAACAAATCTCGAAAAAACATCAGATTTTGAAACAGCAGAAAACAAATTACCATAAGGGCAGTCCACTCTCGCCTGAGAAATATCATCTGCTGTATAGCCATAAAAAACAGACATAAGAGTGGCAAGAAGCGGAATATCCTGAGTTGGGTTATCAATAACTCTCAGGAAGTTAAGCAAAATTACAATCTCGTTATTATCAAAAAGATTGACTTTGTTATTTGCCACTGTTGGAATACCATACTGAGAAAGAACATTGGTAACGGCGTTGATTTTTGTCTTTGCACTTCTCAACAGAATTGCAAAATCACCATAGCAGATGTTCCTGTATGTATCTCCGTCTTTGATTTTTTCCTTGCTTGCAATCTTCTTCAATATAAGATTTGCAATTTGATGAGCTTCGTATTCTATTGAATCCTCGTCATCAGGAGTTGAAATATATTTTATTTGAGCAGACGGCACATCCGATTCGTTGAAATCGGCAGAAGAATTGAGCATTTCCTCATTGTTATAATCAATACCGCCTACTTTTTTTGACATAACATTTGAGCAAACAAAGTTTACATAATCGCACACACCCTTACGCGAACGGAAATTATTGCTTAAAATAATTTTCTGACATGTTTCTTCACTTCCGTTTTCATAATGAGCATATCTGTCCTTTTTATTTGTAAAAATAAAAGGCATTGCAAGTCGAAATTTATAAATACTCTGTTTTACATCTCCAACCATAAATCTATTTTTTCCATTTGACAAAATCTCAAACAATTTGTCCTGTGCAGAGTTAGTGTCCTGATACTCATCAACAAGAATTTCGTAAAAAGAATCTTCAAGTTCATCTGCAAGAGGTGTTCTGAATATCTTGCCGAACTCATCAGGATAAAACAAAAGATTAATTGCAAAATGTTCTATATCGGAAAAAGTAAAAGAATTGATTTCCTTTTTCATTTCAAACAATTTTTGATTATACATTTTAACAACAGAGGTCAAATGTTTAATTACAGGATAAAGAACCTCGCAATCGTTCAAATAATCGTCACTTGTTGCGGAATACATAGGCGCGATTGATTTTGTGATGATGTCCTTGTATAAATCTCTGTTTGACTTTACAAAATCTTTTTCATCACATTTAACCGACGGAAATCTGCAAAACGAAATATTGTTAATTACGTCAAGCATTTCGTCCCATTTATCCGTTTTTGCATTCTCTATCAAATTGTCAATCAGCAAACGGTCACTGCCGAGAACATCAAGCAGCTTTTTATGTTTGTCATCAGCGACATTCAAAACATCTTTTGATTGTTTGAACAAATCGTCAACGACCGTCAAAAGTGAATTCACCTCATCAACAACATATTTTGACCAAAACGAATCCTCAAATTTCACATCAGGATTGTATGCCTCGCAAACTTCATCAAGCCATTTTTCAGGAAAGGCCTGAGAAGAAATAAAATGACTGATTCTGTTGACAACCTCGGCAAAACCTTTATCGTCTTTGGTTGATGAAAACATATCAACAAGAGTCTTAAAGTCATCACCGTCATTTTCATACAGAAAATCAAGCACCTCATCCATTGCGGTTTGCTCCAAAACGGCATTTTCCGAATTATCAAGAATTTTAAAATCCTGTTCAATGTCAAGATTAAAGAAATTTTCTCTAACAAGACCGATACAAAAAGAATCAATAGTTGAAACTCTTGCATTCGGCAAAAGAGCAAGCTGCCTGTGTGCATTCGTGTCGTTTGGGTCAGCTTTTATTATTTTTAACAATGCTTTTGCAATTCTGCTTTTCATTTCTGCGGCGGCAGCATTAGTAAATGTTACGATAAGAAGCTTATCAACATCTACATTAAGATTGACATCGGTAATAAGTCTTATAACGCGTTCAACCAAAACCGCGGTTTTTCCCGAACCTGCTGCGGCACTGACGAGGATATTGCTGTTACGTGCTTCAATAGCATTTTGTTGCGATATTGTCCAATTAGGCATTTGCATCATCCTCCTTTAGCTTTTCAAGGGTGTCGGAAAACGAAAGTTCTTCAATTTCTTTTGCTTCTATTTTCTTTCGGTTTGCACAAACAGAAGAATAATCACAAAACTCACAAGTGTTATTATGCGTTGGTGAATTGACGGGATTCTGCATAATTCTGCCCATATGAAGTTCAACGCCCATTTGTTCAATCAAGTTGTCTATTTTATGCGAAATTCTGCCCATATCTTCAAGGCTGACAATGCTTCCGCAGACACCGTTTTTAGCCGAACATTTTACATCAATGAACTTGCCGTTCAAATCGTGCTCCATACGTTCTGCAATTTGATGTTCATCATCGTTAAGAACCACGCCGACCATCTTATAAGCCTTATCGTCACCTGACAAAACCTCTGAATCCGCAGAACTTCTTGACACATTATAAATACTTCTTGCAGAATGGAGATACAGCACACCCGCTTCCTTGCCCGAAAGCTCGTTATCGCTTTTACAAAGAGTAAAAAGATAAACAAACATTTGAAGATTAAGACCGTAGAGAATGTCGCTAAGTTTAAATTTTTTTATTCCGCTTTTGTAATCTACAACACGAACATACTGCTCACCGTTTTCGGAATATGTATCTACACGGTCAATAGAACCGCGTATTTGAATTGTTCCGCCGTCAGGGAGTTTGATTATCTGAGATTTGACGCTTTCGCCCTTTTCACCGTTGCCTATTGAAAGTTCAAATGCTCTCGGTTCAAAATCACTGTTTTTAAATTCCTCACGAAGTCTCAAAACAACATACGAAATAAGCCTTGAAAGATACATAAAGCGATACTTAAATCTTACTGTAAACTCACTGTAATCACCAATTTTGCTTTCAAGATATTCTTTAAGATATTTTTTAACAATCGACTCAATTTGTGCCGAGTTAAGTTCAATAAGTCCCTTTGAGCCGTAATCTCTGACAACACATTCAAGAACAAAATGAATAACAGAACCTGTTTCCATTGGATTCATTTCCGCCTTGATTCTCGGACGGGCATTAAGACCGAACTTGCAATAATATCTGAACGCACATTTATAGTAATCCTCAATTTTTGAAACAGATAAATACATATCATTTTTGAAAAGTTGTCGTGCCAAATCGGGATTTTTAATTGTTATATTCTCATTTTTTGAAAGACGTTTAACAGCTGAAAGTCGACTCTCAAACTCAGGCTTTTCTGCAAAATATTCCTTCAGTGTTGCAACAAATTCCGTATTATCATCATAATTTGAAGCAAGAATTTCAAAGGTATTGGCGTCGGTTTCGGCAACCGAAACAGAGTATTCGTCCTGTGCAGAATGAACCTCTAAATTAGGAAAAATATTTTTCAGTTCGCTGACAATAATACTTTCGGCGCCGTCAGCAGAGCCGTTTCTGAACGAAACGAACAATCTGTCACTCGGAGCAGAAAGAGCCATATATGCAAAATACTTTTCCTGTGCATTGAGGTTTTCACCGTATGCATAAAGTTTGAATTTGTTTTCGATAAGAATATTTCTGTCACTTTCGGACAACAAGCCGAACGAAGTGACATTTTGAGGGAATTCGCCCTCATTTGCCCCCACAACAAAAACAGAATAAGGATTATTGCATCTTATTCTGTCAGCCGAACCGATTTGAACATTGTCAAGACCTGACGGAATATTTCCGAGATCCTCGTTCATAATCATAAGATTAAACAGCTTATAAAAATCCCTAACAGAAATGGTTTCGTCACCTGAAATTGCGGCAAGCTTGTCAAGAATATCCATAAGCAAATCCCACACTCTGCCCTGTTCAAATGCAAGCACCGATTTTCCGCTTTCGTTAAGAGATTTTGCAAGCTCACGAAGTTTTTCATCAACAGAAAAATCGATCAGAGTAAAATATATTGCCTTGCATATATCCTCAGAACTTTTCTTTTTGCATGCTGAATTGAATTTTTGAAGCCTATCAACAACATATTCTCTGCTTGTATTGATTGCCTGAAGTTTTTTTATATCATTATCTGACATTTCCTCGGAAAAGCCCTTTGGAGAATTGGTGAATTCCTTTTTCCATTTTGAGCCTTTGACATTCCAAACAAAAGCATAATTTTCAAGTTCGTTGATATCATCGTCATCAAGTGCGGTAAGTCCCGTTTTAAGCATAGAAAAGATATCATTTGAAGATAATGAATAAATGCTGCATCTCATTAAAAAATTTACAAACATAATGAGCGGTTCGGAAGAAACATTCTGTCTTTCGTCATTAAAATAAGGAATGTTATATTTTGAAAAAGAAAACTGAAGTTCTTTTTGATATTTATCCAAATCTCTGCAAATAACAGCTATATCAGACGCTCTTACACCAGAACGAAGAAGCTTTGAAATTCTGTCGGAAACAAAATCACATTCGTCAATAATTGATTTTGCACCATAAAGTTCTATGTTCTTAGGAATATCCTCGGAAGTGTTTTTTATATTTGAAAAAACAAATTTTTCGCTAAGTCTCAGTTCATCATTGTTAAATCTGAAATTATCTTCAAGATAAATAGGTTCAAGCATTGATGTACCTGCATTTTCAGCCGCTTCTCTAAGATAATTAATATTATTGTTTACATATGAAAAAAGATTATATTTATCTTTATTAATATACGAATCGGTGCAAAACGTCACATAGACTGCCTTTGCCTGCGACAAAATAACTTCAAGAATTTTGTATTCCTGAGCCACAAATCCATTAAAGCCGTCAACAAAAACAGTTCTGCCGACAAAATAATCAAGGTCAACAAGTTTTGTATAAAGTCGGGTCAATTCACTTGCACCGTCAAGGAATTTGCCGTCTATATATGAATCATAAGCCGACATTATAAGAGAAATGTCGTGAAGTTTTTGTGACAAAGTTTCTTTTTCCGTATTGGCAGAAGCCTGCATAATATCTTGAGCACCGACACGGCAAGATTTCATTTCGTCATAAATCTTGATTGCCGAATTGATGAAAGCAACGTTATCTGTGTTTTTACCAAATAATTTTAATTCGTCCTTTACACTCTCACATGCTTTTTTGAACACAACTGCCTTTGCTCCCTTAGTGAGGACAGGAAGCGGAGCTGAACCGTATCTGCGTGAAATTTCATTAGACAAACGGGAAAAAGAGCCATTTTCTACCGAATTGACCCTACTTTCTCCCAAATCCTTTAGAAGTCGCCTTTCGCTGATAAAAGAATACTGCTCAGGAGTAAGCAAAAGGATATTTTGCTCGCCATTATCAACAAGTTCCTTTATATGAGAAAAGACATATTCTGTTTTACCGCTGCCGGAACGACCGAGTATAAGCTGTAACATAGCAATTATTCCTCCGGTTTAATCAAGCCCTCAAGCATCATTTTTTCGTGTGCTTCAATCATAAACTCGTACATTGGACGAGCAATATCAAAAACAAGTCTCATTTCGTCAATAATTGTACTTGATGCAATTCTGCTCATATCAAAGCTGTTATATGTGAACGAAAAGTTCTTCGCAAGCAAATATGGTTTCAAATCTTTTGGGGCATCGGGATAAACTTCTTTTTTGTAAAAGTCCCTTGCCTCAAATGTAAACCCTGCATTCTCACAAGCCTTTAGTGCTTTTCTGAATCTTTTTGGCTGTTCAACAATCATTTGATGAACGAGCCTGAAATCGCTTGCTTTCCAAGTCCAAAAAACAAGACCGTAACCATAGCTGTTTGGATAAAATTCAAAATAATAAAACGGTGCAGACGGGTATTCTTTTTTGTATCGTCTGAAGAACACCCACATATTTTCCCTGTATCTTATCTTTGAACGATTGCCTCTTGTATCTCTGTGAATACGAGAATGAACTCTGACAGGATCAAGATACATTTTGTCATCAATGTCAAACAGCACATCAGACATATCAAGCACCATTTGTCTTAATGGCACGGTGATACCCTGTTTAAGTTCTTCCTTGTGTTCTTCATAAAACGGTTTTGAATCGTTAAAACGATTTAGGCAAAGAAGTTCAATACTTTCAGGTTTTATACCTTTGTAGTTATATTCCACTTTTTAACAACCCCTTGTTGAGCATTGACTGTGCGGCAAGTTCAGCACAAATTTTTGCAGAATGAAAATTAAGTCCGCCCTGAATCCAAGCATAAAACGGTTCACGAATCGGAGCGTCGGCAGACAGTTCGATTGATGAGCCTAATGTAAACGCACCTGCCGCCATAACAACCTTGCTGTCATATCCCGGCATATCCCACGGTTCCGGTGAAACAAAGCTGTCAACAGGGCTTCCGCTTTGAATTCCCTGACAAAAAGCAACAAGGCTTTCTTCATTTTCAAGACCGAGGCATTGAACAATATCGCCTCTTTTTTCATTATATTTAGGTGTTACATCATAGCCGAAGCCCTCAAAAAGAGCAGAGATATAAACAGCGCTTTTAAGTGCTTCGCCAACGGTGTGCGGAGCAAAGAACAAACCCATATAAAGTTCTCTGTTCATACCGATTGTGCAGCCTACCTCTTTGCCGAGTCCCGGAGTAGTAAGCCTATATGCGCACTTTTCGACCAAATCGTGTCTGCCTGCGATATAACCGCCTGTGCTCGCAATACCGCCGCCTGCATTTTTGATGAGTGAGCCTGCAATTAAATCCGCACCGACCTCGCAAGGTTCAAGTTTTTGAGTAAACTCACCGTAGCAGTTATCAACCATAACAATTACATTTGGATTTTTAGCCTTTACTGTTTTAACAATATCGGCAATTACATCAACTGTGAGTGACGGACGAAGTTCATAACCTCGGCTACGCTGAATGTAAACCATAGTCACGCTGTCATCAACGGCATTTTTGATAGCTTCCAAATCAGGCACATTGTCTTTCAAAGCAACCTCATCATATTCAACTCCGAATTCCTTTAACGAACCCATACCCTCGCCTGAAATACCGATTACATTATGTATGGTATCATACGGTGTGCCTGTTACACAAAGCATTTTGTCACCCGGACGAAGCACGCCGAAAAGAGCTGTTGCAAGGGTGTGAGTTCCGCAAGTGAAGTTGTGACGAACAAGAGCGTCCTCTGCACCGAAAACCTGTGCCCACACCTTATCAAGAGTTTCTCTGCCACGGTCACCGTAGCCGTAACCTGTTGATGATGCAAAATGGCTTTCTGAAATACAATTATCTATAAAAGCCTTTTGCACCTTGAGTTGATTATATTCTGTTATTTCATCAATATATTTAAAAGCGTCTTTGCACTTTTCAAGTGCCTCTTGAGATTGTGCCTCTATTTTTTCATCAATATTAAAAAAAGGATTCATCTGTACATTCTCCATACACCAATATTTTCAAATCCGAGTCTATTATAAAAATGCTCGTTCAAGTTCTGCTCACGCATAATATAGACGGTGTTTTTCACATCCGAGCAAATGTATTTGACGAGCTGTCCGCCATAGCCCATTCGCCTGAAATCGTCAGCCGTTCTGACGGCAGTGAGAACAGCATAACCGTCATAAATTGATGACAAAATACCGCTTGAAACGATTGTTCCGTCAACATTGAGGGTATACGCCTTTGCCGTGTTATGCCTGATTCTGTGGCTGACATCAACATACCAAGCCTTAAAATCCTGACCGTCATAATCCACAAAATTGAAAAGCTCCATAAGTTTTGGATATTCATCAATTTCTGCTCCGTGCACAACACTTTCAAGTTTGTGTTCACACGACATAATTACGCCCTCATCATACTTTGCACCGAATTCAAATGCCGGGTCGCAAAGAATTGCACCGTGCCCTGTTATGCAAAAGAACCTGACAAATTCGGCATTGTCAAAGCCGTCATCGAGTGCAAGAGTTATATCATTGTCAAGTCGTGAAAGAATCGCTGTAATTTTGCCATCAATAATCTGACGGTAAAATGTTGCGAAGTGATATTTTGTTCCATAGGACTCAAGCAATGACAACACCCTGATTGAGTAGATGTCACGCTTTGTCCATTCGTTAAATTGTTCTGCCGAGTCTATTATTTCTATCATAAATTCATTAAGGCGTACCTATCCGATTAATCGGATAATTTAGGTAAAAATGCCTTTAGTAATCTCCTTGTATCATCTATATCGGACGCTTTTACAACGCTTGCACCCGAGTGAATATAGCGAGTTGGGAGCGAAATTGCCATAACTCTTGCTCCGTCACCGCTTGTTTGAATTGCACCTGCATCGTTTCCGCCTGCAACTGCCGTTTTTGTTTGAGCAGGAATATTATTTTCTTTTGCAACGGCAAAACCGAGTTCAAATAGTTCTCGGTCATAAATCGTACGGTTATCCATAAATGAAATTACAGGACCGTCACCGAGTACACAAACTCTGTCTGCACCGCTGACTCCGTCCAAATCCGCCGCAGTTGTGGATTCGAGCACTATTGCAATATCCGCATCAACGGCATATGAAGTACACTTTGAACCACGAAGTCCGACTTCTTCCTGAACATTGAAGCAAAATACTGTATCGTATTCAAGTTCGCTTTTTATAAGTTCAATCATCAGCATACAGCCTATACGGTCATCAAGTGCCTTCGCCTTGATATATCCGTTGCCGAGTTCGACATAGTCGCTGTCAAAATATGCAAAATCACCGAGCGAAACATATTGTCCTGCCTCCTCTTTTGAGGTTGCACCGATATCAATGAGCAAATTGTCAAAACTTGGGCAACTGTCCTTTTCATCAGAAGAAAGGAGATGAAAAGCCTTGTCGCCGATTACACCCTTAACAGATTTTTTGCCAACCGTAACAATTCGGTCAAGGCAAACTCGACTGTCAATTCCGCCGACATTTGAAAAACGCAAATAGCCGTCATCGGTTATGCCTGTTACAATAAATCCGACCTCGTCCATATGAGCGTTGATACTAATCTTTTGTGCAGGCGTTTTTTTGCCTTTTTTATAAGCAATAATTGAACCGAGATTGTCAACCTTGTATTCGCAACAATCCTTAATCTGTGAAATGATGTAATCACGGACAGCGTCCTCGTTGCCCGAAGCACCGTTAATAAGACACAATTCTTTAAGCATTTACATCACCCACACTTTCCTTGATATATTCGCAAATCAAATCGGCGGTTGCTTCAACATCCTTTACATCAACAATTTCAATCGGTGAGTGCATATATTTCTCGGGGATTGAAAGGAGTGATGTTTTTATTCCGCATTGATTGATTGTAATCACATCGGCATTTGTGCCTGTGTGACCACCGCCCATAACTTCAACCTGATAAGGAATATTCTTTGCTTTTGCAATTTCTTGCATTTTGTTTGACATAGTGTTATCCAAAATCGGAGCAACACCAATCATTACACCCTTACCGATTTCACCGCAGTCGGATTTTTTGCACATCGGAGTGTAGCCGAACGACACGTCAACAACAATCGCTTCGTCAACATCCTTGCCGTAAGCAACGGTCTTTGCGCCTCGTGTGCCGACTTCCTCCTGGGAAGAAAAGCAAACTGTTATCTTTGCATCAACATTCTTTAGTTTTTCAACTGCAAGCAAGATTGAAGCAACACCGCTTCGGTCATCAAGGACATTTGAGCAAACCTGTGTACCGACAAGCTCATTGAAATTACGCTTGAATGTTACACGGTCGCCGAGAGAAATAATCTCCTCCGCTTCAGTCTTTGTCATACCGACATCAATTGCGATTTCGTCAATCTTTGGCGGTTTTTTCTCACCTGATTTTTGAAGATGAGGAGGCAAATTAGAAATAACTCCCCTAACCTCTTTTTTGCCCCAAACGGAAACTTCGCTTGCAAGGAGCATTCTTTCGTCAATTCCGCCGCATTTGTCAACCTTGATGAAGCCGTCATTTGTAACAGCCTTTACAATAAAGCCGATTTCGTCAAGATGAGCATCAAGCAAAAAGTGTTTTCCGCTGCCAAAGATGCAAACAACATTGTTCATATCGTCAACCGTAACTTCACCGTACTGCCTGAGCATATCGGCAAGCAAAACCGACACATTTTTTTCCATACCGCTAACACCGACTGCAGATGTCAGTTTTTTCAATAGTTCAATAGTATTCATATTAAAACTCGTTAACCATTCTTTTAAATTCTCTGCCTCTGTATTCAAATGTTTTGAACTGGTCAAAAGCAGGACACGCAGGACAGAGCGAAACTATATCACCCGGCTGTGCCTTAGACTTTGCGACTTCAAGAGCCTCTGCCATAGTCGGCACTTTTTCGATAACAATACCGCTATTCCTATAATTCGGGTCAGCAATAATTGTGTCGTAAATCTTATCTGCGGTTGCACCGTTGAGAACAAGAAGTTTTACATATTTCAAAATATAAGGCACCATTTCTGACATATCGTTGCCCTTATCGCTTCCGCCCATAAGGACGATTATTTTTGTGCCAAACGCCTTTAATCCGCTGATTACACGGCTTGGAGATGTTGCAATAGAATCGTTGTAATATCTTACTCCGTCAAACTCTCTGACGAATTCAATTCTGTGTTCAACACCGCCGAAGGTCTGCGCAATCTTTTTGATTGTGTCAACTCCGACCATTCCCCAAACGGCAGAAATTGCGGTGCAATAATTTTCAACATTGTGCATACCCGGAATGATGATATCCGACTTGTTCATAACAAGTGTTTTTTTGCCGTTTTCAACATAATAAATATCGTCATTATCGTCCATATAAGCGCCGTTTTCAACAGGGTGCTTGATTGAGAATTCGAAAAGCTGTCCTCTTACATCATATCTCATATCGTGATAAACGCTGTTGCCGATTGAATAATCACAATCCGCATTGAGCACGGTGCGTTGCGAAGCATTTTGATAAATCAAAACATTACGCTTTGCGTCAACATATTCATCAAGGCTGATGTGATGGTCCTGATGAGTACACTCGATATTTGTCACAACCGCAACATCAGGCTTGTTTTTCATATTGCCCATTGTAAGAAGTTGGAATGACGAAAGTTCAACAACGGCTATATCGTCTTTTGTGATTTCGTCAAGGCACGGCATAAGTGCTTTGCCAATATTTCCGCCAAGAAACACTTTGTATCCCTCTGCTTCAAGCATTTTTGAAATGAGTGTTGTTGTGGTTGTTTTTCCGTTTGAACCTGTTACCGCAAAAATCTTTGACGGACAGTATTTGAAAAACACTTCCATTTCAGTCGTGACAGTTTGTCCTCTTTTGATACATTCGCCAATCCAAGGATTTTGAAACGGCAAAATTCCATGAGAACGAAAAACAATGTCCATCTGTGGCAAAACATCAAGATAATGTTCGCCGAGTGAGAAATGAACGCCCAAACTTTCAAGGCGCTTGCAAACCTCCTCACCGATATACTTTTTGTCTCGCATATCGCAAGCATAGGTTTCTATCCCGTTTTTTGCCAAAAATTCAGCACACGGAGTGTTCGCAACTCCCATACCCACAAATGCAACTTTTTTGCCTTTTATTGAATTAATATACTCTTCAGCCGGTGTCATAAAACCGCCTATCCTTTCCGACTACAATATATAATTTTACAACTTATTGTAGTCGGATAAGTTGTATAATGATTGTTGAGAAAGTGCCTAAATTTCGTTTTCTTACGAAGGAAGATGTACGATGGTACCTCGACTGAGTAAAAAACGAAAAGTACCAAATATATTTTGTGCTCGATGCACAAAATATATTTACAATCCCTCCGTCAACACATAATTTTGCCACCTTGCTTTACTCAAAGGAAGCTCAAATCGGTCTATATATTTATGGTACGATTAAGGTGCTTTATCAGCAATTAATGTGCATAGAAAGTACCGTTTTTAAAGTCTTTTATGTTAAATTCTTTCATATGTTCTTCAAGTTCTGCCTGAAATGGCAATTGCTCATTACCTTTGAACTCGTCCTTGATTGGAACTTCAACATTCATAGCATAATTTGCAATCAACTGTTGGCACTTCGTTGCTTTATTTCCGAGGAAATAACAGCGTGAAGTTGAGACCTCAACAACGGCATTTGCAATCTTTATTTGCTCTTTTCTGCCAAGCGGAGTAATCATTTTTGACAGCGAAACGGCACCGTCATCGGCATGGTCACAAATATAAAGCATAACAACATCAGCCTTGCGCTTTAGGTTGATTGAGGTCAAATCATAAATTGCCGATTCTTGATAAGCAATCAAATCGTTTTTGTCAACTTCATCTTCTTTGAGAATATAGATTACGCTCTTGCCCTTTGTTGCACGAGCAGGGAACTCAAAATCATCAACAACAACCTTTTCGTCAACCGAAAAAGAATTGAGTCGCAAATTCTCAACAACAGCGTTGTAATAGCTGTCTACATCCTTTTCCTGCCTTGCGGTGAAATAATATCCGGTGTCGGACAGTTCATTCTCAACAGATTCAAGAAATTTATCGCTCTTGCCGTATTTTGAAAAATACAGGAACAGAACAGCCATACTCGCAACGACAAGAATATCACTCAAATAAGCGGCAATCATAGTCACCGTTGCACCGAGTGATTTAGCCATAACAGGCTCAACGCCGATATAAACAAAAAGGTAAACGGCTGTTACAATGACAACGGAGTTCATTATTTTTTTTAATCTTTTTTGTATTTTTCTAAATTCTCTCATATCACTTAATCATTTCGTTAAATTCATTTTCATCAATCACAGGAACACCGAGAGCCGCAGCTTTATCAAGTTTTGAGCCTCCTGCCTCACCTGCAAGGACATAATTTGTTTTTTTGCTGACAGATGATGAAGTTTTGCCGCCAAAGGATTCAATAATCTTTGAAGCTTCCGAGCGTTTATAGGTTGGCAATGTGCCTGTCAAAACAAAGGTCATACCGTCAAATCTTTTGTCAACTACAACGGTTTTGCTCTGCATATTCACACCAACCGCCTTTAGTTCATTAACAAGTTCAATCGCATTTTCTGTATGGAAAAAGTCATACACGGCATCCGCCATAATATCGCCGTATCCGTCTATATCAAGGATTGCTTCTTTTGAAGCGTTGATGATATTGTCGATATTTTTAAATTCATCAGCCAACAATTTTCCAGCCTTTGCGCCGATATGACGAATACCAAAAGCAAAAATCAATTTGCCCAAATCATTGTTCTTGCTGTTTTCAACAGAAGTGATGATGTTGTTTGCGCTTGTTTCTTTAAACCCGTCCAACGAAGCAATTTTTTCTTTATCAAGATGATAAATATCGGTCACCTTGTTTATCATACCCTCATTTACAAAGGTTTCAATAATACTCGGACCGAGTCCCTCAATATCCATCGCATCACGAGAACAGAAGTGAATCAAATTGCGAAGAAGCTGTGCCGGACATTCGGGATTGATACATCTGATATCAACCTCGCCGTTTTCTCTGATAACCTTTTCGTGGCAAGACGGGCAAGTATCGGGATAAACAAAACTGCCGTCACTGTGCTTTTCATTCACGCACAGGACTTCCGGAATGATATCGCCCGCTTTTCTGACAGTAACAACATCGCCGATATTAACGCCTTTTTCGTTGATAAAATCCTGATTATGGAGCGTTGCCCTCGAAACTGTTGTTCCTGCAAGGTGAACAGGCTCAAGAACTGCTGTCGGAGTGAGTTTGCCCGTTCTGCCGACAGTAATTTCTATATCAATAATTTTTGTCTGCTTCTCCTCGGGCGGATATTTGAAAGCAACTGCCCATTTTGGAAACTTTGCGGTTGAGCCCAAAATCTCTCTTTGAGCAAAATCATCAACCTTGATTACCGCACCGTCAATGTCAAATTCGAGGCTTCCTCGTCTTTCGCCGATTTCCTCAACCTTTGAAAATGCAGTTTGAATATCGTCAACTCTCTCATAATAAGGAATTGTGTTGAAGCCGAGCTTTTTGAGATAATCAAGGCTTTCCTTATGAGAATTAAGGGTTACGCCCTCGATTTGCTGAATATTGAAAACGAAAATATCAAGTCCACGCTCGGCGGCAACCCTGCTGTCCTTTTGACGGAGAGAGCCTGCGGCAGCGTTTCGAGGATTTTTGAACGGCTTTTCGTCATTGATAAGCTGGCGGTCAACAACTCGTTCAAAACTCTTTTTAGGCATATAGACCTCGCCTCTGACCTCAATAAAAGGAACGGCAACATTGAGTTTGAGCGGAATGTTATGAATTACACGCAAATTGCCCGAAACATCCTCGCCAACATTTCCGTCACCACGGGTTGAACCTCTTACAAACTCGCCGTTGACATATTCAAGACTTACGGAAAGGCCATCAATTTTCGGCTCAACAACATAATGAACATCCGAAACACTTTCCTTTACTCTACGGTCAAAATCAAAGATTTCCTCTTTTGAAAAAGCGTCCTGCAAACTTTCCATTCTGACAGTATGTTCAACGCTTTCAAAGGAATTATCCGCTTTACCTCCGACTCTTTTCGTCGGAGAATCAACAGCGTCATACTGGGGATATTTTTCTTCTAATTCTTTAAGTTCACGCATCATCATATCGTACTCGTAGTCCTCAATTTCAGGTGCGTCATCGTTATAATAACGGTCGGAATGATAGCGAAGAGTTTTTCTTAATTCATCAATTTTTTGCTTGATATTTTCCATATAATCACCTTAAAGCAATAATTATAATTATTATAACATTATAAGGACATTTTATCAACCTACACGGCATAAAAAAATACCACTTCATTTCTGAAATGGTATTTTTAGACTGTCGATAAAGCTCCTGAAACACGCCAGAAAAATCTTTTCGACACACAAAAGATTTTAAAACTATTCAATTATGCAAGTGTGAACTTGTGGAATACTTTTTTGCCTTTCTTAACAACAATGCCGTTTGCGATGTCGTCCTTTGATACAGCGGTGAAAACATCGGTGATTTTTTCATCGTTTACGCTGATACCGCCCTGCTGAATGAGGCGTCTGCCCTCGCCGTTTGACTTAATCATACCTGCCTTAATCATAAGAGAAAGAACAGTTACTTTGCCGTCCTCGAAATCTGCATCGTCAACAGTTGTCGTCGGCATATTGCTGTCATCTGAACCGCCTGCAAAAAGAGCCTTTGCCGCTGCTTGAGCCTTGTCTGCCTCTTCCTTGCCATGAACAAGTTCTGTAAGAGAATAAGCAAGAACCTCTTTTGCCTTATTAAGCTCTGCGCCCTCGAGTTTTGCATACTCATTAATCTCGCTCATAGGGATGAATGTGAGAAGTTTCATACACTTGATAACATCGCCGTCATCAACATTTCTCCAATACTGATAGAACTCATAAGGAGTTGTTTTTTCTGCATCAAGCCAAACAGCGCCCTTTTGAGTTTTGCCCATCTTCTTACCCTCGGAGTTTGTGAGAAGTGTGATAGTCATGGCATTTGCTTCTTTGCCGAGTTTTCTGCGGATAAGTTCCATACCGCCAATCATATTGCTCCACTGGTCGTCACCGCCGAATTGAAGATTACAACCGTACTTTTGGTACAAAGCATAGAAATCGTAAGACTGCATAATCATATAGTTGAATTCAAGGAATGAAAGTCCCTTTTCCATTCTTTGCTTATAGCACTCTGCGTTCAACATTCTGTTTACGCTGAAGCAAGCGCCAACCTCACGAAGCACCTCAATATAGTTAAGGTCAAGAAGCCAATCGGCATTGTTGACCATCATAGCCTTGCCCTCGCCGAAGTCGATAAATCTTGACATCTGCTTTTTGAAACATTCGCAGTTGTGATTGATAGTTTCTTTTGTCATCATTTGACGCATATCGGTTCTGCCTGACGGGTCACCAATCATTGCAGTACCGCCACCGATAAGAGCGATAGGCTTGTTGCCTGCTTGTTGAAGTCGCTTCATAAGTGTAAGTGCCATAAAGTGACCGACATGAAGTGAATCGGCAGTTGGGTCAAAGCCGATATAGAATACTGCCTTACCGTTATTTACAAGCTCTCTGATATGTTCTTCATCTGTTACCTGAGCGATAAGTCCACGCTCAACGAGTTCTTCATAAACTCCCATTTATATATCCTCCAAAAAATAAAATTATATATTACAAATCAAGCCGACAAAACAGCACATGTGCCGTTTTTTACCTTTTGCTCCACATTAATTCCCATAATTATTAAGCAATTCCTCCGCTGATTTTAGCAATGATTCGGTAGCATTGATACCACCCATAATTCTTGCAAGTTCGTTCTTTCTGCCGTCATAATCAAGAACGGTTACATTAGTATATGTCCTATCGTTTTCAACATTCTTTTCAATAAGAAAATGACTGTCGGCAACAGAAGCAATCTGTGCGGAATGAGTGACACAGATAACCTGTGTGAATGCACCGAGTTCTTTCAATTTTAAGCCGATTTTTCTGCTCGCCTTACCGCTGACGCCCGTATCAATCTCATCAAAAATCAGAGTGTCGATGCTGTCTTTTTGAGCAATAATACTCTTGATGGCAAGCATAATTCTTGAAAGTTCACCGCCCGAAGCGATTTTTGCAAGAGGCTTTGCCGTTTCACCGACATTGGTTGCAATACGGAATTCAATCTTATCCCAGCCATTAGCCGACAAATTACCCTTTTCGAACGAAGTAGTAAACTTAATTTTAGGCATATCCAAAAATTCAAGTTGTTTGCAAATTTCGTTTCCGAGCTTTTCAGCCGTCGATTTTCTCAAATCGGTAAGCTTTTGTGCAAGTGCAACGGTTTGATTAAAAATCTCGTCATACCGAACATTAAGTTTTTCAAGCTCCTCCTCGGAGTTTTCAAACGCTGTTCGTTTTTTTACAGCTTCATCAAGATAGTATAGCATATCTTGTTCGGTTTCGCCATACTTATTTGAAAAAGTATAGTACAAATCAAGCCGTTCTTCTATTCTGTTAAGTTCTTCGGGTTCAAATTCAATGCTGTTAATCTTATCAAGCAAGGCATCTTTTACAACCTCTACGCTGTCATTGAGCGCCTCCGCCTTGTCATAAACAGCCTTTATATCGCTGTCAACATCCGAAACAGAGCCGATTTCCTTAACCGCTGTTGAAAGCAAAGTTGAAATGCCGGAATACTCATCGCTGCCGTTAAACGCCGACAAGGCAGAATTGAGCGACTGCAAAAGGGTTTGCGAATTCAAAATAATATTTTTGCGTTTTTTGAGTTCGTCCCATTCGCCAACCTTGATTTCGGCATCGGAAAGTTCCTTGATTTGATAATCCAAAAGTTCAATCTGTCTGTCTCGTTCATCTGCGTTCAAGGTCAAAGCCTTTAACTGCTTTCTGACCGACAAAAGCTGTCTGAACGACTGCTTATATTCATCAAGAACACCGTCAAGAGAGCCGTACATATCAACAAATTTATAGTGATAATCGGCATTAAGCAAAGTTTGACTGTCGTGCTGACCATGGATATTGACAAGAAGATTGCCAACCTCTTTGAGCATCGAAACGGTGCAAACGCTGCCGTTAATTCTACAAGTTGATTTGCCCTGTGCGGAGATTTTTCTTGAAAGAACAAGAGCACCGTCATCATCACAAGGCAGGTCAAATTCATTAAGTTTTTGTTCAACTTCTTTGTTTATATCTTCAAAATATGCTGTGACAAGAGCATTTTGGCTACCCGCACGGACAAGTTCTTTTGATGTTCGCTCGCCTAAAATTGCATTGATAGAATCGACTACAATGGATTTACCCGCACCGGTTTCACCGGTCAGAACATTGAAGCCGTTTGAAAATTCTATTTCTGCCTTTTCGATAACAGCAATATTTTCGATACTCAAAGTTTTAAGCATTTAACATAGTCCTCAATTTGTCTGTAAACTGTGAAGCAATTTCCTCGCTTCTGCAAAGAATAAAAATAGTATCGTCACCTGCAATAGTGCCGAGGATTTCACCATGGTTCATTGAATCAATTGCGGCACAGGCGGCATTTGCCATACCTGAAAAGCATTTGATTACAATAATGTTCATTGCAAAATCAATGCTGATAATTGTTTCATTAAAAATTCCGCCGACTCTGTGAGCAATATTATCGGCACTTTTTTTGCCTGTTGAATAGACATATCTACCCTTTGATGACAATTCCTTTACAAGTCGAAGTTCCTTTATATCACGGGATATAGTTGCTTGTGTAACTTCAAAACCGAAGCTGTCAAGCATATCTTGAAGTTCCTCTTGGGTTTCAATCTCATTTTGTGTAATAAGCTCTATAATTTTTGCCTGTCTTCTTTTTTTCAAGGTAAAATTCTCCTTTCGAGCAATTTTTTATTGAGAATTTCGTAAAAATTATCGGGTTTAATCTTAATCAGCTTGGCTGTATAAGATGATTTAGAAATAGTGATTTTTGTTTCCTCATCAATAGGAATGGACTCCTTGCCGTCTATCGAGAGATAAGCATTATTATTCCTATCGTTAATCACGGAAATTTCAAGTGTTTTATCGGGTGAAAAAACAATGCTTCGATTGATTAATGAATGCGGGCAAATAGGAGTTGCCACAACGCATGAATTATCCGGGCTGACAACAGGTCCGCCTGCTGCCATTGAATATGCGGTTGAGCCTGTCGGAGTTGAAAAAATCATTCCGTCAGCCCTATTATCCGACACAAGTCTGCCGCCGCACATAACGGAAATATCAATAAGTCTTGCAAGGTCGCCTCTTGAAATAACAGCATCATTAAGGCATTGATATTCGCTTTGCACGCCGTTTTTATCGGTGACAACCGCACGAATCATCATACGCTCTTCAACCTCGTAATCACCGGTTGAAAGACATTTTAAAAGGGCAAGTTCATCTCTTTCAAGTCCGCTCATAAAACCGAGTCTGCCTGCGTTTATACCAAGAGTCAGTTTGTCATGCAATGCAGATGATTTTGCAATATTAAGCGTTGTTCCGTCACCGCCGACAGCAATCATAATATCATTTCTTTTGATAAGTTCTTCCTGGTTGGCAAAAAGAGGCTTTGAAATGTCCTCAATATCCTTGTTGCATTTTGCAATTTCAACCTGAATACCGAGTTGAAAAAGGACTGCGACAATTTGGTCGGTCAGTTTGGAAACATCCTTATTATATACATTAGGAAAAATCGCAATTTTCATTTTCTCACCTACTTATCAAGTTCTGTGTGTGACATATTTACAAGTTCTTTAGCATTTACATTTTCTGAAACAATCGGTTGTTCCGTTTTATTAAGATAAATCAAATATTCAATATTACCCTCAGGACCTTTAATCGGTGAAAACTGAAGTCCCATAACGCTGAAACCGTTTTCAACGGCAAGATTGATTACATTTTCAACAACCTCAAGATGAACGTTTAAATCTCTGACAACACCCTTTTTGCCGACCTTTTCCTTGCCTGCCTCAAACTGCGGTTTGATAAGACAAACAGCTTGTCCGTCCGATGCAAGAAGTGTGTTCAAATTCGGCAAAATATGTTTAAGAGATATAAACGACACATCAACCGAAGCAAAATCCACTTCATCGGGGATTTGTTCACGCGTTGCATATCTGAAATTTGTTCGTTCAAGGTTGACAACTCGTTCGTCGGTGCGAAGTTTCCACGCAAGCTGACCGTAGCCGACATCAACGGAATACACCTTTACTGCACCGTTTTGGAGCATACAATCGGTAAAACCGCCTGTTGAAGCACCTACATCCATACAAACCTTGCCGTCAAGAATTATAGGAAATTCCTGCATAGCCTTTTCGAGTTTCAAACCGCCTCGCGACACATACTGAAGGGTTTTGCCTCTGACTTCAAGCACATCGCCCTCTTTGAGTTCAAAGCCTGCCTTGTCCACCTTTTGATTGTTTACATATACTATACCTGCCATAATTATTGCCTTGGCTTTTTCCCTGCTCGGAGCATAGCCTTGCTCAAATACGGCAACATCAAGTCTTGTTTTCTTTTGCATAATTAATCCTGATTTACTATATTGATTATTGACTCCTTGTCGAGTCTGTATTTTTTCAACTGACTTTCAACGCTTGCCTGCTTGATGAATTCATCCTCTATGCAGATATGGCGGAATTTTGCCGTTACATCACTTTCTGCAAGCATTGAGCCAAAACATTCGCCTACGCCGCCTGATTTTATGCCTTCTTCAAAGAAATAAACTGTTTTGACATTTTTCAAAAGTTCAAGCACATTCGGATTGATAGGTTTAATTCTGTTGAGTTTTATTGCAAACGTATTGTCAAGCTCGCCGAGTGCGTCATAAACATTCAAAAATTCCTTGCCGTAGCCGACAACACATTTTTCTGCATCGATGTCACCAAAAGTGTCAAAATCCGCACGTTCGTATTTGTAGCCGTCAATAATTTTGCCTTGACCACCTCTCGGATAGCGAATTGCGACAGCGTGATTTTCTCTGTACGCAGCCTGATACATCATTTCGCGAAGTTCGTCAAATGATGACGGAGCAAGCACCGACAGATTTGGCACGCTCATAAGATAAGCCGTGTCAAAAACGCCCTGATGACTTTCGCCATCCTCACCGACAAAGCCTGCACGGTCAATGCCGAAAATAACCTTTAAGTCCTGCATTGCAACATCGTGCACAAGTTGGTCATACGACCTTTGAAGAAATGTTGAATACACGGCAAAAAACGGAATCATACCATTCTTTGCAAGACCCGATGAAAAGGTCACGGCGTGTTCCTCCGCTATACCGACATCAAAAAATCTTTCGGGATACTTATATGAAAAATCAACAAGTCCCGTGCCGGTGCTCATAGCGGCGGTTATAGCACAAATTCTCCTGTCTTTCTTTGCAAGTTCGCAAAGATAGTTGCCGAAAACAGAAGAATAATTTTCGCCTGACGAAAGCGGTTCGCCTGTTTCAATATCAAACTTTCCTATTCCGTGGAACTTTGACGGATTTTTTTCTGCAAACTCATAACCTTTGCCTTTTAAAGTGTTAACATGAATAAGCACGCTGTTGTTATGCGCTTTTGCAACCGTCAAAACATCAATAAGACTTTCCAAATCGTGACCGTCAATAGGTCCGTAATATCTAAAGCCCAAATCCTCAAACATTGTTGAATGATAAAGTATTTTCCTGATTTTTGTATTGGTTATAGTAATCAGTCTTTGAACCTGCGCACCGATTTTCGGCACTCTGGAAAGTGCGTGCTGAATTTTAGATTTAAAAGTAAAATATTTTGGTGAAATGCGGATATGGTTCAAATTCTTTGCCATAGAGCCGACATTATCACTTATAGACATATTATTATCATTTAATATAACAATGAGATTGTTATGCTCATTGCCTGCATTATTGAGCGCCTCATAAGCAAGACCGCCTGTCAGCGCACCGTCACCGATAACCGCAATAACCTTGCCTTTGTCACCGTTAAGAGTCTTTGCCTTTGCAAGACCGATAGCGGCTGAAATCGAGGTTGACGAATGTCCTGATGAAAAAATATCGTGATTACTTTCGCAAGGACGGGTAAATCCGCTGATTCCTCCCTCAGTACGCAAGGTGGAAAAGCTGTCCTTTCTGCCCGTAAGTATCTTATGAGTATAGCACTGATGACCGACATCAAAAACGAATTGGTCACTCGGTGAATTAAAGACCTTGTGCATCGCAACAGTCAATTCAACCGCACCTAAATTGGAAGCAAGGTGACCTCCGTTTTTTGACACGGTTTCTATCATCAATTCTCTGATTTCATCACACAGTGCGTCAAGCTCGTCAATATTAAGTTTTTTTATATCTTTTGGAGAATTGACATTCTCAAGATACGACATAAGCTCAACTCTTTTCTATGAGCGAAGTGCTCAGTTTTCTCTGGTGGTGAGATAATTTGAAAGTGCCACCATAAATTCGTTATTATCAAAGTTCTTTAAAATTTCAACTGCCGAAGCTGTGAGAGTTTCAACATCCTTTTGTGCTTTTTCGGCACCTACAAGGGTAACATAGGTTGTTTTGTCATTTTCTGCATCCGAACCTATATGCTTGCCGAGTTTTTGTTCATCCCCGTAAATATCGAGCAAATCATCCTTGATTTGGAACGCTGTGCCGATGAGATAGGCATATTTTGAAGCAAGTGCTATCTTTTCGTCATCCGCTCCCGCAGCAATACAACCAAGCAAACAAGCAGCGGAAATAAGTGCACCTGTTTTTAGTTTGTGAACAGTCAGAATTTCTGAAACGGTTGGGTCGCAAGCTTCATATTTCAAATCGATAACCTGACCGCCAATCATTCCTCCGACACCTGCATTCTGCGCCAAAAGACTGACAGCAGTCGCATTTTTTGTGTCGTCAAAATCTGCACCTGCGCAAATCTCGAATGCGTGAGTGAGAAGTGCGTCACCTGCCAAAAGAGCAGTAGCCTCGCCATACATTTTGTGACAAGACGGATTGCCTCTCCTCATATCGTCATCATCCATACACGGCAAATCATCATGGATGAGAGAGTATGTGTGTATGTATTCGATTGCACAAGCATACGCCATTGCTTTTTGGACATCTCCGCCGCACATCTTGCAAAATTCAAGAACAAAAATCGGTCTTAATCTTTTGCCGCCGTTGAGCAAAGAATATCTCATAGCCTTTACAACCTGAGCCTGACCGTCATTTGCCTTTGGCAAGAACTCCACCAAATGCTCCGAAACGTCGGTGCTATACTGCTCAAGTTGCTTTTTCAAATCAACAGTAAACATCATTTACTCCTTATTAATTTCCGTAATTTTAGACTTTGCGTTTTTGAGTTTTTCGGCACACAACGAAGTGAGTCTTGTACCCTCCTCAAAAAGTCCCAAAGCCTCATCGAGTGAAACCTCGTTTTTTTCTAATATTGAAACAATTTCTTCAAGTCGGGAAATTGCCTGTTCGTATGTCATTTCTTTTTTAGTTGCCATCAGCATTAACCTCTGTTATTGCGGAAACCAATGTTCCGTTCTTTAGCCTTGTTACAATGCTGTCGCCGACATTGATATTTTTCACATCAGTCAGCACAGCGCCGTCTTTTTCTGTTATAGTGTAGCCTCTGCCGATTACGGCAAGCGGGCTGAGAGCGTCGAGCATAGCAGAATTTTTTTGCAAATCATATGCTTTACTTTTTAATACATTTTCAAAATGCATCGTAATGGTTTTTTGATAATTTTCAATAACCGATGAATGAAAATCAAACAGTTTGTCAACATTGGCAAGTGGTGACTTTTTCATAATATAATCAAGCCTTGCTTCCTCATCCTGAACAATACTGTTGATATTTCTTTCAAGCATCATTTCAAGTCCTTGAAGATTGACAAATTCGTTGTTTATATCCGGCACAGCAAGTTCTGCCGCTGCACTCGGAGTCGGTGCTCGCAAATCCGCAACAAAATCGCAGATGGTAAAATCCGTTTCGTGACCGACAGCGGAAATAATCGGAGTTTTGCAATTATAAACCGCATCGGCTACTTCTTCGGTATTGAACGCCCACAAATCTTCGATTGAGCCACCGCCCCTGCCGACAATGATTGTGTCCACGCCGAGATTATCCAAAAAACGAATTGACGAAGCAATATCCTTCGATGCCAAATCGCCCTGAACAACAGTTGGCACGATAATTATCTCACACAGCGGATAACGGCGAGAGAGGACATTTTTTATATCCTCGACGGCAGCACCCATATTTGAAGTGGCAACACCGATTTTTTCGGGATATTCGGGAATATGCTTTTTTATATCCTCGTCAAAATATCCTTTTTGTGCAAGTTTTGCCTTTAGCTGTTCAAAAGCGACAGCTAAATCGCCTGCTCCCTTTGGTTGAATGTCACGAACATACAGTTGATAAACACCGTCACGCTCGTACACTCCGATTTGACCGAAGCAAACAACATTCATACCGTCTTTAGGAACGAACTTCAATTTATAGTTATCGGTTGCAAACATAACACATTTCAGCTGAGAAGTGCTATCCTTCAAAGTAAAATACATATGTCCGCTTTGACGATAATGCTTAAAATTGGAAATTTCGCCCATTACGTAAATGTTTTGAATAGGCGGAATTTCATCAAACAACGATTTGATATATCTATTAATTTGTGAAACTGTAAGTGTGGTCATTATCTGTTATCTTTCAAATAAGCATAAATAGCAGTGCCTGCCGCATTGTCGAGAGAAAATTCACTTTCGGCAAAATACGCTTTATATCTTTCGTTGATTATTTTGCGAAGCAAGGAATTTGACGCAACACCGCCTGAAAAGACAACAGGCAAATCACCGTATTTGCCGACAACACCGCCAAGCATTGACGACACGGTTTCGGCAATGTAAGTAAGCACGAACTTGGCAACATCTTGTGCCGGCTCGCCCTTGTCAATCATATTTCTTGCTTTATTTTCAACACCGCTCAACGAACAATCGCCGTCAAGCATAGTGGGTTTAATCTTATAATTCTTTTCGCTTTTTTGTGAAAGAGCATCAAGTTCTTTACCGCACGGAAAAGTCATACCGAGCATTACACCTGTCCTGTCAACAGCCTGTCCTGCTTTTAAATCCGTGCTTTGAGCAACAACGGTTGCTTTGATTATTTCTTCATCATCAGGCTCAACAACAAGCGCCTCGGTAGTGCCTCCGCTCAAATGAAACGCAATGAACCTTTGATTGATAAGTTCAAGCATATTTGCCGAATAAAGTGCAGCAAGGATATGCCCAACCTGATGTGAAGTTTTGTACACAGGCACATCATTCACGCTTGAAAGCACGGTTGCAACGTTTTCGCCAACCAAAAAGCACGGCATATAACTGCCTTCTACATTTCGCGGACGTGTGCTGACTCCGACTGCCTTTGGCACATCAAGTTCTAATTCTTTGCAGAGCCTCGGCATATTGACCGTATGTTGAAAAACGGCATCACTTTGACGAAGTCCCCGTTCTCCCTGCTTGACGGTGAGCACCTGCTTTGCCTGACGAACGGTTTTGCCGTCATAGGTTGCAATTGAAGTTGTATAATTGCTTGTGTCAAAGCCGATATACATTACTCTACTCCATTGGCAACAGAGCCGAGAATACCATTGATGAATGAATAGTCGCCCTCGCCCGAATACTTCTTTGCAAGCTCGACTGCTTCATTGATTGCAACGCTTGCAGGAACATCGTCAACATACTTGATTTCGTAAATTGCAAGGCGAAGAATGGCAAGATTTACCTTTGGAAGTCGGTTTGTTTTCCAGCCCTTTGAATAAGCATTGATAACCTCGTCCAATTCCTCGATTTTGGAATCCACGCCCTCAAAAAGTTCCTTTGCATATTTGCCGACCTTGGCAACATTTTCCTCATAAATAGCAAGAGTTTCTTCGTTGTTAAAAAGATTTTGGAACACAAGGCAAAAAGCCTGTTCCCTTTGTTCTGTCCTGTTCATATATTCTCCTATAAAAAAGCCGACTCATATAACAACAGTATTGAGTCGGCAGTTTAATCAGTTTTCACTTGTTAAAGGTGCATTGGAGTCGCCGTTCTCCGGAAAATCAATACCGGCAATAATAACATTAACCTTGGAAACTTCCTTGCCGGTCATATTGAGAATTGCCTCGTGTACATTGCGTTGTACATTTTCTGACACTGTCTTGATTTTTTTATTTGGAAGGAGGTTGATATAGATGCTGATATCCATATCCTCGCCATCCTGTGTGATTCGCACGGGACTCATAACCTTGAGGCTACCCTTTTTGATTGTGCCGACAACATCCATCGGCTTGCTTGAAAAAGAACTCACGCCGTCAACATCCTTTGCGGCATTGATTGCGATTGATGAAATTGCTTCTTCATTGATGATAAGGTTGCCCTTTTCGTTTGAACTTGTAATTTCCATATACATAACTCCTTTGGTGTTGTCATTATAACACAAAAGAAAAGAATATACAAGATATATTTAATTATTATTAGACTGAATTATAGAAACATCCTCAAAACCGCATTGAAGCTGTGACATTGCAATGTCTTTGATTTGCATAATCGTGGTATCATCGAGTGTTTTACAATCAACAATCACATCGACACCCGAACCGTCCTCTTTGATGACAGCAAGGCAATTGTCAACACCTTTTGCACACACAAGGGTTTCAATCTTGTTTTCGATAGTGATAAAGTTTGATATTCTTGTGATGTTTTCCGCCGCAACTGTTCTTGCACTTTCGTTTTCGGAAGTGTCGGAAACAACAGCTTGGAGCTTTTCAAGTGCGGTGTCACGAGCAGAATTACGCTCCATACGAGCCTTTGTAAAATAAGTGTCGTTTTCTTTGACATCGGTTGTTGCGTCCACAAGTTCTGCCTTGCCGAGAGTTTTTTCCGTTGCCGAGTCAATAAGAGGCCGAATAGTTGAGCCTACATCCGTGTTTTGATAATACCAATTGCCTACAACGCCAATACCCAAAATCAACACAAAGGCGGCAACGGTTGATATGTATTTTTTACGCTTTTTGCGGTCTTTTTTATCCTCGGGATTGACGAGTTCAACCGACTGATCTTCAACATTTTCTGCGTTGAATTCATTTTCGAATTCCGCAAATTCATCTTCTTCTGTTTTGATTTGCTCATCAAGCGGATTGGTTTGTTCTTTTTTATTTTTCATATAATCACCTGTTAAGTTTTGATACGCTGATTTTTGCCGTTGATATGCCAAAAAGTGACGACACGGCAGAAATGACTTTTTCCTTTACATTGGCATTGTTGCCACCCTGACAAACAACCACAACGCCCATAACCTTTGGGAACGACTGCTTAATCAGCACGGGAGAATCGTTGTTGTTATCCTCATACAATACATATTCGCTCTTTTTAGAAATATAACCGCTGTTTGTGTTTTCGTCTGAATTTTGAGCGTAAAAGTTCTCATCGGTTTCCTGCAAAGTAATCATCACTTTGCACTTGCCAACACCGTCAATTGATGAAATAATGCTTTCCGTTTTGTCCTCCAATGTTGAAATATACTGCTGATAATCGGTTTGGGCAGACTGTTTTGAAGCGGTTGCAGGCGGTTTAATTTCAGACAACAAAATCAGCACAACACCGAATATGCAAGCAACAATGAGAAATTTCTCCTTATGCTTCATTTGTTTGAATTTTTCAACACACGATTTGATTTTACTGTCCAATATGCACCACCTCCGCATTGATTGACAAATTGTCAAAAATGATTTTTTGAACCTCTGCTGTGTCGTAATCATCACTCACCGAAACAACTACTTTTTCAACAACAATTTCATTGTCCGAATTAATACTTGAACGGCAATTCACATTTGCACCTATGATATTATTCTCTAATAAGCAGGTTTTAATTTGGTTTTCTATCATTCCATCATTTATACTATATGTATTTACCGTTTTGATTTTAGGGAGGTCAAAATTGATTTTTGACTGTGAAAAAGGATAGAGAAAAGACAGAAAAATGAAAAGCGAAATAATCATTTTATAAAACCGTCCCATACTCCCTTTCGGAGTCAAAAACGAAAACACGACACACATCAAAACCGTCATACAAACAAAGATTGTCCACTGTTTAAAAAAATCCATTATCTTCCGCCTGCCGCAATTAAAATTCCAAATGATATAACCGTTGTAACCATTGACAAAATCAAAATTACATTCATCAAAAGCAAGGTATTCAAAAAGGCATTAAGCACCGCAGATACTGATTTATCGCCGAAAACATCGGATACTATTGCACAAACCGTCAGTGAAATTCGCCACAAAACGACCTCAGCTATTGACGGCAAAAACACAAGTACAACCGCAATCACGCCAACCACGCCGACGCTGCTTTTGATAAGTGACGAATAGGCTTGAATAGATAACAAGCCCTCGCTGATTGACGAACCGATAACGGGCACAACAGAATTTATTGCAAAGCGAACCGAACGGAGTCCGAGCATATCGGCTCTGCCTGCCACGGCTGTTTTCAACGACAATATCGACACGAAAACACCGGATGAAAAAGATATACAAGTTGTTATAATTCTTTTGAGTGACGACAACAATTTATCCAAATTCAACTCATAGCGAAGTGACGAAGTTACACCCAAAGCAAGATAGCAATTGACAATCGGCATAAACACATTTGACGAAACAAATGACAATGCCTGCGCCAAAACAAGAAGTGTTGTGTTTGTTGAAAAACCTGTCGTAATACCGCCAGAAGCGACAACAATACTGCAAAACACAGGAATAAAAGCATATACAAAATTTGACGCAACGGATATTGCCATTGAAGCCATGGAAACTGTTGTTGTGAGTTTTACAAGAATTACCGTTGAAATGAGGATTGCCGTTGCCGTTGAATAAATCGTATTCACCGAGCTGTCCGAATCGTTTTTCAGGCTTTGAAGCAATGCGGACAGCAGAATAAAAACAAGCACGGTTACGCTTGATTTTATCGGTAATTCCGCTTTTTTTGATAACAACGACTTGATTAAACCTACAACATCGTCAAGTGAAAGTTTTGTTATACTGTCATATGAAAAATCAAGCAAACCAAGTTCCTCAAGCATTTTTTGAGTGTCGTCATCAAGTTCATTTTCGAATGATGACAAGTCGTACGCTTCAAGTGTTTTATCATATTTTTCCTTGCTAAAATCCTTTGAATAAGCGGTTTCGGTAAAGGACAAGAAGAAAATCAATGCACACAAAAATAAAATCATCTTTTTCATTTAACAAGCCCTACCACCATTGAAATCACCGTTTCTATCAGAGGCATAACAAGAGAAAGTACAAGCACCTTTGCCGAAATTTCCGTAAGAGAAGCAAGTGCATTTTCACCATTGTCCCTACAAATATCCACGGTAAACTGTGTTATGATTACAATAAATAATGTCTTTAACATAAGTTTGACATAAACAATGCCCGAAGGAACGCTGCCCGAAAGTTCTATCAAAGCGGAGTACAGTTCAGACACCTTGTCCGATATTGCAAGGAACGAGAGAACACCGCCCGCAACCGACAATATGAGTGCAAAGCTTCTGTTGTGCTCCCTGACTATCAAACTGCACATCAGCACACAAAATGAAACACCTATAACCTTTGCCATAACTACAAATTAAACAGAGATTTGACCGTTGAAAAAAGTTCTTTAATCTGCGGAATAAGCATCATAAGAACGACAATGACTCCTGCAAGAGTTGTAAGCATAGCTTGATCATCACGTCCCGAACGCACAAGCAAGGTATTAAGCACGGCAACAATAATTCCGATTGCCGCTATTTTAAATATAAAGTTCACTTCCATAATGTTACACCTCTAAATCAACACCAACGCTATTACTGTACCGAATGAAAAACCAACGCTGATGAATATTTTCGATTTTGATTTATATTCCTCTTCATATTTACGCATAGCCGATGCCATATATTCCTTGAATTCTTCAATTTGTTTTATTTGATTATGCACATCATATTTTCCGAGAGAATAAAAAAATCTGCCTATTGTTTCATTTTCCTCATCATTCAGGGGAGTATTTGCTTTTTGCTCGGCAAGGAGCATATCTTGTCCCACAAAATCAAGAGATTTCAGCCGTTCACTTGCAAGAATTTCGCACGGTGGGGTTTGTTTAAGCTTTATTTCGGGCAAGATATAATTTGCAACATCAATCAACGCACGGCATAAATTGATTTTCTTTTTTATCGAATTACTCATATAAATTCCCATCGTCAATGATGACGCAACTATTATTACTACGCCTATGAATTTCATTTAATATCTCCCGTGCATCAAGAATTTTTGCGGTGTAATACTCATCAAGCAATATTATTTTTTCAAATTCACCCATTGAAAGCATAAGACGAATAATCGGTTTTGTATACAAATCCTGCCGTCTGCCGATGTGAACAGAAAGCAAATAATTCACACCGCAAGCAAAGCCGAAACGAATACTGTCAAGTTCTCCGGGAGCAGAAATTTCATCACAAACAATAACTTGCGGTGACATTGTTCGGATGGCGTTTTCTATTGCCTTTGGTTTGGCAAAACCCGTTATCACATCTGTGTTTATTCCGACATCAAGTGTAAATTCATCGCCAATCTTGCCTGCAATCTCATTGCGTTCGTCAATCACAACAACCTTTTTATATTCACCGTTTATACCGTTTGAAATTTCCTTTGCCATATCACGCAAGAGAGTTGTTTTTCCGCTTGACGGCTTGCCAGCAACAATTACGCTGCAAAAACCGTTTGCAAAAACTTTATTTATTATATCTCGACTGCAACCCACCGCCTGACGAGGTATGCGAATATTGACCGAAGTAACATCCTTGACTGACACCAAACTATCATCTTCATAAACAGCGGTTGAGCAAACGCCCACACGTGAACCGTTTTCAAGTGTTAAGTATCCGTTTTTAAGATTGTTCATATTGCTATAAATTGAATACGAACACAGGCGATTTAACATATCGTCAAATTCCGATGATGATATTATCAGCGGTTCTCTCGGAAGAACCGCGAGAGTTTGGCAAAACCTGTCCGCAAATTTTATTCGATTGTCAATAACAAAAGTCACAGGCATATTACGTCGAATACGGATTTCGGTTATCCCCTGCTGCTGTAATGAATTGAGCTTATCAAGAGTTTTAACAACATCAAGGGGCAAATATTTTTTTACATAATCAAAAACTTTCAAGCTATCACCTATAAAACATTATGAATTGTTGAAGAAAATTATTACAAAGAAGTTAAAAATTCAAAAATGGATTGAAGCAAGACATATAATATGTTAAAATATATAAAAATTATTTAATTTAGGTGCTATATGGACATTACCAAATCAGGAAACATAATAAAAACAAACAAAATTTTCAACGCACAGCCCGTTGCATACAGCCTTGTATATTCAATCGGATTTGTTGCTTTTTTGATAATTAAGCAGATGCTCAAGGGTTTTGGAATATCGGCAGGAACATCAATGTCGATATCCTTTGTTGCAGTTATGCTTAGTTTATTTTTTTGCGAAAAAAAATTCGTATTTGCAAACAGCGTAAATTCAAAATCGGCCAAGCAAATTTTGGCATATTTATTCAGATGTTTGGTAGACTTGGGATTTTTCAAAATACTCGACTTTACACTAAACGATATGCTTGAAATGAGTGTTATGCTCGTTTACGCATTTTCGGCTGTTTTGATTTTTGTATTTAACCTTTACTTTGACAGGCTCATAGTTTTTGACAACACCGAAAAGGCTGAAAACAACGGCGACACAAAACTCTATCGTTCATTTTTTGCAAACAGGTTTGTGTGGCTTTCAATGTGTCTTGCCGCAGTTGGAATACTTTTTGTTTTTATGATATTCAAGCTGTTTCCGTTTGGTGACACAACCGTTTTAAGGATGGATTTATATCATCAATACGGTCCTCTTTTTGTTGAATTCTACGACAGAGTTTCCGACTTCAAAAGTTTTTTGTATTCTTGGGAATCGGGCGGCGGTTCAAGTTTTTTGGGCAATTATTTTAATTATCTTTCAAGTCCGCTTTCATTTTTAATTTTCCTGTTTGACAAAAATCAAATCGGTTATGCCATCACATTCTTAGTTCTGATTAAAGGCATTTTATCTGCCGGAACATTCACATATTTCCTAAAAAACAGTTTTAATGCGCACTCATATGTTTCTGCGTGCTTTGGTGTGTTTTATGCTTTTTCGGGCTACTTCCTTGCTTACTATTGGAACATTATGTGGATTGACGGTATGATTTGGTTGCCGCTCGTTGCACTCGGAATTGAAGAAATCATTAACAAAGGAAAATGCAAAAGATACATTATTGCTTTATCTGTTCTTTTGTTCAGCTCGTACTACACAGGTTATATGACCTGTATTTTCTCGGTTTTGTACTTTTTTGTTTACTTTATTGCGAACAAGGACTTCGCTTCAAAAATCAATATTTACAGCGAAAAGCAAAAACCTATAAAAGAATTTTTTAACAACAGATTTGTTATGAGTGTTGTTAAATTCGGCTTCAGTTCGCTGTTTGTAGGTATGCTTTGTGCATGCTTTCTTATTCCCGTTTATTTCATTTTGCAATCTTGCTCGGCAACATCAGACACTTTTCCGTCGTCATTTGAGCAAAATTTCAATTTGATAGATATGTTGTCATCTCACCTTGCAGGACTTGAAACAACAATTCGTTCTTCGGGTGACGATGTTTTGCCGAACATTTACTGCGGACTATTGCCGGCAATACTGCTACCGTTATATCTAATCAACAAAAAAATCGGACTTAAAGAAAAGGTCTCTTATGTAATTTTGATTTTGTTCTTCATCGTAAGTTTCAACTGCAATGTTATTGACTTTATGTGGCACGCGTTCCACACACCGAACGATTTGCCGTTTAGATATTCATTCCTGTATATATTCATTTTGCTTGTTATGTCTTTCAGATGCTTGATGAATTTCAAAGGAATCGAATACCGAGATATTATGGTGACGGGAATAGCGTTTATATTCCTTGTGCTGTATTTTCAAAAAAATCCGACAAACAAAATCAGCGGGTTCACAATCTATACTTCATTGATTTTCATAATCGTGTGGACACTTGTTCTGCTCGTTATAAAGAAAGAAAACTTTTCAAAATTCGTAATCGGTCTTACGATTGTTTGTATGACATTTTGCGAGGTAATTGTCGGCGACAGCAAGTCGTATTTGTTTACTCAAGAGCAAACTCCGTATGTTGAAAAAATGGACACGATGGCAAACGCCGTGAATTATCTCAAAGAAAAAGACAAAGGTTTTTACAGAACAGAGTTGACCTATCTCAACACTCGTATGGACCCGTGTATTTATAATTACAACGGTATGTCAACCTTTTCTTCAATGGCTTATGAGAAATACAGTCAAACACAATACAGTCTTGGTATGTTCGGCAACAGAATAAACTCATACACTTATAACACCCAAACGCCTGTGTACAATATGATGTACGGCATTAAATATTTGATTAAAGATTCGAGCAGTCTTGACTTGTCTGATGAATACTACAAGAAAATTTACACTACAAAAGACAAGGACAAAACCCCTGTTTTTGAAAACAAATACAGCCTGCCTATTGCATTTGTTGCATCAAAAACCATTGAGAAATGGGACACGACAGAAGGCAACCCGTTTGATGTTCAGGAAGATTTGATTGACAAGGCAACGGGAGTCAGCAATATTTTTGTTCCCGTTAAATACACAGGCACAGAAAGTTACAATGCCGAATGTGAGGAAGTTACTCAAAACGGTGCTTTCTTTGTTGACGGCATTGAGGAAAACACAGGTGCAAGCGTTGATGTTTTGTTCAAATCCGTAAAAGACGGAAATGTGTATATTTATGTTACATCAAACGAAATCGAAAACATAAATTACTATTGGAGTGACGGAACAAAGACGACCTATCAAAGCATTGTTGAACCGTATATTCTTGACCTCGGATACCACAAAGCAGGTGACGAAATCAAGGCAATTCTTGATTTGAACGGAATCACATCTTCGAGTGCATCATTCAACATCTATGCCTATAATGTTGACAAGACCGTGCTTGATTCTGCTTATGAAATGCTGTCGCTCGGTCAAATGAAGATTGAAAAGCACAGTGACACAAAGCTTGAGGGCACAATAAATGCAGGATATGACGGTTATTTATACACATCAATTCCATATGACGAGGGATGGAAGATTTATATTGACGGTCACAAAGTAAAGACCTTTGAAATCGGTGACAGCCAGCTTGCCACAACAATCAAACACGGCGAACACACAATCAAGCTTGTTTACTCACCAAAAGGATTAACCTACGGTTTGCCAATCTCCGCTTGTGCGTGGGTCGGAGTGTTTGGATACGAATTGCTCAGACGATTTAAAAAGTCAAAAAAATCACAGGAACAGCTATAATTCAACGGTTTTGTTGATTATATATAAAAATTCATTATACCCCTAAATAAATATTTATATTAAAAATAATATTAAAGTGTTTATTTTTGGTGTAATATGTTGTAAAATGTAAGCATAAATTGAGAGGAGTATTTTTAAAATGCCAAGAATCACAGCAGAAGAAGTACAAACAATCCCTTACGGACCATTGGGAATTATCGCTTTACCGGGTACAGAAGGACTCGCACAGAAGATTGATAATTATCTTGTAAAATGGAGAGCCGAGCAGGCTGCCGCTCACAAGGAAAACATCGCCTTTTATGGCTATCAAAGGGACTCATACCTTATCGACACATCTATTGCAAGATTCGGTTCAGGTGAGGGCAAAGCAGTTATCAACGACTCAATCAGAGGCTACGACCTTTACATCATTGTAGACTGCTTCAATTACAGCGTTACCTACAATATGTACGGAATGGATGTTCCGAAGTCACCGGACGACCATTTCTCGGATTTAAAGAGAGTTATCTCGGCAGCATCAAGCAAAGCAAAGAGAATCAATGTTATTATGCCAATGCTCTATGAGGGCAGACAGCACAAGCGTTCATCACGTGAATCACTTGACTGTGCAATGGCTTTGCAGGAACTTACAACATTGGGTGTTGAAAACATCATCACATTTGATGCACACGACCAAAGAGTTCAAAACTCAATTCCTCACAAGTCATTTGAAAATGTTATGCCTACATACCAGATGATCAAAGCAATCGTTAACAACGTTGATGATTTGTCTGTTGACCCTGACCATCTTATGATTATTTCACCTGACGAGGGTGCAATGCACAGATGTATTTACTTTGCAACACAACTTGGCGTAAACCTCGGTATGTTCTACAAGAGAAGAGATTACACAAGAGTTGTAAACGGCAGAAACCCTATTGTTGCTCATCAGTATCTTGGTGACAGCGTTGAAGGCAAGGACATCATCATTGTTGACGATATGATTTCTTCAGGCGAAAGTATGCTTGAAGTTGCAAAGAAACTCAAGGAGCTCAAAGCAAAGAGAATCTTTGTCTGCACAGCATTCGGTCTTTTCTGCAACGGTCTTGAAATTTTTGACAAGGCACACGAAGACGGAGTTTTTGAAAAAGTATTTACAACAAACGGTGTTTATCAGTCACCTGAGCTTCTTTCAAGAGATTGGTACGAAAGTGTTGAACTTTCAAAGTATCTTGCATACTTCCTTGACACAATTAATCACGATTTGTCTGTATCTTCTCTTCTTGACAACTCAAACAAAATTGATTTATTATTAAAGAAAAAAGGACTTAAATAATTATGGCTAACAAGAAAAACTCAGGGGCTGGCAGAGTTATATTTGTCATCATCTTCAGCATTTTGGTTATGACTTTAGTTCCGACAGGCATCTACTGCGCTGTTGAAAGAATAAACCCTGTTGAAATGGTTTCTTCAACATTTTCATCAAACAATTCTGCCCTTCTCATCGGCAAATGGCAAAACCAAACAAGAAGTTCAGCTTATGAATTCTATGATGACGGTACTTATGAAAGCTATTTCAGCACTTTCTCATTCAAAGGTGACTATTCTCTTAAAGGCGACGAACTTACACTTTCAAACCCATCAAGTGACAGCACCGTTGTTTACAAGATATCTGTTGATAAGAAATCGCTTTCTATGACCATTGTACAGGAAAACGGAATGCTTTCTGAAAATAATCAAACAACAAAATATAACAGAGTTGACAGAATCGAAACGAAATCACTGACTGATTTGCTCGGCACAATAGTTGAATCAACACAAGAAGAAAACTCTGACAGTGATTCATCAAACGAATAATATGCAAAACAAAACAAAGTAATATAAGCTAAAAAACGGTCATATCTTTTACTTAGAAGGAGTAATTGATATGACCAAAAATGTAGAGTCAAGATGTATTGAGCTGGGAGAATATATTGTTGAAAACAAAACAACCGTCAGGCAAACGGCAAAGGTTTTCGGCATAAGCAAAAGCACGGTACATATAGATGTTACAAAACGGCTGGGCGAAATTGCTCCCCTGCTTGCCGACAAAGTGAATGATGTTTTACAATGCAATAAATCGCAGCGACACATCAGAGGCGGAGAAGCAACGAGGGAGAAATATCGTCTAATAAAAGGAAAGAAGTAAAAGCTATGTCTATCGGATTTATTGGATGCGGAAATATGGCAAGCGCCATCGTCTGCGGAATTATTGACAGCAATGCTGTAAAAGCAGAAGAAGTAAACATTTTTGACATTTACGCACCTGCAACTCAGGCGATGAAAGAAAAATACAATGTCAATGTTTTTGACAGCGAAATCGAAATTGCAAAAAACAGCGACACTGTTGTTTTAGCGGTTAAGCCGAATGTTCTTGCATCGGTGCTCAACAAAATCGACGGTGCACTCGGCGAAAGTGACGCATTGGTTATTTCTATTGCTGCGGGCAAAAGCACCGAATTTATTGCTTCACAGCTTTCACACGACAGCAGAATTATCCGTGTTATGCCAAACATCAACGCCAAAGTTGCGGAGGCTATTTGCGCATACACAACAAACGGCAAAGCTACCGAAGCTGACAAGAGTTTGACAGAAAAAATCTTTTCGGCAGTCGGTGAAATTATTTATTTGGATGAAAACTTCTTCCCTTTATTCGGCGTTCTCGGCGGATGCACCCCTGCACTTGCATATATGTTCATTGACGAGCTTGCAAGAGCCGGTGTGAAAAACGGAATGAAAAAGGATATTGCATTGAAGATTTCCGCACAGGCTGTGCTTGGAAGCGCAAAAATGATTCTTGAAAGCAGCGAGCATCCATATGATTTGATTGACAAAGTTTGTTCCCCGGGCGGAACAACAATAGAGGCTGTCACAACTTTGCAAGAAAACGGTTTCAATTCCGCTATTCACAAAGCGGTTGACAAAGCGGTAGACAAAGACAGCAAATTATAATTCAGCAAAGAACAAAGCACTTGAGTATCAAAAACTCAGGTGCTTTTTTATTTGTTTTGTCAATAGACAGTTGACTGTATAATATGATAAAATATTTATATACATATACAAAAAGGAGAGATACTAATGAAAAAAATATACTCATTATTAATTACGATTTGTCTGTTTTGTGTTATTGCATTCGGCACATCAACCGTATTTGCAGCTCAAATTGATTCTGACATCGTAAGCGATGACGGAACAAGAATTGTTGACATTTCACCGAACGGCGAGGAGGACGACACGCTTTCAATTCGCAGAGTTCTCAAAGAGAGTATGTGTGACAAGCTCGTTGTTAACTTTGCACCCGGCGAATACACATTGACCAATTCCCTGCCGATTTTTGACAACACAACATTCAATGCCAACGGTGCTGTGTTCAATCAAAAGACAAACGGCAAGGGCTTGCTTATCAACGGTTTTCATATGAACAGCTCATACGGAAAAGGTTCGGGCGGATACGGCTCGCTCAAAAATGTTGTAATCAACGGCGGAACTTGGGTTGGCACAGCAGAGCCTAACACAGAAAAGACATTGAAAGACAACGGATTTTATGTTGGATATTCGTCATTTTTATTTATGCACGCTCAAAATATCACTATCAAAAACTGCTCATTCAAGAACAATTACAACGGACATTTCATTGAATTTGCAGGAGTTAAAAATGCAAGAATTGAAAACTGCAATATGGCAATGAGCGGCAGCAGATATGTGGGCGAAGGCTCAAACGAAGCTATCCAGATTGACAACACATATAAGCAGAGCAATTCCCCATCGGGTGCTCCGTGGGATGACACAGCTTGCGAAAACATCACGGTTTCAAACTGCAAAATCAAATTTGCAAGAGGTATCGGCACAAACAGAGTCGGCAACACATTCTTCAAGAATATTAAGGTTCAGGGTTGCACAATCACATCAACAAATGAAGCACTCAATATGTATGATGTTCTCGGTTTGAATGTCAACAAGTGCACAATCAAAACCACGGGGAAATTCAAGGACTATCGTTCGGTTGCAATGTATGTAGGTCTTGACAGCGTGCCAAAGGGCGGAAACGCATCAAAGGCAAATACAACAATTACCAACAACAAAATTTATGGCAACACAGCCGGACTTAAAATGTGGAACTTAAAATCAAAAGCAAAGTTCAACAAAGTTACAATCAAAGGCAACAAAATCTATTGCAAAAAAGGCAAAGACAAGGCTTTACAACACACAAAGAGCATAAAGAAACTTGTTAAATCAAAGAATACACTTAAAAAATGGTAATATAAAAACGGCTTGAGTTTTTCAAGCCGTTTTAGACTGTCGATAAAGCTCCTGAAACACGCCAAAATATAATCAACCGAATTATCCTTCCATTTTTTAAGAGAGAGTGCAACATGAAGTGTTGACGGAGAGAGTTAAAAAATGCTGTAAGTATTGAACTTACAGCATTTTGGTGTTTTTCGTTTTTTGCTCAGTCGAGGTATTTATATACATCTTCCTTCGCAAAAGAAAACGAAATTCAGAAACTTTCTCAACAGTCTACATAGTTTCTTAATATAATATTACATATACTTTTTGATTTCGTCAACCTTATTAGTTTGCTCCCAAGGAACATTGAGGTCTTCTCTGCCCATATGACCGTAAGCGGCAACTGCCTTGTAAATCGGTCTTCTCAAATCAAGGTTCTTGATGATTGCAGACGGACGAAGGTCGAATACCTTATTAACGATTTCGCTGATTTCGTCATCAGACTTCTTACCTGTGCCGAATGTGTCAACCATTACAGAAACAGGCTTTGCAACGCCGATTGCATATGCAAGTTCAACCTCGCACTTATCTGCAAGACCTGCTGCAACGATATTCTTTGCTACCCATCTTGAAGCATAAGCAGCCGAACGGTCAACCTTTGTTGGGTCTTTACCCGAAAAAGCACCGCCGCCGTGACGAGCATATCCACCGTATGTATCAACAATAATCTTTCTGCCTGTAAGACCTGAGTCGCCCATAGGACCGCCGATAACGAATCTGCCTGTTGGATTTACATAAAATACGGTATCCTCATCCATAAGCTCGGCAGGAACAGTTGTTTTGATTACATTTTCGATAATATCTTCTCTGAGTTGTTCAAGAGAAACGTCGGCGCTGTGCTGTGATGAAACAACGATTGTTGTAACACGAACAGGCTTGTTGTCCACATATTCAACAGTAACCTGTGTTTTGCCGTCTGCACGGAGATAAGGCAATGTGCCGTTTTTTCTAACCTCTGTGAGCTTGAGAGCAAGCTTATGAGCAAGAGAGATAGGCATCGGCATAAGTTCCTTAGTTTCGTTGCAAGCATAACCAAACATCATACCCTGGTCGCCGGCACCGTTGAGGTTGTCCTCATCTTCTTCGTTATTTTTAAGCTCAAATGACTTATCAACACCCATAGCAATATCAGGTGACTGCTTGTCAAGAGAAGTGATTACGGCGCAAGTGTTGCCGTCAAATCCCTTTGCACTGTCGTCATATCCGATTTCGCAAACAGTCTTGCGAACAATAGCGTTGATGTCAACATTAGCCTTTGTTGTGATTTCGCCCATAACATGAACCTGACCTGTTGTGCAGGTTGTTTCGCAAGCAACACGAGATTGTGGGTCTTGTTCAATCATAGCGTCAAGAATTGCGTCTGAAATTTGATCACAGATTTTGTCAGGATGTCCTTCTGTAACCGATTCGCTTGTAAATAAAAAGCGTGACATATTAATTACCTCTTTTCTAAAAAATACAGCATTTATTCTTGCAAAAGACAAAATAAAAAGCATACAGCGGTGACCGTATGCTGATAATTCATCATTCGGTATTATCTTACCGCAGGTATTAGCACCTTACAAATGCAGGTTGCTGTGGTTTCACAGGGCCAGTCCCTCAACCACTCTTGATAATCTCTATTCCCTTTTGCTACATTATATTTATGATACTACAAAAGATATGCCGTGTCAACAAAATTTTTCTTGAAATATTTGTTAATTTATATTGTAATTTGTTTAGAAATAGTTTATAATTATATCGTTAACATTTTTACTTATTGTTAATAAGTACATTTTGCTGTTTAAGGAGGAAAAATAATGGCAAAGAAAACCGTATTCGTTACCGGCGGTACCGGTAACATGGGTTGGGCTGCTGTTCAGGAAATGATTAAGCATCCAAACGAAATCAACATTAAGATGCTTGCAAGAAAGAGCCCAAAGAACGAAGAAAAATTAAAGGGTATCATGGCAAAGCCAAATGTTCAGGTTGTATGGGGTGACTTGGGCGATTACGACTCAATCCTTGAGGGTGTAACAGGCTCTGACTATGTTCTTCACATCGGCGGTATGGTATCTCCGACAGCTGACTGGAAGCCATACAGAACACAAAAGACAAACATCGGTGCTGCACAGAACATCTGCAAGGCTGTTTTGGCTCAACCAAATCCTGATGATGTTAAGGTTTGCTACATCGGTACTGTTGCTGAAACAGGTGACAGAAACTATCCTATCCACTGGGGCAGATGTGGTGACCCTATCAAAATCTCTATCTACGACCACTATGCAATTTCAAAGACTGTTGCAGAACGCACATTCGTAGAAAGCGGTATTAAGAACTGGGTTGTTATGCGTCAGAGCGGTATCCTCTATCCAAACATTCTCAAGAATATGGACCCTATTATGTTCCATGTACCGATTAACGGTGTACTTGAATGGTGTACTGTTGAGGACTCGGGCAGACTTATGTGCAACCTTGTACTTGAAGACGAAAAAGGCACACTCGGTGCTGATTTCTGGAACCACTTTTTCAACATCGGTTCTGGTGAACAGTACAGAATTTCTAACTATGAATTTGAGTGCCTTCTCCTCGGCACACTTGGTCTTGCAGGCCCTGAAAAGCTCTTTGACCCTAACTGGTTCATCACAAAGAACTTCCACGGTCAATTCTATGCAGACGGCGACAAGCTTGAGGAATTCCTCCACTTCAGAGAGAACCTTCCTGTTAAGGATTACTTCAACAGACTCGCCGATCAGGTTGAATTCTACTTCAAAATACCAAGATATCTTCCAAAGAATCTCGTTGCAGCTTGTGCAAAGCCATTCATGAAGAAGATTGCTTCTACAAAAGACTTCGGTACTCTTGACTGGGTTGCTACAAGAAATCCTGAAAGACTTTCTGCATACTACGGCACATATGAAGATTGGGCAAAGATTCCATCAAAGTGGGAAGATTTTGAAATTACAAAGTTTGCTAAGAAGACATCTGACGCAGATGAGTTCAAGCTTGACCACGGTTATGATGAAACAAAGCCTGAATCAGAACTTGACATTGAAGATATGAAGCAAGCTGCTAAATTCCGTGGCGGTGAGTGCCTCAGCGAAACAATGACAAAGGGCGATATGGCTACAAAACTCAAGTGGAAATGCGGTTACTGCGGTGCAGAATTTGAAGCATCACCTGCTCTTATTCTCCTCGGCGGTCACTGGTGTCCTGAGTGCTACATCCCTCAGAAGCAGTGGGATTACGACAACATTGCAAGAACAAACCCATTCTTCGCACAAGTTTGGTATCCTAACCACACTAAGGAAGAAACAAACGTTTACAAGTTTGACGATTTGTTCCAGATTGATGGTGTTAAGTGGGACGACATTAAGCACTAATTACACAAACACGAACAAATTAAGGAGCGTTCAAAAGAACGCTCCTTTTACTTTTATTCGTTTTTATCGTGAATTGTATAGTCAACTTCTATTGTATTATTTTGCTGTGAATTCTTTTTTATTCTTTGGGTTGTATAAATAATCGAAACAAGCTTTTCAAACCCGATAAAGAAACAACCCAAACCATAAAGAATAGTAATCACAACCGCACTCTTAAATGACTTGAACACCAAGACAAGACCGAGAACGACGGACACAGCAGAGAACAAAAGAAGAAAATACCAACGAGGAAGTCCGAAGCGTTTTGCGTCTATTGAAGCTTGAAGTGTAAATAAACTATCGGCAATAATCATTATGCCTATAATAATCGGCAAAATACTGATAATCCAATTATGATGAATAACCGTACAAACTCCTACTATTACGGACAATATGCCAAGCGCAAGGTCAAACTGAAAAGCTATATTATATTTATCCTGCGAAAAATAAGCCATAATTTTTATAATTCCGAGGACGATAAACATAATTCCAATCAAATAGCAAACGGCAACCATAGAAAACTCAGGAAAGCCCATAAACATAATGCCGATAAGCATAAACACAACACAAGCTGTCATATATGCAATTTTAATATTCTGTAAATACTTCATAAAATCACCCTCATAAAAAATATATTCCGGCACGGAGAGCCATAGCAACAGTCCGTGCCGGATAACGGTCAATTCAAATTTGAGAAAAACAAACTTTTGGAGAAACATGAAAAGAGAACTTATAAGATGCTTGAATCCTAACTTTTAAGAACTGACCGAACGTTAGGCTTAACTCATTGACTATATTAAAACACCTTTCGGCAAAAAATAAAACTGTCAAAAAAAGAAAAGTACACAATATTTGTGCACTTTCCTACTTTTGTAATACTGATTTTTTAATTTTAACTAAATCTTGCTTCAACCGAAGCGTTGACAGTTTTATTTTTTGTGAACTGTTGCATAACTCACCCTCCGTTAATCAAGAAATTCGATATCGGTAGGATCGGTGTCAAGAGAATTGACGGACTTCAAATTCTTTTGAATAATGTCATTTCTATGATTTGCATCATCGATTGTTTTGCCTGCCTCATCAATCTTTTTCTTGGCTTTTTCAAGAAGTGTGCCAAACATATCGTACTGCTTTTTGGCATTGCCGAGAACTTTCCAAACTTCATTTGCACGCTTGTTGATTGCAATGGAACTGAAGCCAAGCGAAAGCGAATTAAGAAGTGCGGTAATTGTGCTTGGCCCTGCGACCAAAATACCCATATTTTGAAGTTTTTCAGGAAGTCCTGTTTTGCTATTCATTATTTCGGCATAAAGTCCTTCGGTTGCAAGGTACATAATCGCAAAAGGAGTTGTGTGAGGCTCGCTTATATAATTCTTAATAGCTTTTGCCTCATCTCTTACCCTTGCTTCAAGAGCCTTTTGAGCACGTTCGACAGCCTCAATATCTCCCTGCTCACCCGCTTCATTCAATCGGATGTAATCTTCCATCGGAAACTTAGAGTCAATAGGAAGCCAACAAACCTCATCATTTTCGGCATTAGGAATCTTAACTGCAAATTCTACCTGACCGTTATATTTTGGGTTTGTCCTGACATTAGTCTCATACATATTAGGAATAATCTGTTCAAGAATATTGCCAAGTTGAAGTTCTGCCCAAGTGCCACGAGTTTTGACATTGGTGAGAATACGGTTAAGTCCGCTTACGCCGACAGACAAATCTTTCATTTCGCCGAGCGACCTATAAACAGAAGTAAGTTGCTTTGAAACCTGCTCAAATGAAGAATCAATACGCTTGTTGAGGGTTGAAGTAAGTTTTTCATCAACGGTAGCACGCATTTGTTCAAGCTTCTTTTCGTTACTCTCCTGCATTGAAGCAATTGAACTCTGAATAAGTTTTGTTTGATTGTTATAGTTATTATTAAGAGCCTCAATAACCTTGACCTGCTGTTCGTAATTCTTATTTACAAGGTCGTTCATTTGACGGGAAAGTTCCTCAATTCGTGCGGAATTGTTATTCTTATTTACTGCGTCCAAAAGCTGACGCTGAAGCTCCTCGATTTTTGCGGAATCATCCTTTTTGCCTTGCATTAAAAGAATAGCAATTACCGCAATCAAAAGGGCAATACAAACTCCAAGTAAAATATATGTAATCATCTTATCACTCCTTAAATATAGAATAACACAACACCCAGCAAAACGCAATGATGGGTGTTGTTTTTTGGACATTATTAATAATAAGACTTTGTTGTGTAGTTACATTTACCGCCTGCATAGCGCTTCATAGTGAAGTTTTTGCCTTTTCTGCTAACTTTAACTTTTACCTTTTTAGGTTTTACATTTTGGCTTGTGAGGAAGGTGCAAGAAATAACTCCATCCTTGACAACCATTTTTATTTTTATAGGAAAATCTGTGTTGTTTTTGAACTGCAAATCCTGACTCGGCCAATAGATTGCCGCATCTCTGCCGAGAGGTACATAAGACACTCTTTGTGAATGTTGATGTCTTTCAACTATTTTGAGGTTTGAAAACAAAACTGTGTTAAAGATAGTTGAAGCAACTTGACAAACACCGCCTCCGAGTCCCATGGACGAAGCGTTCGGTCCATTGAACACATGTGCCTTTTTATATCCTTTTTTAGCTGTTCTTTTTCCTACAATCTTGTTAAACGAAAATGTTTCGCCGGGTGCAAGAACAGTTCCGTCAATCGCTTTTGACGCAATTCGCAAATTCGTTGTTCTGTCCTTATTATTTACATAATTTGATGAATACTTTGCATAGACCTTTGTAAACGAACTGTTGAGTTTGTTTGACCATACGCCGTAAAGAGCCTTGCCTTTTTCGTCATAGTTGATTGCTCTGACTCTTACAAAATATTTGTTGTTATTATTCTTAACCTTAACAATTTTTGATGAAGAATTTTTGCCCTTAACCGTTACATATTTAACGCCTGACCTGAAAGCGCTGTCCTTGGAATACATAATTTGGTATGCATCGCAAACAACGGTATTCCACTCAACAACAAGTTGCTTTTTATTCTTTGTGCCATATGTTGCAACAAGCTTGACTGCTTTTGGCGGAGTGACAGGTTTTGGCTCGTCGTCATCGTCGTCATTTTCCAAAATAACAAACTCAACGGTTTTTGAGCCTGTGTAATACGGTGAAGATTCTGTTGCGGTGACAGTAAGCGAAGCCGTACCGGGTTTGATATTATTCTTGAATTCTTCGGTATAGTCAACATCTTTTGTGAGCAAAATGTCGTTGACGGTTACGGTGTAGCTTGGTGTAATCGCCTCGCCGGTAGCCTCGTATTCCGTGATTCCGTTTTCAAAAGAAATCACCGCATTTTGCAAATCAGTCTTGTCATCACTTGCATATACGGGCATTGTAGTGCCGATAAGCAAAACCAAAGACAGAATGATTGCAAGAAATCCGCTTGTTTTTTTCATTAATATGTTCCTCCTATTGTTTTTGACCATAATATGCATCTTTGCCGTGTTTGCGCTCATAATGCTTTTTAAGAAGATAGTCCTCTATTCCGATATTGGAATCGGTATTCAATGCCGCAATTGATTCCGTTCTATACGCCATTTTGCATACTTCTTCCAAAATCAGAGCATTTTCAACAGCCTTCTGTGCATTTTTGCCCCAAGTAAAAGGTCCGTGACGGTGAACAAGAACCGCAGGACATTCCTCAGGCAAAATGTTTCTTTTGGCAAATTCTTCAACGATAACCTTGCCGGTGTTAAGCTCATATGCCGACTCAACTTCTTCTTTGGTTAGTCCTCTTGTGCAAGGGACGGCACCGTTTGCAAAATCAGCATGAGTAGTGCCGTAAGCCGGAACATCTCTCCCTGTCTGCGCCCAAGAACAACCCCAAGAAGAATGAGTGTGAACAACACCGCCTATATCCTTGAAATTTCTGTACAATTCCATATGGGTTGGTGTGTCGGATGACGGATTTAGTTTGCCCTCAACCTTGTTGCCCTCCAAATCCATAACCACCATATCTTCGGCAGTCATTTCACTATATGGCACACCTGACGGTTTTATTACAAAAAGTCCGCTTTCTCGGTCAATAGCCGAAACATTGCCCCAAGTAAGCACAACCAAACCGTACTCAACAAGTTTTAAATTTTGTTCAAATACTTCTTTTTTTAACGCTTCTAACATTTTTGCTCCTTACATACCGAGTTTGTATGCAACATCGTTGTAAAACAATTCTTTTCTGAATTCGTTAATCTCCGTGTCCTTATTGATATGAATAAACTCAATACCCATAATTTCGGCAAAATCACGCATATGCTCGGCATTGAGAGAATAAGAGAGAACGCTGTGATGAGCACCGCCTGCATACATCCATGCTTCTGCCGAAGTTTGAAGGCAAGGAAGCGGTTTCCACAAAACTCCTGCAACAGGAAGCTTTGGCATATCGTTTAGCTGTTCCTTACATTCAACATCATTGACAATCATACGAAGTCTGTCGCCCATATCAACAAGAGTGACAACAATCGCATTGCCTGTTTGAGCCTTAAATACCAAGCGGGCAGGATCTTCCCTATCGCCTATTCCAAGAGGGTGAACCTGGATTTTTGCTTTTTCTGCCGCAATAGTCGGGCAAACTTCAAGCATATGAGAACCGAGGAGCATTTCGTTGCCCGGCTCAAAATGATATGTATAATCTTCCATAAAGGCTGTACCGCCCTGCATACCCTCTGCCATAAGCTTCATAATACGGGTCATAGCGGCAACTTTCCAGTCGCCCTCGGCACCGAAGCCGTAGCCCTGACGCATCAAATCCTGTGCGGCAAGACCCGGAAGTTGACGAAGTTCCTGCAAATCTTCAAAATTAGTGTGGAATGCACCGAAGCCCTCTTTTTCGAGGAACTTTTTGATTGCGACTTCTTCCCTTGCCTGATACCTTACGGCATCGAGATTATCGGTGTCCATAATATAATTCTTTTCATATTCAGCCATTTGAGCATCGATTTCATCGTCGGTAACAGCATTGACAAGTTTAATAATATCGCCTACGCCGTAATGGTCAACCTGCCAACCGAGTTTAATCTGTGCTTCAATCTTGTCGCCGTCGGTTACTGCTACATTACGCATATTGTCGGAAATACGAAGAACACGAAGTTTTCGGCTTTCCATAGCGCCGACTGCGGCTCTCATCCAAGTTCCGATTTTTTCCTGAACGGCATCATCTTTCCAATAGCCTGCAACAGCTTTTTGCTTCAATCTCATACGAGCAGCGATGTAGCCGTGCTCTCTGTCGCCGTGTGCAGACTGATTGAGATTCATAAAGTCCATATCAATATCCTGCCACGGAATGTCACGGTTATATTGAGTGTTTACATGAAGAAACGGCTTTTTTAAAGCGTTAAATCCCGCAATCCACATTTTAGACGGTGAAAAAGTGTGCATCCAAGTGATAACACCTGCGCAATGCTCATCATTGTTAGCCTCTTGCATAATGTCCAAAATCTCTTTTGAAGTTTTTACGCAAGGCTTTGCGACAACCTTACAAGGGAGTTTTTTGCTCCATTCGTCTGCCATTTCTGTTGCGTGAGAATTGATAGTTTCAAAAATATCTTCGCCGTAAAGGAACTGTGTGCCTACTACAAACCAAAATTCATAATCTTTAAATGCCATTGTAATTCTCCTTAAATATTTTCATAAGCGGCAACCTCTGCTTTGAGTGCCGACTTGTACAATTTCATATATTCATTAAATCCGTTTACATCATTTTCATCGGGTGCAACGGTTTTACATTCGCTGTTTATGAACACTTTATTATTGAGATATTCGTCGAGCGGCTCATCACCGTCAACAACATATTTTGCAAGGACAGCCATACCCCAGGCTCCGCCCTCACCCGCTGTTTTCATAACTGCAACAGGGCAATTCATCGCACCTGCCAAGAGTTTTTGACCGACAAGCGGAGTTTTAAAAAGTCCGCCGTGTCCCATAAGGCAATCGATAGTGACATTTTCTTTTTCAAGGATTTCCATACCGATTTTGAGGGTTGCCATTGTTGAATAAATTTGCGAGCGCATAAAGTTTGCAAGATTAAAATCGGCGTTCTGTGTTCTTACAAAAAGCGGTCGTCCGTCATCTGTATGAGAAACAGGTTCGCCCGAAAAATAATTCACATTAACAAGACCGCCTGCGTCAGGCTTAGCGTAAAGTGCAGCTTCATACAAAGCGTCGTAAAGTTCCGATTTTTGCATTTGTGCTCCGATTGCTGAAGCAAACTGACCGAAAACATTTACCCAATAATCAAGGTCTGTACAGCAGTTATTGCAATGTACCATTGCAACAGGCTTTCCGACCGGAGTTGTTACCATATCAATTTCTTCATACACCTTTGAAAGCTGATTTTCAAGAACAACCATTGAAAAAATTGATGTGCCTGCACTGACATTACCTGTTTTGACGGCAATTGCATTGGTGGCGGTCATACCCGTTCCCGCATCGCCCTCGGGAGGTGCCATCGGAACACCGTGTTCAAGATTGCCCGACGGGTCAATGATCCTTGCACCCTCTTGGGTAAGAACACCGGCATTTTCACCTGCCACAAGAACCTTTGGCAAAATCTGAACAATATCAATACCAAGCTCCTTGACTTTTGGAAGAGCATTGAATTTTTCTGTCATTTGAGAATTATAATCATTAACGGTGCTGTCTATAGGGAACATACCCGATGCTTCGCCGACACCGACAACTTTTTGCCCCGACAGTTTGTAGTGAACATATCCTGCAAGAGTTGTGAGAAAATCGATATTCTTTGTGTGCTTTTCTCCATTGAGTATAGCTTGATACAGATGGGCAACACTCCATCTTTGCGGAATGTTGAAACCGAAAAGTTCGGTAAGTTCCTTTGCCGATTCGCCCGTAATCGTATTGCGCCAAGTCCTGAATTCGCAAAGTTGATTGCCGTCTTTATCAAACGGAAGATACCCGTGCATCATTGCGGAAAAGCCGAGAGAAGCAAGCTTTGTAATTTTTGCTCCGAACTTACTTTCACAATCATCATTAAGGTCTTTATAAGCATCTTGAAGCCCTGACCAAACATCATCAAGGCTGTAAGTCCAAACGCCGTTTACAAGTTTGTTTTCCCAAGTATGAGAACCTGAGGCAATCGGGTTAAAATTTTTATCAATAAGCACCGCTTTAATTCGGGTTGAGCCAAATTCTATACCCAAAGATTCAGTACCGTCAAGCGTATAATTCATCAAAAGTTATCTCCTAAATTAAGATATAATTATTATACAAAAACGCAAATTATAATTCAATATAATATTTAATTATTTTAGATATTTTTCGACTTTTTTCTTTAATTTTATTCTGTAAAGTTTCAACAGCAGACCGTAAAGCTTGTCAAACACGGTAAACACGAGGTTTAGGCAAACAATAAAGAGGACTATTCCCCACTTTCCGAGCATATCGTCAAACGGAATCCCAAACACATAAACGCACAAAACCTGAGTGAGAATCATTGAAGCATTAAAGGTGAAATATTTTAGAAGTATTGACAAAAATTTTGGCTTTATATCGTTGATTTTATCTCTAATTAGTGGATAATAACCAAAAAACAGCACATACAAAAGCAAACATTCCTTATCGCTCAACAATATGAACGAAACAGCGGATGTTGCAACATAAGTCAGCAATGCACATTTTTGCGAAATTGAGTCTAAAAGTATAATCATAATAAGACTCGCAATTAAAGGCATTGTATATCCGAGCACCCATATCAGCGAACCTAAAAACAACATAACGACCGACAAAGCGGTGGCTACACCCGAATAGGCAATCAACCTTGAGTTTTTCAAATTATCACCCCATAAATGCAGTATGATAAATATTATATCAAATAAAACCGACAAGTTGTGAATTAATCGTAAACATTATTACTAAATTTTAAATATTTGCTTTTAATTATATGAGAGGTATTTACAAAGAGGGCAAAAATCATTATAATTTAGTTAATGAAAAACAAGAGGTGTTTAAATGAAAAAAGCAATAGCCGTGGTTCTTGCAACCACAATAGCTGTTTCGGTGGCAATGATAGGTTGCTCCAAGGGACAAAAAAAAGAAGAAGATACTACATCAACAACGGTTGACGGACTCATAGGCAACGAGGACACATACGAAATCGTTGAAGAGAAAGTTACAAACGAAAAAGGCGAAGCTGTTACAGACAAAAACGGAAACGCCGTAACCACTCAGGTTATGTACAAAGAAACAACCGACAAAAAAGGCAACAAAGTCAATGTTAAGATTGACGACGACGGTGAAGTTGTGACAGACAAAAACCACAAGCCTGTTACGTCAAAACCAAAGCCAACAACCACAACTACAACAACAAAGGCGCCTCAATCAACAGAGCCGACAAGCGAAGTAACAACAGTCCCTTTGGAGGATGACAACGTTCCAAAAATCAATGACAAAACCAAACCGGCAGAATTTAACGACTCTGAAAAGCAAATTGTAAAATCAATGCTTGAAGTTCCAAATCTCTTCAAATCAAACTACGAAAACAAAGATGGCGTACCGATTGAAGCAGCAAGACACGCCGCTGTTTGGATGGCTCAAAGAGAAAAACTCAACACAAGCACTTATGCATCGGGCACTATTGTTCTTGGACTTTTCAAGTTTTACGGTCAAACCGTAGTTAACTTTAAAAACAACTGCGGAAGCACTCCTGAAATTACATATAACTCAAAAGAAGATACCTTCACAATTAAAAAGGCTGAAAATGAAGTGCAAACAGTTACTATTGAAAAAGTTGAGGAATATGCCCAAAAGAACAACAATAACTACTACAAAATTACAGGTAGTGTTTCAGGTTGCAGCAAAAAGAAAGTAGTTGCAGTTGTTCAAAAAAACAAACTTGACAATTCATTAGGCTTCAGCATCAAAGCTATGAGATGGTCATAAACTAAACAAACATAACCCCGTAGAGAAATCTGCGGGGTTGTTTTTATACTCAATCAACATACTGCAAAAAGCCTCTCATGCCGAAGTGACACGAGAGGTTTTGCTAATTAATATAATTTTTCGCCGTTTTCGATAGCCATAATTTGGTCAATCCTTGTTTGATGTCTGCCACCCTCAAATTTTGTGTTGATAAATACATCAACAAGTTCAAGTGCTGTACCCTCACCGATTACACGAGCACCCATGCAAAGGCAGTTTGCATCGTTGTGAAGTCGGGTATACTTTGCACTGAAATAATCGCTGCAACAGCAAGCTCTGATACCCTTTACCTTATTGGCAGCCATAGAAATGCCAACACCTGTGCCACAACAAAGAATTGCCATATCGGCTTCACCCGCAGACACTTTATCACAAGCGATTTGAGCCGAAACGGCATAATCAAATCTTTCAGGAGAATAACAACCTACATCGATATAGTCAATCCCCTTTTCTTCAAAATGAGCACGAATAGCCTCTTTGAGCGGAAATCCTGCGTGGTCTGAACCTAAAACTACTGTCATAATTATTCTCCTTATTTATTTAATTTAAGTTTCAATTCTCTTTCGGCTTGGCTCTGTCTTAAATAAACAGGCATAAGCACCTTTGGAGAAATCGGTTTTTTATTTTTCGCCGCTTTGGCAACGCCAACGGCATTTTGATAAATTCGGTCATCATCGGCAAGAATGCAATTTTCAAGTTCGATATTTTGGAAGCAAAGTTTTGCACCGTCACCTGCGATAATCACCTTGTCGTACTGTTTAAGGTCATTTCGCAAGTCCTCAATAGAAATTGCTCTATCGTCACAAAGACGCTCCACAGAGCCATTCTCGACCTTAAACACAGCATTATAAAACTGCATTCGTCTTGCATCCATAACAGCGCAAACAACAGCGTTTTCGTCAACAAAATTGTACGCTATAGCCTCCAATGTTGAAACGGAGAAGCAAGGAATGTTGTCATTAAACGCAAGACCTTTGACCGTTGCAACGCCGATACGAACGCCTGTGAACGAACCCGGACCTGCTGTGATTGCAATTCCGTCAAGTTCACCGTACTTGTGACCGTCCATAACTCTTGTAATCATAGGAAGCAATGTTTCGCTATGAGTGAGTCCCGAATTTACAAATTCACTTTTTATAATTTCATCGCCGTCAGTCAAAGCAACGGAAGCTGTGACGGCACTTGAATCCATTGATAAAAGCATATCAATCCTCGATATAATCTGATTTTGATTTGAAAATAAACTTGCGAGTATTTTCATCAATTTTTTCTATTTCAATAATAATGGCATCGTCGGGCAGAGCACCGAAAATATTTTCGCTCCACTCGGCAAGAATGTAAGCATCTGTTTCGAGATAATCGAAAAAGCCTGTGGAATATAGGTCATCCCAACTTTCAACCCTATACATATCAAAATGATAGGCTCTTGCGTTTTCGCCGATATAATCGTTGCAAATTGCAAAAGTCGGTGATGACACATCGGCATTGATGCCAAGTCCTTTTACAAAGCCTGTTGTAAAGGCAGTTTTGCCCATGCCGAGTCCGCCGACAAAGCCAATCACACTGCCCTTTGGCAAAGTTTTGGCATAATCGCTCGCCATAGCAAGCGTTTCTTCATAGCTGTGAGTAATAACTTCTTTCATCAGAAAAGACCTACCGTATCGCCGTTTTCGTCAATATCAATTCTATAAGCGGCAGGAGATTTTGAAAGTCCCGGCATAGTCATAATTGAGCCTGTTTGGCAAACAATGAAGCCTGCACCGTTTGAAAGTGTTGCACTTGAAACAGTAATTCTGAAGTTTTCAGGCTTGCCGAGAAGTTTTGGATTATCGGAAAGGCTATACTGTGTTTTTGCCATACACACAGGCATTTTGTCTGCGCCCAATTTTACAAAGCCGTCAATCGCATTTCTTGCTTCTTTTGTAAAATCAACGCCGTCTGCACCATATATTTCTTTTGCTATTGTTTCAATCTTTTCATAAACAGGCATATCAAGGTCATAAAGGCAGTGGAAGTTATTTTCCTTTTCGCAAGCCTCAACAACCTTTTGAGCAAGTTGGGTTCCGCCTTTGCCACCCTCGGCAAAGCATTTGGTTACTGCAAAATCAGCGCCCTTTTCCTTGCAATACTGTTCGATATAATCAATTTCTGCCTGGGTATCGGCATAAAAATGATTGATTGCAACAACAACGGGAACACCGAATTTTTTGAGGTTATCAATATGAGCACCAAGGTTTACGCTGCCCTTTTTGAGTGCTTCAAGATTTTCTTCCTTGAGGTCGTCCTTTGCAACTCCGCCGTTATACTTCATTGAACGAACTGTTGAAACCAAGACGATACAAGACGGAGCTAAGCCGGCGAAACGGCACTTAATATCCATAAACTTTTCAGCACCGAGGTCTGAACCGAAGCCCGCTTCGGTAATTGTATAATCCGCAAGTTTGAGTGCAGTCTTTGTTGCACGAACAGAGTTACAGCCGTGTGCAATATTTGCAAACGGACCGCCGTGCATAATTGCAGGAGTATTCTCAAGAGTTTGCACAAGGTTTGGCTTGATGGCTTCCTTGAGGAGAACGGTCATAGCACCGTTTGCCTTGATGTCCTTGCAATAAACAGGCTGACCGTCAAATGTGTAAGCGACAAGAATATTGCCGAGCCTTTCCCTTAAATCAAACAAATCGGAGGCAAGGCAAAGGATTGCCATAACCTCGCTTGCAACGGTAATACAAAAATGGTCCTCACGAGGAATACCGTTAAGTTTTCCGCCGAGCGAATTGATAATATTACGAAGTGCACGGTCGTTCATATCAAGGCAACGCTTAACCTGAATTCTTCTTGGGTCAATATTGAGTTCATTACCCTGCTGAATAGAATTGTCAAGCATTGCACACATCAAGTTGTTTGCCGATGTGATTGCGTGCATATCGCCTGTGAAATGAAGATTGATATCCTCCATAGGCACAACCTGCGAATATCCGCCGCCTGCTGCACCGCCTTTAATACCGAAAACAGGACCGAGTGACGGCTCACGAAGTGCGATAATCGCTTTTTTGCCGATTTGACTCATAGCTTCGCCGAGACCGATAGAAACCGTTGTTTTGCCCTCACCTGCCGGTGTCGGATTAACTGCGGTTACAAGAATGAGTTTGCCGTCCTTTTTATCTTTTAATCGTTCCATAACAGAATCGGATATTTTTGCTTTATAGTGACCGTAAGGGTCTATTTCATCAGACGAAATGCCGAGAGAAGCGGCAATTTCGTTAATGTCCTTCATTTTTGCGTTTTGAGCAATTTCAATATCTGTGAGCATAGGTTATCTCTCCATATTTATTAGTGCAATATATTATAACACATATTGCAAAACATTCCAACATAAAAATTTATTATTTATATTGAAAAATAGGAGAATACATAATATAATAAATATATTACTGCGAAAGGAGGATTGCGATGGCAACCACGGCAGTTGATTCAAACAGACTAAAACAAAAAAACTCAATATGGACGCTGATTAAAGGTACGGACTTTGTTACAATGCTCACGGCACTTTCGGCATCAATCTACGGACTTATGCTTGTGTACAGCGCATCGTATTCTTCGCTTTCAGGCGGACGAGTTATATCAAGCGATGTCAGGTCAATGCTTGTTTCGATTATAATCGGCTTTGTTATTTCTATTGCAGTTTCAAACATCGACTATGATGTTATTTCAAAGCTATGGCCGATTATCGCCGCAGGCTGTGTCGGACTGATGATTTTTACATTCTTCTTTGGCGTTGCACCCGAAGCACGACCCGATTCAAAATGTTGGATTGACCTCAAAGTTTTTTATTTCCAACCGTCGGAGCTATTAAAAGTAGGATTCATCATTTCGTTTTCCTACCATCTTGATTTGGTCAGAGATAAAATAAACAAGCTGAAAACGATTATTCCGCTTGTTATCCACGGTGCAATCCCTGTCGGTCTTGTTCTCCTTACGGGTGACGCAGGCTCGGCACTTATCTTCCTCGTTATGTTCATCGGTATGCTGTTCCTGTCAAGGGTTAATATCGGCTACTTCATTGCAGGCTTTTGTGCGATATTCGTTGGTTTTGCGGTTGCTTGGAAAACGGGCATAATTGACGGTATTCAAAGGCAGAGAATCGTTGCTTTGTTCTACCCCGAACAATACGCAGACGCTATGTATCAGCAAACAAACGGCAAAATCGCAATGGGCTCGGGCGGACTTTTCGGACAAGGCTTTTTGCACGGAAATATGACGCAGAGCGGTGCGGTTCCCGTTAACGAAAGTGATATGGTGCTTACCGTTGCAGGTGAAGAATTTGGATTTGTCGGCACAATGGCAGCTCTGCTGATTTTGTTCTTCCTTGTTTTGAGAGTTATCAAAATCGCAATGAACGCAAGAGATAATGTTGGATATTTGATGTGCGGAGGCATTGCTGTTATGCTGTTTGCACAGATACTCGTTAATGTCGGCATGGAGTTGTCGCTTTTGCCTTGTATCGGTATCACGCTTCCGTTGTTCTCGGCAGGCGGTTCAAGTTCATTGTGTATTTATTTGGCGCTCGGAATTGAATATTCAGTGTACAGATTTTCACGGACGCCGAGAGAAACATTGTTCTATACAAAATAAAAATGACTCTACGATATTTCGGTATCGTAGAGTTTTTTTGTTTGTATTTGCCTGCGGGAGGATAATATCCTCCCCTACAGTTATTAAGCTTTGCTTTTAATATGCAAAGTAGTGTGCAACTTCATCGTAGTACCCTACTTTTTCTACGCAATCTATACACAAAGTACAGACAGTATTCCTTACAATAAGTGAAGCCTTAACAAAACTATTTATTTTGTTTTTACAGCTTTTTTGGGTGACCATTTACCATAATAAGTTTTATTTGAACCATTAATGTTGACTGTTTTATATGTACGAATACGAACATAATAATTCTTTTTTGATTTTAAACTTTTGATTTTTTTGACGAAGAACTGCTTGAAAGATTAATTGTTTTTGCAGATTTCATATTTTTATTTGTACTGTATTGAAGTTGATAGCCTGATACATCAGAACACTTTGAATAATATATTTTTAATAACTTTTTTCCGGGTTTTGTTTTAGAAATATTTGCATTAGGGAAAACCGGATTATACTTTAATTCAATATCATAAGTTCCGGTTAAATAACTAGCACTATAACCGTCACCATAATTATATACAAGAAAATAATTTCCCTTTTTTAGCGAAATTGTATTATTACTAAAATATATACCTCTGCCAGAATCAAATTTATATGAAGGTTTATAATAATCTGCTATATACGAAGAAGTATCATTTTCATTATATAAATATATTGTTGGCCAATAAAAATAATCGTCATCATCAGTTTCAATATGAATTGTCACATTTCCATTTTCCGAAACATTAAATTTAAAAGCATCCGCATACCCATTATTCTTATATGCATCTGAAGCTTTACTATAACTTTCCGAGAACACAGTATCCAGCTCAACAGTTTGTGCCATATCTATCCAACCGGCGGCATATGCAGATAAATTGCAAACTGAAAATGATGATATGCACATTATTGTTGCCATAATTACGCTTAATAAATTTTTTGTTTTTTTCATAAAAATTCTCCTTTATGTTTTTTCTTATATTATAGGTCAATTTCACCATATTGTCAATAGGTCAATATGACATAATAATTATGAGGTGATTATATGTCAAGACTTAAGGATTTAAGGAAATCAAAAGGATTTACACAAGTAAAAATGCAAATGCTTACAGGAATTGATCAAAGCGATTATTCTAAAATAGAAAACGAAAAAAGATATTATACCTTTGAGCAATGCAGAAAGATTGCCATTGCACTAAACACAAGCATGGATTACCTTGCAGGATTAACCGACGATCCAAAGCCGTATAAAAGAAAATGACTCTACGATATTTCGGTATCGTAGAGTTTTTGTTTGTGCGTAGGGGCAAACTGTGTTCGCCTACAGTATTAAGAATAGCTTTTCACCCTCAGTCTGCATACAAGAGAAGCCTTAATCGGTTAATGATTTATCAATATCAGCTTGACGAATTAGTTTTTCTTTTGTATTACAATTAGGGTTGCCCGAAACGATTTTCACAAGAGCGTCAAGTTCCTCTGCAATTTCGTGACCCCGATAACCGAGTGCAATCAAATCTTTGCCCGTGATTGCAAGATCGCTCACCCTATAAGGCTCGCCCGATGCGATGACCTGTAAGGTAATCTCTCTGATTTTATAAAGAGTGTCAATTTCTTCCTGTGCATATGTGAGATTATGCGTTGAAAGGTCGGCAATCTTCAAATCTATATAATCAAAAATCATCTCCTCGCCGAAAACACGAAGCCATTTTTTTATATTCTTACGCTTGATTGTGATGTGGTCGTCGTGATATTTTACAAGCATTGTGACCTTGTTGAAAACATCATTGCTGACCTTTAGTCTTTTGAGAACCGTTGCGGTTATTTTTTCGCCCTCAAAGCCGTGGAATTTGAAATGGTCATTGCCGTTTTCGTCCGTTGTTTTGGTTTGCGGCTTTGCTATATCGTGAAAAAGAAGTGCAAGGCGGATATAGTCCTTGTTCGGTGCAACAGCAACTGATTTTACAATATGGGTATAAACATCATAAATGTGCCATTTGCTGACCTGTCGAAAATCAAAAGTCGGCACAAGTTCGGGAATAATCACGCCGATTACATCCCTGTATTCCAACAAAACACGCTCACAATTTTTGCCCAAAAGGAGCTTGACAAGTTCAACATAAATTCGTTCAACTGCAATGTTTTTCAGGAGTTCTTTATTATCGTGCACGGCTTTTGAAGTATGTTGTTCAACATCAAAACCGAGAACAGAAGCAAAGCGAATACAACGCATAATGCGGAGTGCATCCTCCTCAAACCTTTTGTTTGGGTTGCCGACTGCACGAATAGCCTTGTTTTTTATATCATCGACTCCGCCGAAGCAATCAACAAAACCGACCGTGTCGTTATACGCAATCGAATTCATAGTGAAATCACGGCGGGCAAGGTCGAGCCTTACATCCGTTACGAAATCAACGCTGTCGGGGTGGCGGTTATCGGCATAACCCCCTTCGGTACGAAATGTGGTTATCTCATACGGAATATGATTGACAAGTGCCGTAACCGTGCCGTGCTTGATGCCCGTTTCTATAAACTTTATGCCGTTATTTGCCAAAATCTGCTCCGTCTGCTCAGGAGTGGCAGATGTAGTTATGTCAATATCTTTTTCGGCAACGCCCATAAGAGCATCACGGACACAACCGCCCACAGCGTAGGCAGTGTGACCGTTTTGCTCAAACAGAGATATTAACATTTTTGCATCATTCGGCAAATTCATATTATGTTCCTTTTATCAAATACCGATTGTGATAATTTCAAACGGTGAATACTTGATTGTATCGGTTTCGCCGATTTCTTCTTCAAGCATATTGAGAAGTTTAACGGTTCTGTCGAGTTTGATTTCGCCTCTTGCACCATTTTGTTCAGACAATCTGACAACAGTCATTTCGCTGTCCTCCGCTTTCTTTACCGCCTGAAGATAAAGCGGTTCAAAAGTCGGAAGTGTACACTCAACATCAGCCTTGACAAGCGGTGCATTGTATTGAAGTGCAATCTTGTTTATATCGGCAGAAACAGCATCACCGCTATGTGGCATAATCATATAGCAAAAATCATGACTGCCCATATCGGAAGTGACATCAGGGCGGATTGTTGCACGAAGAAGCGAAAGGCTCATCTTGTTTTCGTCAAATCCGACACCGTACTTGCCCTCATTAATGAGAGAAATACCTCCGCCTGTTTCCGACATATCGCACCACTTGTGGTGGCAGACTTCAAATCTTGCCTGCTGCCAGGTGGTGTTTTTGTTTGTTTCTCGTTCTATAAATCCTGCCGAAGTGTCGCAAAGGACTTTTCGGGTGAGGATATTTGAAGCAAATTCAACCTTTGCAAGTCTGTGCTTTTCGTTCCACGAAACTTGATTTTCAACTTCTATTCCCCTGCTTTGACGGAAGAAGCGAACAAGCATTGTCCACGAAGATTTTTCTGTTGACAAAACGGTTTTGAAAGTTACGCTTTCGCCGTCCTGCTCAATTATTGCAAGAGGCTCTGTGACCTCAATTTCAATCTGTTTATCCTTATAATTCGGAAGAATATCCCAAGCGTCATAGTTACCGGGATTGTCGGTATAAATCTTCAATTTATTGAAGTCGCCGTCTGTCCATTCTCTGCAAAGTTCGTTGTCATAAAGTGAGGAGAACGAGCCGTCGGAATTGAGACTTGCGGTATAAAACGGTGTGGTAACTGTGCCGTTTTCAAATGTAAACCAATCATCGGTGTGTTTTGTGGCACGCAAGGTCTTTGACGAAAGTGCGGGAATTGACGGAATGAGCCAATTTCCCTTTACTCCGTGACGGGTTGCAGAGCCGTTTTTATTTGGCACAAAGGTAAGCGCATTTCTTTCAAAATTGAGGGTGTTGAAATACTTTGAGCCTGTGCCGATAATTTCATCAAGTGCAGTTTCAATTTCGTTGTAATCAGCCATCGCGTCCTCATAAACAGGGTGAATATGAGAACCCGGAAGAATATCGTGAAACTGATTTACAAGGAATTTTTTATATAGTGAGGTGAGGATTTCACGATTGTCATCCCCACGCAAAACAGAAAGCATTTCAGCAGTTCTGAATTTGAATTCAAGCTGTCTGTTTTTCTGCTTCAAATTACTTTTTGTGGTGAATGTTCCACGGTGCATTTCAAGGTACAATTCGCCGTCCCAAACCTCAAGATTTTTGTTATCTTTAAGATTCTTTTCGAGGAATTCCGCACCGCCCATATGCTCACATTTTGGCATAACAGACAATTTATCAAAGCGGTGCATAAGTTCAATCATTTCCTCTGTGCAACCCGAACCGCCGTCACCGTAGCCAAACATATTCATAGTTTGACCGCCTTGGTCTTTGTCTATATATGCTTCCCAATTCTCCTGAATTTGAGACGGAGCGTTCCAAGTTATAAAGTGGGTAGGCGGAACGCAGGCATAAACGCTGCTGCCGTCAATTCCTTTCCAAATGAAATTATTGTGTGGAAAACGGTTTGTATCATTCCAAGTTGACATTTTGTTTGAAACAAAATAATCAACACCGCTCTTTTTGAGGATTTGAGGCATAATCCAGCTGTTGCCAAACACATCGGGCAGCCAAGCATTATTGACATATTTACCGAACATTCGCTTATATGTTTTTTGACCGTAAAGGCATTGACGAATAAGACTTTCGGCACACGGAATATTACAATCAGGTTCAACATACATTGCGCCGACAGGCTCGAACTGACCGTTTTTCACCTTTTGTTGAAGTTCCTTGAACACTTCAGGATAGTGCTTTTCCAAGGTTTCGTACACATACGGTTGAGTGTGAGTGTACTTGAAATCGGGATACTTATCCATCAAACGAAGTTGGATAAGCACAGTACGCAAATTCTTTTGAACAGCGTGAATTCTGCGCCAATAATACGCAATGTCAAGGTGAGAGTGTGCGATAAGTGCAACATCACCTGCCCCCTTATATGTATCATTTGCATAAATCACATCATCAACATATTTTTTCGCTTCGCATACGCCGACAAGCTCATCGCCGTCAAAATCAATGAAGTTCATAGCGTTATTGAGTTCTCGGTTGAGGAAATCACGATAGTCCTCGTTGAACAAATCCGATTTTGCAATATCAAGCAAAAGTTCAAAATCCCATACCAAATCCTGCACTTCGTGATTGACTGTACAGATATATGCGCCCTCAAAGATTTGACGGCAACCACGAACAGAAAGGCTTTCGGGATTTCGCTCATCATCAGGCTTTGAACGGTTATATCCCATCATATCAAAATGAAGAGTCTTTGTGTCGTCAACATAAGGAGAAAGGAGCATTCTCTCTCTGTTTGGGTCAACACCGCCAACATATTTGCCGTTGACCTTAACGCAAATTTCGGCTGCGGTTTTGAGCGAGAACCACAATTCTTTGCCTTGAAGTTCTTTTGGAATGTCAACATCAGCCTTGATAAATGCCGTGCCGTCGGGAGTAAAATACATATCACCTTTTTGGAGCGGTCTGTAATCATCGGAATAATATTCAAACTCCATTTCGGACACCTGACGGGCATCTCTGATCATCAAATTTGTTATTTCCCACTTTGAGGAATAAATGTGTCTTTTGAGCCAGCCAAAGCGTAAATCCGTCCATTCTTCAGGACGCATAGAGCGTCTGACAACTTTTATATGTGCCATAGTTCACCCTCCTTAAACATCCTGAAAATACGGCTTTTTTCTTATTGCCGTGATATTCACATTCTTCTTGCAATCTCTTTTTATTTCGTCTTTTATCCAAGCAACGCATCTGTCGAGGATGAGGCACTTTGAACATTCGCCACGAAAAATGACGGTCAATTCATCACCGCTGAGCGAATCGAATTCTATCCAACCGCCGTCGCCCTGAATTTTCGGTTGAAGGACGGTTTCTATATATTTTTGAATCTTATCCATAGTCGCCTCACACATTAATAATTGAAGAAATTGTTTGTCTGATAGTTTCAAGTCGAGCCTTTGCGTTGCTCTTATCAGGGTCTACAATTGAATAATAAACCTTGATTTTCGGCTCTGTTCCACTTGGGCGAACAGCCATCCAAGAACCATCATTAAAAATATACTTGAGCACATTTTCCTTTGGCAAATCACGAATTCCGTCCTTGAAATCAACGATTTCCTTAATATTGGGTAAAAGTGCCGTGCCTTTATTTCTGAATTCAACCATAAGATTTTGGATTTTCTCTGCACCGTCTTTGCCCTTTAAGACAAAACTGTCGAGAAAATCGAGATAATAGCCGTATTTATCGTAAATTTCGTTAAGACCGTCAACAAGGGTTTTGCCTTGATTTTTGTACCAAGCAGCCATTTCGCAAACAAGCATCGAGGACACAACGCCGTCCTTATCTCTTGCGTGAGTGCCGACCAAATAGCCGTACGACTCCTCATAGCCGATAACAAATTCCTGCTCACCCGATGCCTCATATTTATTGATTTTATCACCGATATACTTAAATCCTGTGAGAGTTTCCTCAACCTGCAAGCCGAAGCTTCTGCCAATATTTGCACCAAGTTCGGAAGTTACAATAGTTTTTACAAGAGTTGATTTTGAATTGAGGCTGTCTTTTTTCATAGTCAACACAAAGTTAACAAGCAAAGCGCCTGTTTGGTTGCCTGTCAAAAGAACATACTCACCGTTGTGTTTTACGGCAACACCGACTCTGTCGCAATCGGGGTCGGTGCCGAGAACGATGTCGGCATCCTTTTCTTTGGCAAGTTCAATGCCCAAAGTAAGAGCCTTTCTGTCCTCCGGATTTGGAGAAACAACCGTTGGGAAATTACCATCGGGATTTTCCTGTTCGGAAACAATATAAACTGTCTTGCCCTCAAGCACCTTGCGAACAGGAACATTGCCTGTGCCGTGAAGCGGAGTGTACACAATCTTCAACTCGCTGTGTTCGTTATAAAGCGACTGTGTTTTAACAGCCTTGATGAATTCGTCAAAAAGTTCGTCATAAACGCCGACAATCATACCGTCGGAAATATATTCGTCAACGCTTTTTACATCTTTATACACGGATGAATAATCGTCAATAGCATTGATATAAGAGAGCACTTCTTTTGCATCATCGGTGCAAAGCTGGCAACCTGTATTGTCATAAGCCTTGTAGCCGTTATATTCCTTTGGGTTATGCGAAGCGGTAATCATAACACCTGCGTTGCAATGCAAATACCGTGTTGCAAAAGAAAGCATAGGAACAGGCACAATTTGAGTATAAGCATAAACCTTTATGCCCTGCGACGCAAAAACTCTTGCACTGTCCCACTCAAACGCACGGGAATTAAGGCGAGAGTCGCAAGCAATGGCAACGCTGATTTCGCCGTCGTACTTATCTTTGAGATACTTTGCAAAGCCGAGAGAAGCCTTGCCCACGGTGTACGAATTCATACGGTTTGTTCCTGCGCCCATAATGCCACGAAGTCCGCCCGTGCCGAACGCCAAATCCTTATAAAATCTATCCTCAATTTCTTTTTTATCGGTGACAGATTCAAGTTCTTTTTTTGTTTCATCATCAAATGTCAGCCACAAATTATATTTTTGATTGATGTCCATAATTGTCCTCCTGATGCAAATAAATTTGCTTAAAGCGATTTGCCCAACAAAAATGAGATTTTATCGGGTTTATTATACAACAAAAGAGGTAGACAGGTCTACCTCTTTTTAGCAATTAATGAAATTTTTATTATTTCTTAGAAGCCTTTTTAGCAGCCTTTTCAGCCTTGCGGCGTTCAAGCTCTTCCTTCTCCTCAGCGAGACGCTTTGCTTCTTCTTCAGCCTCTTGCTTTTCGGCAAGTGCTACATTTGCCTTTGCAGTTTCATACTGAGCGGCAATTTCATCGAAGTGTGAGAAGTTTTCTTGTTGAGCCAAGAGCTTCTTAGCGTCAACATATGGCTTTGCGGCACGGTTGAACTGTGCATGCTTATCCATTTCTGCCTTTGAAAGCTTGCGAACTTCCTTGCGTTCCTCTGAAAGCTTCTTAATTTCAGCCTTAAGTCTCTTAACTTCTGAGAAGTCCTTATCTTTCTTTGCGATATGGCTAAGCTTTGCAAGCTCTGCAATCTTTTCGTCGAGTCCATCTTCCTGATTGAAGTACTGCTCGATTGTGTCGAAGCTGAGTTCCTTGAACTCGTTTACAGTGCCGAAGAACTTATTGTATGCCTTAACAGCAGAAATCTGGCTCTTTGCAAGTTCAATATAGAACTTTCTGATTTCCTTTTCTTCTTCTGTGTTTGCAGGCATAGTCTTTGCCTTTTGAAGCTGAGCCTTTGCACCGTCAAGTGAAGTGTTCTTGATACCGTCAAGACCTGCTTCGAAAATCTTGTTGTATGCTTCAAGCTTATGCTTACCGAGTTCTGAATCGAACTTGTTAAGCTCATCCATAACAAACTGTGAAACTTCGATTTCTTCGTTATATTCAAGAGCTTCTCTGTATGCTTTTTTAGCTGCTTTACGCTCTGCCTTGTCGGATATGCCTTTATATGATGACTTATCAACAACCTTTGGAGTGGCAACTGCCATTTCCTTGGCATTGTTGACAAGGTCAATCATTTCAACAATGTCTTTATCCTTCATAGCGTTGTTGCCATAGTCCTCGAATACGGCACGAACCTTAAGAACACGAACATATGACTTTTGCTTCTTCTCTGTCAAGTCATAGAAGAAGAACGGAATAACATTGAGTGTAGCACCGAGAGCAGCGATAAGAACCAAAATACGAAGAAGTGGCAACAAGATACCGTCTACATTATAAAGTGCCGATGATGGGTTGATAAAGTTGTTTTGACCGTTTGCAAGCTGATCTGAAAGCATTTGGCTGATTGGCTGTTCAGTACCCGGAAGAACTCTTGACATAAGAGATGCATCACTTGTTACCTTTTGAGCCATAGCGGCAGTCATACCGTATTTTTCCTGAAGTGCAGGAAGAATGCCGGCTGTAAGGAGTGTGATTACACTGCCGATAGCAGCAACTGCGGCAAACATACCATCGATACGCTCACCTGTTCTGTACTGCTGATAGTCACGGATGTCAGCTTGGATTGACGGGTTAAGAATATGAGCAAACGCACCGACAATACCGTTGAGGTAAAGACAAGCAAGAACTGCCCAAATTACATAGTTTTGAATGTTACCGTCCGGAGCAGCAGAGCTGTGGAAGAACGGATACATACAAAGAATGAACAAAATGTTGAAAAGGTTTGTAACAATCTGAACCTTTTTCTTACCCCATTTTCTGATACAAAGCGGAGCAAGAAGCATACCCCAAAGGGAGGCGTTGCCGTAAACGGTAGTTATGATTGCGTATGTACCTTGTGAGCAGGCACCGCCATAGTTACAGAGCCAATAAAGGATGTTTGAATAAGCTGTTTCGAGGAAACCAATCCATGTAGCAAGAGAGATAATCCAGAAATACTTATTCTTTGCAACTTCACGAAGTGCGTCTGTAAACTTAATCTGAATAACGTGAGTTTTAGCCTGAATAATCTTTTCCTGTGTGTTTGCATAAACAATAAATACAAGAAGAATACCGATAACGCCGACAACAGGGAAAGCAATTCTGTAAACCTTAATATCAGTCTGATTTGTCTTAAGCATTGCTGCAATAAGAGGAATGATAAGGTTATATACGGTTGGACCGAAAGAATATACAACGCTCTTGATTGATGCAACATCGGCACGCTCTTGTGAGTTTGGAGAAAGTACGTGAATAAGGTTTTCGTATGCATCATAGAAGAAGTTGTAGAAGAATTGAAGAGCAATGTTGAACGCAAGAATAACCGCACACTTTGCGATATATTCGCTGCTCTTGCCAAAAGCTTGACCGTCACCGACGATGAGGTGAAGTTTATCGTACGGGAACCAAACCATTGCAACAAAAATGATTGCACAAGGGATACCCATTCTCAAAAGATACGGTCGATATTTACCTGCTTTGTTTCGGGTGTTGTCTACTATATTAGCACGAACACCTGTAAGCGGGATACCTGACAAAATTGCGATAACGTACATAATGTACATATCTGTAAGACCGATACCGATTGTACCGGACAAGAATACGTTTGTTGCACCCAAAATACAAGGGTAGCTCATACAAACGATTAAGTAAGCACCTATACCGCCGAAAGCGTATGAGGCGATTTCCTTAAAGGACATATATCTGCCCTTTGCAGGCTTTTTCCAGTAGTACTTCACTTGATCAATCAAGGTCTTTACTTTACCGGACTGCTGTGTTTTTTCAGCCATAAAAATTACTCCTTTACAAATACTTCCAATATGATAACACATCTTGTAATTAAATACAAGAAAATTAATTGAAAAGACAAAAATTTATACAATTTGAATATTTTATCTCTAAATTTAGTGCAATATTGTTAAAAAATTGTAAAATTCAACGACAAAATGTGCTTTTAAAGTATATTTTAATTGTTAAAAAAATAAACAAGCTCCCCTTACCAAAACGACAAGAGGAGCAACATGAAACATATTGAATTTTATTCGTAAAAACCAACTGATTTGATGTGAGGAGTTGAACGGCTTTGACGGATAACAAGAACTGCGCCTGTTGCTTTTTTGTTAAGCTTAACAATTTTCTTTGCGCCAACGATTGTGCCCTGATAAGCACGCTTGTAGCTTCCGTTCGGCTTTTTGATATAAAGGTCAAACTTTTCAATTCTCTGTGAATAAGTCAAATCTTCGCTGATAACAAAATATCTGAGTTTCTTCGCAGAGTCAAAGTCGAATTCGAAATAACCTTGATTTTCTTTGAGCTCACCGATATTCTGCTCCAAAACAGGATAAGCCGTGATGTCCTTGATTTTTTCGCCAAGGGCTTTGAGGCTATGAACATCCTTTGCACAAATTACACCCTTATCGGTTGGCGGAATATTAAGGAGAAGTGTGCAGTTGTTGCCGACAGATGTGAGATAAATCTTGAAAAGTCGTCTTGCACTCTTTACGGTTCTGTCATCTTTTTTGTGATAGAACCAACCCTTACGGATTGAAACATCAACCTCGGCAGGATACCAAGAGAGATTTGCATTTTTCTTGAGGATGTTTCTTGAACCCAAGTCCTCATCCATAGTGTCTACCTTTTGAAGTCTTGCGGCGTCACCCTCTGCATTTTGGCTGTTCTTTTCGATAGCTTCGCACTGTTTGAGAGAAGCAGGAACAACAGAATATTCATTCTTTCTTGCCTTGCCTGCCTCATTGCCTACCCAACGGATATCCTCACCGCAGATAGCAATATTTGCATTTGGTTGCATTGTACGGATAAGTTTGTAATATCTCTGCCAATCATATGTAAACGCCTTTGCATTCGCACCCTTTGCACCGTCAAACCAAACCTCAAAAAGTTCACCGTAGTTACCGCAAAGTTCTGTAAGCTGACGAATGAAATAATCATTATACTGCTCTGTTCCATAGGTCGGCTCGTGCATATCCCACGGAGAGAGATAAACGCCGAATTCAATGCCCTGATTGTGACATTCATCCGACACAGCCTTTACAATATCCTTGCCCATAGGGCTGTTCATAACATTGAAATCTGTTGTGCCTGTGTTCCAAAGGCAGAAACCGTCGTGGTGCTTACAAGTGAGGATAACGCCCGTCATACCGGCGGCTTTAACGGTCTTTACCCACTGTTCAGGCTTGATTTTTGTAATATCAAAATCAGAAGCAACCTCGCTTCCGCAACCCCATTCTCTGTCGTTTGCGGTGTTCATACCAAAGTGGAAGAACGCATAAAACGGCTTGTCCTGAAGTCTTTGTTGGCTCGGAGTAGGAACAACTGAAATATATCTCTGCACCTCTGCATCATTGAGAGGCGCACCGTTATTGTCGGTTGTCCAGTTTCTGTCAAGTTTCATATTCATAGCAATGTACCACCATAATTGAATTTATACTCTTTTACTATACCATTATTTTAACATTCCGTCAATAAAAAACTCCCTTGGGCGAACCCAAGAGAGTCTTTGAAATACATTTGGAGATTATCGGAACACACCGATTAATACATACCGCCCTGTGATGCTGCTGCCATAGCTGCTGCCTGTGCTGCATCTGCCTGTGGGTCTTTGATGTCTGTTACAAGTGATTCTGTTGTGAGAACCATTGCTGCAACAGAAGCGGCATTTTGAAGTGCAGAACGAGTTACCTTTGCAGGGTCAACGATACCGTTTTCAATCATATCAACATATTCGCCTGTTGCAAAGTTGCAACCTGTGCCGGCAGGGCTGTTCTTAATCTTATCAACGATTACAGAGCCTTCCTCGCCTGCATTTGCGGCGATTTGACGAACCGGCTCTTCAAGTGCCTTGAGAACGATATTTACACCTGTCTTGTAATCTGCGTCATCTGTATCAAGAAGTGCCTGAGCCGCAGGAATTGCATTGATGAGAGCAACACCGCCGCCCGGTACGATGCCCTCTTCAACAGCTGCCTTTGTAGCTGCAAGAGCATCTTCAATACGGAGCTTCTTTTCTTTCATTTCTGTTTCGGTAGCTGCACCAACCTTGATAACTGCTACGCCACCTGCCATCTTTGCAAGTCTTTCCTGGAGTTTTTCTCTGTCAAAATCAGAAGTTGAATTTTCAATAGCTGTTTTGATTTGAGAAGTTCTTGCCTTAATGTCGTCGCTGTTGCCTGCGCCGTCAACGATAATTGTATTTTCCTTTGTAACCTTAACCTGACGAGCCTGACCGAGCATAGCCATTGTTGTATCCTTGAGTTCAAGACCGAGGTCGGAAGTGATTACCTGACCGCCTGTAAGAATTGCGATATCCTGAAGCATATCCTTTCTTCTGTCGCCAAAGCCCGGAGCCTTTACGCATACACAAGTGAATGTACCACGGAGCTTGTTGAGAAGAATTGTTTGAAGAGCCTCGCCCTCAACATCTTCTGCAATGATAACAAGCTTCTTGCCTGCCTTGAGAACACTCTCAAGGAGAGGAAGAATATCCTGAACAGTTGAAATCTTCTTGTCTGTGATGAGGAGCATTGCATCATCGATTACAGCTTCCATCTTATCGGTATCTGTTACCATATAAGGTGAGATGTAACCACGGTCAAACTGCATACCGTCTACAACTTCACAAGTTGTTTCTGCTGTTTTTGATTCTTCAATAGTAATAACGCCGTCGGCTGTTACCTTTTCCATAGCCTCTGCGATAAGAGAGCCTACATATTCGTCGGCAGCCGAAACAGTTGCGACTCTTGCGATGTCGGCATTATCCTTTACTGCACGACTTTGAGCCTTTACAGAATCTACAACTGCATCAACAGCACCTTTGATACCGTTTTTAACAGTCATTGGGTTTGCACCTGCGGCAACATTCTTCATACCCTCTCTGACAAGAGCCTGAGCAAGAAGTGTTGCTGTTGTTGTGCCGTCACCTGCATCATCATTTGTCTTTGATGAAACTTCCTTTACGAGCTGTGCACCCATATTTTCAAAAGGATTTTCAAGCTCGATTTCCTTTGCGATTGTTACACCGTCGTTTGTAATGAGCGGTGAACCGTATTTTTTATCAAGAACTACATTTCTGCCCTTTGGACCAAGTGTAATCTTTACTGTGTTTGCAAGCTTATCAATACCTGCTTGAAGAGCCTTGCGGGCTTCTTCGCCATAAATTATATCTTTTGCCATAGCTAAATTCCTCCTTATATTATTACTCAACTACTGCAAGAACTTCTTTGACCTCAGTGATGGTGTATTCCTCACCGTCAACCTTAACCTGAGTGCCTGAATACTTGCTGATAATAACCTTATCGCCAACCTTAACGGTCATAGGGTATTTTTCTGTGCCCGGACCTACTGCAACAACCTCGCTAACCTCCGGCTTTTCCTGTGCGGAAGCGGCAAGAATAAGACCTGATGCAGTTGTTTCCTCAGCCTTTACTTGTTTGAGCAGAACTCTGTCTGCAAGTGGCTTAATAGTCATAATATATCACCTCATTAAAAATTTACCATTTATGTGTTAGCACTCTTTATCCCTGAGTGCTAATATATATTTTAGCAACTTTTTCAAAAATGTCAATAGGGTTCATAAATTATTTAAAAAATATATGATGTTTAGTGAATATTATACTTCAAACAGAAATAAAAAACAGGCGAAAATCGTCACGCCCAAACAAAATGACTTCCCTTGATAACAAGAGAAGTCGGAATAAATATTATTTAAAATACATATAATATTGGCACTTAATCATACCGTTATAAAGTTTACGACGTTTATCGGCTTTTCTGCCGAAACACTTTTCAAACTCTTCATCAGGAGAAATGATGCCATAACTCCAACCGTGTCTGCGAACAAATTTGTCACCCATAACACGATATAGTTTTTCGGCAGTGCGAATATCAAGCATTCTTTCGCCATAAGGCGGATTTGTGATGAGAGTACCCTTTTCGGTTGTCGGATTGAACTTTGCAACATCGCAAACAGAAGTGCGAATAAACTTGTCAACCTTAATATTTCTTGCATTTTTTTCAGTCAATTCGATTGCGTGAGGGTCGATATCCGAACCAAAAGCAACAAAATCGGTGTCGGTCTTGATTAAATCGTGACAACGTTCACGCTCGCTCATCCAAACAGATTCGGGAACAAAACCCCAACGGTCAACATCAAAATTGCGATTGATGCCCGGTGCAATATTGTTTGCAAGCATTGCGCCCTCTATAAGAATAGTTCCACTTCCGCAACAAGGGTCGTACATTGTGTGATAGTGACGAAGTTGAGAAAGTCGGCACATAGCAGCGGCAAGAGTTTCTCTGATAGGAGCATCATTGCCTACAGGACGGTAGCCTCTTTTGTGAAGTCCTCTGCCTGAAGTATCAAGCATAATTGTAACTTCATCCTTCATAATTGAGAACTGCACCTGATGGACAGGACCGCTTTCCTCAAACCAATTAATGTGATAATCTTCCTTAAGCGATTCTACAATTGCTTTTTTAATTATCTTTTGGCAATCAGGAACAGAATGAAGCGCGGAATTTATTGAAAAACCCTTTACAGGAAATTCATCGGCTGAACCGATAAATTCACTCCACGGCAAAGCTTTTACCGCTTGGAAAAGTTCCTCAAATGTCACAGCGTTGAATCTATCCAACACAATAAGAATACGTTCGGCATACCTTGACCAAATATTTGCACGCGCAAGTATTGTTTCGTCGCCGTCAAAAAACACTCTGCCGTTTTCTGCACAGACATTCTGCGCATCCATAGCTTTTAAATCATCCGCTACGATGCCCTCTATACCCAAGAGGCAGGTAGCAACCATTTTCATCATCATATTTTACACCTACATAAAAATTGGGTGGTTGTTGTGCCACCCAAATAGTTTTATTTGCTTGAAGAGATGTCGTAATAAACAACTTCTCCGTCTTTCACATAGCCTTTTTCACGAGCTTTTTGTTCGATATATTCATCCTTATTGTCTGAATTGAGGATTGACTTAACCTTTTTGTTTTCGTCAAGCTGTTGTTCATACTTAGCATTAAGTTCCTGCGATTCAATTTTAAGTCTGCTGATATCGGCAGCATTTGAAATTAAGCAAAACGAGCAGTATCCGACCAACGCCACAATAACCGCGATAACAAAACCGATAATTACATTTTTCTTGTTTTTAACCTTATTGCTTTTAGTTTTCATAGCGGACTCCCCTCGTTTATTTACCCTTATATTATATTATAACCGCACAAGTAATTGCAATAGTTTTTTAAAACTTTTTTAACCTTTTTGTAAATCTTCTGCGTTTTACAGAAAGTTTGTTTACAAGCTTTTGATTTATTTTTGAAAAAATTCTGTGTATAGTTTGACGATACAAAACAAAGCCGGTTAAAGTGAACAACAAATGGTAATATCTAAAGCCGTCCGTTCCAAATCCTACAACAAAACAAAAGAACGCCACGCCGAATGACAAAAGCATAACAACATCAACAAAAAAGGCAATTACCTTAGGCAACAATACATCTTCAATCAAAGTAACAAACGAATAAACAAATGCAAAAACCGAACCGAGAGCGACAAACGAAAACAACATCATCACGAAAAAAGCCGCCTGAACGTGCTTTTTTTGACTCCGTCATTAACATAAACAAGGGCGGTTATTTTGCCGTTTACCTTTAAGCAACCGCTTGTTAAATCGAGTTCTTCAATGTGCAAGCCCTCGCCTTTGATAGTTAAAGCACCGTAATCGGTTTTTGCGTGTATTTCTTCTTCATTGAACGCATCAACATCCGTCACGCCGTCAAGAGTGGCAAATTCTCGATTTTTCACAGTAAAAGAATGTTCTTTTTTATTTTCAAATTCATTCATACTAATCCCTCAAAGGAATATATGAAAAAATGCCCTGAAATATTCAGAGCATTAAACATTCTTTTTAATTTTTGAAATTCGGTCAACAACCAATTTTGAAGCGTAGCCCATAACAAGACCGGTCACCATACCCGAAACAAGGAGAACCGGCAAATAATAAGCAATTCTGACCGTACTTGTAAGAACAACCGCTACAATCAACTGTCCGATATTGTGCATTATACCGCCGAGCATACTCACACCGACAATAGAAAGCTTGGTGTTTTTGAGCAAAGTCATAATGAGCCAACTCAAAAAGCAACCGACAAGGCTATATGCAATAGTCATCGGATTGCCAAACAGCAGACCCGACAAAAGCACACGAAGCACGCCTATAATAATTGCATCAACAGGCTTCATCATATAGAGTGCAAACACAACAACGATATTTGCAAAGCCGAGTTTTACACCCGGAATCGGGATGAGCAAATTAATCGGAATAAACGATTCAAGATAGCTGAACACAAGTGCAAGCGCTATCATCATACCGTAGAACGCAATATTTTTTAATTTAGATTTTTTCATACAAAATACCAACTATGCCACGGCATCAATCTCATCATCCGCCGATTTTTCATCAGTCACGGTGACAACAAATTTATGAGGCAGGCAAATAATCGACTCACCCGACCGATTGACAGATTTGTGATTGACGCAAACACCGTCGGGACAATTTGCCTGAGTCACCTTTGCTTTGCCGTCTTTAATGACAAGAGTGTTTGTATCGCCGTCAAAATCATACTGCTTTTCAAAATCTTCATCAAGTTTTAAGGTGTCAACGACTTTTCCGTCAACCTCAACCTGAACGAATTTGCCGCTGTCGCCATTGACAAAATAAAGATAAAAGCAAAGCACACCTGCAACTGCAAGCACAACAGCAACTATAATCAAGTCAGCCTTTTTCATTATTTAGCCAAAAATTCGGTTACATATTCTGCTGCGTTATCAACACCGTTGATTACAGCCTCTGATGAAATTGTACTCTTTGCGATTACATCAACCTTTGAGCCTTTTTCAATGCCGTTTGATGAAACAACAGGTATCTTTTTGCCCTCAAACTGATTTTTGAAATCATCGGTAGCAATACGAACACCGAGGTATTCGGTTTCTTCCTGTTTGATGATGTCAACCCCGCAAACAACTTTGCCGTCAGCGGTGATTGTTGTTGCCATTTCGATAGGAGATTCAGCGTTGTAACCGACTGTTGTGCCGTTGATTACATAAGCCACAACTTCGTTTTTATCGTTATACACTTCTTCAACGCCTGTTACGCCGAGTTTGTTATCTTTAACATCAACAGGCACAGACTTTGAAATTGTGAAGTTCACATCAACGGTGCCGTTATTTTTCTCATCAACAGCATTTTTGATTGCGATTGAGCCAAATACAACAGCAACGCTGAGTACAAGCATAATGACGAAATACACAAGCTGTTTTTTTGATTTTGGATTGTAATGCGCTTTTGATTTCATAATTTATTCCTCCGAATTATCTAAAAATTGATTAAATCCTTTTGAAAATGTTTTGTTATATTCCTTATCAACCCACACGGCTTCTATTCCGTCAAGGCTGTCAACAAGATTTTTGCCGTCCTCAATAGTCATATTAAACAACGCAGTTGACATTGTATCGCCGAATGACGAATCCTTGCAAATCACCGACACGCTCGCCATATATTCGCTCGGCATAAGTGTTTCGGGGTTGATTATATGGCAATATTTTTTGCCGTCAACGGTGTAGTAGCGTTGATAATCACCGCTTGTTACAATGCACTCGTCCGTGATATTGAGTTTTAGCAAGAAATCATCCGAAGTAGTATCGGGATTTTCTATGCCGATAGTCCATTTTGTTTTGCCGTCATCGTTTTTATAGCCGAAAGTCGAGACATTTCCGCCGATTGAAATAGCGGCGCTTGTCCACAAATTGCTCTTTGCCCAGTCTGAAATCTGTTGAACGGCATAGCCTTTGGCGATAGCACCGACATCGAGTTTCATCTCAGGGTCTTTAAAATAAACGGTATTATTATTCTTGTCTATAACAAGATTGTTAATATCGGTATGCTTGCTTGCTTCTTTAAGTTTCGACATATCGGGAAGCTTCGCTTCCTCGGGATTTGCAATGCCGTAATCCCTCTCGTTATGCCACAATTCAAGAACCGTGCCCATACAAATATTCACTTTACCCTGAGTGGTGTTATAAATTTCTTTGCCGTAATTGAGCATATCAATTATTTTCGCATCAACCTTTACAGGAGCTTTGCCTGCAAGTTTGTTGACATTATAAAGATTTGTTACACCCTCGTATTCCTTATAAATATCGAACAGTTCATCATAGGTTTTAAGTTCATCATAAAACCGCTGATAATTGCGGTCGAACACTTCCTGACTGTTGTCATAAGCGATAACAGTTGAAGCGGTATCGAAAAGGTCAAGGAACGACGCTTTATATTTTTCCTTTGCTTTGACAGAATTGGAGCAAGAAGCGAAAGCAACAGCAACCGCAAAAGCCAAAAACAGCGACATTATTTTTTTCATAAATAATATTATAACAGAAATTCGGCAACAATTCAACCACTATAATATATTTATTATATATAAAACAAATAAATATGTTCACAAATATATTCAAAAAAAGGTTTCCAAAAGCAAACGAAAAACTTTATAAAAAAAGTTCCCCAAAAGGGGAACTTTAAATTAGCAATTAAAAGCAATTATGAATTGATTGCCTTTGCAACATTTTCTGCAATGCCGTTGATTGTCATTGTGCAACCGGCCTTGAGGTCTGCGTCAGTTGCTGTCATATCGTCGCCATAAGAAGCCTTAACTTCGTCAGCTGTCTTGCCAACACACCACTTCTCAAATGCTTCAGCCTGCTCATACCACTCTTTACCGATTGGTGATGCGCCTCTCATATTGTAATCATCGCCAAGTTCTTTCTTTGACTTGTAAGCTCCTTTTGCGACAGTGAACTTGCCGTCAGCGATTGAGCACTTAGCCTGTGAAGCATCGATAACGCAAGATGTTACCTTGCCGTTTGCATCAACAGTTACAATTGCATAGTTTGTGTCGTACTGAAGATTTGTTTCGTTTGACTCATAATACTTTTCTGTTGTCATAGAAAGCTTGAGTGAATCAGTAGCGCTTGCACCGAGGTCTTTTGCATTTTCCATAGCCTGTGCTGTTACCTGTGCAAAACCGTTTGCATACATTGTGCAACCGGCCTTGAGGTCTGCATCTGATGGATAACCGTCTTCGCCGATACCTGCCTTAACTTCTTCAGCTGTCTTGCCCTTTGCCCATTCTTCAAATGCAGCAATTTGCTCATACCATTCTTTGCCGATTCCGGAAGCACCCTTCATACCGTAGTCTTCCTTCTTATCACGCTTTGTTCTGAGGTCTGCTACATCGCCGTTATCCTTTTTGAGGTCAGGCTTTGTCTGAGCTTCGTCAATTTTTACATCAATAATTTTACCGTCTGCATCAACAAGAACTGCTGCACATACAGAGTCAATTTCAAGGTTTGTGTCTGACTTATTGTATTCGTCATCCTTAATTTCGCTTGAAATAGCATAGCCTGTCTTTGCAGTTGCTGCTGCATCAGTTTTTGTGTCGTCTGGTGTTGCTGAATCCTTTGAACCGGAGCAAGCTGCAAAGCCGACTGCCATCAAGCCTGCAAGTCCGACTGCAAGAAATTTTTTCATTTTAGTCATAATAATCCTCTCCTTTAATATTATTGTTTACCAAAATGTTAACATCATTTTAAATCATTGATAAGAGATTGTCAATATCTTTGTGAAAAATTTATCACAATATTTTGACATTAATATTTCTTAATTATCTTTCTTGGACACTTTTCGGCACATTTACCGCAAGAAGTACATTTTTCGTAATCAATCTTTGCGATGTTATCAACCACTGTGATAGCTCCTGCCTCACAAACCTTTTGGCAAATACCGCAAGCGATACAACCTGCTGTGCAGGCATCTCTTACATCCTTGCCCTTTACATGTGAGAAGCACTGAACACGATAATGTGATTCGGCAGGAACAAGCTCGATAAGCTGATGAGGACAAATCTTTACGCACTTGCCACAAGCAATGCAAAGGCTTTCGTCAACAACGGCTTTCTTGTCGATAATACGAATTGCACCTTCAGGGCAAACTCTTGCGCAAGAGCCAAAGCCGAGGCATCCGTATTTACAAGCATACGGGCTTGAACCCGGCATAATTGAAGCTGCCGTACAGCTGTCAATGCCGATATAGTTATAATCAAGAGTTCTCTTGTCGCTGTTACCGTCACACTTTACATATGCAACCTTGCGAGTCATTTCGCCAAGTTCCGCACCCATAATTTTTGCAACTTGTTCCGCAACAGGCTTGCCGCCGACAGGACAACCCGAAACCGGAGCTTCGCCTGAAGCGATAGCGTGAGCAAGAGCATCGCATCCTGCATAACCGCAACCACCGCAGTTACTGCCCGGAAGAACCTCTCTGACCTTTTCTTCTTTTTCATCTACTTCTACATGAAAAACTTTTTCTGCAATGCCGAGGGCAACGCCGACAATCAAACTGATGAGGCAAACAATACCAACGGCAATTAAAATCTCTTTAATATCCATAAAGCTCCTTTCTGCTTAAGCAAAAGCATTGAAGCCGTAGAATGCAATAGACATAAGGCAAGCAGTCATAAGAACCGCAGGTGTGCCCTTGAAGCATCCCAAGAAATCATTGTTTTCTGTTTTTTCACGAACACTTGCCATAATAACGATGGCAACAGTAAAGCCTAATGCAGTGCCGAAGCCTGTAACAACGCTTGTAATTACATCGTTTGACTGCTGAACATTTGTGAGAGCAGTACCCAAAACCGCACAGTTTGTTGTGATAAGAGGAAGGTATACACCAAGGCTCTTATAAAGTGACGGAACAACCTTTTTGAGGAAAGTCTCAACAAGCTGAACCAAGAATGCGATTACAACGATGAATATAATAGTTTTTAAATACTCTAAATGAAGCTTTACAATAACATATTTATAGAGTGCACTTGAAACAAGTGACGAAAGAGTGATAACGAAAATTACCGCTCCGCCCATACCTGCGGCAGTTTTGGTGGATTTTGAAACACCGAGGAACGGACAAATACCCAAGAACTGACTGAGAACAACATTGTTGATGAGTGCTGTTGTAATCAGAACCAAAAACAACTTTCCTGCCATTTACTTGCCCTCCTTTTCTGCCGACGGACATTGTGCACAGTTGCCTGTACAACCTGTCTTTTTCTTTTCTTTCTTGCTTACGCCGAGTTTGTTCATCAAAGCGCAGAGAAGTGAAAGCACCAAGAATGCACCCGGAGCAAGAATGAAGAGTGAAATAGGCTCATAGCTTTCAGTCAATACACGAAGTCCGAAAACTGTGCCGTTGCCGAGGATTTCTCTGATGATACCGATAGTGGTAAGACCGATTGTGAAACCGATACCGATACCGATACCGTCAAAAATCGAAAGCACAACGCTATTCTTCGAAGCATAAGATTCCGCTCTGCCGAAGATGATGCAGTTTACAACGATGAGAGGGATGAAAATACCCAAACTGCTGTAAAGCGGAGTGAGAAATGCATGCATAAGCATTTCTACAATAGTTACAAATGAAGCAATAATAATGATATAAACAGGCACTCTTACGCCGTTTGGAATAACCTTACGCAAAAGAGAAATAATCATATTTGACATAATGAGAACTGCCATTGTGGCAACACCCATACCAAGACCGTTGAGTGCGCTTGTTGTTACCGCCAAGGTCGGACACATACCAAGCATAAGCACAAAGGTAGGATTTTCCTTGATGATACCGTTATAAAGTCTTTCTAAAATACCCTTCAAAAAAATCTCCCCCTCTCTTACTGTGCCTGTGCGGAATCCGCACCGCCGAAGTTTGCTTGATAGAAAGCAATACCGGCATTGACCGCCTCTGTTACGGCATTTGTTGTGATTGTTGCACCTGAAATTGCATCAATCTCCGTATCAGCCGTAGCACCTGACTTTGTATAGCTCAAAGTTTGTGCCGGCTTGCCCTTGAACTGATTTTGGAAATCAGGATCTGCACATTTTGAGCCGAGACCTGCTGTTTCGCTGTTGCTGATTACAGTAAAGCCTGTAAGCTTGTCGTCCTTGATACCGATTGCAACCTGAATTTCACCGCCGTAGCCGTTTGGTGAAGTTGAAGCAATGATATAGCCCTCTGTGTCGCCGTTTGATGACTTAACTTCAAGAGCGTCTGTTACAGCACAGCCTGCAAGGCCGTTTTTGTCAAAAAGTTTTGTTGATTTTTCAATCATTTTGTCGAGTCCGTCAACCTCGCCGAACTCTGTGGCATCGGCATAAACAACTTTATAAGCCGCTGCCTTTTGATTAATTTCCGCCTGTTCGATAGGACCTTTGGTAATTTGGTTTACAACAGCCAAAGCCGCAACGGCAACCAAGGTGATAATAACCAAAACCAATGTGTTTTTGAACAAGCCTGATTTTTTCTTTTCCATTACTGTGCATCTCCTTTCGCTTTAACTGAGCCGAAAGGCTTTGGAACAGTTATTTTTTCAATCAACGGAACAAGAAGGTTGCAAATGATGATTGCATATGAAACGCCCTCTGCCGATGAGCCTACAACTCTGAACATTGCTGTTACGAAGCCGAGAAGCACACCGTAAAGGAGTTGTCCCTTTGGAGAAATCGGGCTTGTTACATAGTCGGTTGCCATAAAGAATGCACCAACAAGAAGTCCGCCTGACAAAGCCTCGCTCAAAAGGTAATTTACAGTTACTGTGTCACCCTGAACAAGTCTGATAATTGCGATGAACGCAACAGTTGAAAGAATATATGTACCCGGAATACGGATTGAAATAACCTTTTTGATAAGGAGATATGCGGCACCGATCAAGATAGCCAAAGCCGAAACCTCACCGATGCAACCGCCGTGCATACCGAGGAAAAGTGATGTCAAATCAAGTTCTTTGCCGTCACCGAGCTGTGCAAGAGGAGTTGCACCTGCCACAGCGTCAAGTGCGGTGTCTGTCTTGCCTGCAAGGAGATAAAGACAATCTTTGATTTTGCCGTCCTTGAAAAGTTCGGCAAATGATGCGCTGTATACCTTATACATTGCAAAGTCGCTCATTTTTGCTGCGAACGAAATGAGAAGGAAGCATCTTGCAGCGAGTGCAGGGTTCATAAAGTTCTGACCCAAGCCACCGAAAAGCATTTTTACAATAATGATTGCAAAGCCGCTACCGAGAACAGGTATGTACCAAGGCACACTTGCAGGAAGGTTAACAGCCAAAATAAGACCTGTTACCAACGCACTGTTGTCAAAAATTGTAATCGGTCGCTTTGTGATAACTTCAAAAAGAAGCTCAAAAAGAACACTTGATACAACGCAAAGAACGGTTACGAACAATGCCGGAAGGCCGAAATGGTAAATACCGAATGCAAGAATCGGCAAAAGTGCCAAAGCAACATCGCCCATAATTGTTTTGGTGCTGTCCTGTGTTCTTAAATGCGGAGATACCGAAACATTATACATAATTTACTTTACCCCCTTTGCTTTTTGTCTGTTAAGTTCTTTTCTTACCTCTGCCTTGCCGACATTGAAAAGGTGGGTAAGAGGAATTCTTGCCGGGCAAGTGTATGAGCAACAGCCACACTGTACACATTCCATACCGCCCAAATCCGCAAAAGCAGTGAATTTGCTCTGCTTAACAGCCTTTGCAAGCATTTGCGGAACAAGATTTGACGGGCAAACACTTACGCATCTGCCACAGTGAATACAATTTGTAGCCTCAACAGAAGCAACATCATCCTCTGTGAAAGCAAGAATAGACGCAGAAGTCTTTTGAACAGGCACATCGAGTGTGCTCATAGCAAAGCCTGTCATCGGACCGCCTGAGATAATCTTGACTGCATCTTCCTTCAAGCCGCCGCACTTTTCAATTACATACTGATGGCTACAACCGATTGGCACTTTGAAGTTGTTGCATTGATTAACGCCGTCACCTGTTATGGTCATATACCTGTAAATAAGAGGAATATTCTCATAAAGTGCATTGTAAATCGCAAAACATGTTGATGAGTTTACAACAACGCATTTTGCATCGGCAGGAAGCATTTTTGAATTAATCTTTCTGCCTGTTACGGCATAGATAAGTGAACGCTCACCACCCTGCGGATACTTTGTTTTAAGTTCGCAGATGTCCATATTATCATCAGGTTGAATAAAGCCCTTGATAACCTTGATTGAATCGTTCTTGTTGTCCTCAATGCCGAAAACAGCCTTTGCATTTGGCAAAAGTCTTTGAATTTGGCGAACTGCCTTGACAATCTGCTCGCCCTTTTCAAGCATAATGCGATAGTCAACGGTGAGATAAGGCTCGCACTCACAGCCGTTGATGATGATGGTGTCGATTTCATCGGCATTTTTAGGTGACAATTTTACACCTGTCGGGAAGCCTGCACCACCCAAACCGATAATACCGAAGTCCTTGATTTTTTGGAGAACTTCCTCAACGGTCAAATCATCGGGATTTGACTTAACACCCATTCCCTCGACTTCTTCATCAAGTCCGTCATTTTCAACAACAATGGATTTTACAAGACTGCCGTTGATTACTCTGCGGTTTTCGATAGATTTTACCGTGCCTGAAACCGAGCTGTGCACGGGTGCGGAAATAAATCCGCCTGCCTTCGCAATCATCTGACCTTTTAGCACTCTGTCACCCGGATTTACGAGTGGCTCGGCAGGTGCGCCGATATGCTGGCTCAAAGGATAAACGGTTACAGAAGAAGCATTAATTGCGGTGATAGGAAAATCTTTTGAAAGCTCCTTGCCCTCATAAAGACGAAGTCCCTTTTTTAATGCTTTTCTTTTCTTCATTAAAAAACATCCTCTCTACTCTTTTAGACATAAATTTTTAATCCAACTAAATTTTATGTTTATTATAATATAGCATATTATTATAGAAATTTCAACAGTAAAACTATACCCAACTAATGATTATTTTCAATTATACTGCGAATGTTCTCCTCTGCCGATTTCACCTCGCCCTGAAATTCACGGGAGGAAACACGAAGCGCACCGTTGCCGAGAATAATAACCTGCTCAAGAGCATCGGAGGTGACAACTCTGACCTTGTGCTTTTTTGCCAAATCAAGCGAGGCCTTTTCGATGTACATATCTGCGGTTTCTGCCTCTTTGGTGTAAACAACGGTGATGTTGTTCACCTTTTCGATTTCACGGTGATTGCCTTTGACCTTGTAGGCATCAAAAACAACAATAACCTCGCATCTCTTATACCCCTGATAATTACAGAGAATATTGATGAGTGCATTTCTTGCCCCGTCAATACTGCTGTCGGCAAGATTTTTCAAATTATCCCACGAAAAGATGACATTGTAGCCGTCAACCAAAAGATATTCGGGGCCCTCATATTTTGGAGCTTTTGGCATCTTTTTAGGGTTTGGTTTCTCAGTTTTTTCAGTAAAGGTGAAGTGGCTGTTATTTGGATTTTTGTGCTTAATTTTTCCGTAGGTTTGCTCAAAAATCTCCATAAGTTCTTTATCAAGTGCAAACAAATCGTTTTTGTCTGCATAGCTTGACATCCTGCCGACCGATTGACTTGGGGCGTACTCGCTTTTCGGTGTTGACAGTATGCTCGGCAAGTGCATATGACTTTTGACCTCGTCCCACTTTACATTATAGCCTGCGCCCTTTGAACAGAACACGGAATCACAAGTGTTGTCGGTGTCGCTGTCGGGATTATAATCAAATTCTGCAATCACTTCATCGGCATTATGGCACGGCTCATAGCCTTTGAGAGTGCACGAAAGTTTGCCCACTCCACGGGTATACTGACGCACTGTGCCTGCATAATCGCACATTGCCGAAACGGGAGCAGAACCTGTCAAAACAGACATTTCCCCGTCCGATTCGGGAGAGTTAAAAGTGCCGTGCATAAGCTGAATATCGGACATTGCCCTACCGACATTTTCGTTTGGAACTTCAAGAACAAAATCATAATACGGCTCAAGCAAAACACTTTTTGCACTGCGGAGTCCTTGGCGAACGGCACGATAGGTTGCCTGCCTGAAGTCACCGCCCTCGGTGTGTTTTGGGTGTGCCTTACCCGATTTCAAGATAATTTCCATATCGGTTATCGGCGAACCTGTCAACACACCGATATGAGTTTTTTCATACAAATGAGTGAGGATGAGTCTCTGCCAGTTTTTATCGAGAACATCCTCTTTGCAATCGGTTTTGAACACAAGTCCGCTGCCTCGTTTGCCGGGTTTCAACAGCAAATGCACCTCGGCATAATGGCGGAGCGGTTCAAAGTGACCGACCCCCTCGACCGCTTCTTCAATAGTTTCTTTATAAATTATACTGCCCTTGCCAAAGGATATTTCAATACCAAATCTGTCGGCAAAGAGCGTTTGCAAAACTTCAAGCTGAATATCACCCATAAGTTTGATGTGAATTTCGGAATAACGCTCGTTCCACTCGACTTTTAACTGCGGGTCTTCTGCCTCCAAAATACGCATATCCGACAACACGGTGTGAGCGTCTGTTCCGTCGGGAACATTGACGGTATATGTCAAAACAGGGGTAAGAACAGGCATTGACGAATTATCCTCAACGCCCAAGCCGTCACCCGAATTTGTAAATGTTATGCCCGTTACGGCACAAACTGTGCCTACCGTTGCCTCATCGACAGCGGTGAATTTTTCGCCCGAATAAAGACGAATTTGATTGACCTTTTCGCCGTTTATGTTTTTCTCACTTTTCAAGATTTCTTTCACTTTCAGCGTGCCGCCCGTGATTTTCATCATAGTGAGTCGCTGACCTTTATCCTCGGAGATTTTGTACACCTTTGCGCCAAAATCGGAGCCGTACTGCGGTTGCTCAGTGTAATCATTGATTAAATCCATAAAGGCGTCAACACCGTCAAGTTTGAGCGCAGAGCCGAACATACAAGGAAAAACTTTTCTGTTTTTAATTGCAGAAGCGACATCCTGTTTGCCGAGGCTGTCCTCCTCGTATTTTTCAAGAAGAACATCATCGCACAAGGCAATATTTTCGTTCAACTCATCATCGGGCAAAGTGAAGTCAACGCAACTGTCGCTCAATTTGGTTTTCAGCTGATAGAGAACAATATCCTTGTCTGCGCCGTCCAAATCGGTCTTATTAACAAAAATAAAGCAGGGCACTTTATACTTTGCAAGGAGTTTCCACAGAGTTTGAGTGTGGCTTTGAACACCGTCGGTTGCGCTGATGACCAAAATTGCGTAATCGAGCACTTGAAGTGTTCGCTCGGTTTCAGCAGAAAAATCAACATGCCCCGGCGTGTCAATAAGCGTTATATCCGTGTCCTTGTATTTAAGCAGTGCCTGCTTTGAAAAAATCGTTATTCCTCGTGAGCGTTCAAGAGAAAATGTGTCCAAAAAAGAATTTTTGCTGTCTACCCTGCCGAGCTTTGAAATAGTGCCCGAATGATACAGCATAGCCTCAGATAATGTGGTTTTGCCCGAATCAACATGCGCAAGTATGCCGACAACAATCTTTTTCATTTTCTCACCTCACGATATTTTATATTAAATATAATATCATATCACGAGCCGAATGTAAAATTATATTTCTATTTTAACAATATCGTCAATCGGAATTTCCGTGCCGTCAATCAAAATCCTGCGTGCAAAAGAATCTATCTTTTTTACACCGCCGACTTTGGTTACATAAGCACCGCCCGATTTGAGTTTATCGGGCACAAAATAAGTGACTGACACCTCGGCAATTTCGCCCAAATTATATGAAATATACTGCAAAGCGTCATTGAGCGCCTCAATTTCGTTTTCGTCAAGAATTACCCTTTCGTCCGTCACACGGGCAGTTTCGGCAATTTCGTCCTCAAAGCCTTTCAATGCGGCAAACGAAGCGAACTGTGCCGAGCGTTGAGCCACAGAAAGATGCGCCCTCTTGGTTGAGGTGTGATGTGGCAAAGATATAATATCGTCATATTTCATTCCGCCTTGTGACCTCCCACCTGATTGTTGCGTTCTATCGTTGTGGCACATTCCTGCAAATTTGTACCTTTGAGAATTGCGTTTTTGCCGTATCGTTTTTGAATACGAAGCATAGCGTTTTGCAGGCTTCGCTCTTTTTTCAAGCAATCTTCTTGTGCCTTTATTTTTGAATAATCGGTGAAGAAATCAAGCTGACAAATCTGCGGTTCAACCTTATTTTCATCGGTTATGTGATTTGCGGAAATATTGACCTTGCGAACAGACAAATTCCTGTCGGCAATCCTGAAAAGCACAGCCAATGCAGTTTCAACAATTAGTTTTGACGATGAAGTCAAGCGGTTTATATTCCCTGTTCCGTGTGCGTGCTTCGGAACTTTTCTGCCGTAGCCGTCAATCGTGATTTCGCCCTTATATCCGTTTTTTACATTTTCTATATCATAGTTAAGCGTGAGCACAATTTGGTCGGTTGTAACCCCTTTGTCCACTAAATCAAGTGCAAGAAGTTCTGCCATTTCACGCACGATAACGGTTGTTTCGTCAAAGCTGTACGGTCGGGTTAGCACCTGACCGGAGCTGATGCTTTTGGTGTCGGGCTTATACGACTTAACATCCTCAATTGTGCAAGGTTCCCAACCCCAAGCATGGTCTATGATAAGTTCGGCGTTAATGCCGAAAAGTCGATACAGCAAATCCTCGTTGTAAAATTCATTTGACGAACCGACGGAACATTTTGCAATGTCGCCCATCGTGTAAATTCCAACGCTTTCAAGCCGTTTTGCAATTCCCTTGCCGACACGCCAAAAATCAGTAATCGGACGATAATTCCACAACTTTTGACGATAAGACATTTCGTCAAGTTCAGCAATTCTGACACCGTTTTCATCGGCATCAATATGCTTGGCAACAATATCCATAGCGACCTTGCAAAGATACATATTTGTGCCTATTCCCGCAGTGGCGGTTATACCCGTTTCGTCAAGAACGGCTTTTATCATATTCATTGCCATTTGATGAGCGGTGATTCCCGAAGTGCGGAGATACCTCGTTGCATCAATAAACACCTCGTCAATCGAATAAACCAAAATATCTTCGGGCGACACAAAGCTTGAATATATGGCAAAAATCCTGTTGCTGTATTTTTTGTAGAGATTCATCCGAGGCGGAGCAACGATATACGACAGTTTCAGTTCGTTATCCGTCAACTCATCTGCGTTGTAAGATTCGCCCTTAAATTCGGCATAATTATTTTTCAATTTGCGATTATTATTGACCTGACGGACACGCTCAACAACTTCAAAAAGTCTTGCTCTGCCCGGAATACCGTACGCTTTAAGCGACGGAGAAACGGCAAGGCAAATGGTCTTTTCCGTTCTGCTGTCATCAGCGACAACAAGATTGTTTTTCAGCGGGTCAAGCCCACGTTCAACGCACTCAACAGAGGCATAGAACGACTTTAAATCTATTGCAATATATGTTTTTTGCTTTGCCATAAAAATGCCTCCATATAGATATTATTAGTTACTGAAAACATTATATCACACAAAAAGCAAAAATCAATACAAATGTTCGATTTTTGTTTAAAAGAGAAAATTTTGGTACAATTAAGCAATAAAACAAAAGCACATCAAAAGATGTGCAAAAAGTAAAACAGCAACCACCAAATGGTGATTGCTGTTTTTTTGTGCGTAGACGGGACTTTCGTCAAGATACATTCCGTGTTCAAATTCTTTTGCGAGCAAAAGAACAACAAACACTACATATATCTTTCCTCTCCCCACAAAGTCTAACGGACTTTGCGGAGACCCCATACAAGACAATTCAAATCATACATCTCATAGCAAAAAAAAGTAGACACCAAATGGTGTCTACTTTTTTTGGTGCGAGAGACGGGACTTGAACCCGTACGAGTCGCCCCACACGCCCCTCAAACGTGCGCGTCTGCCGATTCCGCCACTCTCGCGTCAACAGTTAGAAGTATAACAGAACCGGCTACAAATGTCAACACTTTTTTTAAATTTTTTTAAAGTTTTTTTGACCGCTTAAAATAAGCTTGATATGTAGCTCGTTTCGTCTATTATCACGGACGGATGCTCGGCAAAAAGAGTTTCGAAAGACCTGAAGCCCCAAGAGCAACCTACTGCTTCTATATTGGCATTTTTGGCTGTTCGCATATCAACCTCGCTGTCGCCGAAGAAAATTGCCTCTGTCGGCTTGCAATCAACTGCCGAAAGTGCTCTCAAAGTGGTTGTCGGGTCGGGCTTGGTCGGAAGTCCGTCTATGCAACCTGTGATGAAATCAAAAAATCCTTTGCCGAAAATATGCTCAACCATACCATGAGCAGCAATGTCGGGTTTGTTTGAAACAACGCAAAGTTTCACTCCCATATCCTTGAGAATTTGGAGTTGCTCCTTTATGCCGTCATAAGCGTGAGCATGGTCAAGCTTGATTTCGTCATATATAATCTTAAATTCTTCGTATCTTTCATTAAGTGTTTGCTCGTCCAAAGTATGATTGAAAGCCCGCTCAACAAGTTTTTTTGCACCGTTGCCAACAAACTTTTTGTAATCATCCAAAGACCAATTAGCTTCAAAGTTATGCTTTTTAAGCAAGATTTCGGTTGCACCTGCCAAATCATCAATAGTGTTGACAAGTGTGCCGTCCAAATCAAATATTGCACATTTAATTTTGCTCATACAAATCACCCAAATCCTGTTCTTTATCCTTTTTTCGTTTTCTGACAAAATAGGTGGCAACCGCTATAACAACAACACCTGCCACTACGCCCGATTCAATATAAATCTTGCGTTCCGTTTTTTTGCTGTTTACAGAGAGATTTCCGCTTTTTACGCTTGACCAAAGATTGTTTTCAAGTTCAAGAATATTCTGCGGAAGATTTGCAAAAACCTCGCTCACAGGCGCAGGGTCGGGATAAACCGCATCGTTGCCGTAAAGCGAACATTCATCATTTTCCTGCACAGCCTTGTTTGCGGAAGCATAGAAAATATACTCCTCGTTTGCAAGTGCAACTTCCGGCTCTTGCATAAAGTTTATGAACGCTTCTGCGCCTTTTTTGTTCTGTGTGCATTTTGGAATACAAAAAGCGTCATAAAAAGCATTTACGCCCTCTTTTGGATAAGCATAGCCTAAATCGGGATTGTTCTCGTTCATAAGAACATAATCGCCGACATAATAAGTTGCAAATGCGTACTCGCCCGATTCCATAAGATTGAACACCTCGTCCATAACATAAACGGGATTAACCTTGTCTTTTTGCTCGGCAAGCAGTTTTGCGGCATCCACCCAATCCTGCTCATTTTGAGTGTTCAGGCTTTGACCCAACAATTTTTGAGCAATAGCAAACGCATCACGGCTGTTGTTGAACATCAGCACCTTACCCTTGTACTGCTCGTCCCACAAGACTTTCCAAGAGTCGGGTTTTTCTTTAACCAACTTCTTATTATATATAAGAACGGTATAGCCTGTATTGAAGCAAACAGAATACTTCTGTTCGGGGTCAAACGGAAGATTCAGGCAATCCTCACGCATATACTTCATATTCGGAATATTTGAATAATCAAGCGGAAGAAGCATATCTTCGTCAATAAGACGCTCAACCATATAGTCGGACGGAGTGATTACATCATAAGAAACGCCGCCGCCCGAAAGCTTGGAATACATATTCTCGTTTGATTCAAAATTGGTATAATTGACTTTTGCACCCGTAAGTTTTTCAAACTCACGGACAACATCCATTGAGCCTTCTCCGCCATCGGAAATATACTCACCCCAGTTGTACACATTGACAGTTGTTCCCTGAAGTCCAAGCGACTTATAATAAGCCTTTTGCTCATCGGAAAAATAGTCCTCATCTGCATAAGCTGTGACATTCATCAACGGCAAAGCACACACAAGGCACATAAGAAAAGCAACAATTCTTCTCAATTTTTTCATCCTCGTGCCTCCTTTTTTTCCGCCCTTGTTTGTGCGATATTCATAAAAATCAAAAGCACAAGAATGACAAGAAACATAAGGGTTGACAATGCGAACATATCAGGTTTTACTCTCTTTTTGGTGAGAGAGAAAATGTAAATCGGTAAGGTCTGGAATGACGGTCCGTTGGTGAAATACGATATGATGAAATCATCAAGCGACAATGTGAAAGACATAATACAGCCTGTGATGATGCCGTTCATAATTTCGGGCATAACAACCTTAACAAACGCCTTGAACGGTTTGCAACCGAGGTCAACCGCCGCTTCGTAGACATTCATATCAAACTGACGAAGTTTTGGCATAACATTCAAAATAACATACGGCAAGCAGAAAGTGACATGAGCAATGAGAAGTGTTGTGAAGCCGAGCACTTCTTTTACATTGACAAGTGCACCGACAAATACAAACAAAAGCATCATTGAGATACCTGTTACAATTTCAGGATTCATCATAGGAATGTTTGTGACATTCATCATAGTTTTTTTGTACAATCTGTTTTTCTGCATAAACAGACCGACCGAAGCCATAACACCAAGCACGGTGGAAACAGCCATTGTTGCAAGAGCAAGCAAAACAGTGTTTTTGAGTGCGTTCATAGCGGCTGTGTCGTGGAACATCTCAACCCACCAAGAAGTTGAAAAGCCGTCCATAATATAGGTTGAAGAACCTGAATTGAACGAAAACACGGTCATAACGGCAATAGGTGCGTACAGAAAAACGAAAATGAGCACCATATAAAGCCTTGATGCAAGCGAAACCTTAGTTTTCATATAACGACACCTCCGTCCTGTGTGCCGTCATCAAAGTAATTCATTACTCCGAGGCATACGAAAATCAAAAGCATAAGCACAAAACTGAGTGCCGCACCGAGATGATAGTTATTTGCCGACTGGAACTGACTTTCGATAACATCGCCGATAAGAACAATCTGACCTCCGCCGAGTTTCTGCGTGATGTAGAAAGTTGAAACGCAAGGCACAAAAACCATTGTGATACCGGACAAAAGACCCGGCAATGACAAAGGCAAAATCACTCTCCTAAAGGTTGTTATTTTACCCGAACCCAAGTCGTGAGCCGCCTCGACAAGCGAATTGTCAAGCTTTGAAAGAACGGTATAAATCGGCAAAATCATATACGGCAGGAAATTATAAACCATACCGAAAATTACCGCACCGCCCGTATTAATCATATGAACACCCTTTAATCCGATTGCATTGAGCAAGCTGTTCACTACTCCGCTGTCGCCCAAAATGGTCATAAGGCTATATGTGCGGATGAGGAAATTCATCCACATCGGGAGCATAACAAGGAGCACCATGGTTCTTTGAGTGTTGACACTGTGCTTTGAAAGAGCGTAGGCAAACGGATAGCCGATAAGCACGCAAATAACCGTTGCTGCCAAGCCATAAAGAACGGACAACAAAATTGTTGGAAAATAATTTTTTATCTGTGTCATATTTGAAAAAGTGAACGCACCTGTTTTGTCGGTGAAAGCATAGAACACAACCATAACAAGCGGAACAATGATGAAAAGCACAGACCAAAGCAAATATGGCTTATCAAGCATTTTTTGAGAAAGACTACTCTTCTTCATTTTCGTCCTCCCAATTATATGATGCATCGGAAATATGATCCATCTCGTCGGAGAATGACGAATAGTCACCGAACTCACCCGAATATTCGCTACGCTTCATAATATGAATAGCGTCGGGTTCGATATGCATACCGATAGTGTCATCAACATGGATGTCGTCCCTTGTGGTTTGAATCATCCAAATAAAACCGTTTACATCAACAAGGATTTCAAAATGAACACCCTTGAATGTTACGGATGTTACCTTGCCTGTGAGAGAAGCCTGTGTGCCCGGCTCTCGAATTAAAATATCCTCAGGGCGAACAACAGCCTCTACAAATTCGTTTTTGTCAAAGCCTTTATCAAGGCACTTAAACTTGACGCCGCCAAAGGTTACAAGATAATCGTCAATCATAATCGCATCAACAATATTACTTTCGCCGATGAAGTCGGCTACAAAAGCGTTGACAGGCTCGTTATAAATATCTTCGGGAGTGCCGATTTGCTGGATTTTGCCCTTATCCATAACAACCACGGTATCGCTCATAGAGAGTGCTTCCTCTTGGTCGTGGGTAACATAAATAAAGGTTATGCCGAGTTCCTGCTGAATATTTTTGAGTTCTCGCTGCATATCTTTGCGAAGTTTGAGATCAAGCGCACCGAGAGGCTCGTCCAAAAGAAGAATATGCGGTTTGTTTGCAAGCGCTCTTGCGATGGCAACACGCTGTTGCTGACCGCCTGAAAGCGAGTTGATGGGACGCTTTTCAAAGCCTTTAAGGTTGACGAGTTTGAGCATATCGGCAACGATTTGACGAACCTCCTCTTTCGGCTTTTTTTGAAGCTGAGGTCCGAATGCTATATTTTCATATACATTTAAATGAGAAAAAAGAGCATAACGCTGAAAGATGGTATTGACTCTACGCTTATGTGCAGGTAGGTCGTTGATGCGTTTACCCTCAAATATTATATCTCCGCTATCGGGCTTGACAAAGCCGGCAATGGCACGAAGAGTTGTGGTTTTACCGCATCCTGATGGTCCTAACAGGGTTATAAACTCTTTTTCGTTAATGTATAAATTGAGATTTTCCAAAACTGTATTATCACCATAGCTGACGGTGATATTCTTCAAGTCAATAATCTTTTTCAATTATGCACTTCCTCTTTATTGCAGGCGTTGGAAAGACTCACCAACCCCCTCACGATTTACAATTAAAAAATTGCATTAAGTCAAATATATATTTTTTATATTATAATGTCAATATTTTTTTATGATTTTCAGCAAAAAAATTGTCGCAAAAAGTATAGTCGGCTCTCCTTGAGAAAAATACAAAGAGAGCCTTTTAAGTTTTAAATTATAGGATTAAACTGCACACCGTCAACAGCGCACTTGATTGTACCCTCTACTTTTGAAAAATCACAGACCAAAGAACGAGGCTTTTCGCAAGGATTATCGAGTGCCATAGGAACAAAATAGAAGTTACGGTTGTTCATAAGAGCACCGATATTTTTTGCCGAAGCGCCGAGTGCATCATTTGTTGACACGCCGACAACAACAGGCTTGTCGTTGCGAAGATGCGATTTCACCGCCATTGTGACGGGAGTGTCGTTTATACCGTTTGCAAGTTTGGCGAGTGTGTTGGAAGTACACGGAACAACACACAGCACATCAAACATATGCTTAGGTCCAATCGGCTCGGCAGAATCAATGGTTGAAATTATATCTCTGCCACAGATTGAAACGACCTGTTCCCTCACATCTTTAGCATTTCCGAATCTTGTGTCAATATTATAAGCATTAAACGACATAATCGGAGTGACAATGTGACCGTTGTCTACAAGTGATTGCATAGCCTCGATGCTTTTTTTGAATGTACAAAACGAGCCTGTAAGGCAATATCCTATTTTCACAACCTCACCCCCATATGTTCAATCACAGCTTTTGCAACTGTTTTCCCTGCCGATTTTGGCGAATATTTGGCAGGAAGTCCTCTTGCCACAATCAAATTTAGCCCGAGAGATTCGGCAAAATGCACATCAATTCCGCCCGGAAACGATGCTAAATCAACAAGCAATGTATCTTTTTTGAACAATCGAAGTTCTCTTTCATTAATTATCGGATGAGGTATCGTATTAAACACAAAATCAAAATCGTTTTGTTCCGTAAGTTCATCAAGAGTAATTGCCGAAGCACCGTTCATTTCAGCCGTTGTTCGCTGAACACCGTTTCGTGCACACACGGTTATGTGCGATGTGTACGGAATTAAAAATCTATGGAGAGCTTTTGCAATTCTGCCATATCCCAAAATTAGCACATTTGAATTGACAAGGCTCAAATCGCTGTTTTGGCAGGCAATACACACGGCTGATTCGGCTGTATAATAAGCATTTTCGGCTGCGAAGCGTTCATTTTTTGTATAATCAAAAACATTGTCGCCCGACACATTTCCCGCACATATGTGAAAATCTCTGTAAGCATCAAGGCTGGGCGGATTGACACCCGTAAGAACAAAATCCGCCTTTGAAAGATTATCAACAGCTTTGTAACCAAAATTTTGGAGATAGTCGCTTGCATAAGCTACCCTTTTATCGTCAAAAGACGCAACATAAAAATTTGTCATATTTACTACCACCTTTTATATTTTATGAAATAATATAAAAAGGGTGTTTATTTTTTTCAAAATAGGTAGTATAATAAAAAAGATAATATGATTAATCGGAGGAATTTCCTTGAAAAATATAGACGAATTACTCAAAGAGAGCAAAAAGATACATTTTATCGGCATTGGCGGTGCAGGAATGTGCCCTATTGCAGAGATTTTGTTATCCCTCGGATACGAATTGACAGGCTCGGACAACAACGACACCGAAACTTTCAGACGAGTTGAAAAAGAGGGTGCAAAGGTATTTTTGGGTCAGAAGCCCGAAAACATTGCCGACGGCACGGAACTTATTATATATACAAACGCAATTCTTGCAGGCAATGCGGAACTTGAATATGCAAAAGCAAACTTTCCTTGTTTTGAAAGAGCGGAAGCACTCGGTGCACTCAGCCGTATTTTTTCAAACTGCATAGGTGTTTGCGGAACTCACGGCAAGACCACAACTTCGTCAATGATAACTCAAATCCTTATGGAAGCAGGGCTTGACCCGTCTGCTGTTATCGGCGGAAAATTGCCATTGATAAACGCATACGGCAGATACGGACACAGCCAAAACTTCGTGTGCGAAAGCTGTGAATTCAACAACACATTTTTGCATATGAATCCCGATATGGCGGTAATACTCAACATTGACGAGGATCACCTTGATTTCTTCGGCAATCTTGACAACATCAAAAAGTCGTTCAGAAAATTTGCAGACCTCACCACAAAGACAATTATTTACAACGGTGACGATGCCAACACGGTTGACACAATCAAGGGCATTGAGGGCAAAAAACTCATCTCTGTCGGCAGAAATGACGGCAACGAATGGGTAGCAAAGAACATTGATGTTCCGGGCGGTTTTCACAGCGAATACGACGCATACCACAACAACGAATTTGTTGCAAGAGTTGTGCTTTCCGTTCCGGGTGAGCATAATATTTTGAACTCGCTTTGTGCATTTGCGGCAGCATATGAAAGCGGTGCGGAAGTTGAAAAAATCCTTGAGGGATTGAAGCATTTTGGCGGTGCGGCAAGACGATTTGAAAAGCTCGGCACATACTGCGGAGTTACATTTGCAGACGACTATGCACACCATCCTGCCGAAATTAAGGTTACTCTTGAGGCGGCAAAAAAGATGGGATACAAGCGTGTTTGGGCGGTGCATCAACCGTTTACATTTTCAAGAACATCTCTGCTTCTTGACGATTTTGCCGAGGTGCTTAAAATTGCAGACAAGTGCGTTGTAAGTGCAATTATGGGAAGTCGTGAAGTGAACACAATCGGAATCAAGGCAACCGACCTTTCAAGCAAAATTCCGGGTGCCGTTCAGCTTGACACTTTTGAAGAAATTTGCGATTATGTATGCGACAATGCAGAAGACGGCGATTTGGTAATCACTCTTGGTTGCGGAGATGTATACAAGGTGGCACGAATGATGTGCAAAAAGCTAAAAGAAAGAGAAGAACAAAATGCTTGAATTTAAGATAACGGACACAGCGACAGACGATTCAAAATTCATCAGATTCACTGTGTTTTGTGATGAACAGGGCGTGCAAAAAAACCACGAGATAGACGAACTTGACGACAACAAGGAAGCCAAACACATTGTTATGTACGACAACGGTAAGCCGATTGCAACATCAAGATTTTACAAAGAGCACGGTGACACTTGGCACGCAGGCAGAATAGCGGTGCTAAAAGAATATCGCGGCACAGGATGTGGCAGAAAGGTGCTTGAAAAAGCCGAGGAAGAAATGAAAAAGCTCGGTGCAAAAGAGAGTTTTATTTCTGCACAAACACAGGCACAGGGCTTTTATGAGGCACTCGGCTACAAGGCATACGGCGATGTTTATCCCGAAGAGGACATCCCGCACATTGCAATGAAAAAAGTATTATAAAAACAAAACCGTCAAAATTTACATTTTTGGCGGTTTTTTGCATATCAAAAATATTCTTTTAATAAATTATAATCATTATCAATGAGTTGTACGGTGTTTTGATGAATTTCGCAATCGACCTTTAATATATCAATCAAATTCGGATTACGAACTGTCAGCACTCCGTTTTCCAGCGTTTCGATATTTCGTTCTCCGCCAAGTGCCCTGACAAGTGCACGCACATCCTTTGGATAGTATTTTTGATTGTCCATATCAAATTTTGAAAGCACAATTTCAACAATGAAATACATCAGCACGGCAAGGACAAATCCGACAAGCAGAAAATATCCGACGTTTCTGCCATACTTGAAAAGGCTGAACAGCGAAGCATATTTTTCAAACCCGATACGAATATCGACGAGGGCAGAAACAAAATAACCGACACCTCCGACAAAGACGCAACCGACAAAAATCAGCGGATTATAGAACAGCAAAAACAGAAGCAACAGCGTGTTATCTCCAAAAACGACCGACAACAGGCAAGGAAGTAAAAACGAAAACAAATAACGCTTGCTTGTTTTCTTGAAAAGTGCAACAAATGTGCCAAAGGTCATAAAAACATTGAAAAAATACTTGCCTGTCAGATAATCGGCAACGGACGATTGCGGTGCTTTTGGCGATGACAAAAATACATTTTGCACACCTGCGATGATTTTGCCATTCACTAAAGTTGCGACACTACAATCGGTGGTATAAATCAAATTGGAAAAAAAGTTTCCGAAAAACACAGAATAAATCTCATTTAACACCCCAAAAAGAACCGCCCTACCCTTAATCAACAAAGCAAATTCTTTAACATACATTTGCAAAAGTTCATCACAAATACCAAAAGCCACACCGAATGCAACACCCAAAAGCGATGTAGTTATGAGCAGATATTCAAAATCAAGATTATTACCGAGCAAAACAACTCCGACTGCCAGAGCAACAATCACCGTTAGTCCCAATGTGTGAGAGGTCAGCAGGAAGAAAACGGCATTTGCACAGAGAAGCGACAAAGCGACAACGAAGCTTTTGCTTGACTCCTTAAATTCATAAAACCCCAAAAACATACCGACACAGGCAGACAACAACAAAGATGTAACCACCTCGATATCAACATTAAATTTTGGCAACACAAGTGAAATTATATGAACGACGAGGACATACAGCGCCGTTACGGCGATGGGATATTTTAGGCAGGTAATCAGCCTATCTTTAGATGTAAAAATATTCATATTAAGAATATACCCAATAAAAAAACCTTTATACGCATTATGAATATTATGTAATAGATGTTTAAAAGAAAGAATTTGTGTTAATCATAATGATATAAAGAAAATTTTAAAGGGTGAACAAAATGAACATTAAACGAGGCGACATCTACTATGCCGATTTAAGTCCCGTTGTAGGAAGTGAGCAAGGAGGAGTAAGACCTGTGTTAATAGTTCAAAACGATGTGGGCAACAAATTTTCGCCGACTGTGATAGTGTCTGCCATCACAAGCCAGCAAGGCAAAACAAATTTGCCGACTCATATTGAGGTGAACGCTCATGACTGCGGACTTGCAAAAGACAGCGTTGTGTTGCTTGAGCAGGTGCGAACCATTGACAAGAGGCGACTTAAAGAAAAGATGGGCACATTGCCGACAAGTGATATGAACAAAATCAACAATGCAATAACAATATCAATGGGATTATAACAAAAAGCAGGTATTCGCATCGTTTTGCGAATACCTGTATTTTATTTACCTGTGTTTTTATTCGATAGTAGCGTAGTATTTTCCATATACCCAAGACTTTGAGTTTGAAACAACAATTTCTATCGGATATTGATTTTTATCATTTTTCTTTGAAACATCACATTTCAAGGTGAGGTTTGAAGAATTGATATTTGCCTTCTTAGGGGCAAGGACGGTTACGGTTGCACTGTCAATAGATTTGACCGCAAGTTTGTTACCCTGCTGTGCACCTTCAATAATTATATCGTCCTTATTTATTCTGACCTTATGCTCGGAATAAGAACTGCTGACAGTAACTTTTGCGGTTATCTTCTTTGTTCCGTCAAGAACAGAAATACCGTTCAAATTGGTTACATCAAATTCAAAATCGTGACTGCCGACTGTTAAATCGCCAAAATAGATTGTGCCGACATTTGCGGTTGAAATATCAGCCGTTGAAAGAGCACCTGCATAAAGCTGATTTTTTGAATAAGAAACGCTGACAACATCTCTTGCAAGACCTGTTGGTTTGTCCTCAAATGTTGTTGTGACCGGCAAAGTGCAAGTTTGAAGCACAGGTACGGTAACCGAAAGCGAATTAATCGGTGTGTTCGGGTCTGTTCTGTTTGTTATTGTGATATAACTTGTTTCAACACCGTTGCCGTCAAGTTTGAGGTCGCAATCCTGGGTGAACGGCTCGGTGAGATTTATTCTGTCGCCAAAATCGACCTCACAATAAGCGTTGTCAATCTTATCAACATATGTTTTTGGACCTGAAACAACAATCTTATCCTCGCTGAGAACAGGAGTGCCGAAAACATAGCCGTCTGCCACCTTGTCCCTGTCGAACTTGACATCAACATCAAAGGTCTTGGTTTTGTTGACATCAAAATAGCCCTCAATCGAGCTTGGATAAACCGATTCAACAGTATAATCAAGTCGCTTTGATTTATTGGTTACGCGGATAGGAATTGACTGATTGCCGGTTCTGTTAACCGCCGAAGTGTCAAAAGTGATGTTCAAATCATCAGCAGTAACCTGACCGATAACGTATTTTTGACCCGACAAAGTGATGCTCAAATCAACAGAATTTTGAAGTGCATAATACTGCATACCGATACCCGAAAGCTTACCGCTGAGTTCGATAGGAGCAGTCACTTTGATTGTTTTTGTGTCATCCGCACCGACGCTGAGCGACGAGCCTATCCACACGATAACAGCCAAGAATATTGACAAAACAATAAGATACTTATCATTATATACAAGATCTGAAAAGGAAAACTTTGATTTTTCTTTTTTTACTGTATCGGAAGTGTTATTTTTGCTCATTACTTAAACCTCCTTTTCAGCTTAGAAATAATCTTGTCATCCGAGGAGAAACTGTCAGGGATGTACTGCTGAGTCAAAATATCACGCATATCGCCTGTTGAAATATCACGGCGAAGTGTACCGTTGATAGCACAACTGATTTCGCCTCTTTCCTCGCTCACAACAAAAACGATGGCATCACTCTGCTCGCTCAAACCGAGTGCGGCTCTGTGACGGGTTCCGAGTTGAGAGGAAAGATTATTATTCTTTGTAAGCGGCAAAATACAGCCTGCCGCATAAATCCTATTGCCTCTGATAACCATTGCTCCGTCGTGAAGCGGTGACTTCGGATAAAAGATATTGCCGATGATTTCCTTTGACGGAGTGGCGTCAACAACCGTGCCCGAAGCGATAATGTCGCCCAACAGCGTTTCGTTTTCGAACACGATGAGTGCGCCGATTTTTGCATCAGCCATTTCTGCACAGGATTTGCAGGTTGCGTCAATGGTTTGCTTCATTTCGGCAACATCAATGGCAACGCCCGAATTGAACAGCCCTTTGATAAAATTGGTTGCCTTGCCCTTGCCGACTTGCTCCAAAATCTTGCGAATTTCGGGTCCGAACAGTATAACAAGAATAATGAGAATGTTATTGAAAATCATCCTCATAATATAACTTGAAGCACCCATTCCGAGGAAAGTTACAACAAGATAAACAATAGTCAAAAGCAAAAAGCCCTTGATGAGTTGCATTGCCCTTGTTTCTCGCAGAACTCTGACAACAAGGTAAATGACAATGGCAACAAAAAGTATATCGACAACATCAATTATACCAAAGGTGCGGAAAAGCCCCTTGATTTGAGAAAAGAAATCTATAATTGAATTGCCGAGGTTTTTAAAATATCTAAATCTAAATTGAATAGTTAAATCAAACAGTGGCATTTTTTTCATTCCTATAAATTAAGTTACATATATAATACCACACATCACACGATAAATAAAGTAGATTTAAGTCTAAATTCACAACTTTTTTACAACATTAACAAGTGCGTCACAATCATAAAACGTGTTGAATGCACCAAAGCTCACACGAACCGTGCCACGGTCGGCAGTTCCGAAATGCTTGTGTGCAAGCGGTGTGCAATGAAAGCCCGCCCTTGTGCAAATATTGTTTTTTGCAAGGATTGAAGCGGTTTTTTCGCTTGAATAATCCGCAAAATTGAAAGATATAATCGGCATAGTTTTGTTCTTTTCGGGAAACGGAGTGTAAAGTTTTACTCCATCAATGCCGTCGAGTACGGTATAAGTGTGGCGAGCAAGCGACAACTCGTGAGAATAAATCGCATCCGTGCCGTAGGTATTAATATAATCTATGCCCTTGCCAAGGGAAATTATACCCGAATTGTTAAGCGTTCCCGATTCAAGTCTGTCGGGCAAAAATTCAGGTTGCTTGAGCGACATAGAGTTACTGCCCGTGCCACCCTCCTCGACAGTTGAAAGTTGAACACCGTCTTTTACGGCAATGAAGCCCGTGCCCATTGCACCGAACAGGCACTTATGCCCCGGAGCACAAAGAATGTCGATATTATCTCTTTTTGCATTTATATCCGCAACCCCGGCACCCTGTGCCCCGTCAACAATAAATCTTACGCCGTGAGTTTTGCACATATTGCCGATTTTTGCAACAGGAAATGTCACGCCGAAAGCGTTGCTTGAGTGCATACAAACAACAACGGTTGTATTAGGTTTTATGAGATTTTCAAAATTTTTGACCGTTTCGTCATCATCAAACGAATAGCGTGCAATATCATATTCAATCATACCGTCATCAAACAATTTTTCGGCAACACGGCTAACGGAATTATGCTCAAGGGAAGAAATAATGATGTGGTCACCCTGCTTGACGCTCCCCTTAATTGCCATATTGAGAGCCTCGGTGCAGTTTTTTGTAAAAGCCACATTTTGCGCCTCGAAGCCGAACATATCGGCGACCTTTTCACGAACGGAATAAATCATCTCGCCTGCACGAATACTCTCCTTATATCCGCCTCTGCCGCTGTTGAACGAATACTTTTTTAACGCCAAAACGGCTGACGCAAGAACCGAAGCGGGTTTTGGATAAGTTGTGGCGGCATTGTCAAAATAAATCACAGTTCCCTCACCCCAAGTATTCTTATTCCGTTTTGAGCAAGCAATCTCTTTGCCGTGTCGCAATCCGCATACTCAACGCCGATAACAAAACCGCAACCGTCACCGACAGCAGGATTTTCTATTCTTGACACAGTAGGCTTGATGCCATAACGCCGAAGCAATTTTGAGCCTCGCTGTGCGTTGGTTACAGAGCCCACCTTAATTTCACATTTCACGAAATCACCTCGTTTACAAGTGTATACATATATTACATAGTATGCACAAAACAAGGTTTTTGCATCATATTAATTTTTGGCATAAAAAAGAGGCGAACACTCGCCTCTATAAAAACACTTTATTTTATACTATCATACCTGATTCCATCCAAGCCATAACGGACGGATACTCCTCTTTGTAGTCATCCAATCGTTCACTATTGGAATCAACAAAAGCCATAAATTCGTCCACATCATCAAAATCAAAGGTAAAGTCCTGAACAAAATCATAAGTTGCGGTGAAGAAATAATCGAACAAATCATCGGCTGAAAAACATTGAAGCAATTTATCCGCAACAATCTCGGTGACATAGTCAAGACCGTTTTTGATTTTCAAATCCTCGTCATCATCAAAGGTATCGATATTTTCATCTTCTTCGCAATAAGCAACAATATCTTCCTTGGAAATGCCGATTTGTGCAAGATAATCAACAACATCCTCAAAACCTGTTTCGTTGACTTCATCATAAAGACGGTATTCAAACTCGCCGATAAGATTTTGAATAGCCGTTGCCTTGAAAATATCGTCAATCTCGTGCCCCGGCTCATCGGTAATTACAAAGCCGTCTTGTTCAAATTCCGACCATATAAGTTCATAAAGACGAGTGTACTTGTCTTTTTCCTCAAATATCGCCTCATGAATAAATGAATATAAATCCATAGTTAACTCCTAACATCACATAAATCTTTAACTGTATTGTATATCATATTGCGTGCATTTTCAATATTGCATTATAGATTATTTTAAGTTATAATTAAAATATGTATATATTACTTAAATTAAGGTGAAATTATGAAATACAAAATCACAAGCAACGAAGCCGAGGTTTGCGTTTTGCAAGACGGGGCAATGCTTACTTCTCTGCTCAAAAACGACACGGAATATCTTTGGCAGGGCGACGAAGAGCATTGGAGCGGTCAGGCACCAATCTGCTTTCCTATTGTCGGAATGTTACCTAACAACGAGGGCACGGCATTTGAAGAAAAGTGCGTAATGAAGCGCCACGGCATTGCAAGAATAAATCCGTTTGAACTCAAAGAGCAAATCAAAAATTCAATTACATTCATTCAAAAATCAAATGATACAACCAAGGCGGCTTTTCCGTTTGACTACGAACTTGAAGTAAAGTACACACTTGTAGGCTCAACCGTAAGCGTTGAATATCTTGTTAAAAACACAGGCAAGAAAAAGATGCCGTTTGTTATCGGCGGTCACCCTGCATTCAACTGTCCGCTTGACAAAAACGAAAAATTTGAAGATTATAAGGTTAAATTTGACAAAGCACTCAAGGGCGGTTATCTCCGTCCCGACCATCACAGCGGACTGATAAACATTGAAAACCGATTTGATGATTTTAACGGCAAGTCTGAAATTGCGATGCGCCACGACTTGTTTGAAGAAAAAGACGCTATGATATTTGACGGCATTGCGCCGAAATCTGCAACGCTTATCGGACCAAATGGCAAAGGTATAAAAATCGAATATCAGGATATGGCAAACCTGCTTATTTGGTCTGCATGCGGCAATGCCGACTTTGTTGCGCTTGAGCCGTGGACAGGAATTTCCAACTGCTCCGACGAAACAAACGAGATTGAAAAAAAGCGTGGAATGACAATACTTGAACCGAACGAACAGGCAGGATTCAAGTATAAAATTACAATGATATAACCGAGGGTAAAAAATGAATTACGGAATGTTTAGAGTAGCTTCGGCAAGCCTCAAATTGAAAGTGGCAAACCCAAGCTACAACAAAGTTGAAATCAAAAAAGCAATTTACGATGCAGAGAAACAAGGTGTGCGACTTCTTGTAACTCCCGAACTTTCAATAACAGGATATTCCTGCGGAGATTTGTTCTTTACAAAATCACTCCTCAAAGCATCAAACGAAGCACTTTACGACATTGTTGAATACACAAAGGACAGAAACATTGTTGTGGTTGTGGGTGCTCCGTGGGCTATAAAGAACTCACTTTACAACTGCGCATTTGTAATTTATAAAGGTGAAATCTTGATGGCTGTGCCAAAAAAACATCTGCCAAACTACAACGAATTCTACGAAAAAAGATGGTTTGCAGAGCCTATGGAAGAGGGCTTCAGCGAATGGGTTAACGGAGAAGAACTCGGCTTTGATATTTCCACATCCAAGCTCATACAACTTGATGACGGAGTTACTATCGGAGTTGAATTGTGCGAAGATTTGTGGGTTACAAATCCGCCGTCAAACGAACTTGCTGTTGCGGGTGCAAACATCATAGTTAATCTTTCTGCAAGTGACGAATATGTTTCAAAGGCACAATACAGAAAGAAATTGATTGAAACGCAGTCTGCAAAATGTATCTGCGGATATATTTATGCCGGTGCAAGCATATACGAAAGCACGGCAGACCTTGTTTTTGGCGGAGCAACAATCATTGCGGAAAACGGAGCAATTCTTGCCGAGGGCAAGCGTTTCAGCCGTGAAAATGTAATCACCATTGCAGACATCGACTGCGAAAAGCTCAACAATCTTCGACTTAAGGACACAAGTTTTGGCAACAAATCAATTAACGAATTTGAATGTATGGATATGACTTGTGATTTTTGCTTTGACAATGATGATGACGAAGATGACGAGCCTGAAATCAAATTAAATCCGGACAACGATATGAAGTTCAGATATATTGACCCTCACCCATTTGTTCCGAGCAACAAAGATGAAGTGCGTGAAAGATGCGAAGAAATCTTTGCTATTCAGGCAAGCGGACTTGCAAGAAGGCTTGAACACATCAACTCAAAAGGCTGTGTAATCGGAATAAGCGGTGGACTTGACAGCACACTTGCACTTCTTGTTGCGGTTGAGAGTATGAAAATGCTCGGTAAGCCTATGACAGACATCATCGGCATCACAATGCCTGGCTTCGGCACAACCGACAGAACCTACAACAACGCCATTGAATTGATGAAGTCACTCGGCGTGACTATCAAGGAAATCAGCATAAAAGATGCTTGTATTCAGCACTTAAAGGATATTGAGCACAGCGAGGATGTGCACGACATTACATACGAAAACACACAGGCAAGAGAAAGAACGCAAATTCTTTTTGATATGGCAAACAAGATGGGTTGCTTGCTTGTGGGCACGGGTGATTTGTCTGAACTTGCAATGGGTTGGTGCACATACAACGGCGACCATATGAGCATGTACGGAGTGAATGCTTCTGTGCCAAAAACACTTGTGAGATACCTTGTTGAATATGTTGCAAGCCAAAGTGACGAAAAGACAAAAAATATCTTGCTTGATGTACTCGACACACCTGTTTCGCCTGAACTTCTGCCGCCTGACGAAAACGGAAAAATTGCTCAAAAGACGGAGGACAACATCGGTCCGTACGAATTGCACGACTTCTTCCTTTACAACTTCGTGAGATTCGGATTTACAAAAGAAAAACTCCAAAAACTTGCCGAAAAAGCATTTGACGGAGTTTATGACAGAAAGACAATCAGAAAGTGGCTTGATGTGTTTATGAGAAGATTTTTCATCAGCCAATTCAAGAGAAATTGTATTCCCGACGGACCAAAGGTCGGCTCGGTTTCGCTCTCCCCTCGTGGTGATTGGAGAATGCCGAGTGACGCAAGTTTTGACGATTTTATGTAAAAAAAGGCATTGCGGTCAAATGACTCGCAATGCCTTTTATATAGGAGAAAATTATTATATTCAATACCATTTGTCAACCCAGCCGTCTTTATCGGTGTTGACTTTATTTTTTTCTGTTTTCGTGCCATTGTCGGCTGTTGTTTCGCTCAAATCCGTTGACGATTCAACCGTCGATGACGTCACTTCTGTTTTTTTATCAGGAACAACCGTTGTGCTGTCATTTGAGAAGTTAATATCATTATCGGCATCGGTTTTATTTAAATCGTTTTTTTCTGTTATACCGTTTTGCTCAATCGAAGCGGTTGAAACTTCACCGTCCGAAGCAAAATTTGAAGTTTGCTCCGTAACAGAAACATCAACTTCGTTTTTGTTAAGAGAATCATTTTCTATGTCGGAAGCACCGTGTGAGCAAGCGGCAAACATCAAAGCACAAAGCAGAAATACAGCAAGCGGTAAAAATAATTTTTTCACGCTATTCCTCCTCTGCCATAACTTCGCTGACCGAAAGTTTAACCGTATCGTCAACTTCCTCATCACCGAGAACGGCTGTTGCCACTTGATTGAAAGAGCGCTTTACAATCGGCGAATAGAAATACCAACCGTCAATATTTACATACGCTCTGACCGAAACAACAGTATCTCGTTGATTTGGCGGAACTTCATTTATAACAAGGTTAAACGCTGTTTTATTGCCATCGGAAACAGTTTTTCCCGCCTTTACCTTGCGTTGCGCATTGTCAACATAAAGTGTGTCGGTGTCGCCATAATTAAGAACAAATCCATATTCAACATTAGTTGCAAGAGTTTCCAACTCGTCAATTTTTGTCCACGTGAATCCAAATCTCATTCCTGAATCCGTCGCTCGGATTTGAGCACCTCTTGCTTCTGCATAATTGCCCGAATCCTTATATGAACAGAAACGGTAAGAATATTTTTCCAAAAACGCTCTTAGTTTGCTGAATCCGCTTTGAAGCTGAGCGATAAAGTTATATTTATACTCACCATCTGCCTCCAATTCAGGAGAAAGGTTGTTGTTTACATAAATATCGACATCACTCGGAATATCAAGATAGAGCGAAGACGCCTTTGGGACAAACAAAGTTTCGAGTGATTTGCAATTTTCAAAAGTGCTTGTTACATTTGCGTCACAATCAACAAGTCGAGGCAAATACGCAATTTGAAGTTTGGTGCAGTTTTTGAATAAACCGTTATTGATTTCTGCAAGTTTACCGAGTTTAACGATTTGAACCAACGAATTTTCAAAAGCATTTTCATCAGCTTTAAAACATTTTTCAAGTATAATATAGCTAAATCCCGAATTTTTAAAGGCATATTTGCCAACTGTTCTTATGCTCGGAGAAGAAAATCCGCTTGCAAATGCAGTACAATCGGCGAAAGCATAATCGCCGATATTCTTTACTGTTTTAGGCAACGACACATTGTTAATATCGCAATATCTAAAACAATTTTCGCTAACCGAAACAGGAACTGTACCATCGATTGAATCAGGAACGACAACATCCTTTTTGCCGCCCAAATACGCAAGAAGCGAACCATTTTCGTCAATAATGAATTCCGACTCGTTAATATAATAATCGCCACAGAAAAATCTGCCGTGGAACACAGAACCTGTTTTTTCATAAGCGGCGGCAATAATTCGAGTGCTTTCATTAATTTTTATAGGCTCTGAATAAATCGTACCGTTTTTTAGAGTAGGCAATGTTCCGTCAGTTGTATAAACAATATCAATCAAAGTGCTTGAACAATCAAGTTTTAGACTGATTTCGTCAGTATAAACGCCGCTTTGATAATTAGGTTTGATATTTTTACTTCTTGTGGAATCAATCAAATTTGAAAAATTCACTATTCCCTTGCCGTATTTTTTGCATTGATTTTTTTCCATAAAAGGAACGCAGCAATCAAGCAATTTCTTTTTTACTTCATACGGAGAATAGTTTGAATGTTCTGTGCGAACAATGGCTGCGGCAGCAGAAACAATCGGAGCGGAAAACGACGTTCCTTTTGAATAAATATATTTTGGGCTTGGATCTTTTCTTGTTGCCTTGTAGGAAGCAAATGCAAACGGAGCCGAAATATCAACATAATTACCATAATTTGAATATTCACTCGGAACGCTGTTTTTTTCAACTCCCGCAACGGAAATCACATTATCATACTGAGAAGGAAAACTCAAAGACTCATCTCCGCTATTGCCTGCCGAGCTGACAAAGAGAACCCCCATATCGGTGAGTTCATTGATTTCATTTTCAATATGACTGTCCATTTTATCTCCGCTGAACGACATATTGATTATATCGGGACGTTTAGTCATATTCTTGATGTGATTAAGTGCAAGAAGCAAGCTTGAATCAGTTACAGACATACCATATGCCACCTTGAAAGCCTGAACCTTAACATTTTCGGGTGTGCAAAGGACAACTGTACTTGCAACCTTTGTGCCATGTCCGTTATCATCCATTTCGTCGCCTGATGCCATAAAAGAAAAATCTGTATGCGTGCGGATAACTCTGTTTTTGAACAAATCAATATCATATTGTATACCGCTGTCAAGCACTCCGACAACAACTTCCCTGTTCACTCTATATTTATAAAATGAAACAGCTTCATCAATATCACACAATTTATATGCCCATTCAAAAGCATCGCTTCTGTCTTTTAAAGTTGAAAGAAGGCTGCTGTTGAGATTATAAGAAACCTCTGTTTCCTGCTCATAAGCCTCATCAAGAGAAAAAACAGAATCGTATGACGGTTCATAACCGAGAGCCTCGAATTTTGAAAAGGCTGATGATGCAGATTTTACGTCATCATACTGAACAACCGTATAGCCATACAAATTTGCTGTGGCAACACTGTTATAAGTGTCGACATTTTTGTCATTGGCTTTTATTATAATTCTGTTTTTAACCACCACTCTGTCAACTTTTTCGGATAAAAACTCATCAACAAAGTCATCGTCGGTTGTAAGCAATCCTGCCAAATCCTCGGCTGCACGATTAGCTTCTTTATCGGATGCGGCAGAAACAACAACACAGTTCATAGGTGCAAATGTACCGGCAAAAAGAAGCAAAGCCAAAAACAATGACATTATTTTTTTCATACAATCGCACCTCCGATCTAAACTTTCAATCAATGCAAATCGAATGTTTTAACATTACTTTAACATTATTATACTATTAATATATCATAATGTTGCGACTATTTCAACATTTTTTTATAGGCGAGTTGCACAAAATTTATCTATAATAATTTGTCACAATGTTCATATTATGTTATTCTTTATACAAAGATATAAAAAACTGCAAGCCGAAGCTTGCAGTTTTTTTGTTATTTGTAATTGATTATTGTTTTGCAGACTTGGTGTCTGTAATCGCTTTGAAAAGCGAAAGTTCGTTATCATAAGGCAAATCGCAGCTATAATGCCAAATCATCACTCCGCCGAGACCCGCATCAATGGCAAAAGCGGTTTTGTCGGCAATCATCTGAACCGAATTGATATATTGCGGAGCGGTCATTGGATTGCCATCGTGGTCAAAATCATTGAAATAAATGAGATTGGTAAATTTATCAATCTTATTGCTGTACTGATTATAATTTCCCCAATAGCCAAGACGGTTGGTCGGTCGAGAATAGAACGGCAAACCAAGGTCGATTTGTTCGGGAGAAAAACCGCCTTTGATTGCCTTGTCAATACCGTTGACGGTTGTTGAGAAAATCGAATGATAGCCGTGAGCGGTGAACATATCATAGAGCATAACCTCTACCCTGTCAACTGCCTTGATTACATCATCGTCAAACCTCAAATCCCACGGTGCGATTGCAAGGGAAATAATCTTGTCGGGCATTGCCTTGTCAAGCTTACGCAAGAAATTGTTAAAGCGCTTCCAATCCGCCTTATCATACGGAAATTCATAATCCATATCATAGCCGTCAAAGCCATATTTATTGACAAAGTCAACAATGCTTGCAACAAGATTGTCAACATTCTGATCACTCATCATAGACTTGATGTCGAGATTATCCTCGCCATAAGGCATCGCTATATCAGTTATAATATTGATTTTTCTGTCGCCGATTTTTGATTTTAAAAGATTAACTTTATCTGCATAATACTGCTCGTCAACCTCGTTTGAATTCCCGTCATAAAATTTGATATTACCCTGTCCGTCAAATTTTGCCGTGCCGAAAACGATGACATCGGTGAGTGCGTCAAGATTTGAAAAATCAGCCTCTTCCTTGATGTCCTCGGCAAGAAAATACGCATTTACACGGAGGTCTTTTGCCTTTTCATTTTTAAGATAATACGCCTCAAAATTATTTACATTATAATTGCCCGATGACTCATTTACGAAAACACGAAGGTATCTGTATTTTACATCACCCAAAAAGCAGGTGTGACCGCCCTCGATACAATCGCTCTGATAAAGGAACTGATAATTTGCATCCTGTTCGTTTGAGCCGTAAATTTCAAACAAAGTAACTTTTTTACCCGACTCGCCGAGGATAACGGTGTTGAAATCGACACTATCTCCAAAATCAACGGTCATATACATGACTTCCTCGTGCTTACCTTTGAGAGAAAAGCTCTTTTTGGTTTTACCGTCCTGCGTGGTATATGTTGCGGATGAGGCAAGATTCAAGCCGTCACTTTTCGTTGCGGACTTTGTATAGGTATTCGTCATTATACTTTTGCCCGTATTTGAGCACGAGCAAAATGTAAGGCAGACAAGAACTGCAACAAGTAAGATTGATAGTGTTTTTTGTAATTTTTTCATAATTTCTCCTTTTGGTTATCACTTAACCGATGGGAACTGCGAATTATACAGTTCATAATAAAATCCTTTTTTAGTAAGCAAATCTTTGTGTTTGCCCTGCTCAACAATATTACCGTCACGCATAACAAGAATTATATCGGCTTCCCTGATTGTGGCAAGGCGGTGAGCAACGATAAAGGTTGTTCTGCCCTGCATTAATCGTGAAAACGCCTTTTGAATTCTGATTTCCGTTCTTGTATCGATTGACGAAGTTGCTTCATCAAGAATAAGCATTGGCGGTTTGCAAAGCATCAAACGGGTTATGCACAAAAGCTGTCTTTGTCCTTGAGAGAGAGAACCTCCCGATTCGCCGATAACAGTATCGTATCCGTTCGGAAGTCGCTTGATAAACGAATGAGAATGTGCTTTTTTGGCAGCTTCAATAACTTCTTCATCGGTTGCATTCGGAGCACCGAGTTTGATATTATCCTTGATTGTGCCTGATTTGAGCCAAGTATCTTGAAGCACCATACCAAAGTTTTGTCTGACTGATTTGCGAGTTATATCGCTGTATTCGGTATCATCAACGGAGATTGTTCCGCTGTTGACATCATAGAACCTCATCAAAAGATTTATGAGAGTAGTTTTACCGCAACCCGTAGGTCCGACGATTGCAACCCTCTGTCCCGGCTGAACAGACAAATTAAAGTTTTCAATCAACTTTTTATTTTCCGTATATGAGAAATTAACATTTGTGAGTTGCATTTTGCCGTCAACTGATTTGAGTTCAACCGCATTTTCGCTGTCGGCAGGAACTTCCTCCTCGGCAAGAAGCTCGAAAAGTCTGCCTGCGCAGGCAAAAGCGTTTTGAAGTTCTGTGACAACACCGCTGATTTCGTTAAACGGCTTTGTGTACTGATTTGCATAAGACAAGAAACAAGTCAAGACACCGACCGTGATTGCCTCTTGATTTGTCTTGACTGCAAGGATTGCACCGAACATTGCAACGGCGGCATACACTATTGAATTGACAAATCTTGTTGCAGGATTGGTGATTGACGAGAAGAACACAGCTTTAAGAGAATAACCCTGAAGTCTGTCGTTGATTTCGTCAAACTTTTGCATATTTTCCTCTGCGTGAGAATATGCGTCAACCGTTTTTGCATTGCCAATCATTTCGTCAATAAACGAAGTTTGTTCGCCTCTTGTTTCGGACTGGAGTTTAAACATCTTGTGAGTGTTCTTTGCAATGAACGAAGCAATTACGAACGAAAGCGGAGTGACAACAACCACAACGATTGTAATCCACCAATTGATTTTTAGCATAAACACAAGCGTTGCAAGAATGGTGACAACACCTGTAAAAAACTGAGTGAAGCCCATCAAAAGACCGTCTGCAAACTGGTCAACATCTGCAATTACCCTCGACACAATTTCGCCGCTCGGATGAGAATCAAGATAAGAAACAGGAAGTTTTTCAATTTTTGCAAAAGCCTTGTCCCTCATATCACGAACAACGCCAAAGGTTATCTTGTTGTTGAGCACATTCATAACCCATTGAGAGAGTGCAACAACACCGATTACAACACAAATTTCAATAAGAACAGGAACAATCTTGTCGAACCGAACAAGACCCTTATCAATTATGAAGTCAATTACATTACCGATACGAACCGGAATGTAAAGTGAGCCGGCAACGCTGACAAGTGCAAGAAGCATTGACGCAACAAGCATTGCCTTGTATCTACTGACATAAGCAAAGACACGCTTTAATATCTGTTTATTAGTCACCGACAGCCACCTCCTCTTCGCTAAACTGCGAGAAATAGATTTCTCTGTAAACCTCGCAGGATTTAAGGAGTTGTTCATTTGTGCCGACATCAACAATCTGTCCGTCCTCAAGAACGATAATTTTATCCGCAGACAAAATTGAGGAGGTTCGTTCTGAAACTATGAACAAAGTCGGTTTGTAATCAAGTGACAATATAGCTTCCCGAAGTGCTTTTTCGGTTGCGAAGTCGAGAGCCGATGCGCTGTCATCAAGCACTATGATTTCAGGTTTTGACACAATAGCTCTTGCAATAGACAGTCTTTGCTTTTGACCGCCCGAAAGGTTTGCACCGTTCTGTTCGATAACCGTATCAAGTCCGTCTTTTTCGTATACATTATCATAAACTTGAGCAATGCGGAGTGCCTCGTTGATTTCCTCATCCGTGGCATCTTTTTTGCCCCATTTGATATTGTCACGAACAGTGCCTGCAAACAGCACAGCCTTTTGCATAACAAAGCCGATATTTGAACGAAGTTCGTCCTTATCAACCGATTTGACATCTCTGCCGTTGACGGTCACTCTGCCCTTTGTGGCATCATAATAATGCGGAATAAGGTGCACAAGGCTTGATTTTCCGCTACCTGTTGAGCCGATAATTCCGACCGTTTGACCCTTATCTGCAAAGAAGCTGATATCTGTAAGGCTTTCCTCACCTGCACCGTTATATGTGAGTGATACATCATCAAAACAAACAGCGTGGTTGTCATAGCATTTAATGTCGTCAGTGTGTTCAAGAGTGTTTTCAACATTTAGAACGCTTGCAATTCTGCCACCCGAAGCAAAGCCCTTTGTTATGGTAACTATAAGCGAAGCAAACTTGACAAGTTCAACAAGAATTTGGCTCATATAATTATAAAGAGCAACGACCTGACCTTGATTGAGAGTTCCCGATTCAACCTTTAATGCACCGCTGTAAATGAGAAGCACAATACCAAGATTGATAATTATATAGGTAATCGGATTCATCAAAGCAGAAATCCTGCCAACGCTCCTTTGAAAATGAGCAAGAAGATTGTTTCTTTCCTTAAACTTATCATACTCGTCATCTTCCTCTGTGAATGCACGGATAACTCTTGCACCCGTGAGATTTTCCCTTGTCATAAGAGTTACGGAATCAAGAGTGTTTTGCACATTTTTGTACATAGGCACGGTACATTTCATAATAACCGCAACCACAATGCTGAGAAGTGCAATAACAAGCAAGAAAATAAGGCTGATTTTTGCATCAATCGTCATAGCCATAACGAACGCACCCACAACGATGAACGGTGAACGCAAAAACAAGCGAAGCACCATATTAACAGTGCTTTGTGCTTGATTGACATCATTTGTCATTCGAGTGATGAGAGTTGATGTGCCGATACTGTCTATCTCATTGAACGAGAACGACTGTATTTTTTTAAACAGAGAATGTCTGACCTCCGTTGCAAAACCCGTAGCCGCCTTTGCCGCAAAGAACTGTGCGGTAATAGCCGCAACCATACCCACAACAGCAAGAACCACAAGCAAAAGTGCCTTGGACACAACCAATTTCAAATTGCCCTCACGGATACCGTCGTTGATGATTGATGCAACAACAAGAGGCACAATGAGTTCAAATATCGCTTCAAGCATTTTAAAAAGCGGTGCTAAAAACGACTGTATTTTATAATTTTTCAAAAATGGCAGCAGTTGTTTCATTTTCCCTCCAAAAAGTTCGTATAAATATATACATATTATATAAACGAAAGTTATTTATGTCAATTGAAAAAATATAATAAAAAGACAAAAAAATTATTGAAATGAGTATATAAATAGTGGTATAATCAAAATCGAAATTTATCGGAGAAGGTGTTAATATGGAACAGAAACCTGTTACAGCAATTATCGTAGGCGCAGGACACAGAGCGTTTGTTTACAGCAAACTTGCAAAAACCAACCCGGAACTGCTCAAAATCGTGGGCGTTGCAGACCCTAACCCGATAAGGCGAAAAAAGGCTATGGATGAGTTTGGATTTTCAGAGGATATGTGCTTTGAAAATGCCGAAGAACTCGCAAAGCACGGCAAACTCGCAGACACGGTCATCAACGGCACAATGGACGAACAGCACCTCGAAACCGCTGTTCCGCTTCTCAATGCAGGATATGATATGCTCCTTGAAAAGCCGTTTGCGCCAAACGAGGACGAAATGCGTCAAATTGTTGACTGCGCAAAAAAGAACAATTCCAAAGTTATGATTTGCCACGTTCTGCGCTACACCCCGTTCTATTACGGAATTAAGGAGAGAATAGTCAACGGCGAAATCGGCGATATTATTAATATTCAAACAACGGAACACGTTTCGTATCATCATCTTTCAACCTCATATGTTAGAGGCAAATGGGCAAACAAGGACAAGTGCCACACAACAATGCTCCTTGCAAAATGTTGCCACGACCTCGACATTATGATGTGGATGATGGCAGACACAAAACCGACTCAGATTTGTTCGTTCGGCGGAAAGTTTCAGTTCAAGCCTGAAAACGCTCCGAAAGGCGCAGGCACAATCTGTATGAAAGACTGCCCTTTGGTTGACACTTGCGTTTATTCAACAAAACGTTTGTACATCGACCACCCTGACAGATGGGCGTTTTATGTTTGGGATGCTCTTGAGGGCAAGGAAAATCCTACTATCGAGGATAAGATTGCTTTGATGAAATCGGACAATCCGTATGCAAGATGTATATACAAATGCGACAACAATGTTGTTGACCATCAATCCGTGCTTGTGAACTTTGCAAGCGGTGCAACTGGCACGCACAATATGGTAGGCGGTTCTGCCGAGCCGAGAAGAAATATTCACATCATCGGCACAAAGGGTGAAATTTTCGGCAACTTTGAGGACAGCAAGTTCACAGTATTAAAGATTAATCCATCACCTGACGCACACAACGAAGAATGTGATGTTGAGGAAGTTGACCTTAAGGTAAGCGGTGATATGGTCGGTGCATACGGCGGTCACGGTGGCGGTGACGAACGACTTGCCGCAGATTTTGTAAAATTCATCAGAGGCGAAAAGCCAAGCCTTGCCTGCACATCGATTTTTGACAGCGTTGCAGGTCACCTCAGCGTTTATCTTGCAGACGAGAGCAGAGAAAACGGTGGTATGCCGCAAGAAGTTAAGCTTTAAGGTGAAAATATGAAAATCAAAGACGGATTTATAACAAGAAAAATCGGCGACAAAATTGTTGCTATCACAGTCGGTGAACACACAAAAGATTTCAACGGAATGATTACATTGAATGACACGGGTCATTTTATTTGGAAATGCCTTGAAAAAGATACCGACAAAGAAAGTATTGCAAATGAAGTTATAAAAGAGTATGATATAAGCACGGCTGATGCAATGGCTGAAATTGACAAGTTCATTGCCGAGCTTGAAAAAAATGATATTTTAGAAAAATAAAAGCCCTGCTCAGCAGGGTTATATACGCAGGAGTGGCGGAATGGCAGACGCGCCAGATTCAGGTTCTGGTGAATGCAAATTCATGTGGGTTCAAGTCCCATCTCCTGCACCAAAAGAGAGTAATGGCCTATAGGCTGTTGCTCTCTTTTATTGTCGGACTTGAACCCACATGAACAATTTATAGCAAAATTACGCTGATGTAATTTTGCTAAGAGGAAGAACATACGAAGTGATTGTTAAATCATTGCTTGCAATGATATTTAATCACGCAGTATGCTCTGACGAAAGTCCCATCTCCTGCACCAAAAGAGAGTAATGGCCTTTAGGCTGTTGCTCTCTTTTATTATCGAACTTGAACCTGAAATTTTGATTGTTCTTTGCAAAAGCCATTAAGCATTGAAATTATATTAAAAATATGATATTTTAAATTTATCACACATTTGTAAATATACAATGATATATACCAATAAAAATCAGTTGAAAATATGATATTTTATATTAGTAACAAAAGGAATGAAAGAATGGATAAATTCAGTTTTTACCTTGTAACCGATACTCACTACTTTGACAGCTCGTACAAACGAAGCGGTGAGGCATACGAAAGACGGAGCAGAACAGACCAAAAATGCGTTGCCGAAACTCCGGCAATTATTGACGCAGGGTTTGCACAACTTGCAAAGGACAAGGGAACCGATGTTATTTTGATACCGGGTGACCTCATATACAGAGGAGAATACCAAAGCCATGTGGGATTCAGAGAACGACTTTACAAGCTGAAAGAACAAGGAAAGCGAATATATTTAATCACTGCAAGGCACGACTATGACAGCGGTGATTCCTTTGAATTTGAGGGCGACAAAATGATACCTGTTAAAGGTATGCCGAGAGAAGAACTGAGAGAATTCTACAAAGATTTCGGTTTTGACGAAGCAATATCCGAGCACAAAGAAACCATGTCGTATGTTATTCAGCTTACCCACGGAATAAGATTGCTTGCACTGAACTGTGACGGAGATTTAAAAGACTTTAAAGGAATATTTGACAACCAGCTTGAATGGGCACTGAATGAAGTTAAAAATGCCCACGACAGCGGCAACTACATATTTGCAATGACGCACTTCCCTCTTTTGCCGTTTTCGCCGATTATGAATTTAGTCGGTGACGCCCATTTGACAGATTGGGAAAAAATCGCAACGGCACTTGCCGACGCAGGAGTTGACCTGATTTTTACGGGGCATATGCACGCTCAATCCGTTACGGAATATAAAACCGAAAACGGCAACACAATAACAGATGTGCAAACGGGGTGTTTTGTGGGTTGTCCGTGTGCATACAGAAAAATTACATTTAAAGATAGAAACACCGTTAACATCAAATCGTACACCATAAACGATTTTGACTATGACAAAGGCGGCAGAACCGCACAGGAATACTTTAAATGGCGATTTGACAGAATGATTGAAGTAAAAATGCACGAAATTTTGCCAAAGCCGGCAATGAAAGCGGTTGACAAATTAACGGTTAAAAAAATCGGCAGATTACTGTGCTTCAAGCCTGACAAAAGCGTTGAAAACAGGCTTGCAAAAAATGTGGGCATTGAATTGGTACGCAACATATTTATGGGTGACGAGCCGTATACAAAAGGCTCGCCGATGTATGAAACGATGAGCAAAATGCTGAAGCGACTTCATCCGATAACACACATCATAGAGAAAAAAGTGAAAAATAAAAATCCGATTTTAGCTGACCTCGACACATTTATTCTTTCTATGATAGGTGACGAAAACCAAAGAGACAACAACGCCGTGCTGAAAATAAACAAAAATAATTATTAACGATATAATATTATAAAAGGGATAAATAATTATGTCTGAAGCACAAATCGGTACGATAAATTACAGTACCGACAAAAAAATGTAAAAGCATTGGAATTTATATGGTATTTGATTGCCGTATGGGAGAAAATATGAAAAAGGTTATTGTAGTTTCAAAAACACATCTTGATTTGGGATTTACCGACTTTGCGGAAAACATACGCAAAAAATATCTTGACGAATTTATACCGAACGCCGTAAAAACAGCCGAAAGTGTAAATACAAAAGACAAAAAATTTGTGTGGACAACAGGCTCGTGGTTGCTTTGTGAAGAACTGAAAAACGGCACAAGAGAAAATGCGGCGGCACTTACAAAGGCACTAAAAAGCGGTGACATTGTTGCACACGCCCTCCCTTTTACCTTGCATACCGAACTGCTCGACAAAGACAGTCTTGAATACGGACTGTCACTGATTGATACAATAGACAAAATACGAGGCAAGAAAACAATATCGGCAAAAATGACGGATGTACCGGGTCACACAAAAGCACTCATTCCGCTTCTTGCAGAAAAAGGAATAAAACTGCTCCACATCGGCGTTAACGGTGCGTCGGCAATGCCGAAAGTACCCGAATGTTTTTTGTGGAAGCAGGGTAAAAGCGAAATCGTTGTTATTTATTCGGGTGAATACGGCGGAGCATACAAAAGCGAATATGTTGACGACATCTTATATTTTGACCACACACTTGACAATCACGGTTCCGGTGGGAAGGATGCAGTACTTGCAAACATCAAAAAAATACAGATGAAATACCCGGAATACGAAGTTATTGCAGGCTCACTTGATGACTATGCAGAAAAAATATGGAAAGTGCGTGACAAACTGCCTGTTATAACATCGGAAATCGGCGACACTTGGATTCACGGCAGCTCGGCAGACCCGTACAAATCGGGTGCACTCCGCACGCTTATCGGACTAAAGAACAAATGGCTGACTGACGGAAGCCTCAACCGTAACGATGTGGAATACAAAAATCTTGCCGAAAACATCTTATGTCTTGCAGAGCACACCTGCGGCATGGATGTAAAAATTGCACTCGGCGAATACAGTAATTACCTGAAATCCGATTTTGAAAACGCAAGGCACGGCGAAAATTACAAAAAAATCGAAAAAAGCTGGGCAGAACAGCGTGAATACATAGCAAAAGCAGTTTCGCTCTTATCGAACGCTCACAAAAACGAAGCGGAATACTTGCTGAAAAAATTACACGGTGACGAATTGTTTGCGATGTTTAACGAACCGGGCAATGCAGACGAAGAATACAAGCTGAAAAACAGCTCGGTTGCGATCAATTCCTTTGGCGGAATAAAGCATTTGACCATTAACGGAAAAGAGATAATCCGTGACAATCACGAGCTTTGCGTTACATATGATTCATACGGCAGCGAAGATTATGATTATTGGTTTGAGCATTACAGCAGAAACCTAAAAAAGGTTGCTGATTGGGCAATTCCCGATTTCGGCAAACCGAACATTGAAAAAATCAAGAACAAATACAGACAAGGCAGATTTGATTACACACTTAACAGGCTGTCCGTCAACAAATCCGAAAATGCAATCATCTTAATATCGGATTTAAAAATTGACGAGTACCTTTGCACCGATTTAGGTGCACCCGAAACCTTTAGAATAAAATACACGCTTACCGAAAGCAAAATCGACATTGAGGTTATTTGGCAGGGCAAAAGTGCAAATCGTCTGCCGGAGAGCATTATGCTGCACTTTTATCCTAAAGGAGAAAACATCACATACACAAAAATCGGTGAGCGGATTAATCCGTTTGACATTGTCGAAAACGGAAACCGTAATTTATCGGCAGTTGAAAATGTTGAAATTGACGGTACAAAATTTGTCAATTACCACTCCCCTCTTGTTGCTGTGGGAAAAGGAAAAATTTTGCATTTTGACAACAAATACGGCAAACTTTCAGACGGCTTGACATATGTTCTTTATGACAATATTTGGGGGACAAACTTCCCTCTTTGGTACAGCGACAACGCATATTTTGAATTTACGATATGTTAGGCAAACTTCTTTGTTAAAATTACATTATTCTTATTGACACTAAAGCACAAGGTTACTATAATACAGTTGAAATAATAAGTAACGAAAGAAAGCGATTTTTTGCAGGAAGCAAAGAAAGAAAACAAAATTCATTCATCAAACACTCTCTTGATGACTGAGGGAAACATTTGGAAATTGCTGATAGTATTTTCCATTCCGTTGATACTCGGCAATCTGCTCCAACAGATGTACAACACGGCAGACTCAATTATCGTCGGCAACTTTGTGGGAAGCAACGGACTTGCGGCAGTAGGCTCGGACACGGCACTCATCAACCTTATTATTGCGTTCAGCCAAGGTGCGGCTGTCGGTGCCGGTGTTATAGTTTCACAAAGCCTCGGTGCAAGAGATAAACAAAAGACAAAGCTTGCCGTACATACAGCAATGTGCATTGCGATTATTCTCGGTATGATTATGTCGGTAATCGGGGTTATATTCAGCCGTGATTTGCTCGTTTGGATGAAAACGCCGTCAGAAGTTCTTGACGATTCTGTGCTTTATCTTCAAATCTACTGCGGCGGACTGATATTTAATATAATATACAATATGGCTACGGGCGTACTCAATGCCGCCGGCAACTCAAAGCGACCGCTTATTTATCTTGCAATTGCATCGGTTACAAACATCATACTTGACCTTGTGTTCATAAAAGAACTCAAGTGGGGTGTAAAAGGTGCGGCAATAGCAACCGACATCAGTCAGGCATTATCGTGCGTTCTTGCAGTCGGATATTTATTGCGTGTCAATTCCGATTACAAATTAATCATAAAGGAACTGAAAATCCACGGCAACACGGCAAAGCAAATCATAAGAGTCGGACTGCCTACGGCAATACAGAATATGGTTATTTCATTTTCAAATGTATTGGTTCAGTCGAGCGTCAACTCTTACGGTGCAACGGCTATGGCAGGATATGCGGCATATCTCAAAATTGATGGCTTCAACATTTTGCCTGTGCTCAGCATCAGCATGGCGGTTACAACATTTACAGGTCAAAATGTAGGAGCAAAGAAGCCCGACAGAATAAAAAAAGGTATGTGGAACGCTTTGATAATGGGTGTTATTTACACAGTAATTATCGGCGTTGTGCTTTTGCTTACCTCCCATACCGTACTTGGCTTATTCACAAAGGACAATGAGGTAATAACATACGGTCAGCTTGCAATGAAATATTTTTGTCCGTTTTACTTTTTGCTCGGCATTCTCAACATACTCGCAGGCACAGTCAGAGGTGCGGGAAAAGGGATTCCGCCAATGCTTATTCTGCTTTTCTCAATGTGTATATTCAGGATTTTGTGGATAAAAATTGCTCTGCCGTTCTATTCAACAATTGACGGAGTGTTCATACTTTACCCTATTTCGTGGTTTGTAGGCATGGTATTGATGATTATCTACACCAAGTTCGGCAAGTGGTTGCCAAAAAACATAAATAAGCAAAATTGACAAAATTTTGATAATACTGTAATATAAATATATTTAGGAGTGGAGAAATATGAAAAAGAAAATCAATCCGATAAATATATTTATATTCATTTCGGCAATATCTGTCATAATTTCATTTTTTACATTTGTATTCGGGAACGATACATTTTCGGCAGTAAATGCCACAGGCGGATTTCATAAGCTGTTTAATGATTTTATATTTCATTTGTATCTTTCGGATGATTTAAGCACCGTGTACACAAAATCAATACACATATGCTTTCCGCCGCTTATATATCTTTTTTATCATGCACTCAATCTTATGATGCCTCCGCATGCAAAAACAGACATCAATTACAACGCAATGTACAATTTGTGCGTTATATATTTAATTATAGGATTTTTAATTTTTGCTTTTATTATAAAACGGTTTTTAAAAAAGCAAAACGACAAAAAAGTGCTTCTCACGGTAATTTTACTAACCCTTTCAAGCTGCTTTACATTTGGAATAATTCAATGTGCAAACATAGCATTTTTAGTTGTTATGCTATTACTGCTTGCCGTTGATTTAAGAGAGTCGGACAGTAAATTTAAGCAAGAACTTGCAATGATATTAATTGCAATTGCCGCAGCAATAAAGATTTACCCCGCTGTTTTCGGTTTGCTGTATTTAGCGGAAAGAAAATACAAGGAAGCCGGGAGATTAATTATATACGGAATTTTATTTTTTGCGGTTCCGTTTGCTTTTACAGGCGGAATTGAAGGCTTTAATTTGTTTTTAAGCAATCAACTTGAAGTTCAGGCCACTTGGGGTGAATTAAGTCCAAACGGAATATATACAAACCTTGTTTCGCTTGGATTTAGCGAAATTTTGTCTAAAGCAATGATAGTTGTCTTTGGCACAGCGGCAATCATTTTTGTCTTTATATGCAAGGATAATTGGAAAAAACTTTTTATGCTTAATTTCATTATGGTTATGTGCCCAATGTGGAGCGGTGCATATACTCCCGCATTTTTCGTTATTCCTTTTTTATATTTAATAAGTGAAAAAGAATATATTCAAAGCAAAGTCGATTTAACTTATATTCTGCTTTTCTCATTGTTATTTACAAGTTCTTGTTTTACATTTGAATTTTCGTCACAAAAAATATTTGTAATTGCAATGCTTATTTTTGCGATTGTTATTGTTGACGAAGTTTTCTCTCTTAAAAACAACAAAGCAAAAAAAGTAATTGACAATCAATAAATTTATGATATAATATCTTCACGAAAACTATGTAGTGGATTTTTCCTGATGATTTATATCACCTTTTCGCCACACGACTGAGATGTCGTGTGGCTTATTTTATGCCCAAACGAAAGGAGAATATATGAAAAGCGAAACTTTTATGAAAGAAAAAGCGGTTTTTCCGCTGATAATATCAATGTCGTTGCCGATGGTAATTTCAATGTGTGTGAACTCGCTTTACAACATTGTTGACAGCTACTTTGTTGCAAAAATCAGTGAAGACGCAATGACAGCGCTATCGCTCATCTTCCCTGTTCAGAACTTCATCAATGCGGTTGTTATCGGTTTTGGAGTCGGAATAAACGCACTAATTGCCTTTTACCTCGGTGCAAAGGACATAAAGAATGCAAACGATATAGCAAACCAAGGATTTATACTTTCGCTCATCCACGGTGTTGTGCTGACAATCGGCGGAATTGCAATTATCCAACCGTTTTTGAAAGCGTTTACATCAAGTGAAAGCATCATAAAATTAGGCATTGAATACTGTCAAATCGTATTTTTGTTTACAATAATAAACAGCCTGAATCTGTACTTTGAAAAGCTTTTTCAATCATTCGGAAATATGAAAATAACGATGATTGGACTCGGAGTCGGTTGCGTCACAAACATTTTGCTTGACCCTGTTTTTATTTTCGGATTTGGTTTTGTGCCGAAATTCGGTATTAAAGGTGCTGCAATTGCAACGGGAATAGGTCAGTTCGTCACCTTTTTAATCTACTTAATTTATTATTTAAAGAAGCCGACAAGCGTTAAAATTGACAAATCATATCTCAAACTCACGGCAAAAACAATCAAGGCACTTTATTCAATCGGTATTCCCGCAATTCTCAACCTTGCGTTGCCGTCACTTTTGATTTCGTCACTCAACGCAATTCTTGCGGTATTTTCACAGGTTTATGTGCTTGTTCTCGGTGTGTATTACAAACTGCAAACATTTCTTTATTTGACCGCAAACGGCATTGTTCAGGGTATGCGACCGATTCTTGCATACAACTACGGTGCAAAGGAATACAAGAGAGTTCGCAAGATTTTCAACTATGTTCTCATTATGATTGCTGTTATTATGGCGGTGGGAACAGTGCTTTGCCTAACAATTCCGGGCAACATAATTTCTTTGTTCACAAGCAATTCAGAAACCGTCAAAGTCGGTGCAACTGCGTTGCGAATCATTAGCGGTGGCTTTGTTGTATCGGCTGTATCTGTTACCTGTTGTGGTGCACTTGAAGCATTAAACAAAGGTGTGCAATCGCTTATAATCTCTCTTTGCAGATACCTCATTATCATTGTGCCGTGTGCATTTATATTAAGCAAAGCTGTCGGTGCAGTCGGAGTGTGGAACGCTTTTTGGATAACAGAAGCGCTGACCGCAATAATTTCCATAATCGTATACAAAAAATCTGTAAAACTGAAATAACAAAAAACCTTTCGGGTTGCGAAATCCGAAAGGTTTTGTTTTATCTTTTATTTTAGTCCTTGTCGCAATATGCACCATCGGGTTTTATGACAATTGCATATTTTCCGAAGCGGTAATATCCCATAAGATCCGTATAAGTCTTGCGTACATCCGAAACAGTAAAATCGGTTTTGTCAATTTTTCTGACTCTGCGATGGTCACAACAAACATAAATATATTCATCATCCGACGAAACAAAATGCGGATTTGGAAATGTATTTTGTTCTGCCGTACCAACTCTGATATCAACCTTAACGCCGTCGGTGAAATAACGAATAACGCAATTTTCCTTTTGGCAAACCGACCAAAAACATTCGCCGTCAACTGCAATGCCCGAAACAGGAGAGCCGTTGTAATCAAGAACTCCGTCCTTGACAAGTTCACCCTCTGAATCGAAAAGTCCTGTTTCGCCGGTTGGATAAATAACAAGCACCGACCTGTCAGGCATAACAACGGCACTCGGTGTTACAAAATTGCCTAATTTGTCAGCAATCTGTTTTCTGTTTGTGCCGTATTTTTTGAGAAGATAAGCATCCTTTGTGATTATCTCCTTTTCGCCTGTGGAAAAGTTGAGAATAAAATAATTTACTCCATAGCCAACCGAATTTAGGTTTGGCTTTTTTTCTACCAAAATCACCTTATCCTCAGAAAATTTAAGAACATCAATAATTTCTCTGTTGCTTATTTTAATCAAAATCAGTCAATCCCATCTTTATTATTCGGCAGAAGAAATCTTTTCGAGTTCCTCCTTGCTTGAGCTAGTGAGGAAGCTCAAGGTCATAAGGCTGTCGGTAAGGTGAACATTCTCAACAAGCACCTCAGGATGTGCCATAGCAATATCAAAGTTTGAGAAATTCCAAAAGCTCTTGATACCAAGTCTGCAAAGCATATCCGTAAGTTCCTTCATATCATTTGACGGAATACAAACAACCGCACAAACAGGATGATTATCTATGCAGAAATTCTCCAAATAATTGGTGTGACGAACCGGAATACCCTGAATAATCTTGCCCGAAATAGCTTCGTTTTTGTCAAAAATACCAACAAGTTTGAATCCTGACTGTCTGGTAAAAATCTTTGAAGCAACTGCTTTTCCAAGGTTACCGGCACCAATCAAAATGGTTTTTACGCCTGCATCCACACAAAGGATTTTGCCGATTTTTGTATAAAGTTCAGGAACATTATAGCCATAACCCTGCTGACCGAAACCGCCAAAACAGTTGAAATCGTGACGGATTTGTGATGCGGTAAGTCCCATACGCTCGGCAAGTTCCTTTGAACTGATACGTACGATGCCGTTGTCCTTTAATGTTTCCAAAAATCTATAATAGCGAGGCAATCGCTTTATAACAGAAATTGAAATTTCCTGTGCCATAATATATACCCCTCTTAAATATCTGAATTATTTTGTCATATCTGTAATGGTTTCCATTACATAATCGCCGAACTCATCGCAAGTGCAGCCTGTATCTCTGCCTGTGATTACAAGTTTTTTCTCCTCAAACATACACTTATCAAGTGCTGCTTCGAGAGCGTCTGCCTGCTTTTGATAGCCGATATGAGAAAGAAGCATAACAGTTGCACGAAGCATTGAGCAAGGGTCTGCATACTGTCCTCTGCCCTCTGTAATCATACGAGGTGCAGAACCGTGAATAGCCTCGAACATAGCATACTTCTTGCCGATATTTGCAGAACCTGCCGTGCCTACACCGCCCTGGAATTCAGCGGCTTCATCTGTGATGATGTCGCCATAAAGGTTTGGAAGAACAAATACCTTAAAGTCTTTTCTTCTCTGTGGGTCAATAAGTTTAGCGGTGGTGATGTCAACATACCAGTCATCGGTTACGATGTCAGGATATTGCTCGCCAATTTTCTTAGCAGTATTGAGGAACTTGCCATCGGTAGTTTTGATGATATTAGCCTTGGTAATAATTGAAACCTTACCCTTGTGGTTACGCTCGGCATAATCATAAGCAAGTTTTGCAATTCTGTCGCAACCTTCTTGAGTTGCAACAGTGAAGTCAACTGCCAAATCGTCTGTGATATTTACACCGTATGAGCCGACCGCATAGCCGCCCTCGGTATTTTCTCTGAAGAATGTCCAGTCAATTCCCTCCTCAGGAACTTTTACGGGACGCATATTTGCAAAGAGGTCGAGTTCCTTACGCATAGCAACATTGGCGCTCTCAACATTTGGCCATGGATCGCCTTGACGAGGTGTTGTTGTCGGGCCTTTTAGGATAACGTGGCATTGCTTGAGTTCTGCCAAAACATCATCTGGAATTGCTTGATTGTGAGCAGCACGATTTTCGATAGTCAAGCCGTCAATAACCTTGAATTCGATTTTGCCCTGCTCAACTTCGTCCTTGAGCAAGAATTCAATAACTCTTTGAGATTCTTTTGTGATAATAGGGCCGATACCGTCGCCGCCACAAATACCAATAACGATTTTGTCAAGCGACTGATAATCGGTAAAGTCCTTATCTTCTTTTATCTTTTTTGCTCTTTCAAGCTGTTTTTCCATAAGTGCTCTGAATTGGTCACAAGCCAAATCAAGCGCTTTCTTTTCTTCTGCTTGCATTTTTATGTAGCTCCTTTAACGATAATTCTATTTTTTTATCCCTCAGCAAACGTATTGTGTCAAAGGATTATCAAAATTATTTGTTCATTTCACGGGTGTAATCAAGAAGTCCTCCGCAAAGAAGCATTGCTCTTTGTCTTTCTGAAAGGTGGGAAGAATCAAGATTATATTCTTCGCCCTTTGTGATATTCTTGAGTGCAACAGGCTTGTTATTTTCGATACAATCACGAATACCTACAAGTTCAAGTTCGTCCATTTGGTCTATTCTGTCGTAGTCAGCCTCATCGCTGAATGTAAACGGCAAAATACCTGCATTTACAAGGTTTGCAACATGGATACGGGCAAAGCTCTTTGTGATAACAGCCTTTACACCGAGGTAAAGCGGAACAAGAGCAGCGTGCTCACGAGATGAACCTTGACCGTAGTTTGCACCGCCGATGATGAAGCCCTTACCCTCTGCCTTAATTCTCTCAGGGAAAGTTTCGTCACATACGGCAAAACAATACTGTGAAAGGTGAGGAATGTTTGAGCGGTAAGGCAAAATCTTTGCGCCTGCCGGCATAATGTGGTCTGTTGTAATATTATCGCCAACCTTAAGAACAGCCTTTGCGGTGATGTCCGCAGGAAGCGGCTCTGTCTTTGGGAACGGCTTGATGTTTGGTCCACGAAGAACCTCAACATTCTTTGCCTCCTCAGGTGAAGCAGGAGGAACAATCATATTATCATTTACGATAAAGTGCTCAGGCATTGTAATCTGCGGAGCGTCGCCGAGTTCTCTCGGGTCGGTAAGATAGCCTGTAAGAGCGGAAGCAGCGGCAACTTCAGGAGATACAAGATAAATCTTGCCGTCCTTTGTGCCTGAACGACCCTCAAAGTTACGGTTGAAAGTACGGAGTGAAACACCGCCGCTGTTAGGGCTTTGACCCATACCGATACAAGGTCCGCAAGCACTTTCAAGAATTCGTGCACCTGCGCTAATCATATCGGACAATGCACCGTTGAGAGCAAGCATATTGAGAACCTGCTTTGAACCCGGAGCAATACAAAGAGAAACAGACGGGTCGATTGTCTTGCCCTTAAGGATTGAAGCAACCTTCATCATATCAACATACGATGAATTTGTGCAAGAACCGATAGCAACCTGGTCAACCTTGATTCTGCCGATTTCGTCGGTTGTTTTTACATTGTCAGGCATATGAGGACAAGCCGCCATTGGTGTGAGTGAACAAAGGTCAATATCGATAACCTCATCATAAACAGCGTCTTCATCAGGAAGAAGCTCTACCCAGTCACTTTCTCTGCCCTGTGCCTTGAGGAAAGCAAGAGTGATTTCGTCTGATGGGAAAATTGATGTTGTTGCACCAAGCTCTGCACCCATATTTGTGATGGTTGCACGCTCAGGAACAGAAAGAGTCTTTACACCATCTCCGCCGTATTCGATAATCTTGCCGACGCCGCCCTTAACGCTCATAATTCGGAGAACTTCAAGGATAACATCTTTTGCGGAAACCCAAGGCTTGAGATATCCCGTAAGATTAATTCTTGTCATCTTTGGCATCGGAATATAGTATGTACCGCCGCCCATGGCTACGGCAACATCAAGTCCGCCCGCACCCATTGCAAGCATACCGATACCGCCGCCTGTCGGAGTGTGGCTGTCCGAACCGATGAGGGTCTTGCCCGGAATACCAAAGCGTTCAAGGTGTACTTGGTGACAAATTCCATTACCCGGTCTTGAAAAATAAATGCCGTGCTTTTTTGTTACAGTTTGGATAAATCTGTGGTCATCGGCATTTTCAAATCCTGTTTGAAGTGTGTTATGGTCGATATAAGCAACAGAACGCTCTGTCTTTACTCTGTCAACACCCATAGCTTCGAATTCAAGATAAGCCATAGTACCCGTTGCATCCTGTGTGAGAGTTTGGTCGATACGAAGTCCGATTTCTGTGCCGACTTTCATTTCGCCCTCTACAAGATGAGATTTAATAAGTTTTTGTGCTAAAGTAAGTCCCATTAGCGAGTCCTCCTAAACTTTTATATATTCATTAACAAAGTTATTAAACAATTTAACAATCTTATAATAAAACATCGACAGAAAATTGTCAATATAATAAGTATAATAAATATAAGTAATTACATAATTGTAATAAAAAATACACATTTAAGTAATAAAATAAACTTCAATTTTGTATAATAATATGATTGTATACAACATCAAAAAATGATACAATAGAAAAAAATGTGATTTGGAAGATTACGATTACTATGGAATTAGACAAACTTAAACAAGGTCAATCCGCCATTGTGCAAACGGTCGGCGGTGACGGTGCTTTACGCCAACATTTTCTTGATATGGGGCTGATTCCGGGTGCTGAAATTACTCTTGTAAAATTTGCACCGATGGGCGACCCGATTGAATTCAGAATTCACGGCTACGAATTGACCTTGCGTGTGAATGACGCAAAAAAAATTGAAATAAAACCGATAAAAAAGACGGCTCAAACCGAACAGAAAAAGAGATGCACGGACAGAATCGAGCATCCGGGACTCGGTGAAAACGGCAAATATCATGTGAAATCAAGTGAAAATCCTTTGCCGTCGGGAACTGTTTTGTCTTTTGCTCTTGCAGGCAACCAAAACTGCGGAAAGACAACTCTTTTCAACCAATTGACAGGCTCAAATCAGCATGTCGGCAACTTCCCGGGCGTTACCGTTGACCGAAAAACGGGTGTCATCAAAGGCTACCCGAACACAGAGGTTGTTGACCTGCCGGGCATATATTCCCTTTCGCCGTACACAAGCGAGGAGATTGTTTCAAGGCAGTACATACTTGACGAAAAGCCGACAGGCATCATCAACATTGTTGACGCAACAAACATCGAGAGAAATCTATATCTCACAATGCAACTTATGGAGCTTGAAATTCCGATTGTGCTTGCGCTAAATATGATGGACGAGGTCAAGGGCAACGGCGGATGTGTGCTCATCAACGAAACCGAGGATATGCTCGGAATTCCCGTTGTGCCGATTTCTGCGGCAAAAAACGAGGGCATAGACGAGCTTATTCAACATGCCGTGCACATTGCAAAATATCAGGAAAAGCCGGGCAGAACCGACTTTTGTGACGAAAGCGAACATTCGGGAGCGGTGCACAGAGCACTCCACGGAATAATGCACCTCATCGAAGACCACGCCGAATCGGCAGGAATACCTATCAGATTTGCGGCAACAAAACTTGTTGAGGGTGACGAAAGAATAGAAAAAGCGCTTAACCTTGACAGCAACGAAAAAGAGTTTGTGGAAGCTATCATCAAGCAGATGGAGGAAGAGCGAGGAATGGACAGAGCGGCGGCAATTGCCGATATGCGTTTTTCGTTCATCACAAAGCTTGTTGACAAATGCGTTGTTAAGCCAAAGGAGAGCAAGGAGAGTATAAGAAGCCGAAAGATAGACAAAATTTTAACAGGAAAGTACACAGCTATTCCGAGTTTTGTTGTTATAATGGCAGTGATTTTTTGGCTGACATTCAATGTAATCGGTCTGCGACTTCAGCAACTTTTGGAATATTTAATCGGTCAGTTGACCACCCTTGTTGATACAGGACTTACAAATTGGAATGTAGACAAGGTGTTACATTCGCTGATAATTGACGGAATATTTAAGGGCGTTGGAAGTGTTTTAAGTTTCTTGCCGATAATCGTTACGCTGTTCTTCTTCCTGTCGTTGCTTGAAGACACGGGATATATGGCAAGAGTTGCATTTGTAATGGACAAATTGTTGCGTAAAATCGGACTTTCGGGACGAAGCATTGTGCCGATGCTGATTGGTTTTGGCTGTTCCGTACCTGCGGTTATGGCAAGCAGAACTCTGCCGTCAGAGCGTGACAGAAAGATGACAATCACGCTTATTCCGTTTATGAGCTGTACGGCAAAGCTTCCGATATACTCATTCTTTACTGCGGCATTTTTCCCTGACAAAGCACCGCTTGTGATGATTTTGCTGTACTTTGGAGGAATTGCAGTAGGCATACTCACAGCGTTTATCTCAAAAGGAACTGTGTTCAAAGGCGAAGCTGTGCCTTTTGTTATGGAACTGCCTAACTACCGACTTCCGAGTGCAAAAACGACTTTACATCTCTTATGGGAAAAAGCAAAGGACTTCTTGACAAGAGCGTTTACAGTTATTTTTATTGCAACAATCGTCATTTGGTTCTTAAAGACATTCAACTTCCATCTCGGAGTTGTTGAGAATTCAAAAGACAGCATCCTTGCAGGAATCGCAGATGTTATTGCACCGATATTTGCACCTCTCGGTTTTGGCGACTGGAGAATGTCAACATCGTTGATAACAGGCTTTATCGCAAAAGAAAGCGTTGTTTCTACATTGAGTGTGTTGACAGGCTCGTCAGGAGTTACAAGCATACTGACTCCCGTAAGTGCGGCAAGTTTTCTCACATTCTGCTTGCTTTATACCCCTTGCGTTGCGGCAGTTGCTTCAATCAAGAGAGAACTCGGCAGAAAATGGGCAGGAATTACAATTTTGCTTCAATGCTCGGTTGCTTGGCTTTGCTCGGGCATTGTGTATGTAATTGGGTCAATGATTGTTAAATAATAAGCACTTCTTACTGTTTATTACAATCCCTCCGTCGCACATAAAGTGCGACACCTCCCTTTACACAAGGGAGGCATAAAAGGATTTACATTTACGGTAAGAAGTATTTTTATATTTACATTAAAAATGTATTATGATATAATTATTAAACAAAATAAACAAGGTGACAGATATGATAGAAAGAGTTAACAAAGACAATTTAGCCGAATATGAGGCATTTATAAAAAAACATCCAAAGGGACTTTTTCAGCACTCATCAAAATGGGCAAAAGTCAAGTCTGCTTGGAAATGGGAAGCTGTTATGCTCAAGGATGACAACGGCGAAATTATCGGTTCTGCCGATGTTCTTATCAGAAGTATTCCCGTTATAAAAAATTCGCTTATGTACGCATGCAGAGGCTTTGTGTGTGACGAAGATGATTTTGACACATTTGACAAATTATTTGACGCAATTCTTGAAGTCGGCAAGGAATACAAGGCATATTGCCTAAAAATCGACCCTGAAATCGTTATTGATAACAAGGCATACAAAGAGCACCTCATCAAAAAAGGATTTGTTGAACTTAATCCGGGATGTATGGATTTTGAGAATGTACAGCCGAGATTTGTTTACTGCTTTGACTACAACGGTTTGAGCGAGGACGAGCTTATGCTCACCTTTAAATCGGACTACCGCAACCGTATCAGAAAAGCACCTAAAAAGGGCGTTGAAGTTAAGATTTGCGGCAAGGAAGCACTTGACGACTTTGTTGCAATTATGGCAGAAACAGGCGAGCGTGACGGATTTTCTACAAGACCGAAATGGTATTTTGAGAAAATTCTTGATTGTATGACAGATGACGCAAGACTTTATATGGCGTACTACGAGGGCAAGCCGATTGCGGGAACTCTTGCAATCAAGTGGGGCGAAAATGTTATGAAATACCAATACGGAGCTTCATCAAACGCTCACAGAAATGTTTACCCTAACTATGCGCTTCAATGGGCAATGATTAAGTGGGGTATGGAGTGCAACTGCAAGGTTTACGACTTTGGCGGAATCAGCGGTGACTGCCAAAATCCGGACAATCCACACTATGGACTTTGGAGATTTAAGCACGGATTCGGCGGATATATGAAAGAATTTGTGGGCGAATTTGACTATGTAATCAACAAGCCTGTATACAATCTTTACAACATCGGAACAAAGGTATTGAAGAAAATCAGAAAATGAGCAGATATGTGATAGACAAAAGCCTGCTTGACGAAAACATCGAGATTGTCAAGCAAAAAGCAGGCGTGCCGCTTATCGGAGTTGTTAAGGGCAACGGCTACGGCTTTGGAATAAAAGAAATAACAAAAATTTTAGTTGAACACGGCATCAAAACTTTTGCAGTTACGGAAGTTACCGACCTACCGATACTGCGTGAGGTTTTGACTGAGGAGGACATACTCGTTATGCGTTCAACCTGCATAAAAGACGAATGCAGAGAAATTGCCAAATACGGCGCAACGGCGACAATCGGTTCTTTGCAAGCAGGACAAGCAATGAGCGATGTTGCAACAGAAATGGGAGTCACCGTCAAATGCCACCTCAAAATCGACACGGGAATGGGCAGATACGGTTTTATGCCGAGCGAAATTGAGGACGCAATCAAATGCTACGCACTGCCTAACCTTGAATTTACAGGAGCATATACACACTTTTCTTCTGCATTCAGAAACCACGATTTGACCAAAGCACAGCTTGAAATGTTCAAGGACACTATGGCAAAAATCAAGGAAAAAGTGGGAAATGTCGGAATTTTGCACGCAAGCAATTCCCCTGCTCTGCTCAATGTTGAGGATGTTTGCCTTGACACCGTGCGAATCGGCTCGGCATTCACAGGCAGAGTTATCACAAAGAACAAAAGCGGTTTGCACAGGCTCGGTTCGTTAGAAGCCGAAGTTGTTGATGTTAAAACCGTACCAAAAGGATATTTTGTCGGCTACAACGCAACATACCAAACGAAGCGTGAAACAACGATTGCCATTGTTCCAATCGGTCACTATGACGGCTTTGGACTGACAAAGGAAAAGGAAATTATCACTTTCAGATATGTTCTTTCCGTATTCAAGAGCTTTCTCAAAAAGAAGCAAATGTATGTCAAAATCAACGGCAGAATGTACCATGTAATCGGCGGAATCGGGCTTAGCCACACAGCAGTTGACATAACAGGCAGTGATGTCAAACCCGGCGATTTGGCAAGCGTTGACATCTCACCGCTTATGGTAAATCCAAGGATTGAAAGAGTATATAAATAAGAATACAAACATAAAAAAGACGCATTGATTTGCGTCTTTTTTGTTTACAATATTTTATTTTGCAAGGAAGCCGACTTTTTTCATGACCTTGGTGAGGGTTCTGTTTGCAAGGCGAGAAGCGGTGTCTGCACCCTGTGTCCAGCACTCCTGGAGATACTTTTTATCCTGCAAGAGTTCGTTATATCTCTTTTGAACAGGTTCAAGTTCTGCAACAACAGCTTCGCCGACTGCCTTTTTGAAGTCGCCGTAGCCCTTACCGGAAAAGTCGTGCTCGATAGTTTCGAAACTATCGCCCGTAACTGCGGAATAAATAGTCATAAGATTGTTTATTCCGTCCTTACCTTCTGCATAATGAACCGACATTTCGCTGTCTGTGATTGCAGATTTAAACTTCTTCATAATCACATTCGGTTCATCAGTAAGATGAACGGTGCCCTTTGGATTAGGGTCGGACTTTGACATCTTTGAAGTTGGGTTTTGAAGCGACATAACCCTTGCACCTGCCTTTGGAATGTAAGGCTCCGGAACTGTGAACACATTGCCGTAAACACCGTTGAAGCGCTCTGCAATGTCACGAGTAATTTCGAGGTGTTGCTTTTGGTCCGCACCGACAGGAACAACATCCGCCTGATACAAGAGAATATCGGCAGCCATAAGGCAAGGATATGTGAAAAGACCTGCGTTGACATTGTCTGCGTGCTGTGCGGATTTATCCTTAAACTGAGTCATTCTGTTAAGTTCGCCGAACTGTGTGTAACAATTCAAAATCCAACCGAGCTGGCTGTGCTGAGGTACATGCGACTGAACAAAAAGAATGCTCTTTTGAGGGTCAAGTCCGACAGCCATAAGCATTGCATAAAGCTGTGTTGTTTGTGCACGGAGCTTTGCAGGGTCTTGACGAACGGTGATTGAATGTAAATCCGCAATACCGAAAATTGTGTCGAAATCATCCTGGAATGACGCCCAGCCTTTCATTGCGCCAAGGTAGTTGCCGAGGGTTGGAATTGAGGTCGGCTGAATGAGTGACAATGATCTTTTCTTTCTTTCAACTTTTACTTCTTCTGACATAATATTATCTCTTTTCTGTTAATATTCTTTTAGGACTTCGCCCATAATTCGCACGCCGTTGATGATATTTTCGTCACTCGGAGTGGAGAAATTAAGGCGAATATAGTTACAAGGTTTTGACTCGTCAACAATGAAAGCATTGCCCGGAACAACGGCGACTTTGCGTTCTACAAGTCGTTTGCAATAGTCGGTCATATCAACATTGTTCGGGAGTTTTGCCCAAAGGAACAAGCCACCTTGAGGTCTTACATATTTGATTTGATGGCAAAATTCATCGAGTTTTTCGCACATAAGATTAATCTTTTTGCGATAGATTTCTCTGATTTCCTCGATATGAGCGTCAACATCGTACTCCTTAAACCAACGATAAACAATCATTTGATTGAGCACTCCTGTATGCACATCGGACACTTGCTTGCCGATGGTGAACGCTCCCGCGATTGAATTTGGCACAACGGCATAAGCAACACGAATACCGGGTGCTAAAATCTTTGAAAAAGAGCCTGCATAAATCACAAGACCGTCCTCATCAAGAGTTTTGATTGCAGGAACATCCTCGCCCTCTGTGCGAAGATTGCCGTATGGGTCATCCTCCAAAACAGCAATGCCGTATTTTTTTGCAATGGCATAAACAGACTTTCTTTTTTCCCAAGAAAGAGTTGTGCCGCTCGGATTTTGAAAATTCGGAATAGTGTAGATAAATTTAGCATTCGGATTGGCTTTTACTGCATTTTCAAGTGCTTCAATATTCATTCCGTCACTTTCAACAGGCACACCGACAAGTTTGCAACCGTGAGAACGAAAAGCATTGAGCGAACCTATGAAAGACGGTTCTTCGCAAATTATCGTGTCGCCCTCGGAGGTGAGAACCCTCGTTGCAATATCCATAACCTGCGTTCCGCCTGCCGTGATGATAACAGAATCGTTATCCGTGCCGATATTATTCCTTTTTTTCAACCAATTCTTAACGGTTTTGCGAAGTGGCTCATAACCCTCCGAAACACCGTAAACAAGAGCAGAAACAGGATTTTCTTCCAAAATCTCTGCGCTGATTTTTTTCACCTCATCGCAAGGGAAAGCCTCAACTGCCGGAGAACCGCCTGCAAAAGCAATCACAGACGGGTCGGAAGTTGCTTTCAATATTTCTCTTGTTGCCGAAGGCTTCATATTTTTATATTTATCTGAAAGCTGAAGCATATTAACCTTCCTCTAATACTTCTTTGACAAAGCGTTCGCAAGAATGACCGTCACAAAGGGACACAAATCGTTTTTTAAACGCAATGTAATCATCATTATTGTTTGTTATAGATTTTATGGCATCGGCAAGTTCATTTTGATTGGATACAATACTACCGCAAGAATAATCCTTATAATCAAAATAGAAGCCACGGTTGCTGTTGTACTCCTCATAATCGGGAGCATACAGAACAGCCGAATTGCCGATAATTGCATTTTCAAAAATCACGGAGGAATAATCCGTGACAAGGACATCCGTGATAAAAAGAATGTCGTTAATTTCCCTTTCATCGCTGAAATCAAAAATTCTTTCGCAATCGGGGATATTGAACTTACCCTTAATGAACGGGTGAAGTTTGACGATAATTGCCCAATCATCACCGAGTGAATTTGACAGACCCTGAAGGTCGATGAAATCTTCGGGATAATAAGCATCGTTTACATTTTGACCCCTAAAGGTCGGAGCAAAAAGGCAAATCTTTTTGCCGACGAGGCTCGGCGCACGGTCATAAAGCCGTTTTTTTGCCGAAGCGACATATTCTTCATCAAAGAACAAATCCGTTCTCGGAGTGCCGACAGGCTTAATTTTGTCAACCGATATACCGAACGACTCGGCATAAATTTGGCAAAGTTCGGGTGACGAAACAATAGCCTCGGTGTAATTCTTATGGGTGAGTGAACCCGATTCCGCAGTGCCTCGACAATAGCCAAAGCGTTTGAACGCTCCCATTGCGTGCCAAAGCTGAACAAGATGCTGACCGTCACGAAGAGTGAGGACATACACCATCGGCTCATAATCATCAACCATAATATACTTACTTTGAGCCATTGTTTTGCCGAGTTCATCGGGCGTCATCTGCTCTTTTGAAGTAACGGTAATGATGTTATAATCAAGTTCTTTTTGCTCAATATAGTTTTTAACAGCCGCAAGATTGCCGCCAAGTTTGCCCTTTGATGTGCACAGCATAAGAATTTGATTTTCAAGCATTTTGCACTTCTTCCCTTTTTCAAAGGCGGATATTAAGTTTTTATATCTCATTCTTTGCAAATGAGGATAAAGCGCAGACTTGATTTTTCCCATACTATGCCTTGTAATTATATTTATTGTCATATTCGCCACGCATAAGCGAATCAATAATTTCGCCGTAAATATGCGTGATACTGTCAAACTTTTTGTTCACATAATCAGTTTTGAACTGTGCGATTTTTTCATCTTCAACGGTTGTGTTGTTGTCAATCAGCGACAGGATTTTCTCGCTTGTTTTGCCATATACGGCAGGAATATCATGCCAAAAATCAATGTAAAATCCACGCTCGTCAAGATACCTTTCGCCGTCAAAGCAGAAGATATATATCGGCAAATTCTTGAGCACAGCTTCATAAATAACGGAGCTGTAATCCGTCACAACAAAATCGGAAACGCACATAAAATCCATACCCGAAAAATGCTCGCCGTGGAGAACATTTTGACTTGAATCAATATAAACCTCTTCTAAATTGGTATCGACCACATGGTGCTTCACAATAAGGTTATATTTTGAATAATCAACCTTTGAAACGAAGTCATCCGTCATTTTGTGGAGTGCTTCAATATCCTCCGGCTTGTCCCTAAAGGTCGGAACATAGAGGATAGTTTTTTTGTCGTTAGAAAGCTCGGGATAGACAGAATAAATATTCTGCGCAACCTTTGCATTTTTTTCGCTGTCGGTGAGATAGTCCATTCTCGGAATACCGATTGGAATAAACTTTTCCTCGGGTTGACCGAAAGCCTCGGCAAAGAACGGAACGCATTTGTCGCCCGATGCGGCAATCAAATCATAGTTCCTGTGCATTTTGAAAGCATTGGCAGTTGCGGAAGATTTGCCGCCCGGCATATCAAGAACAGATTTGCCAAAGCGTTTGAACGCTCCGAGTGCGTGCCAAATTTGGATAATTTTCAAGTCCTTTTTATGATTAAGAACAGAAGCCAAAATGCAATAGCCGTCAAGCACAACTACCTTTGATTGCGAAAGCGCCTTCATTTGCCTGAACATTTCGCCGACATATTTGATTTTTCCGCCAAAAGAGGCAGGTATCATTTTGCAAAGGACAACTACCTCATACTGCGGATAATTTGTTTGAATTTCATCAATAAGATACTGAAAATCAAGTGACGGAGTTTCGCTCTGACGAGAGATAAACGCAACCTGATTTTTGGTTTTATTCAGCTTAAAGAACGAATAAACGAGGTTCATAAAAACCCCGAATATTCTGCCAAGCAAGTTAATCATAATGCAACATCAATCACTCATAAAGTGGGTACTTTGCACAGATTTGGGCAACGCCGTCAAGAATGTACTGCTTCTTTGCGTCATAATCTGTAACTGCGAGAGAGATGAACTCTGCAATCTTGTCAAAATCTTCTTCATTAAGACCTCTTGTTGTAGCGGCAGGAGTGCCGATACGAACACCTGAAGTAACGAACGGTGACAAAGGCTCGTTTGGAACGGTATTCTTGTTGAGAGTGATATGTACCTCATCAAGTCTTGCTTCGAGTTCCTTACCTGTTACGCCTGTACCTCTCAAATCAAGGAGGCAAAGGTGGTTATCGGTACCGCCTGAAACAAGGTTTTGACCTCTTGAAATAAGACCCTTTGCAAGAGCCTGTGCATTGTCGATTACACGCTGTTGATATTCCTTAAATTCAGGTTTGAGAGCTTCGCCGAAGCAAACTGCCTTGCCTGCGATAACATGCATCAAAGGACCGCCCTGTGTGCCAGGGAATACAGCAGAATTAAGTTTCTTTGCAAGATAAGGGTTGTTGCAAAGGATAAGACCGCCACGAGGGCCACGAAGTGTTTTGTGTGTAGTTGTTGTAACAACATCTGCATACGGGATCGGTGACTGATGAAGTCCTGCTGCAACAAGACCTGCAATGTGAGCCATATCAACCATAAACATTGCGCCGTTTGCGTGAGCAATATCTGCCATTGTTGCAAAGTCAATTTCTCTTGGATAAGCCGAAGCACCTGCTACAACAAGTTTTGGCTTAACCTTATTTACCTGCTTTGCAAAAGCGGCAAGGTCAATATATCCTTCCTCGTTTACACCGTAAGGAATAAAATTGAAATACTTGCCCGAAATGTTTGCAGGTGAACCGTGAGTGAGGTGTCCGCCGTTGTCAAGGCTCATACCCATAACGGTGTCGCCCGGCTTGAGGAGTGCAAGATAAACTGCTGTGTTTGCCTGTGCACCCGAATGAGGCTGAACATTTGCAAACTTGCAACCAAAGAGTTCACAAGCACGCTTGATAGCGATTTCCTCAACAATATCAACATACTGGCATCCGCCGTAATATCTCTTTGCAGGCAAGCCCTCTGCATACTTATTTGTGAGAACAGAACCCATAGCCGCCATGACCTGAGGAGATACAAGGTTCTCTGAAGCGATAAGCTCAATATTTTCTCTCTGACGCTTAAGTTCAAGCGCCATTGCGTCTGCTACCTCGCTGTCGGTTTCGGCAACCTTGGCGATTGAATCGTAATAATCGTTGTACATATTTATTCCTCCGATGATTTAATATATGTATTCATTCTACCATAAAATACAATAAGATACAATATAAAATAAAAGATAAATTAAAAGAAACCCTACCAAAAAGCAGGATTTCTTTAATTATATGTTAGTTAAGTCCTTTTTCGTCAAAATTGAAAATGGTTGAAAGGATAACCTCATAGCCTGTTTTGATTGCTTCAGGAACAAGTCTGTCGTAATTATCACGAACATTGTGATAGTAATCGGCAGGAGTAGGGTCCATAGCGGCAAGACAAGTTGCTGTGATTCCCTCTTGTGTGAATGCAGCAGCGTCTGATGAACCGAAGAATACATTTGCAAACTTCAAATCATCGTGACCGGCTTCCTTTGCAGAATCCATAACAAGTTGGCTGAAAGGCTGTGAGTGTTTAACCATGCCTGTCATATCACGGGAATAAACATTGAGATATTCAAGGTCTGTGAGAGTATCAACGCAAAGAACAGCAGTTTCTACACCTGAATTTACATATTCATCTTTATGATTCTTTGCCCAGTTCTTGCAACCGCGAAGTCCTGCTTCCTCACCGTCGGTAATCATAGCAACAACTTCTGTGTTTTCAAACTCAACGCCTGCCATATCAAGCATACGAAGTGCACATACGGCAGAATAAGTACCTGTAAGGTTATCATTTGCACCCGGTGAAATAGTTTTGAAATCAACGAAAAGATAAAGAGTTACCATAAAGAGTGCGGTGATTACATGGAAATAGAAGCTGTAATTCAACATAAAGTCGCCGAAAGCGCCCATATCAACAAAATTAGCAATAATAGCGATGATTGCAACGATTACAGAAATAATTGCACCGCCGATTGTTCCGCCCATACAAATGCCCATAAGCGGAATTTTGCCCTTTGCATAATAAATGTGACGCCATTGATAAGCAGAGTCGCAGTGACCCGAGATGATGATTCTTCTCTTAACTTCGCCCTGTGGCTTGCGAACGGCATAATAGTTGTGTCCGTCAATCTTCTTGTAGAAAACATCACAGAACTCTTTGTAGAACAAGAACTCCATTGCTGTGATGAAAAGACCGATTGCAACAACACCGCCAACGATACACTGCGGAACGAAGAAATCCGAACCGCCTACACCGCTGAAAACGCCTGTGTACACCAATGCAAGGCAAACAACAACTGCCAAAATGATTGTTACGGAAACGGTTTTGGTGAAGTGCAAAAATGCCTTTGGAGCCATTTTATATTCTTCAAAGCCTGTTTCATCACAAAACGGCTTCATTTCTTTGTCAATGTGTTTTTGGGTTGCAAGGCAGTTTTTATTACCGGACTCACGAGGACCGTATCTCTTGATGACATTGGTGATTTCCTTTACGGTATAATCAACATTTTCATCAATGACTGCCTGCGGAAAATCTTTAAATTTCATTTTATCGTTCTCCTTTAGATTTATATTGAGCATTTAATTGATTTTCAAGGTCGGTATTGCCCTTTGAAAACAGTTTTAAAATCTTTGAACGCTTAAAAGGATTCTTTGGCAAAGAAATCTTATCAACCGCATAATTGATTCCCAAAGCGTCAAAAGTCGGTTTGAAATCATCAAGTCTTGCTTTGAAGTCTGCAAAATCACGCTTTTCTTCAGGTGACCATGCAACTTCCGATAGTGCCTGCATTCTTGGGAAAACAAGCATTTCGAGTCTTTCTCTGTCTCTAATCCATTCTGTCCAAACTTCGCCCTCAACACCAAGAACATTTTTTACATTATCCTTGGTTACACCAAAGTTTTCAGGCTTATACTCATATGTTTTTTTAAGTGGATACTTGGCATAAGGCATATCAAAATAGAAGGATTGATGATTACTCATAATCATTTTTCCGCCGTTGTTGACATATGCCTCTGCTTTTCTGTCACGAATCGGTGTCCAATACTGCGCAACAATATTCTTGTCGTTCTTATTTAGATTGTCGGCTGCAAGAATTTCGTTCCAACCAATCATCTGTCTGTCCTTTGTTTTAAGGAACTGCGACACTTTATTCTCAAACCAGCCTTGAAGTTCTTCTTCATTTTTGAGATTGTTCTCTTTCATTACCCTTTGGCAATTAGGACATTTTTTCCATTCATCCATCGGAGCTTCGTCACCGCCAAGGTGAATATACGGTGAATCGAACATCTCGCAGATTTCGTCAAGAACATCATAAACGAACTGCAAACTTTCTTCCTTACCCATGCAAAGAGTTCTGTTCCAATCCTTTTGCCCGTAAAGCTTTGTCGGAATTTTTGCACCAAAATAACCCGGAACATCTCGTTTCAAATCTCTGCACGCAAGGTTGCTGTAAGCAGAAAAAACAGCCGCACAGTGAGCAGGGAAATCAATTTCGGGAATAACGGTGATTCCTCGTTCCTTTGCATAAGCAACGATTTCTTTAATCTGCTCCTGTGTATAATAGCCGGAATACGGCTTTTTTTCCATCTTTGTTGACTGCCAGCCGTCAAGCTGTGTATAAGCACGCTTTGAGCCGATTTCAGTCAAAAGCGGATACTTTTTGATTTCAACTCGCCATCCCACATCATCGGTCAAATGCCAATGAAAGACATTGAGTTTTTCCATAAATATCCAATTTATGTACTGTTTGATATAATCAACATCATAAAAATGGCGTGACACATCAAGCGAAATGCCTCTGAATGAGAAACGAGGCTCATCCTCAATATCACAGCAAGGTACTTCCCTGCCTCCTGTATCAACATGAGCAATTTTTCTTACAGTTTGAAGCGCATAATAAACACCGATTTTTTGGCTTGCCAAAATAACGATACGCTCTCTTGTAACTCCCAGAGTGTAGCCCTCTTTTGCAACACTTTCGTCCTTAATGATAACAACGGTTGCATCAGATTCGTTTTCGCAAAAATCAACTCTGCCCTCCAAGAGAGGAAGGTCAAAATCCGACATCACTTTTAAGCGAGCCGGCAAAACGAACACTCCGCCAAGTTCTTTCGCCTTTTTAGGGGCAGGAATAACTGATAGCATAATTTTTCTCCAATTTATCATATATAGCCTAAAAACAAGCTTTTAATATTATATCAAACCGGAATATCAAAGTCAATTTACAAAGTGTAAACAAATACACCAATAATATTGTCAAAACAGTTCAAAACAAGCTACAACAGTCTATTTATTTGCTTTGTTCTGCTCTGATTTCCGCAGCGGATTTGTTATAAATCAAATCCTGCAACTGTTCTTTATTTTTATCAACATCAATAGTAATAACACTTGCACCGCCGATATTTGCATAATTCCAAGTGCCGTCAAACGGAACACGAACCTCTGCCATATCACTGAGGCACGGAAGTGCCTTTATGCCTGCAGAAATAATTTTTGCCTTTGAAAGATTGGTCTGAATATACGGTGCCGCTTTTGATGCCATCATAGCAAGCTTGACAGGATTTGCGGATTTTACGTTCTTGAGAATTGCCTGCATAACAGTTCTTTGACGGTAAGCACGCATAAAGTCGGTGTCAATCTTTCTTATTCTGCAATAAGCAAGAGCCTGTTCGCCCGTTAATTTGTACTTGCCTGCGTCAAGCTTGACATTGCCGTATCTGCCCTTGTGAGAGGTTACTTCTTTGGCTTCTTTCTCGGTTACTTCAACCTCTACACCGCCAATGCTGTCAACAAGTACCTTGAACATTTCAAAATCTGCAACGACATATCCGTCAATATCTATTCCGAAATTATACTCGATAGTATCAACAACACCGTTGTAGCCGTCATACTGACAGGAGGCATTGAGACGTTGCTTTTTGTCAACGCACGGAATGTACAACCAAGTGTCACGCAAAAACGAAATCATTTTTATGCAGTTATGTGCCTTATCAATAGAAATAAGCATCATTGAATCGGAACGGGAAGCGGTGTCGTCCTTTGGATTGCGAGCGTCAACACCGAGCAAAAGAATATTTGTTACGCTTGACGAACGAGCTAAATCCGATTTGCTGACATACTGATTTTTGCGAGTGTCATCATAGGTGACTTTGCCCATAACGTTGCCGACAAAACAGCCTGCACCGATAATCAACGCAAGAATAACAGCTAAAATGGCTCTAAAAATATTTTTTGCTTTATTCGGTCTTGAGCCGTTTCGTCTTTTACGGCGAGGAGGTCGGGTTGTTTCCCGTCTTTGGCGTGCTCTTTCCTCATTTTCTTTGCGTCTTTTGGCATCTTCATCAAGATAAACCTGTGGCACAAAGCCGTCTGCACTTTGGCGGTTTGAGCGTTTCGGCTCATCAAGTTCCTGCATAAAAGCATCCAAATCGTAATCCGCCGTGTTTTGATTATCGATAATTTCATCGTCAAAATCGGAGACGCTGAAATAATCCTCATCAACGGGAACGCTTCTGTCTCTTTGGTCATTATCTATTCTTTTTTTAGGGTTAAAGCCCTCTTTATCAAAGCGAGGCATACGAACACCCTTCCTTTATTTTAGAATTCTTATTTTAAATTAAGTGTACACCATATTAATTATATTTTCAACTTTTTTTATTTAATATTGCATTTTGAGTCGGAATAATTTATTATATAAGATAGAGTTGTCCAGACGATTGCGTAGTCTTTGACTATGAGGAAAGTCCGAGCAGCACAGAGCAGGATAACGGCTAACGGCCGCCGAGGGTGACCTTAGGGAAAGTGCAACAGAAATAAACCGCCGTTTTACGGTAAGGGTGGAAAGGCGAGGTAAGAGCTCACCGAGAGAGTGGAGACATTCTCTGCCATGTAAACCCTATCCGCTGCAACACCGACCGGAGAGTTGGTTGCTCGCCACATAACTCCGACGGGTGGCTTGAGCAAGGTGGCAACATCTTGTCGAGATAGATAATCGTCCACGACAGAACTCGGCTTACGGACAACTCTGCTTTTTTATAAAATCTAAATATTTGGCGCAAGCAAGACAAACAAGGACAAAACATTTTAGCATATAAAGGGGTAAATATTATGCAAAATTATGTAACATTTGATATGTCAAAGCCGCTTGATTTTATACCAATCGGCAGAATTGCAATTGACTTTAATCCAACGGACATGTACAGACCGTTGTCGGAATCGGCAAACTTCAACAAATATGTCGGCGGTTCACCTGCAAACATTGCTGTTGGTTTGGCAAGGCTCGGCTGCAAGGTTGGATTCTTCGGTTGCGTAAGCAACGACCAATTCGGCGACTTTGTGGTTGATTATTTTGAAAAAGAAGGCATTGACACTTCCAAAATCACAAGAGCAAAGAACGGCGAAAAAATCGGTCTTACATTTACCGAAATTCTTTCAAAAGAAGCTTCATCAATTCTTATGTACAGGGACAATGTTGCGGATTTTTGCCTTGAACCTGCGGACATTGACGAGGATTACATTGCATCGGCAAAAGCAATAGTTATCAGCGGTACGGCACTTGCAAAAAGTCCGTCAAGAGAGGCTTGCCTCAAAGCTATGATGCTTGCAAAGAAAAACAACACAAGAATTGTTTTTGACATAGATTACAGAGAATACACCTGGAAAAGCAAGGACGAAATCGCCGTATATTACAGCATCGTTGCACAGAATGCCGACATCATTATGGGCAGCCGTGAGGAATTTGACCTAACAGAAGGCATTATCGGTGTTAAAGGCAGTGACCCTGAATCCGCAAAATATTGGCAGAGTTTCGGTGCGTCAATCTGTGTAATCAAGCACGGCAAAGACGGTTCAACAGCATACACAAATGACGGCAAGTTCTACAACATCAAGCCGTTCCCTGCTGTTATGCTCAAAGGCTTTGGCGGTGGCGACGGCTACGGCTCATCGTTCCTTTACAGCTTGCTTCAAGGCAAAGACATTATTGACTGCCTTGAATTCGGCTCTGCTTCGGCAAGCATATTGATTTCATCACACAGTTGTTCGGACGCTATGCCGTCTGCACTTCAGGTTGAAGAATTCATTAAAAAATCAAAAGAACAGTACGGCGAAATGGTAGCCCGTGCATAATAACAAACAAAGAGGACTGAAACATCAGCCCTCTCAGCGTGTCGAAAAAGTGTTTTCGACACGCTGTAGGCTGTTGAGAAAGTTTCTGAATTTCGTTTTCTTGCGAGTGGGAGCTGTACATAGGTACCGCCCCCGAGCAAAAAACGAAAAACGCCAAAAATGCTGTAAGTTCACTACTTACAGCATTTTTAAACCCCACCGTCAACACTTCGTGTTGCCACCTCCCCTTTTGCTAAAAGAGGAGGCATTATTCGGTTGATTATATTTTGGCGTGTTTCAGGAGCTTTATCGACAGTCTGAGAGGACTGAAACATCAGTCCTCTTTTATTCTTATAATACCATAAACAATGTGCCTGCTGCGATAAGAATACAGCCGACAAGCGACTTTGCGTTAAATTCTTCGTGCAAGAAAATAAATGCAAGCACGAGAGTGAACACAACGCTCAATTTGTCAATAGGCACAACTTTTGAAACATCGCCGATTTGGATTGCCTTGTAGTAGCAGAGCCACGAAGCACCCGTTGCAAGACCCGAAAGCACAAGGAATATCCAACTCTTTTTGCCGATATTTGTTATGCCCGACTGTGCATTTGTAACAAACACCATAAGCCACGACATACCGACAACAACCATTGTGCGGATTGCCGTTGCCAAATTTGAATCAACGCCCTCTATTCCCACCTTGGCAAGAATTGAAGTCAATGCGGCAAAGACCGCAGAAAGCAATGCAAACAACCACCACATACATATCACCTCTTTACCACATATTACACCCTTTCACATACAAAGTAAAGTAAAATCCCGAAACCGTTTGGCTTCGGGATTTGTTCGTTATTTATTCGCTTTGCGCTGGATAAGCTTTACGATTTCTACAATCGGAACAACCATAAATGCAAGGAGAAGTGCTGTGAAATATTCTCTTGCATCAATAGGAGCGAAGTTGAACGCATTGCTAAGGAACGGAATGTAGATAACCGCAGTTGAAAGCACGAGCGAAAGAACCATTGCACCGACAAGATACCAGTTCATACTGCCCATCTTGGCAATTGACTGACGGCGAGAGCGCATATTGAACGAATGGAAAATCTCTGCCATAGAAAGTGTCAGGAATGCCATTGTCATACCGTTTTGGTGAAGCAAATGAGTCGCTTCGTTTGCATCATTAACTGCAAGGATTTGTGACAAGGTCATATGCTCAGGGCTTGCCATAACAATACCGAGAATATAAGCAACGAGAGTAAGCACAGTTACCATAACACCCTGATAAGCACAGTCAAAACCCATACCGCCTGCAAAAATGCCGTCTCTGCTGTTACGAGGCTTACGGCTCATAATGTCAGGGTCACCTTTTTCAAGACCGAGAGCAAGTGCCGGGAAGCAGTCGGTGATAAGATTTATCCACAAGAGATGAACAGGCTCAAACAATGTGAAACCGCAAAGGGTTGCAAAGAAAATCGAAAGAACCTCGGAAAGATTTGACGAAAGTAAGAACTGAATTGAGTTACGAATATTATCGTAAATTCGTCTGCCCTCTTCAACCGCAGAAACGATTGTTGCAAAGTTATCATCCGCAAGCACCATATCGGCAACATTCTTTGTTACATCGGTGCCTGTGATACCCATACCGACACCTATATCGGCATTCTTGATTGACGGAGCGTCATTTACGCCGTCACCCGTCATAGCGGTAATCTTTCCACGCTTTTTCCACGCTTGAACAATACGAACCTTATGTTCCGGCTGAACACGAGCATAAACCGAATATTCCTCGATATGCTCGTCAAGTTCTTCATCAGACATAGAATTGAGTTCCATACCTGTGACAGCCTTTTGATTTTCGCCGATGATACCAAGCTGTTTTGCAATAGCAACGGCTGTGTCCTTGTGGTCGCCTGTAATCATAATAGGGCGAATACCGGCACTCTTACATTCCTTGATTGCATCAACAACCTCAGGACGAACAGGGTCAATCATACCTGTCAAACCGATATAGCAAAGGTCCTGTTCAAGTTCGTCGGGTTCGTTTGACGGCTGTTCGCTGTAAGTTCTCATAGCCGCACAAAGAACACGGAGAGCCTGGTCTGCCATTTCCTTGTTTGAATCGGAAATAGCCTGACGGATTTCGTCTGTCATAGGCACTTTTCTGCCCTCAACAAATGCAGTTGTGCAAAGTGAAAGAACAATATCGGGAGCACCCTTTGTGTACTGAACAAAACCGTTTGGAGTTTTGTGGATTGTTGACATCATCTTTCGGCCTGAGTCAAACGGTGCTTCGCCGACTCTTGGGAAAGAATCTTCAAGTTCATTTTTCTTCAAGCCGAGTTTGTCTGCATACGCAACAAGTGCGGCTTCGGTAGGTTCACCCTTAACCGTTCCGTCATCCTGAAGCTCCGCATCACAGCAAAGAGCCATCGCTGTTGCAAGAAGTCTTTCATCTGTACCCTTATAATCAACAACGGTCATCTTGTTTTGAGTGAGCGTGCCTGTTTTGTCCGAACAAATAATCTGTGTACAACCGAGAGTTTCAACCGCTGTGAGTTTACGGATAACCGCATTACGCTTTGACATCTTTGTTACACCGATTGAAAGAACGATAGTTACAACGGCAGCAAGTCCCTCAGGAATAGCCGCAACGGCAAGAGAAACCGCAACCATAAAGAACGACAATGTTGAGGACAAAGTGATTGCATCGCCGACAACAAGTGCACGAACAATATCAAATGCAAAGATGAATACGCAAATGCCCAAAACTATGAACGACAATATTTTTGAAAGCTGATTAAGTTTGATTTGGAGAGGGGTTTCCTCATCCTTTGCCTGTGTGAGTGCGTCGGCAATCTTGCCCATTTCGGTATCCATACCCGTGGCAACAACAACCGCCTTGCCTCTGCCGTATGCAACCGATGAACCCATATAGCACATATTTTTTCTGTCGCCGAGTGGAACATCGTCAGAGCCGAGCGGGTCAATAGGTTCTGCTGTTTTGGTTACAGGCACGGATTCACCCGTAAGTGCAGATTCCTCAATTTTCATAGAGGCACATTCGATAATTCGACAATCGGCAGGAACGCTGTCGCCCGCTTCAAGAACAACAACATCACCAACAACGATGTCCTCGCTCTTTACTGTGACAACCTTGCCGTCACGAATAACCTTTGATGTGGCGGCGGCTATTTCTTGCAAGGCTTCAATCGCTTTTTCTGCCTTGCTTTCCTGATAAACGCCCAAAACCGCATTGATGATTACAACCACCATAATGATGATAACATCGGCATAGCCCTCGCCCTCACCGCCAACTGTGGCTGTGACAGCGCTGATTACTGCCGCAACAATCAAAATGATAATCATCGGGTCTGCAAGCTGAGACAAAAAGCGTTTGATAAGACTATCTTTTTTGCCCTCTGCAAGTTTGTTTTTGCCGTTTTTTTCAAGTCGTGACGAAGCCTCGGCAGACGAAATACCGCTTTGCTCCGACTTTACACCGGCAAGCACTTCTTCTTTCGTTTTCAAATACTCTTTCATACAGTACACCTTCCGTTAGAATATACTACAACGCAGGCTTTTGTGCCTTGCATTTTTATATAAAAATAGACTCATACATAGTATCTGCACTATGCACAAGTCTCATTCTCTACAATTAAGCCAGCCTATGTCGGCATGATGTTGACTTAACACACGATAACCGTGGAATTACTCCCCTGTCTTTAATTAGAATATAACATACAGGTGTATAAAAGTCAACAGCGCAAATGTTAACATTTTCTTAATTGTTTTTTGAAAGCAACAAGAAACGGAGCAGACACAACAGCCGCCAAAACATAGGCTATAGGTTGTGAAAGTTCCAAGCCGACAATGCCGAAAAATCTCGGCAAAACAAGAGCAAGCGGAACAAAGAAAAGTCCGTTTTGACAGCAGGCAAGGAACAGCGCCCTGCCCTTTTTGCCGATACTCTGAAATGTCATATTTGCGGTGAGTGCGGTAGGAAAAAATACAAGCGAAACGCAGAGATAACGGAGTGCGGTTGCACCGACTTCAACAACCTCTGCTTCACTTCTGAACCGACCGATAACCCACGGAGCAAAGATAAACATAATGCCCGAAAGAACGGTTACGGCAATCGTTCCGTACACCCACAAAAAATCAATTGCCTTGCGAACACGATCAAAGTCCTTACTGCCGTAATTGAACGCACTGACAGGCTGAAACCCCTGACCGATACCGACGCACACGCTGCAAATCAGCATTGAGCACCTATTTGAAACGCTCATAGCGGCAATACAGGTGTCGCCGTAAGGCGAAGCCATAACATTGAGAATCATTGTTGACAAACTGCCGAGTCCGTTACGCATAAAGCTCGGAAATCCCGTTGCAACAATTTCCCAAATATCCCTGCCGTTAAGTCGAACATATTTTAAATTAATTCTGCATTGGCACTTTTTCATAATAAAAGCAGACAGCAAAATCGCCATACTCAAATACTGACTGATTGCAGTTGCAAGACCTGCACCCGAAATACCCATATTAAATGTAAAAATAAACAAAGGGTCAAGAGCAATATTGAGGATACCACCCGAAGTAAGTCCGATCATAGCAAGTCGGGCAAGTCCCTCGTATCGCAAAATATTATTCATTACACAGCTTGTGCACATAGCCGGACCCGAAATGAGAATATAAAGTCCGTACTGTTTTGCGTAAGGCAAAATCGTTTCGGTACTGCCGAGAAACGACATCAATTCATCCAAAAAGAACAAACCGACAACCGCAATAACGGTGCTTATGCCAAGCGACAAAAAGAATGCGGTTGAACAAAATTTTCTTGCCGTTTCAACATCTTTTGCACCGAGCCGTCTTGAAACAATCGAGCCTGCGCCCTGACCGAACATAAAACCAAATGCCTGAAAAACAGCCATAAGGCTGAACACAACGCCCGTTGCACCCGAAGCGGAAACGCTGATTTTAGACACAAAATAGGTGTCCGCCATATTATATATTGTTGTTATGAGCATACTGATAACAGTAGGAACAGACAAGATAAATATAAGTTTATTAACCGGGGTCCTTGTCATTTTTTTATACTGTTTATCAGCTGCCGAATTTTCACTGTTTGTCAAATTATCATCTTCTTACGCTAACATTATTTTTTGCAAGATAATCCTTGAGCACAGGGATAGGAAGTTCGTTAAAATGAAACAAGCTTGCCGCAAGAACCGCATCTGCCTTGCCGTCAACAAAAGCGTCCAAAAAATGTTCTGCCTTGCCTGCGCCGCCCGAAGCTATGACAGGAATACCGACTTTTTCGGACACGGCACGGGTGAGTTCAATATCATATCCTGTTTTTTGACCGTCACAATCCATAGAGGTCAAAAGAATTTCGCCTGCGCCTCTTTTTTCTGCTTCAGCAGCCCATTCAACAGCGTCGATACCTGTCGGAATTCTGCCGCCGTTGAGATAAACTTCCCAACCGCCGTCCGTCTTGCGTTTTGCATCAATGGCAACAACTACACACTGAGAGCCGAATTTGTATGCAGCTTCATTGATTAAATCGGGATTGCGAACAGCGGCGGAATTGACAGAAATTTTGTCGGCACCCGCACGCAAAAGTTCCTTGAAATCATCAACGGTTTTTATTCCGCCGCCGACGGTAAACGGAATAAATACGGTGTCGGCAACCCTCGAAACAATATCAATCATGGTACTTCTGCCCTCGTGAGTTGCGGTTATGTCAAGGAGCACAAGTTCGTCTGCGCCCTGCTTGTCATAAGCCGCCGCACATTCAACAGGGTCGCCTGCATCACGCAAATCAACAAACGAAACGCCTTTTACTACTCTACCATTTTTAACATCCAAGCACGGAATTATTCTTTTTGCGTACATATTCAGTCCTCCCTATTCACAAAATTTTTAAGAAGCGCAAGTCCTACTTCGCTGCTTTTTTCGGGATGGAACTGTGTGGCACAAACTCTGCCCTTTTGCACAGCGCATTGAATAGGCACACCGTATTGTGTTGTGCCCGCAACAATATCTTTATCGGCGTTTTTGAGATAATAAGAATGTACAAAATAAAAATAGCTTTCGTCCTTTATTCCCTCAAATATGCCGTTTGTTTGATTAAGTTTTACACTATTCCAGCCGATGTGCGGAACTTTTAGTCCGTTATTTTTCGGAATAGTGACAATATCGCCCTTGAAAATTCCAAGACCTTTTACACCCGGTGATTCTTCGCTTGTTTCAAAAAGAAGCTGAAGTCCAAGGCAGATACCAAAAAAATGCTTTGAGCCGTCAGCCGATTCTTTGATTGTTTCTTCAAGTCCGCGTTCTCTGATACAGTTCATTGCATCTGCAAAAGAGCCGACACCCGGTAGGATAATGTGAGATGCCGCATTTATCTCGTCTTTATTATCCGTAATCTTACTTTCTGCACCGATAAAATCCAAAGCCTTTTTCACGCTTTGCAAATTGCCTGCACCGTAATCAATGATTGCAACCATAATATTCTCCTATAATTTTGATATATTAATAATATCACTCAAAAAGAAAAAATGCAAATTTAAAATTGACAAATCATTTCTATAATGTTATTATACTGTCATACTATTTAAGGAGGAGCGTTTATGAACATTTGGCACGACATATCTCCAAAGCGTATTAAGAAAGACCAATTCTACGCTGTAATCGAGATTTCAAAAGGCGGAAAGAACAAGTACGAGCTTGATAAGGAAACAGGTATGCTCAAACTTGACAGAGTTTTGTTTACATCAACTCACTACCCTGCAAACTACGGCTTTATTCCGAGAACATATGCCAGCGACAACGACCCTCTTGATGTTTTGGTGCTTTGTAGTGAGCAAATCAGACCGATGACAATCGTTGAATGTAAGCCAATCGGCGTTTTGGTTATGGAAGACAGCGGAGCAAAAGATGAAAAAATCATTGCAGTTCCTGTCAACGACCCTAACTACAATTCATACACAAACATCGACCAGCTTCCAAGCCACAGATTTGACGAAATCAAGCACTTCTTTGAAGTGTACAAGACTCTTGAACACGACAAGAGCACATCTGTAACAGAAGTTAAGCCAAAGGAAGAAGCAGTCAAGATTATTCAGGATTGTATCGACAGTTACATAAGGAACTTCCAATTATAATAAAAATAAGGCAAAGCAATCTTTGCCTTTATATACGGAGAGTTATCGAAGTGGTCATAACGGGGCTGACTCGAAATCAGTTGTGCGGCTCATACCGTACCGAGGGTTCGAATCCCTCACTCTCCGCCACAAAAACAGAAGTGATACCGTAAGGTGTCACTTTTGTTTTTTTAGTTAGAATAAAGAGGGATTCGAACAAGGAGGGAGCGAAGCAGAAGAAAACAGTCCGGTGGACTGTTTTCGCCAACGTGCCAACGAGTGAAGCGAGGCGATAGAGGCGGCAGCCTCGGCAAAATCCCTCACTCTCCGCCACAAAACGGCAGTCAATTTTGGCTGCCGTTAATTAAATCAGCTTTTGCAACAAATACATAAAACAAAAAACAGACAACGGTTTGGGATGCGTTGTCTGTTTTTTATAAGTGCGATTCTGATTTGGGAGCACTTGATTGCAAATTAATTTAGTTTAATATAGAGCATATAATTGCAGATCTATAATCACATTATACTAAAACTTCAATAAAAGTACAATATACACATTTAACAAAATAATTCTATCATTTTGTAGGATTATCCAAAAAAGTTTTTTATTTGGTAAAAAAATGTTCACACTTTATTTATAAAATATAAGAAACAAAATCTGTATATTGTTTTATGTTGAAATTTGATACTTTTTGAAAGCATAAAAATATGATATGATATTTTAAATTCGGAGGTGACTGTATGAAAAGAATCGTAACTGTACAAGACATATCGTGTCTTGGCAAATGTTCTATTACTGTCGCCTTGCCGATTATTTCCGCTATGGGAATTGAAACGAGCATTATACCAACTGCCGTTTTGTCAACACACACACTTTGGGAGCACTATGTTTGTGATGATTTGACAGATAACATTCCGCTTGTTGCCGAGCATTGGAAAAAAGAGCGTTTTGATTTTGACGCAATTTACACGGGTTATCTTGCATCAAGTAAACAAATTGATGTTGTGTGCAAACTTTTTGACGAATTTAAAACCGAAAACAACTTTATTTTTGTTGACCCTGCAATGGCTGACAACGGTGAAATGTACAGAAATTTTGACAAAAGTTTTGCAAACAAGATGCGTGACTTATGTGCAAAAGCTGACATCATAGTTCCTAATATAACCGAAGCATGCTTGTTGACCGACACCGAATACAAAAGCGAATACGATGACAAATACATTGCAGATTTGCTCAAAAAGCTCACCGACCTCGGTGCATCAAAAGCAGTCATCACAGGTGCTCACTATGACGGCAAATACGGAATCATGAGCTACGACAGCGAAAATAACAAATACAGTTTTTATGCTCACCAAAAGATAGACCATATTTTTTACGGCACAGGCGATGTGTTCTCCTCTGCTTGCGTGGGTGCATTAACACAAGGTTATTCTCTTGCCGAAGCAGTTGAAATCGCGGGTGAATTTGTTTTTGAAAGTATCAGAGCCACAATAGAAGATAAAGACGCAAGACTGTACGGGGTAAACTTTGAGCAGGCACTCCCTTTATTGGCTAAATACAATAAATAAGATAAGCAGTAGCTACAACGATTGTAACTACTGCTTTTTATTATAACTTTTCGTCTTTTGGAACTTTGCCGTGATGAATTGCATTGCCGATGTTAACCGGTGAAAAATACAACTTGGCACGCTTGACAAAAGAATTAATCTTGCTGCGATTAAACTCAATATCCGTCAAGCTGTAAACAACTATGTTTTCCGCAACTTCTTTGGCGGTAACGCTGTCGTCAAGTTTCATAGTGATAACTTTTTCTTCGTTTGGCAACAAATCAAAGAAATTATCGGAAAACGGCAGGTGAGTTGCCGAACATTCTGCCTTTACAAGACGGGCAAACTTATCTGTCTTGATATGAAGTTCAACGCTGTCATTTTTGACATAGATCTTTGTGTTAAGCTTTGCTTTTGGCAAATTGAGATGTTTTTCATTATCAAACAAACACGTTTTCTTTGCAATGATTTTTCCGTTTTGTTTTATGCTTGCAACTATGCCGGTTGTCTTTTTGTCATAATCGTTGAGCCACGAAACAGGAATATCAAATGACGCTCTTGTTTCAACGGTTACATCGTACGACTTTGTTTCGATTATACCCTTTTCAAAATCAAAAAGCGAATATTCAAGTTCAACCTCTTGCGGAGTCAGCTTGTCATTGAGGACAAACACTTTGATGTATTCTTTGGTATCTTCAAACGACACGGTGAGAGGTGCATTAAAATGCTTTGCACCATATTGAAGTGCCTTATAATTGCCGTAATAATCTATACTCGACCACGAGCAAACGCCCCAACAATCATTGAACTGCCAATACATTGAGCCGTTGCATCTGCCTTTATTTCTACGCCAATGTTCGGTTGCGTCCCTGATACATTCAAGCTGTGTGACCTGCGAAAGATAAACATAATCTCTGAAATGAACAGGCAAATCAAAGCGACCTGCGATATAATACACCATTTTGTCGTTGCCGTTCATACACTTTTGGTGAGAGAGAAAAACAGGGCTGTTAAGGTCATAGTCGGTTTTATCGGCGAAAATGCGAATACTGTTCATATCAGGCAGAGATTCAAAGCCGAATTCACTGCAAAAGCGGGTCATTCGCTTTCTGTAATACTTCATAGGCTTCAAGCCGTGCCAAACGCCCCACAAATGAGTGTCGCCGATATTGTCGGCATACACGCCCTCGTTGTGTGCTTTGCCGATTGGAGAGCCTTGTGTGTACGGTGTTTGGGTGTCGTATTTTCTGATTTCAGGTTCAAGGATTTGCCAAAAGAACTTTTCTGTCCAAAGAATATATTTTGGCATATTGACCCAAGCCATATGCATATCCTCAATTTCGTTGTTTCCGCACCAAAGTGCAAGCGACGGATGAGAGGAAATACGTTTTACATTATATTCAATCTCTTTTTTTACATTTTGGAGGAAGTCATCATTGAAGAAAGGATAAGCCTGACAAGCAAACATAAAGTCCTGCCAAACAAGAATTCCTCGCCTGTCGCACTCATCATAAAGAGCGTCGCTGCCGTAATATCCGCCGCCCCAAATACGGAGCACATTCATATTTGAAAACTGAAAAGCATCAAGCAGATAATTAAGTTCCTTTTTGCCAAAACGGGTTATGAAACTGTCCGGCGGAATATAGTTTGCACCTTTGGCAAAGATAGGCACATCATTAATCTTGAACTGAAAGTTTTTGCCATAGCCGTCAAGTTCCCTGTTAAGTTCTATTTTGCGAATACCGATTTTCTTTGAACATTCGTCAACCACGCATCCGTCGCAAAGCAATTCGGCAGTTACGGTATAGAGTGGTTGTTCCGATTTTTCGGACAAATCATAAGTCCACCAAAGTTCGGGATTTTCAATTTCAAAATGAGCAGAGTTGCCATCTGAAATGAGAACTTCCCCGCTCGGTGAAGTGAGAATAATTCTACATTCGCAATCTTTATATGAGGTGTAATCGATTTTTGCATCAACGGTTGCATCGGTTATATTGCAAACTTGAGAAACGGAAAAATCGTCTATTCTGCCCTCGTTGACAAATTCAAGATAAATATCATCCGAAATACCGCTGCACGGAAGCACAGGACCCCAGTCCCAACCAAAGTGACATTGAGGCTTGCGGATATGAACAATGCCGTTTTGACCGTTTGAATTCATAGGAGTCATGCAAGCCTTGTATTTATCCTTGACCCAATTGACGGGAGAATGGAAATAAATCAAAAGTTCATTTTCGCCGTCAACAAGAAATTCTTTTACATCAAATTCAAATTTGACAAAGCAATTATCAGACGAAGCAACAAATTTGCCATTGACGAAAATATCGCAAATAGTGTCAAGCATATTAGCACACAGCAAAACTCTGTTTGCAGAAAATTCTCCGCTTGAAACATCAAATGTGCGTTTATATTCAAAGTCAGCTTTGCCGACCCATTCGACATCTTTTTCGTTAAGTTTTAAAAACGGGTCGTCAATCACGCCGTTTGCCATCAAATCAAGAAAATTACAACCCGGAACGGTTGCTTTTGACCAGTGATTTTCCGTGCTTTGCTTAAAAAGCCAAGCACCGTTGAGCATTTTTTTCATAATAAACTCCCTCTAAAAAGTATCAAATAAATTATATATTACGCATTTTATTTTGTCAATTAAATATACGCAATATGTATTGACAAAATCGTGGGTAAACTTATAATAAAAATAAGAGAGGTAAAAATATGACGGATAGACAATGTGATTTGTTCCTTGAATGTTTGCTTGACTTTGGCAGTCAATATGTTTCTACCGGAACGCAGGTAAAACGAGTTGAGGATTCATTGATAAAAATATGCAAGGTTTACGGCTTTGAGCATACAGAAATTTATGCTGTTACAAGCCTGATTGTTGCAACAATAAAAAACGATGACGGCAAGCATTTTACACAAAGTGTGCGTGTTACAAAAAGCGGAACAGACCTCGGCAGAAGCGAAGAATTGAACAATCTTTTCAAATTCATTTGCGAGAAGAAGCCGAGCGTTGAAGAACTCAGCGATTTGATTAAACGCCCAAAAAAGGCAAAGCACAAGCCGTTTATCAAATGCATCGGATATGCGGTTGCGGCAGGCAGTTTTGCTGTGTTTTTCGGCGGTGAAATATATGACGGACTTGCTGCGGCGGTTATCGGTTTGTTCATCTACTTTATGGACAATCATTTCAAACTGCGAAACATCAACAACATTGTTTACACCTTTACGGCGAGTTTTTTGGCAGGTTTGCTTGCAATCCTATGCACAAAAATCGGATTGGGACACAATCTTGACAAGGTGATGATTGGCGACATTATGCTGTTCATCCCGGGACTTTTGCTTGTAAACTCCATACAAGAAATGTTCAACAAGGACATTGTTGCGGGTCTTTACAAATTTATTGAAGCATTGCTGACCGCTGCTGCAATTGCGGCAGGATATGCACTTTCTATGATAATGATAGGAGGGTTAAAATGAGCAGAACTATACTCCAAATTATCACAGCCACAACAGGTGCTCTGGGATTTTCAATTTTTTTCAGAGTAAGCGAAAAAAATGTAATTGCATCTACAATCGGCGGAGGTCTTGGCTGGGCACTCTATTTGCTGATTTTCCACTTAACCGACAATATGCTTATATCGAACTTTGCGGCGGCTCTGTTTGTTTATCTTTACAGCCAAGCTATGGGCGCAATGCTTAAAGCTCCGTCAAATGTTTATCTTGTGCCGGGCACAATTCCGCTTATCCCGGGAGGTGCGCTGTACTACACGATGAAAGGACTTTTGGATAGTGACAAGGTTGTATTTTGGAGCAATCTCAAATCGACGGTAATAGTCACTTTCGGTCTTGCCACGGGCATTATTGTAGGCACTGTGCTGATAACCTATATAAAAAGCATAATCATAAAAAAAGAAAAACTATCAGGCAGTCGATAAAGCTCCTGAAACACGCCAATATATAAATCGAAGACACATTGTGGATAAATACAATGTGTCTTTAAATTTACTAAATTATACAATATTAAATAAATAATTATTGCAAAAGCGGAGGCAAGAATATATAATAGGTAGTTGATTGAAAAGACAGGAGTAATCTAAATGAACAAAAAAAATATGATAATCGGGCAATCGGGCGGACCGACTGCTGTAATTAATTCCTCGCTTGCAGGTGCTATAAGTTGTGCCTTTAAGCAGGAAAAAATCGGAACAGTATATGGAATGATTAACGGCATTGAGGGATTTTTCAACGAGCACCTCATCGACCTCAGCTCCGTTTTTGAAAACAAACCGTATATGATGAACAGCCTCAAACACTCCCCTGCTATGTATCTCGGTTCTTGCAGATACAAGTTGAGCGGTTCGCAGGAAGAATTTGAAAAAGCATTTGAACTGCTTGAAAAGTACAACATCGGCTACTTTTTCTACATCGGCGGCAACGATTCTATGGACACCGTTAAGCAAATGAGCGAATACGCCAAGAAAATCAACAGCGATGTCAGATTTGTCGGCATACCAAAAACAATTGACAACGACCTTGTCGGAATTGACCATTCACCGGGATTTGGCAGTGCCGCAAAATACATTGCGTCTTGCGTAAGAGAAGTTGCATACGACACAACAATTTACAACATCAAAAGTATTCACATCATCGAAACAATGGGCAGAGATGCAGGCTGGATTGCAGGTTCTGCGGCTCTTGCAAAAGAGGGCACATCACTTGCTCCGCACCTTATTTATTTGCCTGAGGTTGCATTTTCAACCGAACAATTCCTCAAAGATGTAAACAAAATGCTTGAAAAATACAATTCCGTCATCATCGTTGTAAGCGAGGGCATCCGTGACAAGGACGGCAACTACATCAGTGCTGAAGCTTCAAACACAGACAAGTTCGGTCACATTATGCTCAGCGGTGTCGGCGCATACCTAAAGAGCGTTATTGAAAGCGAAATCGGCTGTAAGGTAAGGGCACTTGAACCGGGAGTTTTGCAAAGAAGTGCGGCTCACATCGCTTCACACACTGATATGAACGAAGCGTTCAGCCTTGGTGAGGTTGCGGTTAAAGCAGCTGTTGACGGTCAAACAGGTGTGTTCTCAACCATTAAGAGAACAGCCGATTCGCCATACTGCGTTGAATACGGCACAGAAGATGTAAGGGTTGTTGCAAACGCGGTTAAGACTGTTCCGAGAGAATGGATAAATGCCGAGGGCAACTATGTTACAGAAGAATTCTTGAACTATGTCAGACCTCTTGTTGTTGGAATTCCGCAAGTTCCATACAGAAACGGTTTGCCTGACTACATTGACGTTCGTCACCTAAACACAAAGGAACAAAGATACACAGAATAACAAAAAGCCATTGCAGAAAATCAAATCTGCAATGGCTTTGTTTATTTGTTGTCGTTAGATTTTAAATTGTCAACAAGAGCTTCAATTTCGCCCTTTAGTGACTGAAGAACATCAATGTTCTTTTCAAGTTCTCGATTTGACTCCTTGAGTTGAACCTCAAGATTAGAATTAATAATAGTGAGTCGCTGACATTCATATTCAGCCTCACTGAGTGCCGCCTTTAATCGAGCGTTTTCCTTTTTTAATTGTTCAACTTCCTTATTTGGTATCAACGGCATAACAAATTCCTTATCTAAACAACTAATGGCGAGAAAATTCCCGCCATTAAATAATTGTCAATTAAGCATCAATATCTGTATCGATTTCAAAGTAGCGTGAACCGAACCAATTCTTTTTAAGTGTAACAGAATCCTTTTCGTCTTCACTTTCTTGAGCAGCAAGTTTTTGCTGTGCAATATACTGCCATACAGCCTGGTCATTCTTGCCCTCGAAGTACATAATATGATAGCCGTACTCTGTCTTAACGATTGCTACATCACCTGCTTTGCGTGATGAATCAAAGCACCAAGCGTTGAATGTAGGAACCATTTGGTTTGGAACAACATTTTCATAAAGTCCGCCCTCGCTTGCATTGCCGTCTGATGAATTAGACTTTGCAAGAGTTGCGAATGACTCTGAAGTCTTGTCGCCCTTGTTATACTTTGCAAGTACGCTTTCAGCCTTTTTCTTTGCTGCTGCCCATTCCTTATCTGTGCATTCTTTTGCAGATTTTGAAGATGAGCTGTCATTGCTTGACTTTGATGATTCAGGAGCAATGAGAATGTGACGAACGTTAACAGTCTTTGTCTTAGACATATATGTAGGCTTTACAACATATACAACAGTAGTTGAATCCTGTCTTACATCGCCTGCCTTGCGGTCTGCCGAAAAGAGCCAATCAAGACCCGGATACTTATCCTTATTATCCTTGTCAGCTGTTGAAATGGCAAGTGAAAGTCCTTCCATTGTCAAACGATTAATATCGTTATATGTTGTTTCAACAGGGTCCTTATTTGCCTTTTTGTCAAACTTATCCGATGAGTACTTTGATGCAAGATCGGCAAAGTTTGAACCGTCAGCCTTAAGTGCTTTCTTGAATGCCTTTGCGTCATCCTCGCTGTCACACTCAAACATCTTGATGTCTACAGACTGAAGTTTTGCTTCGTTCTTTTTCTTATAAGCGTTGAGTTCCTTGTCTGTATATGTCTTTGTGGTTGAATCTTCCTTATGGCCTGATTCATAATTTTCTGCGATATAAGCAATAGTTGCTTCACGAACGAAAATATCCTTTGTTACGCCGTGACCCATAGCAGCCTCAATATAACCTGAAACGGTGAAGCCGTACTTATGAGCAGAAGTCTTGTAGTTTTTAAGAGCTTCCTTGAGTTCTTTCTTTTGGTCGTCTGTAATTTCAGGGTCTTTGCCCTTGTTTTCCTTTACAGCCTTATAGTAGTTCATATATGTATCTTTGATTTTGTCCTCAACCTGCTCTTGAAGATACTCAAGCCAAGTTTCAGTTTCGCCGTCCTCTGTTCTTGTTTGCTCAGAGAGTTTCTTATCAAAATCAACATTCATATTTGCTTCTTCAAGGTCGATACCATACTGCTTATATGCACTAACAGTAGACTGAAGGTTGTTGTAGCACATAGCAAAATAGTAGTTATATGTATTAACCTTGATGTTGTGCTTTTCGCCGTCTGCGTCAGTGAGTGTGTATGCGGTAAAGGTCTTTTGAGGCCAACCGAGAGTTGCTGCCACGCCCTTGCGAACAAAACCTGTTGCAACATAAGTAAAAAGAAGAGCAATAACAACGATGATTGCAACAACAGCTGTTACAATTTTCTTTGTCTTTGGAGGCATAGGAATTTTTACAGTATCTTCTGTGATGATGATGCTGTCACGCTCTTTGATGAGTTCATCTCTCTGCGCACGCAATTTGTTTTTCTTCTTTTGATCAGGCTCGTTAAGGATATCTTTTCTGAGAGTTTCAATCTGCTCAGCAAGTGCATCCTTTCTTTCGTAAGCCTTATCATACTTTGCTTCAAGCTTAGCAAGCTTATCTTTATTTTCTGCCATCTGTTTTCATCCTTTATGATTTTTTATCAATAGTATTCTACACTATTGTTGAACTTTTTACAAGTACTATTTTTTATTGAGCCGAAGAACTGTTGCCACCCGATGTAATATCAGGCTTTGCAACCTTGACCTTGCTCATTCCGCCTTTGTATTCCTTAACCTTGGAAGCATAGGTGAATTCTTTTTCTGTCTTTTGTTTGAGGTCAGTTTCGCAATCATAAAGATACTTAGGTTGCTTGCTGACAAAGAACATAATATGGCAACCGTACTTTGAATCAACTATTGCTGTGTCGCCGTATTTTCTTGAATCGTCCATAGACCAATCGTTGAAGCTTTGAACCATTGTTCCCTGCTGAACACCGCCGCAAAGTCCGCCGTAGATACCTGATGTGCCGCTTGATGTTGACTGAGTATCTTTTGAATACTTCTCGGCAAGCTTTGCAAATTCAATTTCGGTCTTATTGCCCTTGTTGTATTTATCAAGGATTTTTTGAGCTTTTTTTCTTGCCTGTGCAAGTTGCTCATCCGTAAGATTGATATTTGCTGAGGATGTGTCCACACCGTCAGGCATAATGAGAATATGACGAACCGAATAAACTTCTTCCTTGTTAGGTTCCGGATCGGTGACTTTATAAAAAATATAAACAACCTTGTTTGTTGAATCGTCAAACACTTGAACGTCGCCGATCTTTGTATCGGAGTTAAACAACCAATCAACAGCCTCGTCAATAAGTCCGGTTTCCTTTGCAGTAATTGAAACTTCGATATTGGCACTCAAAAGTTCTGCACAAGATTCTGCATCTTGAGCGTAGCCCTTTTCTACATAAGAATCAATCAAAGTCTTGCAAGCGGTTGGAATGAGTTTTTTCATATCATCCTCAGACTTGATTTTTGCGGCATATTTTTTGCATTTTTCCATTGTAGCGTTTGCGTCATCATTTTCGTAAGGAACTTGAAGATATGCAAAAGTTACATTTTCGTAATCGCTCTTATTATCCTTGAAATACTTATTGATTTCTTTATCTGTAAACTTTTGGCTTACCGAAAGTCTTTGATAATAATTCTCTGCAATATAGCATTGCGTAAGCATTTTTTCAATAGTTGCATATCCGCAATAATCGCCATAGGTTGCAGAAATATATTTGTCCACCGAAACGCCGTCTTTTGTAGCGGAATCCTTGATTGAATCAAGTGTAGATTTGATTGACTCTTTCTGTGCCTTAGTAAGAGTTACGCCATCTTCAACAGCCTTTTCATAATAAGTTGTGATGTACTGAATCTGCTTTATTGTTTCATCCTTGAAAAGCTGCGACCACGAAACTTCCTTGCCGTTGCTGTCGGTTGTTTTTTGAACATCAAACGACTTTGTAGGGTCAAGATCATAATAGCCATAATTTGCATAACTGATATAATTCTGTGAAATACAGCTGTAATAATAATTATACATACCGATTGAAACAGGTGTATCGCTGACTTTGAGAGCAACGTTACCCGGATTCATTTTTTCATTGGTGTTCGGCTTTGAATAATAGAAAGTGCCGAGAACTGCAAGCACGGCAATCACAATAGCCAAAACCACAGAAATGAGAGCAAATTGAAGTTTGTCGCCCTTGATTCCCTTAGCCTTTGCAGGTACTTCCTGAGGCTGAGTTTCTGCAACCTTTTTTGGTCTTTCGGCAGTTTCGTACTTTGATGACTCAGGAATATGAATTTCAAACACATCGTTTTCAATCACATTGCTGTTGAGGGTGTGAGCCTCGCCATCAAACTTCCAATTATCATTTTCTTCCAATGTAGCATCTGCCTCGGCATTGTTTGCCTCTTGTATTTCTTCGGCAGGAGCTACAATCTTTTCATCCTGTTCTTCGGATGAATTGAGATTTTCATTTTGCTTGTCAAAATCCTTTTCGTCCACAAAATCACTCCTAATTAATATAATAAATACGCATAAATTATACACCACTTTGAGTACTTTTGCAATAGTTATATTATTTATTAATTATAAATATAATGTAAAATGAATATGAATAAATAAATCTTGCATTAATATATACAATATGTTATTATCATTGCAGTAATAAAAAATCTACATATTCAGACAAATTTTTAAGGTGACAATATGACTGTTAAAGTTATGAAGGAGGACAGAAAGATATTCTTATGGTTGCTCGTAATCATTGGAATGTCATTTATTTTGCCGGAGTACATAGCTCCGCTGTTTGTGTTCTTCTTCTACATTCCATTTTTAAAACATTTTAAAAAAACCGGCAGAAATGCAAAAATCGGCGATTTGGGCAAAGCCTTTATGGCATATATGTGCTATATGATAGTATCGGGAATATGGAGCGGTACTCACGTTCTTTCCTCGCTTATCGGGCTTTTGTGGATGGGCTGCTTTTTGTTTTACATAGAAACCGCAAACATTGTCAACACGAAAGACAAATTGAAAAACGCAATTACAGCGCTCAACATTTCATCAGGGATTATCGGTTTTATCGCAACACTTGAATTTGCAACCTACAATCTGACAAAATACGTTGACGGTTTCGATTTTACTATTTCAAATCCGTTATATTACGAACTAAACGATTGGATATTCAGCCTTTTTCCATTTGAAATCATCAACAGCCCATATCCGTCAAGAGCAGCCGCAACATTTGACAATCCGCTGATTTTGGCAACATTTTTGATTATCACAACTCCGTTTTGTGCATTTTCATCAGTGTATTTCAAGCAATCAAAGCATCGAAAACTTAGCCGAATTTGCTTTGCATTTTCGCTTTTAGGAATTTTGTGCACGGAATCCAGAGGTGCATACATAGCAATAGCACTTTCAATCGTAACCTTGCTCATCAGCAGCAAAAAGATATTCAAAAAGCTATTGCCGTTTATGTTTGTTCTTGCAATAGGCATACCGCTCACCATCGCATTGCGATACAAGAACAATTCATCGGGCAACGAATTTTTGGCATCAAACAGCAACAGACTTGCGATTTGGAGAGTGTGTGCAGACCTGTTCACCGAACACCCTATATTCGGAATGGGGGCAGGAACAGAAAACATCCATCAGGAAATTATTCAAAGAATCGACATCAACCGTTCTCACGCTCACAACCTTTTCCTTGAAATCGCAACCGAGGGTGGAATAATCGGAATTATTTTTGTAATAGCAATCATCGTTGTGTTTGCAAAAAATCTTTTCAAGCTTTTCCATCTCAAAAACAACGCATACAGACCGTATGCCGTGCTTTATACATCATCAATCATTGGTTTTATCACAATGTCGCTTTATGAGCACACATTGCAGTCGCCAAAAGAAATGATGGTATTCTTCCTGCTTTTAGGATTTGCAGAAGCAACTTTGCGAATGGCAGAGGGCACAATTCAGCTATCATCCGATGAAGTGAATATGTTTGAGGATTTCTCGGAGCAGGACTACATCACAGACGAAGAAGAAAAAGAGTTAATCACAAAATAAAATAAGCAAACATAAAAAACGCAGAGCCTACAAAAGGTTCTGCGTTTTACATTTAGTATTTAAAATATCAATCCTAAATTATGCTTGTTCAGGAGCGCCTACAGGGCAAACACCTGCGCATGCACCACATTCGATGCAAGCATCAGCGTCGATAACATACTTGCTGTCACCCTCTGAAATAGCAGAAACAGGACACTCAGCTGCACAAGCGCCGCATGAGATGCATTCGTCTGAAATTGCGTAAGCCATTATACAATACCTCCTAATTAAATTAATAGTAATTTTCCAAATTCTATTGACTTTAATATATCATTACAGAATGAAAAAAGCAATACTTTTTTAGCGAAAATTAATCAAATGTTTAAAAATATATATCGGACAATCTGTTAAATTTTTACATATTTACTTGTTTTTGACAAGTTTCACCTCATCACGGGTGAGAGAGACAGGTGCAGAACCGTCGGGTGCATCGTCAGGCATAACCTTGAGTTTGCCTGTGAGAACGGCAGCGTCAACAACTCTGCCTCTATTGTTGCGTCCCCACTCGACCGTTGAGCCGACACGAGGAGTGATTTTGTTCAAATATTCATATGAATTCTGCTCATACTTCAAACAGCACATAAGTCTGCCGCAGCAACCGCTGATTTTGGTCGGAGAAAGTGAAAGCCCTTGGTCCTTAACCATCTTGATTGAAACAGAATGAAAATCATTGAGAAACGTTGAACAGCAGAAAGGTCTGCCGCAAACTCCGAGACCGCCAACCATTTTTGCCTCATCACGAACACCGATTTGGCGAAGTTCAATGCGAGTGTGGAAGGTTGAAGAAAGGTCTTTAACAAGTTCTCTGAAGTCTACTCTGCCATCTGAGGTGAAGTAAAATACAATCTTTGAATTGTCAAAGGTGTACTCAACCTCGGTGAGATTCATTTCGAGTTTATGTTCCTCGATTTTCTTCAAGCAAACAATATAAGCTTCCTTTTCGGCGGCTTTATTTTTTTCGATTTGAGCAAGGTCTTTTTTTGTGGCAATTCTTTTTACAGGCTTTAGTGGAGGCACTATTTCGTCATCCGGAACTTCCTTTATGCCTGATGCCGCCACACCGTTTTCGATACCTCGAGCGGTTTCAACGATAACCACATCTCCTGATTTTACATCAAAACCCTGCGGGTCAAAATAATATGTCTTACCCGTGTCCTTAAAGCGAACACCAACAACTTTAATCATATATGTATATCTCCATTCAAGATTATTATCTTCCTATTGCACGGCGAAAATCATAGCAAGTCTTTGTGATAAGAATTGCGTTGTTTCCGTTTTTAAGCGTTAAATCAAGCAGATTTTCACAAGCCGAAATCAAGTTCATTAATTTTTTTCTGCTAAAGCTTGTTGCGAGTTTTGCAACGGTTTCTCTCTGCCCCGATAATATATCGGAACCGTTTGAATAAACCATTGCATCTCTAAATACGGTTTTAAGCAAAGTCAAGGTTGACACAAGAGTTTCCCTATCTCTGTCAAATACCGAGCAAACTTTAAGCAACGAATACTCATCATTGCTTGTGAGAGCATCGCAAACATCAACGGCAATACCGCTGATTTTTGAGAGTTTGCTGTCACCAAGGCTTTCGATAGCCTTGCCGATATTTCCGCCCCAAACGGTGCACGCCTTGAGTGCTTCGTCATAATCCGCTGTTTCGTCCTTTGAGCAAATATACTTTGCACCCTGCACCTCATTGACACCCTCAAGAGTGAGAACTACGCTTCGGGAAAGCACGGTTTCGAGCAAAGCGGATTTGTTGGTAACAGTCAAAAGAAACATTGCATATTTCGGCGGTTCTTCAAGAACCTTGAGCAACGCATTTTGTGCACTCTCGTTCATACACTGACAGTTACCCAAAATATATATTTTATAATCAGCCTCATTAGGTTGCATATAAACATTTTCTTTTACGTCACGAACAACATCAACATGGAACGACCTTGCGCCGCCCGTTGCACTGTATTCGTATATATCGGGGTGAACACCTTTGAGTACCTTTGAACACTGAGGACAGTTTCTGCAAGGCTTATTTTCGCCCTTGCAAAGCAAGTTAAGTGCAATCTCTCGAGCGAAAGTTCGTTTGCCGAGTCCCTCATCACCCTCGATAACTATTGCGTGAGGCAATCTGCCCGACGCTTGAAGAAAAGAGAGCTGTTCCTTGACCTTTTCATTGCCGACAAAATCTTCAAAATTCAAGATAAGCCCTCCTTAAAATCAAATAATTTGTGCCAACGCAACAATAACCGGCATTGTGATGACCGACAAAATGCTTGTCTGCCCCACAAGTTCTGACGAAAGTGCGGTGTCATTGTCGTACTTGGCGGCATACATTGCCGTGTTTGTGGCAACCGGTGCAGAAGCCGAAATTGTAAGCGCCGTGAGCATATTGCCTTTTATTCCGATAAGTTTGAACACAAACAGCATAGTAATCGGAATGACAATAAGTCTGATAAGCGAAACCAAATAAACTTCTTTTTTTGCAAAAATATTTTTGAAATTGCAATTTGCAAAGAATGTTCCGAAAACAATCATTGCCATAGGTGAATTGCAAGCACCGACCCTTGCAACGGTATCCATCAAAAATTCAGGCAACCTAACCTGCAACAAAAACAGCGGAATGGCAATCAACACGCTGATTGAACCGGGATTGAGAAAAATATGCTTTATGCTTATTTTTGCCTTTCTGCCCGATATTTCTCTGATACCGTAAGTAAACGCAAGAATATTGAAAACCGCAACATAGCAAGAAGAATAGAAAATGCCCTCCTCACCTGCAACGCTTTGAGCAAGCGGCAACGCCAAAAATGCGGCATTTGAAAACACCATAGCATAGCTATATACGCCTCGCTCAAGCACACTGCGTTTTTTGAAACAAAGCTCGGCAATTCCCATACCGAGAAAATGAGTTAAAAATGCGAGCAAAAAGGACAATGCAAGTCCGACAATATGCTCTTTTGTTCGCTCCATAGAGAGGAACGAATTGATGATTGCAACCGGCAAAATCATATTGAAAAGCAAATCAACAAGCTTGGTTGCGTCTGCTTGAACAAATATTTTTGTTTTATCCGCAACAAAGCCGACGCCTGCAATCAAATATAAAATGACAACCTGAACGGCAACTGTTTGTAAATTGCCCAAAAATCCAGCCAATAAAAATACCTCTAATCTATTAATTTATAATGTCGGATGCTCTTTTCAAGGAAATACAAAAACGCACCCGTCAAAAAAGCCGTGCACGACAGGACAAAACCCTCATCGATTGACGACACATCGGAAACGGTATCAATAACTTGGCAAGCGAAATAGAGCATTGCCGAACAGCCGTAAGCCTTAAACGAGAAAACAGAGGATGCAAACGCACCCTTTTTGTTATCCACCTCTTTGGCAAAAAAGTAAAACGCACCGATAGCCGAAGTCACCGCCAGATACATTGAGGTTTCGGTCAACGAAAAATTATGCTCGATTTGTGACAAAAGGGCAACACCCTTCAGCACCGCCCACAAAAGCGGAAAAACATTGAGCAATTTCAGTTCCCTAAAATCATACCGTGCATTTTTGGAAAACGACAATGCCACCATAACCATACAAATCGAACTGATGATGGCAAACACGCTTTCAAAACCGATTGTTACGGCACCGGCTACAAAATTGTAGCCCCCGTCTTTGACAATATCATAAAGCCGAAGCGAATCGGAAACGAAATCGGCAAAGAAGCCGACACAGCCGAGAACTGCCCAAAAGGACAAATGAAATTTGTTTTCAAAATTGAACGCAGGGGCAAAGTTTTTTTGACGAAAAGCATCAACGCCCATAAGGACAAGCCCCAAAAGCACGGCAACGAAAAAGCCGACCGACACAGCCGTGCAATCAACAGCAAAAACGGATACTGCTTTTAGAACTATTGCAACCAAAAACGGAAGCAACGATATTTGAGAATATCCGATTTTCACCGTTCTCCCCCATTTCAAATTCAAATCAGCGTTGCTCAAGCGGTGTGTACTCTCTGCACTTTATTACGCTCTTATAAGCAGGACGCATAATCTTTGACGAAGTTGTTAGTTCTTCAAGACGGTGAGCGCACCAGCCGGCAACTCTTGCAGAAGCAAAAAGCGGAGTGTACAAATCCTCCGGAATACCAAGAACACGATAAACAAGACCGCTGTACAAATCGACATTGGCACACATCGGCTTTTCGATTCCTTTAATTTCCGTGAAAACCTGCGGAGTAAGACGCTCGATTGCATCAAGGGTCATAAACTCTTTTTCAAAGCCGTGGTCAAAAGCAAGTTTTTTGGCACTTCTCTTAAGGATTACCGCTCTTGGGTCGGACAAGGTGTAAACGGCGTGACCCATACCATAAATAAGTCCCGATCCGTCTCCCGCCTCTTTTTTGATTATTCTTGCAATCATATCCTTGACCTGTTCGTCATTGGTTGAATCGTCAAGATTTTCCATAATATATTCCATTTGGTGTGCAACCTTGATGTTTGCACCGCCGTGGCGAGGTCCTTTGAGTGAGCCCAAACCTGCTGTAATTGCAGAATATGTATCTGTTCCGCTTGATGTGAGCACACGGGTTGAGAATGTTGAGTTGTTACCGCCGCCGTGGTCTGCGTGAATCATAAGGCATATGTCGAGAAGTTTTGCTTCCTCATCGGTATACTTCTTGTCTGAACGGAGAAGTCGCAAAATAGACTCTGCCGTTGAAAGCTTTGGGTCGATAGGATGCAAGTACATCGACTTGTTATAGAACGCTCTGCGCTTGATTTGATAAGCAGAGTTCATCATTGTCGGAAACTGAGCAATGAGTTGAAGCGACTGACGAAGAACATTCGGAGTTGAAATATCGTCGGGATTTTCATCGTAGGAATAAAGGCTCATAACACAACGAGCCATCTTGTTCATAATATCCTTTGACGGATGCTTCATAATCATATCCTCAATGAATTCATCAGGCAAAGACCGGCCTTCACCAAGGACATTTCTGATTTCGGCAATTTGGTCTTTTGTCGGCAATGTGCCGAATATAAGAAGCCACACTACCTCCTCAAATCCGAATCTGTCATCTTTTACGCAATCGGCAATAATATCCTTGAGGTCGTAGCCGCGATAAGAAAGTTTACCGTCCTTTGGAATACGCTCGTTATCAAGAATATAGTAACCTTCAACCGAAGAAACATGCGAAAGACCTGCCATAACACCTGTGCCGTCAGGGTTACGAAGTCCACGCTTTACACGGTATTTTTGGTAATCGCCCGGTTTGATTTGATTGTTCTTTTCAAGCTCGCCGCACAAGTTTGAAATGAAATCCTGAGAAATGGATGAAATATATTCTGTTCCCATACTACCTGTCCTTTCGATAATTTTGTAGTTTGTCTGCCTAACAGTCATAAAAAACTAAATTTAAAATATATTATACTAAATAACAAAATTAATGTCAAGGAGCGTGTAAATTGAAAAGAGCCGTGATTTTGTTTGCAATAATCTTCTTTGCAACCTTGCTGTTGCCTATGCTGACACTGATAAAGCCCGCCTCGAACGGAAGCGAGCTTGTAACCCTGTTTAATTCATACATCACTTTCTTGTGTAGTTGCCGTTGATGAGGCTAAACTTTGGATAAGCGGTGACGGACACGTCAACATCGGGAAGTTCATCTCTCCAAGTTTTGCTATGCTTTTTGTAATAATCAAAGCTGTACCGTGACAAAAGTTTGCCCGCAAAAAACGGGTCGGATTTTTTATCAAAACAGGATTGAATTGCGCTCAAAGCGATTTTTTGAACTTTCTTCTTTGCAAGTTTTTCAATCCGTTTTATATCGTCATCGTTCACCTTTGAAGCAACGCCTCGTTCAAGGTCGTTCAAGTTTATATCAAACTTTATCCGAGAATTGAATTTTACTCCGTCATCATAATAAGCGGTGTTTTTGACCTTGATATTTGTAACTTCAATGCCCACCTTGCCGAACTTTTTATCCTTGAGGACTACCGTTGCGGTTTTGACCTTGTCATTGACAAGCAAAAATCCGAGAGTGTCGGACTCATCAAGAGTTTCGACATATTTGCCGTTGCTGAAAACTCCTATTCCGTCAAGTCTTGTTTTGTTGTTGTGCGTTAACAGCACGGGCAAATACACATCCGAAGTTTCCGACAAAAAGTGATTTTGCAAATCCTTGACCGTTACGGCACAGGAAAGCCCCGTTTCTTCGCCTGTTTTGAGCATTGTGTAAATATCCTGAACAGGCACTTTTGCACGGTGTTCGGAGGATTTCATCACATCCTCGGCGGTGGTTTTGCTCAACGCAACAAGCACATCGGGGCGACTGTCAACGGCACGCAAAGTGTAATCAACAACATTTTCGAGTCCGTTTTTTGCATAATCATTGCCAAACACAATCACCTTGTTTTGCCCAAAAAACACGGAACTTGAAATATTTGCGGAGGTTTTTGACACCGCCTTGCTGATGTTCCCTGCCGTGCCGAAAGCAACGGATGTGATGTTTACGCCCAAATTGTCGCTTGTTCCGCTCCCCTTTGTCAAATCGAGATACTGAACAGAAACCTTGACACCTTTTTTCGTTTTGTCAACGCCGACTCCCTGTGCCACCGACATTTCGGACAAGCTGTCGCTGCAACCCGAAAAAAGAAGTGCAACCGACAACAGCAACAACAATATTTTAGATATTTTTCTCAACATTTTTTCTCCTGTCAAAAATTAAAATACAAAGCGGAGCAACGACCGCAAAAGCAAGAAACATACCGACTGTGAGATACTTGGACACTTCGGCAATCCGCATACCGAGCACTTTATCCAAAAATACCGAACCCAACAACGAAACTCCGGAAAGCACAAGCACCTTCGTCTTGTGACTGTATTTTTTTATCAGCGTGCTTGCACAAAACAGCATAACGGCGGTTTTGAGGAACACGGCAAAAATCCAAAATGAAGTGTGAAGAATATCGAGCCTTGACATATCGTTGACCGAAGCCATTTGGAACAAGGTGTATATCGGAAATGACTGCAAATCGGCGCTGTTGCCGAGAACTCCGGAGCAAAACAGCAACAGCATAAACACTCCTGCATATGCACAGCCAAGCCCCGAAAAATATGGTTTTATGCTGTCGCCGTTGGTTTTGTCCGCCAAGTTCAGCAACAAAACAGGCTCAATGCAATTACAGGTAAACAATATGCAATTCATCAAAAAATGCCTTGTGTCATTACGCATTATGGGGAAGAAATTGACAAAATCAAAATTTTTGATGTTGAAAATAAGCACCACCGCAATAACAACGGCAAGCAAAGTTCCGCACAGAGAAGCAAATCTGCCGAGCGGTTCAATACCCAAATATGCGCCGTAGCACACCGCAACAAAAGCCAAAATTATGAACATAATCGTTGGACTTTCGGGATTCATTTTTGTTGTTGCAAAATATGCAAACCGTTCCACCGTGAGTGACGAAAAAAACAGAAAATACAGCAAATACGCAACACCGAGGACAGAATATAAATGCGGTGATTTTTTCTTTTTTACGCACAGAACGGCAGGAATTGACATCAAAAATGTGAGCGGCATCGAAAGTGCAAAACTGATTGGAACATCGGTGTCAAACTTGCCGACAGACACCGACTGAACATAGGTCAGCGACACGACAAGCCTTGACACAAAAAATATGCAAAAAAGTTGTCGTGGTGAGATTTTGCCCCTTTTTGCATCAATCATCAACAGACACCCCTTCCAAATTCGTGACACGGACACGGCGCTTTACAAGTTTGCGCCAACCGCCTCTGAACAGTACATCAACAAGTGCCGTTTTTGTTAGCGGTGACAACGGTGACGAATACGGAACACCAAACGGATTAAGCGAGCAAATATTGCAAAACAACATTGCCGCACCAAGCATAAGACCGTAAATTCCAAAAGTTCCGCCAACAATAATAAAAATAATTCTGATGACGGCAAGGCTTTCGTACAGCGGATAAATCACATATGACGATATTGCCGTTCCTGCAACGACAATCAGCATAGGAGCACCGATTATACCTGCCGACACCGCCGCATCACCGATGACTATTGCACCGATAATTGAAATTGCGTGACCGATACTATCGGGCAATCTCAACCCCGCTTCACGCATTATCTCATACAACAGGTGCACAAAAACAGCTTCCACGGTTAAGGTGTACGGTGTTGTAGCCTCGTTTGTTGCAATCAAAAACAGCAGATTTGACGGGATGAGTTCCTGATGAAAAGTGCCGACCGCAACAAACAATCCCGGAAGAAATACCGAAACAATAAACGCTCCGTACTTGATGAGCCTTATAAAGCTTGAATAAAACGGCGGATTGTCATAATCGTCAAGTGATGAAAAGTTGTCCGAAAACAGATACGGAGTGTACATCACAAACGGTGTGCCCTCAACCATAACAGCCACTCTGCCCTCAAGCAATTTGGATGCCAAAACATCCGGGCGTTCAGTTGTGCCGACACAGGAAAAAAAGCTTTTTACGTCCGAATCGATGAACGGCAACAGTTCGCCGTAATCAAGAACGGTGTTGAAATCAGCCTCTTTTAATCGTTTTTCAACCTCGTCAACGATAGTCTTATCCGCCCTATCGTCAATATAGCAAATTGCAACAGGGGTGCGTGCACTGTTGCCGAGACTCAACTGTTTTTGTTTCAGATGATATGTCTTTAATCTTTTGCGAAGCAATGCCTTATTGTCATTCAATGTTTCGACAAAACACTCCTTTGCACCTTTTACATTTGCCTCGGTTGACGGCTCGGAGGTATCTCGTCTGCTCCACCCCTGCACGCCGAATGCAAGTGCGGTTGAGCATCCCTCAACCACAACAACGGCAAAGCCCGACATCAAAAAATAATAAGCGTCATCAAAAGTTACGACCTCATTTTGCTCCGGACAATGGACAATCTGAGTTTGCAGAAGTTCAAGATATTCTCTCGGACTTTCACATTCTTTATCAAAATCACAAATCGGTTCAACTATCATTTGACTGAGAAGCAACGAATTGACAAGTCCGTCCATACAGGCAAGAAACATCTTTGAATTTTTTGTTTTCAGTTCTTTCAATAAAAAATCCGACGAATCTTTGAAATCATCCTTAAAAGTCAACAAATTAAGCTCGTAATCATCAAACAGCTTCATAATAATCACCGTTTTTATTATGAAATGATTTATGTATATTATGCAAAAATGAGGATAACTTAATTTTGGTGAGTATATGTCTATAACATTATTGAGAGCAATAATCATTTACATTTTTATAACCGTGGCAATGCGAGTTATGGGCAAGCGACAAATCGGAGAACTGAATCCGCAAGAGCTTGTTATAACCATACTTATCAGCGCAGTTGCAACCGTTCCGCTTGAAAACAACGGTATGCCGCTTGCAAATTCGCTGATACCGATTGCGATATTCATCAGCTTTGAAATCATCAATTCCACACTTTCGATGAAATCAATCAAATTCAGGGCACTGATAAAGGGCAAGCCAAGATTCATCATCAAAGACGGAGAAATTCAGCAAAACGAATTGACAAAACTGCGGTTCACCATTGATGATTTGACGGACGCAATTCGACAGGCAGGTGTTTTTGACATATCCGAAGTTGCAAATGCGATTGTTGAAACGAACGGCACGGTATCGGTGCAAAAAAAGGCAGAATGTTCACCGCTGACGCCAAAAAATGTGGGGATAAAAACAGAAGATGCAGAAGTGCCGATTACTGCAATTGTTGACGGAAAGGCGGTTGCCGACTGCTTTGGCAATGTGAACATTGACGAGAATGAAGCGAAGCTGATTGCAATATCTAACGGCGAACAGCCTCAAAACATTCTTGTTATGACAATCAAAAATGACGGCACGGCATACATCGTTGCAAAGGAGGAACAATGAAAAGGATTTGGATTGCGGTTGCCTTGTTGATAATCTCAGCAGGGCTGTGCACATATGAGCAGATATATATTGAGGATTTTTGCGACAAAGTGGTGTATATGACCGAACACGAGGACGCCGACGGAATAAAAGAGTTATGGAAAAAGAAAAATGATGTTATCTATATTTTTTCGGAGCACGATATGGTGGACGATCTGGCGGTGAGCATTGAGCAATTGGACAGCAAAAGCGGTGAAAAACAAAAAGAAGCCCTCGCAGAAATACGAGCACTGACCTACGCATACCACGAGAACCAAAGAATTACACTTTCAAATATTTTTTAGCGTGTCGAAAAAGTATTTTCGACACATTGGAGACTGTTGAGAAAGGTTCTGAATTTCGTTTTCTTGCGAAGGAAGATGTACGATGGTACCTCGACTGAGCAAAAAACGAAAAACGCCAAAAATGCTGTAAGTTCGATACTTACAGCATTTTTAAAACCCCACCGTCAACACTTCGTGTTGCCACCTTTACTGCGTAGACGCCCCCTTTTGTCTGCGTTGCAGACATTTCCCCCGATTAACGGGGGAATCACCTTACATTTAAGTGGAGGCAAATCGGTTGGTTATATTTCGGCGTGTTTCAGGAGTTTTATCAACAGTCTAAAACCGCAGACAATCGTTTGCGGTTTTAGTAAATTCAGATTATTTTTATTTCCAAGTTTGGATAATTTCAGGATGAGCAAAAATCTCATCAAGCTTATTGAAGAACGGAACAATATCGCCGTAATCAAGCGCTCTGTGGTCCATACAAATTGAAAGAGGCATAACCGTGCCAACCTTTATTTCACCGTCAACAACAATAGGCTTTTGCTGTGTGGAATTGATTGCAATGGCAATAACCTGTGGCGGAATAATCTCAAGCAATGTGCACGAGCCTCTGAAATCACGCTTGATTGAGCCGAGGTTTGAAATTGTGATTGTGCCCTGTTCAATATCGTGCTTTGTGAGTCTTTCGGTTGTTGGGATAGAATAATAATCTTTCTTTGCCTGACCCGAAAGAGTTTTTACTTTATGCTTGCCTGTTTTTGAACCGTAAAGACGGCGAATAGCCTGAAGAAGCTTGCCCTGCTTCAAGCCTTGAATTGTGTTATCAAGCGACACCTCAAACATAACTTCATTTAAGTTAGTGTTGCTCGCTCTGCGCAAGCTGTCGTGAATAGCCTCTGTCATTTCTGTGAGAGTCTTATCGCCCATATCGTGCATATTAAGCGTCATCATTTCGCCGTTTGGCAAAAGTGCCGGCATAGAAACATCGACATGGTCGAATTCGTGGAGGCAACCACGAACAAGTTTGCGGTTGAATTCGAGATGAGCATTCATCTTCGGAGCAACCTTAAGTCCCTCACAAATAACCTTTATCATAACAGTGTTGATGGTGATTTTTTTTGATTTGTCGGTACAGCCTTCGTTAAGCTTTTTACACTCCGCAAGAAAAGCAGTAACTTCCGGCTCATAAATCAATCCGGCATGTGGGATTTCTTCCCAGCTTTCAGCAGTCATATTCGACACGATTTTTCTCGCAATGCCGAAATGAGTAGATTTGGAAATTGCCATTTTATCCTCCTTATAAGTCCTTTATAAGTCCTTTTAGTTTGTTTACAAAACTGCGTATATTTTATCACAAAGCTATACAAAAAACAATATAGCCCAGATAAATTTTACAAAAACTTTAAACTAATCTGTGCTATAAAATATTGAAAAGACTGTTGAGAAAATTTCTGAATTTCGTTTTCTTGCGAAGGAAAATGTATATAAATACCTCGACTGAGCAAAAAACGAAAACGCCAAAAATGCTGTAAGTTCAATACTTACAGCATTTTTAAACCCCACCGTCAACACTTCGTGTTGCCTCCTCCCCTTTTAGTAAAATAGGAGGCATAATTCGGTTGATTATATTTTGGCGTGTTTCAGGAACTTTATCGACAGTCTAAAATTATTTTTTTGAAATTAACTTGTCTATCTTCTGTTCAATAGTGGAATGGAATTCTTCTCTCTTTGTTTGAATCATCTCCGCGATGACATCCTTAAAGTTCTTCATTTCTTCCTCTGTGAACGGAGTTTCGGAAAAGCGCTTTTGATATTCCTCCATAAGATACGGTCTGAAAGACGGGTGTGCAATGCGGATAAGCGCCTTTGCACGCTCCTTGAGAGTTTTGCCTTTAAGCTGTGCAATGCCGTATTCCGTTACAACATAATTGACATCATTTCTCGGAGTTGTGACAGCACTGCCCTCCGTGATGAGCGGAACAATGCGAGAAACCGTGCCGTGCTTTGCAGTTGCCGGCATAGCAATGATTGAGCGACCGCCCTTTGACATTGTTGCACCTCTTACAAAGTCAACCTGACCGCCTACCGCAGAAAACTGCGAAAGACCGATTGTGTCGGACACAACTTGTCCCAAAAGGTCAATCTGCAAGCAAGAATTGATTGACACCATATTGTCATTTTTTGCAATTTCAAGAGGGTTGTTTACATAGTCAATCGGATGAAGCTCAACCGACGGATTATCATTGATATAATCGCACAAAATTTTTGAACCGAACGCCGCACCGAGCACCGTTCTGCCGACATTTGTTTGCTTTTTCTTATTATTGATTACACCGCTTTCAAGGAGCGGAACAACGCCGTCACCGACAAGCTCGCTGTGAAGTCCGAGGTCTTTTTTATCTGTAAGTTGGAGGCATACGGCATTTGGAATTCCACCGATACCGAGCTGGAGACAATCGCCGTCATTGATAAGCGAAGCACAGTTTTTGCCGATTTCCATATCGATCGCACTCGGTTCACCGCTAACAACCTCAGGAAGTTCCTCATCGAACTCAACAAAGCAAGTGAAATCACGAACATGCTTTATGCTGTTGCCAAAGGTTCGAGGCATACACTTGTTGACCTGAGCAATAACGACCTCGCAATAATCGGTTGTGCCCTTTGTATAATCAACAGTTGTACCAAACGAAACATAGCCGTGTTCATCCGGAGGCGAAACCATAACTATCGACACTCTCGGACAAATATAATTTTGGATAATATCAGGAATTTCATAAAAATGAGAGGTGGTGAATTCGCTGTCACCGCTGTTAATTCCCGCTCTTGTGGACTTTGATGCAAAAAGAGTGTTGAGCTTTATATGCCCCTTGAATTCTCGCATAGACCACGGGCTTTCAATAAGAGTAAGCATTGTTATAATTTCAACATCTTTGTAGTCTTGGTAATGAGCCGCCAACGCACGCTCAATATGTATTGGTTCGCCGCAAGCAAAACCTGTTACAACCTTGTCACCGTCATGAATAAGCTTGATAGCCTCCTCTGCGGTGGTAAGCTTTGATTGATATATCTCCTGCCAAGTCATATCACAATCAGCTCCCTTTTCTATAGTTTGTTCTAATAGATGATACAATATTTAAAAAAATTCGTCAATAAATAGTTGAACGAACAGCACATATTTGTTATTATTGTATATATAGATATATGAAAACTGTGCAAATTCACTATTTTGTATAGTTTCCTATTTTGAAAGGAAAAAATATGGAAATCAAGGTAGACAAATACGGCAGCGCAAACTGCTTTTCCGTGCCTCTTACAGAAGCGATAAAAGATTTGAATGACGGCGACACTCTCGTTTTTGAAAACAAGGAATATCACCTTTTTAAGGATTTCAGCCAAGAGCGTCACATTCATTTTACAAACACAGACAGTTTCAAAAATCCAAAAAAATACTTTGGAATGTTGATTGAGGATAAAAAGAATTTTAACATTGAGGGCAACGGTGCAACACTTGTTATCCACGGTGACATCTGCTCATTCGGTATGATTAACTGCCAAAATGTAAACATCAACAATTTGACAATACGTTACGCCAGTCCAAACTGTTCGGAACTTAAAGTAATCGAGAAGAAAGGCAAGACATACAAATTCTCAATTCCGAGTTCACAACTTTGGTACATAGATGACACAAAGAAGAACACGGTTGTTTTCTTTGAACAAAGTCCATACACAAAGAAGAATTATTGGGAATTCAGAAATGACGAAAACTCATATAACGGTGTATACCACGGTGCTGATGGCAACACAGTATATCGTATTCCAAACCCAAAAGGCGTTTTCTCAGGCGTCAAATCAATGAAGCGTTTGAGCCAAACAGAACTTGAAATCAAGTACAGAACAAACAAGTTCTTCAAGGTTGGCGACATTCTCACAAACCAAACAAACAAGAACAGAAACACCTGCGGTATATTTTTTGGCGAATGTGCAAATGTTAAAAGCACAAACATCACCGTAAACTATATGGCAGGATTCGGCTGGCTCTCTCAAATGTGCGAAAATATGAGCTTTGACCACATCACATTTAAGGGCGACAAGGAACATGTTGTATCATCATTTGCCGACCTCATCCATATTTGCGGATGCAAGGGTGATGTCACAATCACAAACAGCTATTTTTCGCACGCACACGATGACTGCATTAATGTTCACGGCTCATTCATGAGATTTAAGGAAAAAGTTGACGACCACACAGCGGTTTTTGAATTTGTACACAATCAGCAAGGCGGTCACAAAAACTTCTTCCCCGGCGACAAGGCAAAATTCTACCGCCGTACAAACCTTAACGAACTTCCGGGTGACTTCACCGTAAAATCCGTTGTTGACGACCTTGAGGGAAAGACCTGCAAGGTGACATTCAACGAAACACTTCCGCAAAACATCGGCGAAAAGCATCTTCGCCAATCAAATATTATCATTGAAAACAAGACCTACTGTCCGAATGTTGAAATCAACAACTGCGTATTCACCGCTATTCCGACAAGAGATATTCTCTGCACAACATCGGGCAAGGTCAGAATTCATCACAACATTTTCAAGCACAGCCAAATGGCTCATATTTTCATCAGTGACGACTCAATGTTTTGGTACGAAAGCGGTCCTGTAAGAGATGTTGAGATTTACGAAAACAAGTTCTTGCTTTCGCCGTCTGTTTATTCAAAATGCCCTGCTATTCTCATCAAGCCTATTACATTTGGCAAAATGAACAGCAAGGTGCACGAAAATATCACAATCCGCAGCAACTACTTCCTTGTCGGCAGAGATGTGCCAATCAGAGCAAAGGGCGTTACAAACCTCGACATTTACAGCAACACTTTCAACGGTTCATCAAGAATTGTGACCTCTTGTTGCAAGAAAAGCAAATAAAATGACAAAATAAAATCGAAAGGAGGATACACCTTGACAGAAAAAGAATTGCGAAAAAAAGCAATGGCATTACCGCTCAATCCCGGCGTGTATATTATGAAAAACAAGGACAAAAAAATAATATACATCGGCAAGGCAAAGGCGCTGAAAAACCGTGTATCCTCTTATTTCGGCTCACACAGCAACCACTCGCTGAAAGTTATCAGGATGGTTGAAAATGTGGACGATTTCGACTACATTTTGTGCGACACCGAATTTGAAGCTCTTGTGCTTGAATGTTCGCTCATCAAACAGCACACACCAAAATACAACATTCTTTTGAAAGACGACAAGGGCTACAACTATATCAAAATCACAAAAGAGGAATTTCCAAAAATCAGCGAAGCAAAGCAAGTGCTTGATGACGGAGCAACCTATATTGGTCCGTTTGTTTCCAACTTCTCGGTTAAAAATGCGGTTGAAGAAACTTTGAGAATATTCAAACTTCCGCAATGCAACAAGAAATTCCCAAAGGACTACAACAAATCCCGTCCGTGCCTAAACGGATTTATGGGCATTTGCTCCGCACCGTGCAACGGCAGAATATCAAAGGAGGAATATCAAGCCTCAATCAACGATGCAATAGCATTTTTGAAAGGCGGAGCAGTCAAATCCGTTGAGGATATGGAAAAGCGAATGTACGAGTATTCCGAAGCAATGGAATTTGAAAAGGCGGCAAAACTCCGTGACAGAATAAAGGCAATCCGCAACCTTGAGGAAAAGCAAAAGGTAGTGTCAATCAATGTTCCGGAAGAAGATGTTTTTGCACTTGTCAACTCTAACAAAAAGGCTTGTTTTGAGGTTATTCGTTTCAAATTCGGCAAACTTGTTGACAGCGAGCATTGGATAATTGACAGCGTTGACGACCTTGCGGAAGCACGGTTTGACCTGATTGAGAGGTATTATTCTATGCGTCCCGACATTCCGGGCAGAATAGCCGTTGACGGTGAAATATCCGAAGAAGAACTTTTGCACGAATACCTTGAAAGTCAGCGTGGCAAAAAGCTTGAATTTATCCATCCGCAAAAGGGCGAGCATTTGTCGATTGTTAATCTTTGTATAAAAAACGCAAACGAACATCTTGCACAAAATCAAGGCAGACTCGGAAAAGAATTCGCTGCACTTGAGGAACTTGCGGAACTTTTAGGTTTGCCGAAACCTCCGGAATATATTGAATCCTACGATATTTCGCACACATTCGGTGCAGACAATGTTGCGGGAATGGTTGTGTTCCACAACGGCAGACCGATGAAAAAAGCGTACAAGCGTTTTGCTATAAAAGGATTTGACGGACAAAACGATGTCGGCTCAATGAACGAAGTTTTGGAACGCAGATTTAAGCATTACTACGAGGACGACGAGGAAAGCACATTTAAGATTTTGCCTGATTTGATTTTGCTTGACGGCGGTCAACCACAGGTCAACGCCGTGCTCCCTGTTATCGCAAAAATGAACATTGATGTGCCTGTCTTTGGTATGGTAAAAGACAACAAGCACCGAACAAGAGCAATAGCATATGACGGTGGCGAAATAGAAATTAATTCGCACAGAAGTGCGTTCACTCTTGTGTCTCGCATACAAGAGGAGGTGCACAGATTTGCAATCACCTATCACCACAAAAAGCACCAAAAATCATCTTTTAGTTCTTCCCTGCTCAAAATAGACGGCATAGGAGAAAAAAAGGCAAAAGCACTTATGAAGCAGTTTAAAACGATTTCCGCAATCAAGCAAGCAAGCGTTGATGAACTTTCGGCGGTCGGCGGAATATCGAAAACAAATGCTGAAAGTGTCTACCAATATTACAGAAATGATTAAAATACAAAAGAAAACTTGACGAAAAGCAGTTGTATCTGTATAATATAATAGTAAAAAATTAAGGAAATGTTTTTATGAAAGTAATTACAGGCTCTTTAAGAGGACGAAATCTTGAAACTTTGGGCGGTGACGATGTCACAAGACCGACAACACAAGCCACAAAAGAGGCGCTGTTCAGCTCTATTCAATTTGAAATAGAGGACAGAAAAGTGCTTGACCTTTTTGCAGGCTCGGGTCAGCTTGGAATTGAGGCACTCTCACGAGGAGCAAGGGCGTGCACCTTTGTTGAAAACAACAGAAGCGCATACAAAATCATTGAGGGCAACCTTGAAAGATGCAGAATTGCCGACAAAGCCAATTTGGTTCTTTCGGATGCAAAGAGTTTTTTGATGAAAAAAGACAACTATGACATTGCATTTTTAGACCCGCCGTATCACCAAAACCTTGTTGTGGATTGCTTGCCGAGCCTCACAAAGCTTATGAGCGAGGACGGCGTGATTATTTGCGAAACTGCCAAAGACGAGGAACTTCCGCAAGAGGTTGACTCTTGGCAAATCTCAAAGCAAAAAAAATACGGCAAGACATTGCTCACCTATTACAGAAAGGGTTAGCGAAAATGAAAATTGCAATTTGTCCGGGAAGTTTTGATCCCGTAACCCTCGGACACCTTGACATTATCGAACGAGCAGCCGAATTGTTTGACGAGGTTATCGTTTTGGTAATGAGCAACAAGTCAAAAAAGACATCACTGTTTACTATTGAGGAACGCATTGACCTGCTAAAAAGGACAGTACACTCCGAAAATGTAAAAATTGATACATATGACGGCCTTTTGGTCAACTATGCAGAGCAAAAAGGCGCAGTCGCAATAGTTAAGGGCTTGCGTGCTATGTCGGATTTTGAATACGAATTTCAGCAGGCACTTACAAACAAATCACTTTACCCAAAGGTTGAAACCATATTTTTAACCTCTGAGGGCAAAAATATGTTTTTGTCATCAAGCATGGTAAAAGAGGTTTGCTCGCTCGGAGGGGATATTTCTTCATTCGTTCCGAAAGAAATAATAAACGATATTTATAAAAGATGCAAAGGAGATCAACAAAATGACTAATACTGATATTTTACTTGAAGATCTTGAGGATGTGCTTGACGACGCTACATCCATTCCGCTTTCTAAAAAGTGTGCTGTTGATGTTGATAAAATAAAAACTATTATTGAGGACATCAGACTCAACACTCCACAGGAAACAAAGCAGGCAAAGGCTATTGTTGACTCAAGAAACACAATCCTTGAGGAAGCAAAGAAAGAAGCTGCAGAGATCATCAAAAAGGCACAGGAAGAAGCAAGAGAGCTTGTTGCCAAAGACGAAATCACAAAGACTGCACAGGCTGAAGCTGCCGACATCATTGCAAAAGCAAATGAGCAAGGCAAGCAGATGGTTACAGAATCTCAAAATCAAGCAAGCGAGATTTTGAGCAACGCAACCACTCAGGCAAACGAGATGGTTACATCAGCTCAGAATAAGTCAAGAGAGATGCTCACAGCAGTTAACAACTATGCAGATGACACTCTCCTTTCTATCGACGACGCACTCTATAAGGCACTTACAGACGTTCGCAGAATCCGTCAGGGTATCTCAAACGCTCAGCACAAAGAGGGCTAATCCAAAACGAAACAAAGCGGTAAAGATAAAAATCTTTACCGCTTATTTATTATATTTCATGCAAAATAAAAAACGGTGCGACAATCAAATCGTACCGTTTTGTTATTGTAAAATTAGTCGTTAAAACCGCTCTTTACAAGTGCTACAAGACCTTCTACAGCTTCTTCCTCATCAGAGCCGTCAGCAATAATTCTAATGTCTGTGCCACCCATAATGCCGAGTGAAAGAACACCCAAAAGTGACTTAGCGTTTACTCTTCTCTCTTCCTTTTCTACCCAAATAGATGACTTAAATTCGTTAGCCTTTTGGATAAAGAAGGTTGCAGGACGAGCGTGCAAGCCAACCTGATTTTCAACAGTTACATCTTTTACGAACATAATAATACCTCTCAACTAATCTTAAAACATAGCAGTCTTTCACTACTTAATTATTAACCTTTACAATGGTATTATATCACTATTTTTGCAATCGTCAACTTAAAAAAACAAACTTCGTTTATCTACTTAATTATAGCCAACAAAAAATCGCTTTATTTGTGCAGATTTAACAAAAACTTTAGCTATGTTTTTCGTTCGCTTTAAGTTCGGAAAGATACAGTTTATCTTTCTTTGAAAGCTCTGCATTTTCGAGCATATCGGGTCTGCGCTCCAAAGTCCTTTTGATAGACTGTTGTCTGCGCCAAGCGTCAACATTTTGATGATGTCCGGAGAGCAAAACTTCCGGCACTTTCCTGCCGTTCCACTCTGCCGGATGAGTATACTGTGGATATTCCAAAAGCGAATTAAAATGGCTTTCATCTTCAAAGCACTCATCATCCGAAAGAACGCCCGGAAGCATACGAGAAATGCTGTCTGCAACGATGAGAGCAGGCAATTCGCCTCCGGTGAGAACATAGTCGCCTATTGAGATTTCCTCAGGTTGAAGTTCCTCTATAACGCGCTCATCAATGCCCTCATAATGACCGCACAAAATGGCGATATTATCCATCTGTGCAAGTTCCTTGACTCTGTCCTGTGTGAGAGTTTTGCCTTGCGGAGTCATATACAAAAGGTGCGGTTTTGCCCCGATTTCATCGCAAATAGCATTAAAACAATCATATATAGGCTGAGGCGCCATAATCATACCCATTCCTCCGCCGTAAGGCTTGTCGTCAACCCTGCGGTGCTTGTCCTTGGTATAATCACGGATGTCAACGGTGTTAATCTCCACCTTGCCCGCACTTCTTGCTCTGCCAATAATACTTTCACCGAGCACGCTGTCGCACATATCGGTGAAAAGCGTCATTATATCAATTCTCATCAAAAAGTCCTTTCATCGGTTTTATGCGAACAGTCTGATTTTCTGTATCAATCTCGACAACAACATCATCAATGGCAGGAATCAAAGTGTGCTTGCCGTTCTGTTCAACATCATAAATGTCACTTGCGCCGTAATTGAGGACATCCGTAATTTTGCCGTATTCCTCGTTTGTGTCGACATCAACAACGGCACAGCCGATAATATCTGCCAAATAATGAGCATCATCGTCGATGACAGCATCATCCCTGTTGCAGTACAACACCTTGTTTTTCAATTCCTCAGCGGAGTCAATAGTTGTGATTTCGGCAAATTTAAGAATAGCGACATTCTTTTGCTGACGAGCCGACAAGAGAGTTAAAGACTTTTTGCCCTCATCATCAAAATACACCGTCTTTAACTGCTTGATGTAGTCAATATCATCGCACCACATAAGCATTTTTACTTCGCCACGCAAGCCGTGGGTGTTATTTATTTTTCCTATTTCCAAATACTGTTTCATTTTATCACCGATATAAATATAACATACCTTTAGCGGTTATGCAACAAAATATAATTTTTGAAAGTTTGCTGTGCAAGAAAAAAATCCCGTCAAAAAACGGGATTTTAGGATTAATCAATTTCGATTGATATTTTTGCATCATTGCGGGTAGCTGCGGCACGCATTACAACACGGATAGCCTTTGCTATTCTGCCCTGCTTGCCAATAACTCTGCCCATATCACCCTCTGCAACATGAAGATGATAAACTGTTACGCCTTCTTCGTTAGGCTCGTCAATATCAACGGAAACTTTGGTTGGATCATCAACAAGACCCTTTGTAATGGATATCAACAATTCCTCCAAAGAAAACACCTCCTACTATAATCTTGTTTTGATGCAAGATTAAAGAATGCCTTCTTTTTTGAGAATTGACTTAACTGTGTCAGTTGGCTGAGCACCGTTTGCAATCCACTTCTTAGCCTTATCAGCGTCAATCTTAATTTCAGCCGGGTCAACCATTGTGTTGTATGTTCCGATTTCTTCGATGAAACGACCGTCACGAGGATATCTTGAATCTGCAACTACTACACGATAGAAAGGAGCTTTCTTTGCACCCATTCTGCGAAGTCTGATTTTTACTGCCATTTTTCTTACCTCCAAATATATAGTTATAATTATCAACCAAATTTATAAAAAACTTAATTGGGTTAATACGATTTGTTAAAATCCGAAAGGATTGTTGTTGCCACCTGTTTGACCCATCATTTTTTGAGCCATTTCAGGATTTTGCTGCATCAAGCGACGCATCTTTTTGCTGACCTTAGGTCCTTTGCGACCGCCGACCTGCTTAACCATCTTTTGCATTTGCTTGAACTGTGTCATAAGTTTGTTGACGTCTTCAATGCTTGTGCCCGAACCTGCCGCAATACGGCGTTTGCGTGATGGGTTAATGATTTCAGGGTTTGCTCGTTCTTGCTTTGTCATTGAGTAAATGATACATCTCAAACGGTCAAATGCCCTTTCGTCTATATCTTCATCTTTAATTTGCTTGCCGATACCCGGAATCATCTTGATTGTGTCCTTGAGCGAACCCATACGCTCGATTTGCTCAAACTGATCAAGCAAGTCATTAAAGTCGAATTTATTTTTTGCAAGCTTCTTTTCAAGCTCGGCTGCTTTCTTTTCGTCAAGAGCCATTTCGGCTTTTTCGATAAATGAAAGCACATCGCCCATTCCGAGAATACGAGATGCCATTCTTGCCGGATGGAAAACCTCAAGATTTTCGAGTTTTTCGCCTGTGCCGACAAATTTGATTGGCTTGCCTGTTACGGCACGAACAGAAAGCGCCGCACCGCCTCGGGTGTCACCGTCAAGCTTTGTGAGAATAACGCCGTCAATACCGAGCGACTCATTAAAGCTTTTTGCAACATTTACTGCGTCCTGACCTGTCATTGCGTCAATAACGAGCAAAATCTCATTTGGGTGAACCGTTGAGCGAATATTTTGAAGCTCCTCCATAAGAGCCTCATCAATATGCAAACGACCTGCGGTATCTATGATAACATAGTCATAGCCGTGGTCTTTAGCATGCTTGACAGCCTCCTCGGCAATGTTAACAGGATTGATTGTGCCCATTTCAAACACGGGAACATCAATCTGTGAGCCGACAACCTGAAGCTGTTTGATAGCAGCCGGACGATAAACGTCACACGCTACGAGAAGCGGTCTGTGACCGTCTTTTTTAAGTTTCAATGCAAGTTTGCCCGAATGAGTTGTTTTACCCGAACCTTGCAAACCGCACATCATAAGAACGGTTGGCGGGTGCTTTGCGATAGAAAGACGAGATTCTGTACCGCCCATAAGTTCGGTAAGTTCCTCATTAACTATCTTGATAACCATCTGACCCGGGGTCAGATTTTCCATAACATCATCACCGATAGCACGCTCGGTAACTTTGTTGGTGAATTCTTTTGCTACCTTGTAGTTTACATCGGCTTCGAGAAGTGCAAGTCGCACCTCACGCATAGCTTCTTTAACATCTGCCTCGGTAAGTTTACCCTTGGCACGAAGTTTTTTAAATGAATTTTCAAGGCGTTCGCTTAGTCCTTCAAATGCCAAGTAATCACATCCTATTTAGATATTCACACAGAGCCTTAATCTTTGCGACATTATCGTTTATATCCTTTGACACATTTGTGGTGAGGTTGAAATCATAAATTTGATCCGCACACTCGCTGATGTCATTCAGGCATTTGGTAAGCTCCGAACTTTTCTTTGCAAAGCCAAGCTTGTTTTCCAAATCAATAAGAGTATTTTCTGCCCTTTTGATAGCGTCACGCACACCTTGACGGGTGATATTTTCGTTCTCTGCGATTTCTGACAAAGAGAGATCGTCGTTATAATAGAAGTCAATAAAACTTCTCTGCTTTTCTGTTAAGCATTCACCGTAAAAATCCAAAAGATACGAAATCTCAAGATTCTTAGCCATACGAACCCTCCCTGTAAAGTATTTTGCCTTTGTAAAGTATTTGTTCTTTACAGCAATGATATTATACATAAAGCACGCCACAATGTCAAGAGAAAATTTTTGTTTTTTATATTGCATTTAACGCTTTAATGTGCTAATATGTTAAAAGGTGATAATAATGAATGATTTATGGAAAAACAATTTGAGAAATATTGAACCGTACACACCGGGTGAGCAAAGCAAGGACAAGGACATTGTGAAGATTAACGCAAACGAAAATCCTTATCCCCCATCACCCAAAGCTGTTGAGGCTATGAAAAATTTTGACACGGACAAACTGCGATTTTATCCTCAAGCTGACAGTATGCCGTTGAAGCAGGCTATTGCAAATTTCTACGGTGTTGAAGCAAAAAATGTTTTTGTCGGCAACGGCTCGGACGATGTTTTGGCACTTGCGTTTCAGTCGTTTTTCAACAGCGACAAGCCTATTGCTTTCCCCGACATCACATACAGTTTTTATCCTGTTTGGTGCAGTCTTTTCAACATTGAATACACAAACCCGAAACTTGACGGGAATTTCAGAATCAACGCCGATGACTACAAGGCAGAAAACGGCGGAGTAGTTATTCCGAACCCAAACGCTCCGACTTCGCTCGGCGAGAGCACGGAATTTGTTGAGAAAATCCTCAACTTCAACCAAGACTGCGTTGTTATCATTGACGAGGCGTATTGTGATTTTGGCGGTGAAACAAGCGTACCGCTCACAAAGAAATACGAAAACCTGCTTGTTACGGGCACATTTTCAAAATCAAGAAGTCTTGCGGGAATAAGAATCGGTTTTGCAATCGGCAGTGAAACGCTGATAAACACCCTTGAAGCGGTGAAAAACAGCTACAATTCATACACGGTTGACGCACTTTCAATCGCAATGGGTGTTGAAGCAATGAACGATGTTGAATACTTCAACAAAACGGTTGCAATGATTAAAACGACAAGGCAGAGAGTTACCGATGAATTAAGGTCGCTCGGCTTTGAGGTGCTGGAGTCTCAAACAAACTTTATTATGGCAACGAATGACAAGCTCGACATCAAAGATATGTTTGAATATCTAAAGACGAAGAAGATATTTATCAGATACTTCAACCAGCCGAGAATAAACAAATATGTGCGTATAACCATTGGCACAGACGAAGAAATGGACAAATTCCTGCAAGGAGTTAAAGATTATATCGAGCAATAAAAAAGCCTCACGGATACAAAAGCGTATCCGTGAGACTTTTATTTATTCAATGTGCATATATCCGTCGCTGTCAAAATACAAATTAAGTCTTGCCGTTTGAATTTCTCCATCATTAAACTCAACTGTAAAAGTGATGGTATCTTTAATTTGTGTTAAATCAAAGTTTAAATCATTACCAATTGATTTATACAAATTGTCTGTAACTCCCCAAAACAGTTTATACCCTTTGTTTATCGGGTATTCAAAAGCCTTGATTGCTTGACTTATTTCCAATTCCTTGCCTGAAACCGAAATATTGTTGCCAATTATTTGTTTTCCGTATTTCTGTGACTTTGTTACATAATTAAAATACAGTTCTCCGTAGTCGCTTTCATTTTTTATTGTCATTTTTTTTACGACGGAATAATCATCAATATTTAATGCAATTGCGCCTCCTTGCAATATATTCACTCTTACCGTGGCTTCCCCTTTTACAGAATTAATAACGCTTCGCCCGGCTTGTATAACTCCACTATACCCTTGTTCTGACAACGCATCCAATTCTTTTTCAAGCTTTGCTTTATCGGAACTGTAAAGTTTTTCTGCATTTTCAAGTGCTTTTGTATCATTTATATCGGCAAAATGAATTGAACAAAACAAGCCTTGCTCATTCATATTACCTGCCTTAAGCTCACTTAAAGATTTATATTCTTCTCCGGCATATGCAACCATTATAGAAAGAGGATTACTGTTTTGAGAAACATTTGAAACGATTTTTGTTTGTTTATCGTTATCATTAAAAAATTGTGTTGCACCATAGCCTCCGCCAACTAAAACCGCAAGTGCCAATGTGGCAGAAACAATGCGTCTGAAAATTTGATTTTTTGAATATTTATTACTGCTTGTCATATCAAAAATCTTTTCCATACACTCATCAGACGGAGAAAGATTTGAGAATGTGCCCTTAAATTTTTCCTTATTGTTCATATATCCATTCATCTCCCAACTTAAGTTTCAATTTGTTTCTTGAGCGTTTAAGCAATGATTTTACCGTTGATTCTTTAATACCCGTTACCTTTGAAATATCGCTTATTGTCAAATCATCATAATAAAACAAAATCACGCACAAACGCTCTTTTTTATTGAGCGACATAACAGCATTGTATAAATCCACATTAAAATATTTATCAAATGTTGAAACATCGTAAACTTCTTCAATAGATTTATTTTGCCTGAATGACAGATTGAAAAAGTTTTTACAATCATTGACAAGCACCTTTGTAAGCCATTTATCAATTCCCAAATCATCATTAAATTCAATTTTACTTTTCCACAGCTTTAAAAATGTGTTTTGCAAAGCATCCTCGGCATCGTGTTTATTCTTTAAATACGAAAACGCTATGACAAACAACCTTTGACTGTTTCTTTTGACAGCATGTATAAACTTTTCTTCTGTCATCATTTCGCCTCCTCTCTGAAAGGCCCTTTCACTGTTATAACAGTTCAGAGCGCCAAAAAGTTGCAGACAATTATTATTTTTTGCCGTAATCGGCACAGCAAAATTTAGAAACGCCAAAAAGAATGTTTGGGAATATCGTAGGGGCGACCTGCGGTCGCCTCAGCGTGTCGAAAAAGTACTTTCAACACGCTGTAGGCTGTTGAGAAAGGTTCTGAATTTCGTTTTCTTGCGAAGGAAGATGTACGATGGTACCTCGACTGAGCAAAAAACGAAAAACACCAAAAATGCTGTAAGTTCGATACTTACAGCATTTTTAAACCCCACCGTCAACACTTCGTGTTGCCACCTCCCCTTTTAAAAAAGTGGAGGCATAATTCGGTTAAATATATTTTGGTGTGGTTCAGGGGCTTTATCAACAGTCTGGGGCGACCTGCGGTCGCCTAATTTCTTTTAACCCCTCAGTCGCACATAAAATGCGACAGCTCCCCTTTATAACATTAAAAGGGGAGCCTTAGTCGGTTAAAAATATTTTATTTTAGAAAAGTTGTGAACAAGAGAATGACAACAAGGATAACCGCAATCGAAACAAGAGCCTTGACAATTCTTGTTACGGCGTCAAAAGTATTCGTTGGGCAAAGTTGCATAATGATATACTTAAGCGGATTGTCCACCTTTCTGCCGACAATATCCTTATAACGCATATCATAGGTTTCAATATGACCGTCAGTGAAAAGGTCGATAACTCTTGTGCCTCTGTCCATACCCGGACCGTAAACATTGAAACCTGCGCCTTGAGTGTAGCCAACATCAACGCCGTTGATTTTACCGTTAAAGGAATTGTTGTGGTCGTGACCGAAGTAAATACCCTTTACATCGCCTTTTTCACACATTGCGTCAAATTCTCCGCTGTTAACCTGTGGGTCGGCAGGAGATTCTTTCATAAACGCTTCCTTGTTTACCCTATCCTTTTTGAGCACAAAATATTCGCCCTCGTGAGTTCTGAATCCTCTTACAGAGCCACGCTTTGTGAAATTAACCTTTTTGAGCAGGTCAAAGACCTCGCACACAGGAATATGCTGAATAACAACGCTCGGAACGACTTTGCCGAGTTTTTGCTCATAGCTGTCACGGATTGCTCGATACCAATCAATCTGATTTTCGTGCACACAGTCATATCCAACCTTGAGATTGCTGTGGCTGTCGATTGTATAAAGCAAGAACTTAACTTCATCGCCGTCCTTAATCTCGAAGCAATGGTTGCCGACTCCGTCAACACCGTCATCACTTTCACCGACAAAGCCCTCAAAGGTTTTGTAAATCTCGAACTGCTCCTCGTTAGTAAGTCCTACCTGTCTGTCGTGATTGCCAAAGCAGATTGCAAAAGGAATTTTGCGTTTTACAACAGGCTCAACAAGGATTGAGAGCACTTCTTTTACCTTATCGGCATCGCCCTTGAAGCTATGCTTGCCCCAAATTTGGTCACCGCTGTAAATAACCAAATCAGGCTGACTTCTGTCGAGAGAGGCTTCAATAAGTTTGATTGTATCTGAATTAACCTTTGCGCCCTCTTGAGTGTCGGCTATCATAAGGATTCTGAATTTTCCGTTATTAAACTTTAATATCATATAATCACCAAAAATAATAATAACATAAATAAAATTAAAGTGCAATTATATAGTCAAAAATTATGCTAATATGTCGGTTTTTTTGGAAAATTTGTTAAACTTAACAAAAAAGGCAACAATTTATTGAACACAAAAATTACCTGTGATATAATCATTTTGACAAAAAATAAACGAAGGGATACAAAATGAAATCGTTTTTTGAAAAAGTGAAAATATCACAGATGTCCGATTCGTTCATAACAGCAATATTTGTTGTGCTCTCTGGCGGATTTCAGGATGCCTACACATATATGTGCAGAGATGAGGTTTTTGCAAACGCTCAAACGGGAAACATTGTTTTGATGAGTTCACACCTCTTTCAGGGCGAATTCAAAAGTTGCGTTAAATATTTAATACCGTTGATATCATTTATGATAGGTACATATGTTGCGGAGCATGTGCATTACCATTTTAAATATCTTGAAAAAATACATTGGCGACAAATCATCATTCTTTGCGAAATTGTGCTTTTGTTTTCTGTCGGATTCATTTCACAAAAACACAACGCACTTGCAAATGCCCTTGTTTCATTTGTATGTGCAATGCAGGTGCAAACATTCCACAAGGTTCGCGGTCAGGTTTACGCATCCACAATGTGCATAGGAAATATGAGGAGTGCAATTGTTTCGCTGTTTGCATATTTTCAGTACAAGGATAAAAAAATCAGAGAAAAGGCAATCGTATATTTCAGCGTTATCGGCGTGTTTGCAATCGGTGCAGGTCTTGGCAGTATTATAACAAAGCAACTCGGTGTAAAGGCAATTTGGGTATGCTGTGCATTGCTGACAATCAGTTTCTTTATGATGTTCATTGATTTGGAACTCAACGAAAAACGAAACAGCAAGAACGGCAGAAAAAGCAAAGAGGAAATCAAGCAAAAAGAACCGAACACCAACCCGAAAAAGACAAACACACATATGGATTAAATATAAAAACGAGGTTCAAAAGAGCCTCGTTTTTGTTATACAAAACAACAATGCTTCCTCTAAACAGAGGAAGCAATTAATTTTATGCTTATTCACCGAGTTTTGCAAGTTCGTCACGAAATGATTCGGCAGAATCAAATTCCTTGTAAACCGACGCAAAACGAACATAGGCAACTTCGTCAATTTCTTTGAGCTTTTCCATAATAAGTTCACCGATACGAGATGAAGAAACCTCACGGTCAACCGATGACTGAAGCTGTGCCTCGATTTCATCAATCTTTTCATCAAGTTCCGCAACGGTAACCTTACGCTTTTCGCAAGCACGAAGCATACCCTTGAGAATTTTATTTCTGTCAAAGACTTCTCTTGACCTATCTTTTTTGATTACAATAACAGGAACATCCTCTATGGTTTCATAGGTGGTGAACCTTTTTGAACACTGAATACACTCTCTGCGGCGGCGAATACGCTCATTTTCGTCGGTCGGTCGAGAATCGATAACCTTGCTTTCGGTATAACCGCAAAACGGACATTTCATAGCATTTTCCTCCAATGCAACAGTTGTTTCTTATTGAACAATTGCTATTATACCACAACATATAGAAAAATGCAAGAAAAACAACAAATCTATATATAGTTTGTACTATGCTTTTTTGAGAGAGTTATCCTTGTTATTGTATATAAACATCCAAACTGCCATGGCAATGATGATTGTATAGCCCACTATAGATAGGGTGTCAGGCACTTGATGACCGAGGAAAAAGTAGCCTTCAATAGCAGTAAAGATGATATTTGAATAATCGAAAATTGAGATTTCGCTGCTCGGAGCAAAGCCGTATGCGGCGGTAATTCCGAACTGACCGCCTGCGGCACAAAGACCGACAAGCATAAGATACAAGAACTGTTTACCCGTCATTGGAGAATAATTAAAAATCAGATAAGGCGCTGTGACAGCAACCGAAAACAGTGAGAAGAAGAATACCGTAAATCTGCCGTTTTCGCCCTTATTTGCCATATGGCGAACGCAAGTATATGCCGCACCTGCACTGAGTCCGCCCACAAAACCGGCAATTGACGGCACAATCTCAATATTTGACATTGTAGGCTTGATAACGAACATTGCACCGACAAAGGCTACAATAATCGCAACTGCCTGTTTTGGCTTAACCTTTTCTTTAAGAAAAATTGCGGAGAACAGCAATGTGGCAAACGGCGAAAGTTTGTTGAGCATTGCCGCATCTGCCGTGTGTGCCATATGGGTTGTGGCATAAAAATTGCCGAACACTCCCAAAAGACCGACTCCCGAACGCAAAAAATGATATTTTAGGCATCCTTTGGTCGGTTTAAACGGTTCGTGATTTTTCAGCAAAACCGCCGAAGCGAAAAAAAGAGCAACAAGATTGCGGAAAAACACCTTTTGAGGGACAGGAACATCCCCCGAAAGATTGATAAATGAGCTCATTCCGCTGAAACATAATGCGGAAAAGAGTATACATAAAATTCCCTTTGTCTTGTTGCTTAACTTATTCATAATTTAATACTGTCCAAATACTGTTTGCTAAAGGCTAATTCATTCATAACATCATAGCCTTTTGAATAAATCTCTATCACATATCCACCTTTATAATCGGCATTGTTCATCATTTGGAACAAACGCTTGAAATCGAAAGTTCCTCTGCCCGGAGGCATACAATCGACCTCCGGGGTGTTGTCGCTCAAGTGAATATGTGTGATTTCATTTTTAAATTCATCGGCAACATAAAACGGGTCGTAGCCGCAACGAATAGCCTGTTTTACATCAAACACCATATGAAAATCATCGCCGAGATAATCTCTCATTCTTTTAAGGAAATCAACACTTTGACTTCTGAAGCGAACAACATTTTCCTGACAAACATTGACGCCCTCTTTTTTGCCGAGTTCAACAAGAGAAGCGAAGCGGTCGAAATAGAACTCCTCGCTCATATTTCTCTTTTGGACGGCAACCGACCCGTGAATAACAACATTCTTTGCACCGAGGAGAGCGGCAGCGTGAAAATGCTTTTGATACAGACCGATAAAATCGTCATATCTACGCTCATATTCGGCAAAAATGCAGTTACTTTCAAGTGCTGATGAAAACGGATGAACCGACAAAACCTTTGCTCCGTGGTCGTCCGCATTTTTGCGAAGTTGCTTTACAAACGGCTCCTCAAGCTCTGAAGAAGTGTTGAAAAACACCTCTGTTTGCTTGAAGCCGAGAGATAAAACATTATCAAGCGACTTCTCCGTTACCAACGGAAAGAAGCAGGATGATGAAGCACCTACTTGCATTAGCCCACCAACTTTTCTATTGCCGCAAGTTTTACGCTTGTGCAAAGGATTTGTGTTGCAAGGTCAAGTTCTGCAACAGGCGGAAGTGACGGAGCAATACGTATGTTGCTGTTGTTAGGGTCGTCACCATACGGATAAGTTGCGCCAACTGTTGTAAGAGTTACGCCTGCTTCCTTGCAAAGCTCGCCGACTCTCTTTGCGGTGCCGTTCATAACATCAAGGCTGATGAAATAGCCGCCCTTAGGGTCGAGCCATTCAGCGATACCCAAACCGCCGAGTTCGTTTTCAAGATGCTCGATAACCATATCAAACTTTGGCTTCAAAATAGCTGCATGCTTCTTCATATGAGCAAGAAGTCCGTCAACATTGCCAAAGAACTTTACATGGCGAAGCTGATTCATCTTGTCATAGCTGATTGTTTCGCAGTTAAGTCTTTTCTTGATTTGTGCAATATTTGCGTCACTTGCGGCAAGTGCAGAAACACCTGCGCCAGGGAAAGTCATCTTTGAAGTTGAGCAAACCTCAATTACCATATCCTCGTTATCGCCCAAAACATCAAAGATGTTGAGAAGTGTATCGCCCTCGTCCTTAATATCGTGAACGCAATATGCGTTATCCCAAACAATTCTAAAGTCCTTTGCAGCCGGCTTGAGAGAAGCAATACGGCGAACTGTGTCATCAGAGAAAGTGATGCCCTGTGGGTTTGAATACTTTGGCACGCAGAACATACCCTTTACTGCTTCGTCCTTTACAAGTTCTTCGATAACATCCATATCAGGACCTTCGCTTGTCATAGGAACATTAATCATTTTGATGCCGAAGTGCTCCAAAATTGTGAAGTGTCTGTCATAACCCGGAACAGGACAAAGGAATTTGACCTCGTCAAGTTTGCACCAAGGAGTTGAACCGAGAACACCCTCGCAGTAGCACTGGCAGATATAATCATACATAAGGTTCAAAGAAGCTGACGGACCGATGATGATATTCTTTGCTTCAACTCCGAGCAAATCAGCAAAAAGTTGCTTACAGCTCTTGATACCGTCAAGAAGTCCGTAGTTACGAACATCAAAACCGTCTTCTGTATAATCAATAGGCTTGAGCATATCCATTGAAAGGTCAAGTTGTTCCTTTGAAGGCTTACCTCTTGACATATCAAGATTAAGACCCATTGCCTTAAATTCATCAAACTTTTTAAGGAGAGTTTCTTTTTCTGCAAGAAGCTCCTCTTTTGTCATATTTCTGTATTCAGACATAAAAATTCCTCGCTATCATTAAATTACTGAAATATTTTATCACAAAATCAGACAACATTCAATATACCATAAATATAAAAGAGCACCCAAAATGCCTTGTTTTTTGGTAAATGTACCCATAAAAGTGCTATTGCATTTATGAATATTGTATGATAAAATATAAATATAATAAAATTTAAGGAGGAATTATCATGGCAGGTATGACTTATGAATCAATCGTAGCAGCTACCAGAACAAAATTCTACAACGCAGATGTTTCAAACGTACAAGGTACAATGGCTTTTCAGATTAACATTGAAGGCAAAGCAGTTAACGGCATTTTTTACATAGAAATAAAAGATGGACAGGTGCATGTTGAGCCGTATGAATATTATGACAGAAACGCTATTATTCACATCAACGGCACAAACTGGATTAAACTCATCAACGGCAAGCTCAACCCTGTTGTTGCATTCACAACCGGCAAGATTACTGTTGACGGCGACGTAAATGCAGCACTTGAGATGACAAAGTTCTTGGGCTAAAAAAATACAAACCTACTAAGGCTCCTCTTACTTGTAAGGGGAGCTGTCGCACTTTATGTGCGACTGAGGGGTTAAAAGGAATTAGGCGAACACAGTTCGCCCCAGCGTGTCGAAAAAGTGTTTTCGACACGCTGGAGGCTGTTGAGAAAGGTTCTGAATTTCATTTTCTTGCGAGTGGGAGCTGTACATAGGTACCGCCCCCGAGCAAAAAATGAAAAACGCCAAAAATGCTGTAAGTTCATTACTTCAGCATTTTTAAACCCCACCGTCAACACTTTGTGTTGCCACCTTTACTGCGTAGACGCCCCCTTTTGTCTGCATTGCAGACATTTCCCCCGATTAACGGGGGAATCACCTTGCTTCAAGTGGAGGCAAATTTAGTTATCTTTTGGCGTGGTTCAGGGGCTTTATCGACAGTCTGAGGCGAACACAGTTCGCCCCTACGATATTTTGAACAACAATAAGACAATACATTCCGCAAACCACATCGAAAAATCGGTGTGGTTTTTTCGGTTGTAACACTTCCGTGCGATTTTCATAGTATGAGTTAGAAAACACGAAAGGAGGTCGCACAATGGGTTGTTGCAATAATTGCGGATGCGGTAATTCTTCTTGGGTAATTATCCTTATCATCATCCTTCTTTTATGTGGCGGTTTCAACAACAACGACTGCGGTTGCGGTTGTAACTAACTGCTGAGTACACAAAGAGGCTACGGAAATCCGTAGCCTCGATTTTATTTTTTCTTTAGTTTTAACAACAAGGTAATTATAGTTAACATAATTATTCCGACGAGCATATAGAGCACATACAAAAACCACGGTGATGAAGTGGCAAAAATAGCTGTTGGTGCGTCTGCATAACCGATTATATTATCGGGAACGGACATTCTTTTTGTCAACACAGTCAAAATCACAGATAATATCAGCAACATTCCGCCGACAACGGAAAGAATTACGATTGCCGTTTTTTCTTTTGACTTATTCGGTTCTGTTTGTTCTGCCGAAAGTTCATCCGATTTATTTGAAATCAATTCATCTAATGATATTCCGTACAAATCACAAATTGCCATAAGATTTGCTGTACTCGGTTTTGAAGCATTATTTTCCCACTTTGCAACCGCTTGTCGTGACACATTGAGTTCAAACGCCACGGTTTCCTGTGACAAATGTTTTTCTGTACGAAGCTGTTTTAAACGCTGACCCAAATCCATATAATGCCCTCCGTTTCATACAATAATTATATCAACAATCTGTATGGATTTCCAGCAATTATTTGTCAACTTTAGGTTGCACAAACGATTTTTCTATATAAAAAACACCTTGAATTAAAATCCAAGGTGTTTTATTGAATAAGTTTGTTTATGAAGCAAGTGCTCCGACAAGCATCATATAGTCGCCGATTTGAACGCCGAACTCAGGGCCGCCGTCCATAATGAGTTGCTTTTCAGCAGTCATTTTGAACATATCGCCTGTGCCGAGAAGAATCATAAGAGCAGATTTTGGGCAGTCGAACTTCATATTGAAGAACGGCTTTGCTCTCTTGTACTCGCCTCTGCCGGCTCTTGACTTGCCTGCCTTGATACGAATATACGCTGTACATTCAGGATGGCCGATAACCTCCCATTGATAGCAACGGTCAGGTGATTTAAGTGCCCATTCGTGAATGTCAGGATGTCCGAGCTTATTAAGCTGTGAGATACCCGATGAAAGCAAGTAGAAATAGAGCTTGCAAAGAAGAACTGCGGTTGGTTCATCAACGCTGTCAGGGTCCTTGATGCCCAAAAGTGATGACATCTTGAGGAGAACCTGCATAAACTTCAAGAACTTGCCGAAATTCTTAATTCTCAAAGCAGGGAGAAGGTTTGCAACCTTGCCCTTCATAAATTCATTCATCTTTTCCATTGACGGAAAAGCAAGCTCTGCATCAATCTTCTTCTGTCCGAGATATTCACCGAGCTTAACAGTCCATTCACCGTTTTCGATAATAAAGTGAACAGCCTCAACATCTTCCGCATTTACCCTTGCGGAAACTTGATAAATTGCATCCACGCCCTCAAACTTCTTTTTGAGTTCGGGAACATCGGTAGCAATAGTCTTTAAGAGTGGCATTGCGCCCGCCATAAAGACTTTATTTGTATAGCGAACCTCATCGCTTGGCATAATAATACACTCCTTTCGGTTAGATAACAATTGAGATTGGTAAAAATTCCTTAGAACTCATCATCCCAAGCATCGTCTGCCTCAAAGTCAGCGTGCATCATTTCCTGAATTGTTTCTGCGATACCGTTTGCATCAATCTTTGCCATAGCAAGAAGGTCTTCCTGCAAGCCGATTGTTGAGAATGCGTCCTGGTGACCGAGCATCTTGAATGCACAAGCCTTACCTGAAGAAGCAACAACCTCTGCAACAGCTGAGCCCAAACCACCCATAACTTCGTGGTCCTCAACAGTGATGATACGGCGAGTATCCGAAATTGCTGAAAGAACAGCTTCTTTGTCAATAGGCTTGATTGTGTGCATATTAAGAACACGAACTGAAAGACCGCCGTCTGATGCAGCGATACGAGCAGCCTGCATAGCCTCAAATACGCAAGAACCGCATGCGATAACAGTGATGTCTGTACCTTCGTTCATTACAGTAGCTTTATCCCAAACGAAGTCGCAGTCTTCAGGGCTCTTATAAATAACCTGGTCGAAACCTCTGTTGATACGAATATAAACAGGGCCTTCAATATCGTATGCAGCCTTAACTGCATTGTAAGTTTCTGCACCGTCACAAGGGCAAATAACAGTCATATGAGGCAAAGTTCTCATACAAGCCATATCAATAAGAGCATGGTGAGTTGAGCCTGCCTGACCGAATGATGTACCTGCGTGAGTTGCAATCATCTTTACAGGAACATTTTGATAGCAAATGTCTGTATGGATTTGGTCAAGAGATCTTGCTGCGGTGAAAATAGCAAATGTTGAAGCAAAAGGAATCAATCCGTTTTTAGCCATACCTGCTGCTACACCGAACATATTTTGCTCTGCGATACCTACATTGAAGAATCTGTCCGGGAACTTTTCACCGAACATTCCGATTTTTGTTGATTTTGCAAGGTCGGCTGTAAGAGCGACAACATCCTTATGTTCTTCACCGAGCTCACAAAGAGCGATACCGTAGCATTCTGCTGTTGACAGCTTTGTTGTATCTGTCATTGTATAAGACATACCACCCATATCTTACGCCTCCTTTTCTGCACGAGCACAACGCTCTGCCAAATATTTATCAAGTGATGCATATGCTTTTGCAAGTTTTTCGTCATCAAGTGAACCGTAGTGCCACTTGTAGTCATCCTGCATAAAGTCAACGCCGGCACCCTTAAATGTGTCCATAATAATAGCTGTCGGCTTGTCACCGCCATCCTGATGATTCTTGATAGCAGCTTCGATAGCGTCGTTGAGTTCCTTCATATTGTGACCGTCAACACGGAAAACATTGAATCCGAAAGCCTCGAACTTCTTATCAAGAGGTTCAACCTTCATTTCATCATCAACACGACCGTCAATCATACACTTGTTGTTATCGACAAAAACAACAACATTTGAAAGTTTGAACTGTGCGGCACTCATAGCAGCTTCCCAGTTTGAACCTTCGTTGAGCTCGCCGTCACCGGTAAGAACATAGTTCATATAGTCAATGCCGTTTACTCTGCCTGCAAGTGCAAAACCTACTGCAAGTGAAAGACCGTGACCGAGAGAACCTGTTGAACAGTCTACACCTCTAACCTTGTTGCAGTCCATATGCATACCGATTTTTGCACCGGTGAGGTTAAAGATTTTAAGCTCTTCTTCAGGCATAAAGCCGAGGTCAACAAGAACAGGACCATAGCCTACAGCACAGTGACCCTTTGAAAGGACAAATCTGTCTCTGTCAGGCATATCCGGATTGTTAACATCGAACTTCATAAAGCGATGGTAAAGAATTGTCATACAATCCATCGCAGACAGTGAACCGCCTACGTGTCCCGAACCGCCCCATACAGCGGTCTGCAAACAGTAGCGTCTTAAAAAGTCAGCCTTTTTTTCAAGGCGGAGCCATTCTTCTTTATCGAATGGCACATAATTTGCTGGCATAAAAATACCCCTTTCTTTTATTAAAATAATTTACTCCAAAAATTATTTAATTCAAATTATTTAAGACCTAACTCCGGGTGTCTTGCGGCAACAACGCCGAAAGCATCTTCCGCAATATCAACTGCAAGCTTGATGTCCTCGTCTGTTACGGCAGCGTTCATAAAGTGGTTGTGGTGAGAAGCGAGGAACAAGCCTCTGCTTACACATTCGGCAATCCACTCCTGATGAAGCATAAGGCTGTCATCATTTGCAATACGGAGATAGAAGAGTGCAGGCTCACCCGAAACTTTAAGGTTGAAGCCGTGTTCCTTACCTGCGGCAACAAGGCCGTCACAAAGGAGAGTACCCTTTTCTCTGAACATCTTAGGTGTGTCAAGTCTCTTCATCTTTGGAATACAAGCAAGACAAGCGGCAAATGGCTCAGCGCTCATCCAATAAGAGCCTGTATATACAACAGAAGAAGCTGTATTTTTCATATGTTCCTGACCGCATACGGCAGACATATTGTAGCCGTTTGCAAGTGCTTTACAGAAGCAAATAAGGTCTGCCTTAAAGCCATAGTAATGGTCGGAACCTGCAAGGTCAAGACGGAAGCCTGTACGAACATCATCAATGATAAGAACCATACCGTGATCGTCGCAGAACTTACGAACCTTTGCCCACTGCTCTTTGGTTGCAGTTGTGTTATCAAAGAAGTTACCGTGGTCGTATGGCTGTGCGATAAGACCTGCGAAATCGCCGTTTGCCTCATCATATGCCTTTTGCATAGCGTCCATATCAAACCAAGGAACAACAACATTGTTTTCTACTTCTTCAGGGAGGATACCGGGATAGTCAGCCTTTTGAGCCCACTGGAAGTCACCATGATAGTAACCCTTGAAGAACATCATCTTCTTTTTGCCTGTATGTGCTCTTGCACACATTACAGAGAAAGTTGTTGCGTCAGAGCCGTTCTTCATAAAGAAAGCCCAATCTGCTGTTGCAACAGTGTCCTTGAGGAGCTCGGCACACTCAACCATCTTGTATGAAGGTGAAGTTGTGCAGTTGCCCTGCTTGAGCTGTTCCATAGCGGCAGCGTCTACATCATCATCGCAATAGCCGAGAACATTCGGACCGTATGCGCACATAAAGTCAAGATACTTATTGCCGTCAACATCCCAAAAATATGTACCCTTTGCATGATCTGACATCAAAGGCCATTTTGTGATTGGGAGGAACAAGCCTTCAGACGGACCGAGGTGACCGTAAACACCTGAAGGAATTGCGTTGAGGGCTCTGTTGAACCACTCTTGTGATTTTTCGTGTTTATATTCAGGGAATTTGCTCATTATACCGTGTCCTCCTTAGCCCAAATATACAGCAACTCTGTCAAGAATTCTGTTGATATTGTCAATCATATTAATCATACCGCACATATAGATATTGCCTGCACAAAGCTCTGCCATTGTTGATGCAGTGCCGTTGAAGAGTGCATTTGCAAGTTCTACAGTCTTAAACTCCATTACCGCTCTCGGAGTGTCAGGCTTTTCCTTAATGAGTTCAAGATGATGATCTCTTGCTCTGATTGTTACATAGCAAGCGTCTGTGATGCCCATCTGAATGTCGCCGTCAGGAATGTATGAAGCAGAAAGCTTGCTGATTGAATCTGTGTTGCCCAATGCACAAATAGCGCCGCCGATTGTGTACATTGTGAGGATAGTTGACTTTCTGAAGAAATCCTTATCCTTCAAATCTTCTTCACTTGGCATAAGATACTTTGTCAAAATATTTGTAAGCTTTGTGAAAGGACCCATAAGAAATGACAAAACCTGTGCAATATTCTTTGCAGGAATACCCGGCTTGCTGTCATCAATAAGAGCATTAAACTTTTCAGGAGATGCAAATTTCATCTTGCAAGTGCAACCATAGTCACCCTCTGTCATTTTGCATCCATCTTGTGTAAAATGATAAGTTACACAAGGACCGTCCGTAACATCAAAGCATAATGAAACAGGCTTTTTGAGTCCTCGGCAAACTGCTTTTGCTTCATCAACCATATCGCAAAGATTCTCTAATGTTGCGAGAACACCGTACGCGTTGACAAATGCCATTGATTTTGCTTCTTTCAAAACAATTCCTCCTTAATTCCGTCGTTGTTAAAAATTAACATACGAATGCCTAATATACATTGAAATTATAGCATAAGTCACAATTTTTAGCAACAAAATATATTAAATAAATGTAAACTAAATCAAATTTATACATTTATCACAAAATATGGCACAACTTTTTGTGCCGTTCTAATATTATACTTTGAAATTATAACTTGACAAATAAATATCAAACTCAATATCGACAAAAAATAATCGGATAACAACAAGATTATCCGATTAAACTTCACTAATTTATAAACGCAAACACACCGGCAGTAAGACCGCTAAGTCCCATAAGTACTGCCAATACAATGGCTGTTATTTTTACCCAAGCTCTGTTCATAGTTTTTCCTCTTATTCCATAAATTTGCCGGCTGCCTCAACCAAAGCGTCTGCAAGAGTGTGAGCACTGTTTTTATCTGTGCCGATTGCAGTGATGTATGCCTTGATTTTCGGTTCTGTGCCTGACGGTCTGACAATAACCTTATTGCCATCGGTAAGGTCAAACGCAATAACATTTGATTTTGGCAAATCAATAGTCTTTGACGGAGAACCGTCTGCATAAGTGACGGTTGAACTTTCGTAATCAGATACGGCTGTAACTGCCATACCTGCAATTTCCTTTGGTGAATTTATGCGGAGAGTGTTCATAATAGACGCCATTTTGTCCATACCTGCCGCACCCTCAAAGGTGTATGACTCAACAACATTTGCATAGTAGCCGAACTCGTCATAAAGAGAATTCATAACATCAACAAGGTTCATATTCTTTGTTTTGTAATAAGCTGCCATTTCGCAAATAAGCATTGAAGCAACAACTGCGTCCTTATCTCTTGCATGAGTGCCTGCAAGGTAGCCGTAGCTTTCTTCAAAGCCCATAACGAAGTCGCTTGCTCTGCCCTCTGCCTCAAGATTTGTGATAAGCTCGCCTATATACTTAAATCCTGTTAGAAGATTCTTAAATGTGCAATTATACTTCTTAGCAATAACCTCTGCAAGGTCGGTTGAAACAAAAGATTTTACGGCAATCGCAGAATCAGGCAACGTGCCCTTTGCCTTACGCTCCGAAAGAATGTAATTGAGGAGCATTGCGCCAACTTCGTTACCGCTCAAAAGAACAGGCTCGCCCTTATCATCGGGAACGGCAATGCCCACTCTGTCGCAGTCAGGGTCGGTTGCAAGAAGCAAATCTGCCTTGATAGTCTTGTTCATTTCAAGTCCAAGTTCAAACACCTGCTTGATTTCCGGATTTGGGAACGGACAAGTCGGGAAGTTGCCGTCAGGATTTTCCTGCTCGGGAACAACATAAACATTCTTAACACCGATTCTGTCGAGAATTTCACGAACCGGCTTGTTGCCCGTGCCGTTAAGCGGAGTGTAAATAACCTTTAAATCGGCGTTCTTTACAATATCGGGATTGATGCATTGCTTTTGAACCTCGTCAAGGAACAATTCGATTACATCCTTGCCGATAAACTCGATTGTGCCATCGGCAACAGCCTTATCAAAATCAACCTTTTTGATGCCTGTAAAGTAATCCACCTTTTGAATGAACTCGTATGTTTCCGACGCTTCTTCATCGGTCATTTGATAGCCCTTTGGATTATAGCACTTATAGCCGTTATACTTTGCAGGGTTGTGCGAAGCGGTGAGAATGATACCGCTTGATGTGTGGAAGTGGCGGATTGCGAACGAAAGGCAAGGAGTCGGCTCAAGCTCGTCATAAATATAAACCTTGATGCCGTTTGCAGCCAAAATGCTTGCAGCCTCTTTGCTGAAATATTCTGATTTAATTCTGCTGTCGTAGCCGATTGCAACGGACGGTGACTCGTAGTGTGCGTTGAGAAAATCCGCAAGTCCCTGTGTTGCTCTGCCGACTGTGTAAATATTCATTCTGTTTGTGCCTGCTCCGATTACACCACGAAGTCCGGCAGTACCAAATTCGAGTGAACGATAGAATCTATCCAAAATCTCATCGTCATTGCCCTTTATGCTTTCAAGTTCTGCCGTAAGGTCAGGGTCGCCTGTTGCCTTTTGCAACCACTCGTTATATAAAGCGTTAATGTCCATAAGAAACTCCTTAATCAATTAATGTTTATTTGAAAATTCAAGTTTATTTTAAACTTATTATTTTGTATTGTCAATATTTCAAATATAATGTATAATATTTATTAACAATTTATTTGCAGGTGATGAAATGAAAAAGAGAATTGCATTGTGGGACAACCTGAAATTCCTACTTATCATATTGGTTGTAATAGGGCATTTTGCACAACAGCTGAGAGATAACAACGAGATTTTGCAGAGAATATATGTGCTGATATACTCTTTCCATATGCCGGCTTTTATTTTTGTGACAGGATTGTTTTCAAAAAGAGCCGTGAATGAAAAAGACATCAAAAAAATATTGCCGTACTTAACTTGCTTTTTTGCAACAGCGGTTACACTCTTTTTGACGACCTCGGCACTTGGCTGGGAATCAAAATTCGAACTGTTCAATCCTGGCGGATTGCCGTGGTACTTGATGTCGATGTTCATTATGTTCATGATTACAATGCTGTTGAAAGATTATAAACCGCAACACATATTTATATTGTCATTGTTTATAGGCGTTATGTGCGGATTTGTACAAGCAGAAGATCCCGACTTCTTCACTTGGATGCGAACCCTCATATTCTATCCGTTTTTCTACCTCGGCTATTGCCTTGACAGCGAAAAAATCGAAAAAGCAACAAACAAAATCTATTTGAAAATCATCGCCGTCGTGTTTTTTGTGACGATGTACATACTCATTTTTTCATATCCGAAAGAGGCAAGAACGCTCAGCCAGCTCAACACGGCAAGGCATTTTTATTCGGAATTGGGACGATTTGAACCTCTCGGATGGCTGTACAGAATTATGTGCTACGCAATAGGATTTGCGGCGATATTCCTGCTGATAAGCCTGCTTCCGAGAAAAAATATTTCGGCTTTCACAAAATATGGAGGACGAACACTCGGAATATATATGTTCCATTATGTCATTATATATATATTATTATATGTACTCAATATCCAAGATATATTCAAATCCGTTTTTCCAAACAGCTGGGCATATCTAATCATCCCTGTTGCAATACTGACAGCGTATTTCTGTGGCAATCCGCTGTTCAATCAAGTATCGCAAAAGCTGTTTTCACGCAAAGGAAAACTGAAAGGATAAGCTATGTTTGCTAAAGTAAAAAGTGAAGGACTTTTGGGAATAGAAAGCTACGATGTTGAGGTTGAAGCTGACCTCAGTTCGGGCATGCCTAGATTTGACCTTGTCGGCTTGCCCGACACGGCGGTTAAAGAAAGCCGTGAGCGTGTGAGAGCGTCAATCAAAAACTGCGGTTTTGACTTCCCTGTTTCAAGAATAACGGTTAACATTGCCCCTGCCGACATCAAAAAAGCGGGTGCCGTATACGACCTGCCGATACTCGTTTCAATATCAAAGGCAAGCGGTCAAATCAAGGCAAACTTAGATGATTTTGCATTTATCGGTGAGTTGTCGCTTGACGGTGAAATTCGCAAGGCGAACGGCGTTTTGCCAATGGTTTTGCGTGCAAAAGAAAAAGGGCTGAGCGGAATATTTGTGCCATACCAAAACTCGTTTGAGGCAAGTGTTGTAAACGGCATTGACATTTTTCCCGCAAGGAGCATAAAAGAAATTGTTTCTCACCTTGATTTCGGCAAGCTGATTGAACCTGTTTCGCACGATATAAGCGAGGAGGACACGCTCACGGAACAACTTGATTTTGCCGATGTCAGAGGTCAGGAAGCCGCAAAAAGAGCTATCGAAATTGCTGCGGCAGGCTCACACAACTTGATTATGATTGGTCCTCCGGGCACGGGAAAATCAATGCTTGCAAAGAGAATCGGCTCGATTTTGCCCGATATGACATTTGACGAAAAAATCGAAACAACGGCAATTTATTCCGTTGCGGGATTGTTGCCCGAAGATGTAAAATTAATATCAAAGCGACCATTCAGGAGTCCTCACCACACAATCTCTGCACAAGGCTTGACGGGCGGCGGAACAAACCTCAGACCGGGCGAATTGTCGCTTGCACACAACGGCGTACTGTTTATGGACGAGTTTCCCGAATTCGACAGACGAACAAAGGAATCGCTCAGGCAACCGCTTGAAGATTCAAGGGTTACAATCAGCCGTGCAGGAGGTTCTGTAAGTTATCCCGCAAACCTGATGGTTGTTGCCGCTATGAACCCTTGCCCTTGCGGTTATCTCGGTCATCCGACAACGCCGTGCAAATGCACAGACGGAGCAAAGAGAAAATATCAAAACAAGATTTCAGGGCCGCTCCTTGACAGAATGGATATCCACATTGAAGTGCAAAACGTTGAATACGAAACCATTTCAAGCAAGGAAAAAGCCGAAAGTTCGGCAGAAATCAAAAAGCGTGTTGACAAGGCAAGAGCCATTCAGCAAAAGAGATTTGAGGGCACGGAAATCAGTTGCAACGCAAAGATGACGCCGTCTGCAACTCAAAAATATTGCACCATGTCACCGCAGGCAAATGCAATGATGAAAAACAGTTTTGAAAAACTCGGAATGTCGGGCAGAGCATACGACAAAATTTTGAGAGTGGCAAGAACGATAGCCGACCTTGACGACAGCGAAAACATTGAAGTTCAGCATATCGCCGAGGCATTGCAATACAGAGCACTCGACAGAAAATATTGGGGATTATAAACAACAAAAGGACGGAGAAATCAATCTCTGTCCTTTATTATATTTCTGTTTTTAAACACTTCAAGTGTGCGTTTGATTTGGTCATCGAAAAATCGTTGTTCCACGGCGGTCAATTCATCGGGTGAAATTTCACCGATATTCTGCACCTTGTTTGCGCCGTGAAAATCGGAGCCTGCCGTGAAGATAATATTAAGATTGTCATATTTTTTGCATCTGTCAATTATCTGCCGGCGGAAGTCGGCATTTTGCTTGTAATGCCACAATTCAACACCCACCGTATCGGTTGCTTTTGCCGTGATTGTTGCAATCTCATCTATTTCTTCATCAGTAAATCCATATTCAACAAAATGGGCAATACTCGGCAATCCGCCACACCCCACAACAGCATACAAACCCTCCTCAAAAGTCATTTCCCTACGCTTGACAAAATACTTTGACTTGGTGTTGATTATGGTTTTGAACGCATTGCTCACGGACTCTGTGATGCCTTTATCCGTCAGATACCTTGCAATATGAACACGGTTGATAAAGCCGTCACCGTTGAGCATTGACAAAAACTCATCATAATTCACATCATAATCAACAGAAAGATTATCAATCATCTGCCTAACCTGAACAGCCTTTGACTCCGCTTCCCTGTCAAGAAGTGCCCTCAACGGAGCAAATTTTTCGCTGTTGAAATCGCTGTTCACATTGAAATATCCGAGCAAATGGAGCTTTTTGCCGTTATGCTTTGTTGACAGTTCAATGCCTGCAATTTTGCGTGGCAATTCATCAGCCATTTCTTTTAAAACACCGACACTTTGAAAATTGTTGTGGTCGGTTACAGCTATATACTCAAAATCATTTTTCTTTGCAAAATCAACAATTTGAGGCACGGTAAATGTGCCGTCGGAAAAAGTTGAATGCATATGCAAATCAATCTTCAAAATATCACCGCAAATAATAAAATTCCTTAGTAGTTTTACAGAAAAAACAAACTTTACACAAAACGATTTTATATTATCCACAAAACAAAGTCAAGAAATTATGCCATATTTTGGCTATGTTTTGCACTCAACTTTCTTGACAAGGAGAATAAAAGGTTTATAATATAACTATTACTATAACCACGAATAAGAGGAAAATCATATGTTATCATTAGACAGAGTGTACAAAGCCTCAACAATTCTCAAAGAAATCATCAGAGAAACAGATTTAATTGCGGCACCGAATCTAAAACAAGGTTGCAATGTTTATCTCAAAACAGAAAACCTACAAGTAACAGGTTCGTTCAAAATCAGAGGCTCATACTTCAAAATCAGTCAATTAACAGAAGAAGAAAAGCAAAAGGGCGTTATCGCTTGCTCTGCGGGTAACCACGCACAGGGCGTTGCACTTGCTGCCACAAAGAACGGCATAAAGTCAATCATCTGCTTGCCTGACGGCGCTCCTATCAGCAAGGTGGAAGCAACCAAAAGATACGGCGCAGAAGTTTGCCTTGTAAAAGGTGTTTATGATGATGCATACAACAAGGCTATTGAACTCAAAGACGAGAAAGGACTCACCTTTATTCATCCGTTCAACGACCCTGATGTAATCGCAGGTCAAGGCACAATCGGACTTGAAATTCTCAATCAGCTTCCAAGTGCGGATGTGGTTGTTGTGCCAATCGGCGGTGGCGGACTTATCAGCGGTATTGCCTACACAATCAAGCAGTTGAAGCCTAACTGCAAGGTATACGGTGTTCAGGCTGCCGGTGCTCCGTCTATGGAACATTCTATTGCCGACGGCGAAATTGAAACCCTTGATTACGTAAACACCATTGCGGACGGTATTGCGGTTAAAACTCCGGGTTCTTTGACATATGACATTTGCAACCAATACGTTGACGGAATTGTTACTGTGACAGATGACGAAATCGCACTTGCAATCCTCACACTTTTGGAGCAACAAAAGCTTATTGCAGAGGGTGCGGGCGCTGTGCCTGTTGCCGCTGTTATGAACGGCAAAATTCCTGATGTGGACGGCAAAAATGTTGTTTGCGTTGTATCGGGCGGCAACATTGACGTTACAATCCTTTCAAGAGTTATTGAGCGTGGTCTGAAAATGGGCGGAAGAACCGCAGACATTGTTATTGCTTTGTCTGACAAACCGGGTCAGCTTTCAGGTGTAAGCCAGATTGTAGCCGAGCAAGGTGCAAATGTTGTTTCCGTTAACTACGACTCAACCGACCTTGATATGAACATTACGGACTGCTATCTTAAAATCGGCGTTGAAACAAGGAACTTTGAGCACATTGTTTCTGTTAAAAAGGCACTTACAGACGCAGGATTTAAAGTATTGGAATAACAAACAAAGGAGATAAAAATTATGGAATATGTTGCAACAAACAATGCACCAAACGCAATCGGACCTTATTCACAGGCAGTAAAGGCAAATGGCTTGCTTTTCACTTCGGGTCAAATCGCAATCAACCCTGCAACCAACACAGTTGAGGCAAAGACAATTGAGGAGCAGACAACTCAGGTTTGCGAAAATCTCAAAGCTGTTGTTGAAGCGGCAGGCACAGATATGAGCAAAGTTGTAAAGACTGTTTGCTTCCTTGCAGACATCAACGACTTCGGTGCTTTCAACGAGATTTACGGCAATTATTTCACCTCAAAGCCGGCAAGAAGCTGTGTGGCAGTAAAGGATTTGCCAAAGGGCGTTCTTTGCGAAGTTGAGCTTATTGCTGAATTATAATATGAAATGTTATTAACCTAAATAGCCGTCCTAAGTTTAAATGCTTAGGACGGTTTTCTATTTATATTGTATTTAGTTTATTCTTTTCTCAATTTCTATTACAATATCACTCATATTAATATCAAGTGCAGTTGCAATTCTGTAAAGAGTTTCAAGAGTAGGTTTTCTTTCGCCTCGTTCAATCGCAGACAAATGTGTTCTTCCTATATCGGCAAGACCGCTTAAAACCTCTTGTGAAATCCCTTTCTTTTTTCTAAATTCTTGTATAACCTTACCAACAATTTCGGCATCAAGTGTAGGTACAAACATAAAATCACCTCATAATGATTTTATGATAATATTTAATTATTTATGAATACATATGTTGACATTATGTGCACTTATGTGTTAATATATGCTTATAAAATAAAAGGAGGGGATTTGCTAATGGCAAACAACGATTTTCAACAAAACAATCCTGAGGTACAACAGGCAGTAAACTCTGCACTGAATGAGGAAAAAAAGAAAAAGAAGAAGAAAAAACTAATCATTTTTGGTGTAATATTTGCAATTATTGTCGTAATTGCTATCGCTGCTTCAGGTTCAGGCTCAGATGACAGTTCAAACAAAACATCAAGTGAAAACACAACAGCATCATCTGTAAACGCCGAAAAAGAAAAAAGCGATGACAATACATTGGGAGATTTCAAATGCGTTGTTAAAGGTGCAAAAGTTACAAAAGATTGGGAAGGCAAAGATGCCGTACTCATCACATATGAATTCACAAACAATTCAGATAGTCCAATGAGCTTTGACGGTGCACTTAATGACAAACTTTATCAAGACGGAATTGAGCTTGAAAGTGCAATTCTAAGTGACGATGAAGAATCAAAACTTCTTGACACAGTTGATTTAAAACCCGGAATTACAAAAGAAGTAAAGAAAGCATATTTGCTACGCAACAAAGATTCCGAAATCGAAGTGGAAATCCAAGAGATATTCTCATTCAGCGATGATATGATTAAAACCGTAATTAAATTATAAAATCTAAGACCTATGAAGCAAAAGCTTCACAGGTCTTAATTATTATGTTTCATTGTGCCATCTTTTTCCCAAGAAACGGTTGAAATGTCGTAGTAAACATTTTTACTGCTGTCGTAATATATTGACATACTGTCCTTTTTCAGCGACAGCTTATTATCCTTGTCAAAATAGAAATTGCCCTGTTCGGTCACATAGCATTGAAAGCCGTTCAGTTTTTCACCTGTTGTTTGGTTGACATAATCAGGCAGATAATCTTCGGTCATTTCAAGCTTATACGCCGTGCCCTGCTCATCATAAAACAGAACATCAAACTTTGATGAATAGGCATTTCCCTTTGCATCATAAAACTGTTCCTGAGTCTCGGTTGTTGACGGTTGCTCTTTTTGCGGTTGCTCCGTCTTTGAGCACGCAGAAAAAACAGACGCCAATGCAAGAACCGCAAGCAATATACACAAAGATTTTTTCATCATCTTGAAAATACCTCTTTGTAAATATTCGAAACATCTTCGGATGTGAATTTGACAGGATTGTTGCCAAGACGGGTTACATCAACTTTTGATGTGAAAATCGGGATATTCTTTTCATCCGTTTTTGGATAAGGAAGTTCAAAATCCTTTAGAATTCCGTTGAAAATTTCGAGTCCCTCTCTTGCATCTTTACCGCCTAAAAGAACGCCGATTTCGTCAAATCTGTCATACGCACCTGCGTATGCTTCCTTGCCTCTGTTATTGAGCATATATTCCCAAATAACCGACAAGCCCGAAGCCACGGAATGACCGTGAGAAGTGCCACAGTTCATTGTTATGCAGTAGCACATTGCGTGAGCCGAAGTTGTGCCCGTGATGTTGATAGCCTTGCCTGCATAATAAGAAGCCCAAAGCATACCCTCGTTGCCGTCAGGCGTATTATTGATATAGCCGTCCTTATTCGCCACAAAGCCAAGTATTCCCTTTTTGGCATATTCACGGCTTTCATCATTCGCCTTTACAGACCAATAACTCTCGATAGAATGACAAAGGGCGTCAAGGCTTGTGCACTTGCGTTGATAAAGCGGAAGCGTTGACAAAAGGCTTGAATCAAGAATTACATAATCAGGTAAAAAATCAAGATTTGCAACGCTTATCTTATCAACCTCATTGATGTAGAACACAGACGACTTTGTTGCCTCTGCACCCGTGCCTGCAGTTGTCGGAATATACAGCGACTTTATATCGTTGTTTTCCATAGGTTCGCTCAAGCACTTTGACACATCGTTTGTTGTCATAAGTCTAATCATTTTGGCACTGTCAATCGGTGAACCACCGCCTGCGCCGATGATGAAATCGCAACCCTCGGCATTGAAAACCTCGGCAGCGTCAACCATATCCTCAAATCTCGGATTCGGTCTGATATTGTCAAAAACAACAATATCAAACTGCTTTAAATATTCAAAAATTTCTGTTTGCTGAAAACTCTTTCCACAGCAAACAAAAGGCTTTTTGACATTGTTTTGCTCAAAAATTTCCTTAATCTGCCGATAGTTTTCAAGAATGATACCTTTATTCTGCATTTGCTAACCACTCATATTCCGGAACATAAATCCTTGTTTTATCCCACGGGTCACCGTCAAGGTGACGAATCATCCAAACATAGTACATCTCAAAGCCCGGCGCTGTCACCTGCTGATGAACATTGCCTCCACGGATGCAAAGGCAAGAGCCGTTTTCTGTTTTATACGGAGTGTCGCCCTCAAAGCCTGCACCAAACCCCTCTTCGTGGTCGAATTGATAATAATAAACCTCAGGTTGTGGGTGATGATGAGGCGGATATGACGACCACTTTCCCGGCTGATTGAACACTTCGCCCATAACCATATTTGAATACGGTGCATTGTCGAGGTCGAACATTGTGGACACGATTCTGTGACCTGTGCCGCCCCACTGTCCCTTGCCGAATTCCTGATACAGGCAATTGTCGGGATTGTAAAAAACAGGTGCCCAAGTTCTGTCGTTATCGGTCATCTGAACAATAACTTCGCTCTCTTTTTGAGCTGTTACAACAGCCTTTGTGCCGTGTGAAAAGTGAACGGCATACGGTGTTCTTTGGAACGGATTTAAGCGTTCGCAATCCTCATTTATACTATCACCGACAGCAAAATTGACAGCACCTTTGAGAAGAAGAATTGCACACTCGTTGCTTTCCTCCTCAATGGTCAAAACTTCGCCCTCGGCTAATTTCTTTACATAAATATCCATCAGCATATCGCTGTTTTCGCCGTTCATTCGGCAAAGATATTTTCTTCCCGATTCGTCAAACTGTGGTTTGTAAAGCATAACAACACCCCTTTTAGTTATGTTTGAATATTTATAGATTAATCAATAGTTTTCAAGTTTTTAAGGCTGACATCCATAATCATTGCAGAGTGAGTAAGCGCACCGCAAGAAACAAAATCAATGCCGATTTCCGCAATTTCTTTAAGTCGCTCCTTTGTTACATTTCCGCTGCACTCTGTTTGAGCCTTGCCGTCAATCATCTCAACTGCCTTGCGCATAGTGTCATTGTCCATATTATCAAGCATAATGATGTCCGCACCTGCATCAAGAGCTTCTTTGACCTGCTCAAGAGTTTCGGTTTCTATCTCGATTTTTCTTACAAACGGAGCATAAGCCTTTGCCATTTCGATAGCTTTTGTAACAGAACCTGCTGCGCCGATGTGGTTATCCTTGAGAAGAACACCGTCAGAAAGATTATATCTGTGATTTGTTGCACCGCCTACCTTAACAGCGTGTTTCTCGAAAGGACGCATATTAGGTGTGGTTTTTCTTGTATCAAGCAAAACAGTCTTGTAGCCGTCAAGCTCGTTTACATATTCTCTTGTCATAGTTGCGATACCGCTCATACGCTGAAGATAGTTAAGCGCAGTTCTTTCACCCGACAAAATAGCCTTTACATCGCCGTAAATCACACCGATTAAATCGCCTTTTTTAACAAAATCGCCATCCTTAAAATTAGCCTCAAAACGGCTTGTGTCATCAAGAATTTTGAATGTGCGTTCAAAAACATCAAGACCGCAAACTATGCCGTCCTGCTTGCAAATAAGGTCTGCTCTGCCCTGCTTGTCCTCAGGCATAACAGCATTTGTGCTTACATCCTCGGAGGTGATGTCCTCCTTTAATGTGTTGATAATATAATCATCAACATTAATCCTCATCGTTACACCATTTAGCATAGAAATCCGGGTCCTTTCTTTTTATATCGTCCATAATAATATGCTTGAATTCTTTTTGTATTTCTTCCTTTGAGGTGTACTTTTCAAGGTCAACCTCAGGAACATCACTCGGTTTAACCGAAGTGTCGTTTGCGATTGTATCGGCTGCACGCTTTGCAAAAACAAGGCTTTCAAGAAGTGAATTTGATGCAAGACGGTTTTTGCCGTGAACGCCGTTGCAAGCGGTTTCGCCTACGGCATAAAGGTTTTTCATAGAAGTTACGCCATTTGTGTCGGTCTTGACACCGCCCATCATATAGTGCTGTGCAGGGGTTACGGGAACATTGTCCTTTGTCATATCGTAGCCCTCTTCCATACAAGCCTCAAAAATGTTCGGAAATCTTTTCTTTGCTTCTTCGCTTGTCATAGTAGGAAGATTGAGATACACATGGTCTGTGCCAAACTTTTTCATTTCCTCAACAATAGCGTTTGTAACAACATCTCTCGGTTGAAGTTCATCTGTAAAACGCTCGCCGTTTTCATTGAGCAACACAGCGCCCTCACCTCTTACACTCTCACTGATAAGGAAGCGTCTGCCCTTTTTTTTGCTGTAAAGAGTGGTTGGGTGAATTTGAATGTAGTTCATATTTTGAAGTTCAATGCCGTGCTTGAGAGCAAGAGCAAAAGAGTCGCCTGTAATATGCGGATAATTTGTTGAATTCTTGAAAAGACCGCCAATACCGCCTGTTGCAAGAATAACATTGTCTGCAAGGATTGCACCCTTTTCGCCGTATTCATCATAGCAAACGATGCCATAGCACACATTGTCCTTTTCGATAAGGTCAATCATCGTTGTGCGGGTGACAAAGGTGATGTTCGGCTTTGTCTTGGCAATATCGAGAAGTGTTGCAGTAATCTCCTTGCCTGTTTCGTCCTTATGGTGAAGAATACGGTTGCGACGGTGTGCACCCTCACGGGTATAGTCGTATTCACCGTCACCATCTGTGTCAAACTTTACGCCCAAATCAATGAGTGTGCCGATGACATCCTGTGACGATTCAATCATAACACGAACGGACTCCGGATTATTCTCATAATGTCCGGCTTTCATTGTGTCCTCAAAATAGCAATCAAAGTCGTTTATGTCTTTAAGAACGCACACTCCGCCTTGTGCCAAAAACGAATCGCAGTCGTCAAGATTTTCCTTGGTGATTACCAAAACATCCTGTTCTTTCGGCAGGCAAAGTGCGGCAAAAAGTCCGGCAACGCCGGAACCGACAATTACTGTATCGGTTTTAATAAAATTATCCTTTTTCATACTCTTAAAATCCTATAATAAAATTTTTTGTATTTTTAACTATACTTATTTTAATATATATCGTTATTAGTAAAATGTCAATAGAACAGCGTCAGAAATTGTTACAATATAAAGAAAAATAATAAAACTTGAAAATTTAATAAAAATCATTTATAATGAAGAAAGTAATTGTGTTATTTGAGAGGAACATATTTTTACTATGGACATTAAAAATTTTGAAACCTTTATACAGGTTGCGGACCAAAACAGTTTTACAAAAGCGGCGAAGAAGCTCGGCTACACGCAGTCGGCGGTTTCGGCACAAATCAAGCAGCTTGAACACGCATACGGAGTGCTCCTTTTTGAGCGTGTAAACCACACGGTAAAGCTTACGCCAAAGGGTGAGCAGATACTTCAGCTTGCACAAAAATTGCTTGCAACCGTTGAGGATATTGAAAACACGGCAAGCAGCAAAAAAGACATCAACGGCAAGGTTAGAATTGCGATGTGCGACTCGCTTTGTCACTGGCTGTTTTGGGATAATTTTGACCATTTTCACAATACATATCCAAACATTTCGCTCAAGATTTTTCCTGCAAGCACGGAGGAAATGTTCCGCCTTGCGAACCAAAATGATGTTGACCTTATTTTCACGCTCGACAAGCATATTTACGACAGCAACTACACGATTGTAAAAGAGCACAAGGTGAAAACTCACTTCATTATGGGCAATGAAAATCCGCTGTTTAAAAAGGACAAAATCACCATCGAAGATGTGCTTGAACAGCCGTTCATACTCACCGAAAAAGGTATGAGTTATCGCCAAAGGCTCGACGATTATCTTGCAAAAGAATCTATGGAAATCAATCCGTTTTTGGAAATCGGCGATACCGAACTTATTTGCCATTTGGTTGAAAAAAATATGGGAATCTCGTATCTCCCCGACTTCATTACTGACGAATATGTTGCCAAAGGCAAGATTAAGCAGTTTGAAGTTGACACCATCAGCGATGAAATTTGGATTCAGATGCTCTATCACAAAAGCAAGTGGATTACCCCGGCAATGCAAACTGTTATGGACTACATCTGTTCAATATTATAACTATCAAAACCATTAAAAGCGTAAGACAACTCCTGCTATCTTACGCTTTTTATTATTATAGTTGAATTTAATTTCTACATACGATAAAAATCTTTTATGTTCAAACACTTGAACATAAATTATTTTGGTGATACACTGTTGTTGTAATAAAAAATTTTAAAGGGGTATTAAAATGAAAAAGATAATCAAAAGAGCAGCCTGCGTGGCACTCTCTGTGCTTATGATAGGTGGAGCGTTTGCGGGATGCAGTACACAGGGCGACAACAATGACGGCAACAAAATGTACAAAGTTGGCGTTTGTCAGCTTGTTCAGCACGAAGCACTCAACAAAGCAACAGAGGGCTTCCAAGCTGCACTCAAGGAAAAGTTAGGCGACAAAGTTGAAGTTGATGTTCAAAACGCATCAGGCGACACAGCAAACTGCACAACAATCGCAAACAAGTTTGTTTCATCAAACTACGACCTCATTATGGCTGTTGCAACACCAGCACTTCAGGCTTGCACAACAGCAACCGCAGCATCACAAACACCGATTGTTGCAACCGCTGTTACACACTTTGGCACAGCACTTGACATTGATATGCCGGCTGACGGAGCAACAGGCATCAATGTAACAGGAACTACGGACCTTGCACCACTTGACAAACAAGCAGAACAGCTTGCAACATTGTTCCCGGAGGCTAAAAAGGTTGGTATTCTCTACTGCTCGGCAGAGGCTAATTCAAAACTTCAAGCAGACGAAATGACAAGCATTATGAGCAAAATGGGTCTTGATGTTACATCATACACATTCACCGACTCAAACGATATTCAATCAGTTGCACAAAAGGCTGCAGCATCATCGGATGTTCTTTACATTCCAACCGACAATATTGTTGCATCAAACGGTGCAATTGTTGACGAAGTTTGCCAAACTGCAAACACACCGATTATCGGTGCCGAAGCATTGGCTTGCCTCAAGTACAACGCTGTGGCTACATATTCAATCGACTATTACGAAATCGGCTACCAAGCAGGCTTGATGGCATACGATATTCTCGAAAACGGCAAAGACCCTGCAACAATGAATATTCAGTCACCGCAAAAACTCACATCAATGTATATTCCTGAAATGGCAAAGAAATACGGCGTTCTTGACAAAATTGAAAAGGACGGCACATACCAAATTTTGGAAGCAGCAGAAGAAGAATAAGCACTGCGAAAATGTATTTTGATATGCTGTAGACTGTCGAGAAAGGTTCTGAATTTCGTTTTCTTGCGAAGGAAGATGTATATAAATACCTCGACTGAGCAAAAAACGAAAAACGCCAAAAATGCTGTAAGTTCAATACTTACAGCATTTTTTAAACCCCACCGTCAACACTTCGTGTTGCCACCTCCCCTAACAATTAGGGGAGGCATAATTCGGTTGATTATGTTTTGGCGTGTTTCAGGAGCTTTATCGACAGTCTGACACCACTTCACAGCGAAGTGGTGTCATCTTTTAGTTATGAATATATTGGAACGAAGCGGGTTTTGTTTTCATATTTCCGTTTTTATCAAACGAAATATCAATAACGCTTTTTGACACCGAATCATCATTAAAGACAACTTCGAACGTGAGGGTGTCTTTTATTTTTGTAAGGTCAACATCGGGATTTTCATCGAAAAGTTCGTAAAATGCATCACTCATTTTCCAATTAATTCTGAATCTTGCATCATTGTTCTTTTCAAGTTTCATACATCTGCGAAACCTGTCACCCGACAGAAATGCGTACTTCGTGTTGCGATTTTTAATATAGGTATTTTCCGCTTCATCGGCTTGAACATTACCGCATTTTCGCTTCAAATTTTCATCAAACAATGAATCTTCGGCAACAATTTCCATTTCACCGTATTTTTGATTTGAATTTGTAACACGAATTTCTTTTACATTGGCGTAATCGTCCTCGCTCAAATCAAAATCAAACGCACCACAATAGGCAGAATAAACAAGAGCGTTATCCATTCTTTCAATAGTGCAAAGCGTACTAAAATAAACTTCGTTTTCACCAACAAAGCCTTTAACAAGCCTGAAATCCTCATAAATTTGCTCTCTCATATCATTTATTTCAGCCTCGGATTTGTTTTTAATGCTCCATGCGCCGATTTGACAATACGGCGGTGAATCCACGCTTATATCACCGACATCCATTGCATTAGTTTTTTCATCATTAGCATACACGATATTGACAAAACCCGGTGCGACCTTGCATGTTGCTGAATCTGATTGTGTTGGTGCAGAAACCGAATGTTCAGATGTGAGCACCTTGTCTGTACCGATTAGGTCATTTGCTCCCAAACCTGTCACAACGACTGCCAATGCCATAACCGATACCAAGCCCAAAATCACAGGCTTTTTTGACTTTTTTGTTTTGTTTTGAGCACCCTCAACCTTTGCTTTTAGCCTTGTTTGCAAATGGGCATCGGGTTTTACAAAATCTATCGAACTTTTAAATTCATCATATTTCATTTTCGTAACCCTCCAATTCTAATTTTAGAATATCCCGTCCACGCTTCAATCGCATTTTTACACTCGACTGTGAAACTTTTAATGTATCGGCAATTTGCGACACGGAATAATCGTAATAATAATAAAGGATGACAGCAGTTTTATATTTTGGCGAAAGTTTGACTATCTTTTGCAAAATATCAATTCTGCTTTCGTTATTGATGTTTTCGCACTCACCTGCAAGCACAACATCATCAATGCAACAATTTTTGTTTTCGCTTCTTTTAAGCATATCCTTGCACTGATTTTGCGTTACACGAATGAGCCACGCTTTTTGATGCTCATCTGTACCGTTGGGGAGTTTTTGCAACGCTTTGACAAAAACCTCCTGCAAGGCATCTTCGGCATCGTGCGAATTGCCAAAATACAAAAAGGCTATTTTATAAAGCATTTCCCCGTATTTTTGATACAGTTCATCAAAATTTATCACTGTCATCATCTCCTTTCTCTACTATCAAAACGATTGCGAGGACAAAACGGTCACATAAAAATATTTCTGTAAATTAGGTAAATATTGAGAAAACTTTTGAATTTCGTTTTCTTACGAAGGAAGATGTATATAGATACCTCGACTGAGCAAAAAACGAAAAACGCCAAAAGCACCGCAAGTTCAATACTTACGGTGCTTTTACAATCTCTCCGTCAACACTTCGTGTTGCCACCTCTCTTTACAAGAGAGGCATAATTCGGTTGATTATATCTTGGCGTGTTTCGGAAGCTTTATCAAATTTACGATGTTTTATTATTTATTGTTTTGCCGTCTACATACTGTGTGCCCGGTTCAGGCTTTTTGCCCGATTTGGCGGCAACAAGTTCATCACAGGTTACAAACTGATAACCCTTTTTGAGAAGAACAGGAACCATTCGTTCAAACGCATCTGCGGTTGAGCCGTAGATTTCGTGCATGAGAATTATATCACCGTCCGATACATTCTTGATTACCGCATTGTAAACCTTATCGGCATTTCTGCTCTTCCAATCCTGAGTGTCGAGCGACCAATAATAAAGCGGCATTTTTTCCTGCTTACAGGTGTTGCGAATAAGCTCCGTTGTTATTCCGCCCGGAGAACGGAACGCAGTAGGACGAACTCCGCAAGCCTTTTCGATAGCATCGGACGCCTTGATAATATCATTTGGAGTGACATTTTTGCCGTAATGCTCGTGATTGTAGGTGTGGTTGGCGATTTGACAACCGAGAGCCACCTTGCGCTTTACATTCTTTGTAAGATTTGAAGCATTTGAGCCGAGCATAAAGAATGTTGCCTTGATGTGATATTTTTCGATGACATCAAGGATTTTGTCCGAAGCTCCATTATAGCCCGGTCCGTCATCAAAGGTTACGGCGATCATAGGCTTTGTGGCATCAACAGCGGCAATTCCTGCTGCATCAAGCACCTTGGCATTTTTGATTTCGCTCCACTTGCCGTTGATTTTTTGCTCGTTGAAATAAACATAAGAGCGAACTCTGACATTGTATTCATCACCGACTGCAAGTTCCATAACATCAGTTGAGTCGGAATTAACATCCTTGACATTGATGCTTTGCTTGTCGCTGAAATCTTTTGACTTTGCATATTGAATTTCGTATCCGCCGCATTTTGGATTTGCCTGCCAGCTGATTTTGAGAGCATTTGCCTGAACAGCCTCAACCTCTGCAACCTGCTGTTTTGGATTTGTACAAGCAGAAATTTCCGTGAATTTTTCGCTTTCAACAAGCTTTTTGTTATTCTGCTTATAGGCTTTTACAACAAAAGTATATGCAGTGGAATCGCCAAGATTTTTGACTGTGCAATCAAGCTTTTGCGGGTCTTTTACAGTCTTTACTTTTTTGAACTTTTCGCCGTCTTTCAGATAAACAAAATATCCGTCAGACGAGCCGACTCTTTTCCACGAAAGCTTTATCGAATTATCCGATGTGCCGACAACAACGGGCGATTTGACAGGTCCGATATTTTGCGATGAAACACCGCAAATTGCAATCAATCCGGCAAGCAAAATAACTGCCATAATAAACAATCCTGTCAATCTGATTTTTCTTGACATAATTTCCTCCGAATTCTTTGTTTGTATTTGAAATTATTATACAACAAACAATTTTTTTATTCAATAGAAAACACCAATTATCTATCAGTAAATTTTGGTATGGTAAATATAGTTAAAATTTATAAACATTGTTAAAGATTTATCATTAATTTTGTACAAAAGCTGTGCTATTATTTATGCGATTATGCGATATATATTTATACCTATTAAATTAATTAAATTAAACAAACGAGAATTTTGATAAACTCTCATAAGAAAAAGGGGCTACTAAATGGAAATTATGATTGCATTCCTTGTCGGCTTTCCGTTCATCAGTGCATTGTTGCACGGAATTGTGAAAGACAACAAGACAAGAAAAATCATAACCTACACATCGGCAGGTCTGATTATATTTACTGCTCTCATGTTTACAGTAATATATTACACAAATGGCGGCGGATATATTACATTCAACGAGGATATTCTCATAGGCAAACTACCGTTTGTTTAGATTATCGATTATCTGATGGTTGCAGGTGAAGTATTCTTGGTTGTGTTAATCACCGTGCTGTCAATTAAGTACAAAAAATACTATGCGGCAGTTTTGTCAATAGCACAAACAGCGCTTGAATTTTGATATGAATTTTCGGGCGTAAAACAAAAAAACCAAATTTCTAATTTTTATTGCGACCAGCTCACAATAATTATGATTTTGATAATTGCTGTTGTCGGCACATTTATCACAATTTATGCCTGCGGATATATGGATGACTATCATCACCACCATGGCAACGAAGTTAAAGACAGACGAGGCTTTTTCTTTGCAATTATGTATGTGTTCATCGGTGCAATGTTTGGTCTTGTGCTCTCTAACAACCTCATTTGGCTCTATTTCTTCTGGGAAGTTACAAGTGTTTGCTCATTCCTCCTCATCGGCTACACAAGAAGTGCGGAGGCAATCACAAATTGTTTCAAAGCTTTGTGGATGAATCTCCTTGGCGGTCTCGGAATGGCGGTTGGCATCGTTATGCTCGGTGTTAATCATTCCGTTACAAGTTTGCAAGGTATACTTGAGCAAAACAAATCACTAATAGTATTGCCTATAATTTGCCTTTCATTCGGCGCTCTTACAAAGAGTGCACAGCTTCCGTTTTCAAAATGGTTGCTTGGCGCTATGGTTGCACCTACACCGTCATCGGCACTTTTGCACAGTGCAACAATGGTCAAGGCAGGCGTTTATCTTTTAATCAGAATGGCTCCGGCAATGAGCGGAGAATTCAGCGGATATATGGTCGGTCTTGTCGGAGGTCTTACTTTCCTTGCTATGTCTATGCTCGCAATCACGGCATATGACGGCAAAAAGGTTTTGGCATATTCAACGCTTTCCAACCTCGGACTCATCACAGCTTGTGCAGGTATCGGAACAGAGGAAACCGTTTGGGCGGCAATCTTCCTTGTAATTTTCCACGCCGTTTCAAAATCACTCTTGTTCCAAACAGTCGGTTCAATCGAACACCAAACAGGTTCAAGAGATATAGAAACCATGCACGGCTTGGTAAGAAGATACCCATACCTCACTTGGACACTTGTTGTGGGAATTGCAGGTATGTTCCTTGCTCCGTTTGGAATGCTTGTTTCAAAATGGGCAGCACTCAAGGCATTTGTTGACACAGGTCTTGCAAGCGGCAACACTCTTGAAATCATTGTTTCCACCATTCTTGTGCTCTGCATTTGCTTCGGCTCGGCAACAACACTGTTTTATTGGTCAAAATGGCTTGCAACCGTTCTTTCGTCAAATCCATCAGACAAAAGGCGCAAAAACACAATTTCCATCAATCAATGGGCATCTCTTTTCACCCACGGCGGACTTATGATTCTCATTGTATTTGTATTCCCTCTTATCTCAAAATATGTTGTTAAACCATACACCGCAAAAGTATTCCACAACGATTACGCAGTTATTTCATATGAAAATATCGTGCTCACAATCCTTATGGTTATATTTATCTTTGTAATTCCGATTGCAAACTACTTCCTTATTGCAAAGAACAGACCGTTCCCTAAGGCAGAAAGATATTTCAACGGTGTGGGCACTCCTGACCAAGTCGGCTTTGTTGACTCCTTCGGCGAGGAAAAAAAGGAATTCTTGACCAACTGGTATATGGAGGACATCTTTGGTGAAAGCCATATGTACAAGCCAAGCGTTTATACATCAATTTTCTTAATTGTGGCATTTACCGTTGCCGCAATAGTTTCGGGAGGTGCTTACTGATGAAAGACCTCATTTTATCAATAATCAGCGCCGTGCTGTATTTTGTGCTCGCTCCGTTTTTGGGTGCGTTGCTTGCCGGCGTTGACAGAAAAATCACCGCAAGAATGCAAGGCAGACAAGGTCCGCCCATTCTTCAGCCGCTTTACGATGTGGCAAAGCTTTTGAAAAAGCAAACAAAGATCATCAACCGAGTTCAAATGTTGTACTTGCTTACATTCCTGTTTTTCATCATCATAACAGGCTTGTTTTTCTTCGCAGGCTACGACATTATGCTTGTTCTCTTTACACTCACAACCGCAAACATTTTCCTTGTAATCGCTGCATCAAGCGGTCACTCGCCGTATGCGTTTATGGGTGCAAGCAGAGAACTTGTGCAGATGCTTGCATATGAGCCTATGGTGCTTATTGCGGCAATCGGATTTTATATTGTTTCGGGCAGTTTCAGAGTTTCTGCAATTGCAACCCACGACAGTCTGCCTGCAATAGTGCTTTTGCCGGGAATCTTCCTTGGATTTGTATTCATTCTCACAATCAAATTGAGAAAGCACCCGTTCGACATTTCAACCTCTCACCACGCACATCAGGAAATGGTAAAAGGTATCACAACCGAATTCAACGGTCAGATGTTTGCGATTGTTGAAATTTCGCACTGGTATGAAAACATCTTTCTTTTGGGACTTTTATCATTGTTCTTCCTCAATTCAAATTGGTGGAGCGTTTTGCTTGCAATAGTTTGCATTTCTGTTTGCTATTTGTTTGAAATCCTTGTTGACAACACAAACGCAAGATTCAAGTGGAAACAAATGCTTGACAACACATGGGTTGTCACCGCAGTTTTGGGCGCTCTCAATCTCATTGTAATTGAAGTTCTCAAGGGCAAGGGGGTAATATAAATGGCAGATATAACAAAATCACCGTGGATTATGCACTATGACGGAAGCTCGTGCAACGGATGTGACATCGAGGTTCTTGCGTGCCTAACTCCATTATATGACATAGAACGCTTTGGTATTATCAACACAGGAAATCCGAAGCATGCAGATATTTTGCTTATCACAGGCTCAATCAACTCACAAAACGAAAGCGTTGTTAAGCAGATATACGAACAAATGACAGAACCAAAGGTTGTGTGCGCAATCGGAATTTGTGCCTGCAACGGCGGAGTTTTCAAGGACTGCTACAATGTTTTGGGCGGTGTTGACAAGGCTATTCCTGTTGACATTTATGTTCCCGGCTGTGCGGCAAGACCGCAATCCATCATTGACGGCGTTGTGAAATCACTTGACTTGCTCAAAGAAAAGAGTGAAAAGCTCAGCGAAAAAAGAAAACAAGCAAAGGAGGCACTCAAAGGTGAATAACTACAATAATTTTGCAATCACAAAGGTCACCAAAGATGAACTTTACGACATTATGCAAAAGAAATATGAGGACGGCTACCGTCTTTCACAGATTTGTTCAACAGCCTTTGAGGGCTACAACGAAGTTATCTACTCCGTCAACAAGGACTATCTTATGGAAAACTACAAGATTGACTTGCCGATAGACGAGGAAATCAAAAGTTTTTCGGACATCTTCCCTGCCGCAACCCTCTATGAAAACGAAATCAAAGAGCTTTGGGGTGTCAAGGTTGTCGGTATGAACATCGACTACCACAACAAGTTTTACAGAATAAAAGAAGAAACACCGTTCAAAAAGCAAATCACGGTTATAAAAAAGGAGGACAAAAAGGATGAGTAAGCAATCAATTGTTCCTTTCGGCCCTCAACACCCTGTTTTGCCCGAACCTATACACATTGACCTTGTGTTGGAGGACGAAAAAGTTATCGAAGCAATACCGTCAATCGGCTTTGTTCACAGAGGGCTTGAACAGCTTGCGGAAAAGCGAGATTTCAACGACTATCAATATGTTGTTGAAAGAACCTGCGGCATTTGTTCGTTCGGTCACGGACTCGGCTACTGCGAAGCACTCGAAGCAATATTCAACGCCGAAGTGCCTGAAAGAGCAAAATTTCTCCGTACATTTTGGTTTGAAATGAGCCGTATTCATTCTCACCTTTTGTGGCTCGGACTTCTTGCCGACGCATTCGGATTTGACGCATTGTTTATGCAAGCGTGGAGAATGAGAGAAAAAGTGCTTGATATGTTTGAAGAATCGACAGGCGGTCGTGTTATATTTTCGGTCAACAAAATCGGCGGTGTACTCAAAGATATGGACAGCAGTATGATTAACGGCTTTGTTGACATATTGAACGGAATGGAAAAAGACATCAGAAAAATGACAAATGTTTTTCTCAACGACTATTCTGTTCAAAAAAGGCTCAAGGGTGTCGGCATTCTCACAAAAGAGGACGCACACAGACTGAGTGCCGCAGGCGCTATGGCAAGAGCCAGCGGAATTGAAATTGATATGAGAAAGACAGGCTACGAAGCATACGACAAAATTGATTTTGACATCATCACATCAAACGACTGTGACGGCTATGCAAGATGCGCTGTAAGAATCGGTGAAATCTTCCAATCAATCGAAATCATCCGCCAATGTGCACAAAAGATGCCACAGGGCGCTATATGTAATCCACAAAAGGGCAACCCAAACGGCGAAGCATTTGTAAGAATTGAACAGCCTCGTGGCGAAGCAATTTACTACGCAAAGGCAAACGGAACGAAATTCCTTGAAAGATTCAGAATCCGTACTCCTACCTTTACAAACATTCAATCACTCATTCATATTTTGCCGGGCAGCGAGTTTGCCGATGTGCCAATTCAAGTGCTCACAATCGACCCGTGCATAAGCTGTACGGAAAGATAAGGAGGAGTAAGAAATGAAGCTTATGGATTTTACCGGCTTTGCTCTGAAAAACCTTTTTTCCAAGCCGGCAACAAAGAATTATCCTGCCGAACCTGCGGTTTATCCGGAGCGTTCAAGGGGTCACATTGAAATTGATATAGACAACTGTATTATGTGCGGAATGTGCCAAAGAAAGTGCCCGTCGGGCGCAATCAAGGTTGACCGTGCAACAAGAACCTGGTCGATTGAAAGAATGGGTTGTGTGCAATGCGAAAACTGTGTTTCGGGCTGTCCGAAAAAGTGCCTGCACATCAAACCCGGCTACACAGAGCCAAGCAGAACTAAGACGGTTGACTCATATTCTCAGCCAATCCCGGAACCGCCAAAGGCAGAAAAAGCCGAAGCAAATGACTCACCTGCTTTGACATCGGGCAAGATTGAAAACGATATGAGCAAATGTATTCTTTGCGGACTTTGTGCAAGGAAGTGCCCGTCAAACGCCATTACAGTTGACAGAAACGAAAAAACTTGGAGCATCAACCGTGACGAATGTGTGCAATGCGGTGCATGCATTGACGCCTGCTTGAAATTCCACAGCTTGAGCTACACAAAAGATGACGGCGAAAGCGGACAAGTAACCTACAAAAAGGAAGCGTAAAGCATTACTAAAAAATACACCTTTTCAGGTATTGTTCAGGGTATCGGATTTCGCCCCACAGCCCTGAGGCTCGCACAAGAGCTTGACATAAAAGGCGAAGTAAAAAACACAGGCGGTAATGTTGAAATTATCGCACAGGCAGAAAATGAGGCGTTGGAGGAATTTATCCGACGCCTTATCGGCTTGTTCAGCATAAAATCATTCAATCAAGAAATTTCGGAAAACAAAGACTACACTCAATTCAAAATCATTCATTCCACCAACGACAACGACATTCCGTTCATCACTCCCGATTTGGCAACCTGCCCGAATTGCGAGCGAGAACTAAAAGACGAAAACAACCGCAGATACAACCATCCGTTCATCAGCTGTATCAACTGCGGAGCAAGATATACAATAATCAACACTCTGCCGTATGACAGAGAAAACATCACAATGAGCGTGTTCCCCCTTTGTGACGAATGTCAAAAGGAATACACGACACCGCAGAATATCAGGTGTCACGCACAAACCATTGCGTGCAACAACTGCGGTCCTACAACAAACATCACAATCGACAAAGCTGTGCAAACGCTGAAAAACGGCGAAATCCTTGCAATAAAAGACATCGGAGGCTATCACCTATCGTGCTTATGCGAAACAGAATGTGCAACAAACCTCCGTGAAATCAAAGGCAGAGAAACAAAACCGTTTGCAATTATGTTCAAGAACATTGACGAAATTGCAAAACACTGCGAAATCTCCGACAAGGAGCAAGAGTTACTGCTCTCCCCTGCACGACCGATAGTTTTGCTAAAAGCGAAAAAAGAATTCCCTATCGGAGTGTGTGACGGTTCGGACTGCATAGGTGCATTTTTGCCGTGCAATCCGATACAAATCCTCATACTCGACAAAGTTTCGCCTCTCATAATGACGAGTGCAAACCTATCGAGCGAGCCGATAATAATTGACGATGAGGAAATAAAAAAATTCGGTGTGAAAATTCTATCTCACAACCGAGAAATACTCACGCCTCTTGACGACAGCGTGGTGCAAATCAACGCAGGAGAGGTGCAGTTCATCCGCCGTGCAAGAGGATATGTTCCGCTTGCAATTGATGTTGGAATAAAGGCAAAAAGCAACATTCTTGCCCTTGGCGGTGACCTAAAAAGCAGTTTTGCAATTATGCACGGTAACTATGTTTATCCGTCGCAATACTTCGGCGATTTGGAAGATGCAAAATGTTTTGAAGCATACAAAAGCAACATTGACCGTTTTTGCAAACTCCACAGCTTTACACCCGAAAAAACCGTTTGCGATATGCACCCTTTATATTATTCATCAACGGCAATGCAATCAAACGACGAATATCAGCACCATTTGGCACACGCATACAGCGTTATTGCAGAGCACCGACTAAAAGGCGATGTGTTGAGCTTTGTTTTTGACGGCACAGGCTACGGCACAGACGGTGCTATTTGGGGCGGTGAGGTGTTTTTCAACAGAAAAAGAATTGAGCACCTTGAATACACAAAAATGCTTGCAAGTGACGAGGTTTCAAAAAACGCAGACATCTGCCTTGCCTGCTATGACGGAAGCAATCCGCTTGTCAAAAGTGCGATTGAACACAACATAAACACCGTCAATTCATCAAGTATGGGCAGACTGTTTGATGCTGTTGCATCGGCACTTGACATTTGCCACTACAACACCTATGAGGGCGAATGTGCAATAGCGCTTGAACACACGGCACGAAAGGCAAGCAAGGCTTTTGAGCTGACCCCTACCCTGTCACCGAAAGCCATAATTGAAGAAATCAAAAACGCAAACGCACCAAAGGAAGAAATTGCACTCGGATTTCATCACATGCTTGCAAGGTTGATAGTGAACATTGCGAAGAAGTACAACGCAAATCAAGTCACGCTCAGCGGAGGCTGTTTCAACAACAGAATTTTAACTAAAAAAGCATTTGAACTGCTAAATCAAAACGACATAAAAGTATACATAAACAACAAAGTGCCGTCAGGCGACCAAGGGCTTTGCCTCGGTCAAGCATATTTGACAGCACTTGACGAACAGAAAGAGGTGTAAGCTATGTGTGTTGCGGCACCGGGAAAAATAATTGAAATTGACGGAAACTCGGCAAAAATCGACTACTCATCAAACATCACAACGGTCAACAAAGGCATAGTTGACTGCAAGGTAGGCGACTGGGTTTTGGTTCACGCAGGGCTGATAATTCAGGTTTTACCCGAAAGCGAAGCTGAATATATGGTTGAACTTTTCAACGAACTTGAGGAACTTGGGCAATGAACATAAACGATGTAATTAAGGCTCTGAAAGAATATGACGGCGAAGAAATCACTCTTATGGAAGTTTGCGGAACTCACACGGCTTCAATCAGCGAAAATGCAATTCCGTCAATAATCAGCGACAAAATTCATCTCATCAGCGGTCCGGGTTGCCCTGTATGCGTTACGGTTTCGGACTATGTTGACAAGCTGATTGAGCTTGCACTCGGCGGAAATGTAATCGTCACATTCGGCGATATGATTAGAGTTCCCGGCAAAGAAAGTGCGCTGAAAGACATCAAGGCTGACGGTGCGGACATCAGAATGGTGTATTCCCCGATGGAAACGATTGAACTTGCAAAAGCAGAACCGAACAAAAATTTTGTGTTTGCGGCTGTCGGATTTGAAACCACAACGCCGATATACGCACTTCTGCTTGACGAAATCATAAAACAAAAAATTGAAAATGTGCAACTTTTGACTGCGCTGAAAACTATGCCGAATGTTATTGCCACGCTTTGCGAAGCCGACAACAAGATTGACGGTTTCATTGCACCATGTCACGTTGCCGTAATTACAGGAAGCAACGCTTTTGTTCCGCTTGCCGAAAAATACAATCTTCCGTTTGCAGTCAGCGGATTTGAGGCGGAAGAAATCTTATCATCAATCTACGCTTTGGTAAAACTGCGTGGGCAAGGCAAGGTTATCAACCTATACAAAAACGCTGTACCGAGCGAACGCAACGAAAAGGCATACGAAATCGTGCACAAATATTTTGAAGAATACGATGCACCGTGGCGAGGACTAGGAATCATCAAAGGCTCGGGAATGGCTCTGAAACAGGAATTTGCAGAATATGACGCAGGTTCACAAGAACTCACCAACGATTATTCACACCAAAAAGGTTGCTTGTGCGGTGAGATAATATCGGGAAACAAGAAGCCGACCGACTGCCCTTTATACAATAAAATCTGCATACCCGAAAATCCAAAAGGTGCTTGTATGGTGAGCATCGAGGGCACTTGCTACAACTATATAACCAACAACAGGAAGTAAAAATATGAAAATCACATTATCACACGGAAGCGGAGGAAAAGCGACAAGCGAGCTGATTGACCGAATCTTTGCACGCCGCTTTTCCAACCCAATACTAAATATGATGGAGGACAGCGCAGTTGTTGACGGACACGGCAAAATTGCGATAACGACCGACAGCTTTGTTGTGACTCCCCTATTTTTCAAGGGCGGTGACATCGGCAGACTTGCAGTTTGCGGAACGGTGAACGACCTGCTCATGAGAGGTGCTGTGCCAAAATACATAACCTCCGCATTCATCATCGAGGAGGGTGCGGACACCGACACGCTTGAAGCTATTGCATCATCAATGGCAAAAACGGCAAGCGAAGCGGGAGTATGTATTGTTGCAGGCGACACAAAGGTTATCGAGGGCAACGGCGGAGTGTACATCAACACCACGGGAATAGGCTTTGCGGACAGCGAAAACATTGTTTCAACCAATCTGCAAGACGGCGATTGCGTGATTGTCAGCGGAACTATGGGCGACCACCACGCAACAATTCTCTCTGCAAGAATGGAGATTGAAAACGACATTCAATCCGACAACGCTCCGCTGACCGACATAGTGAAAAATCTCATTGACGGCGGAATTGACATACATTGTATGCGAGATGTCACAAGAGGCGGACTCGGAACCGTGCTCAACGAACTTGCAAACGCATCTCAAAAACAAATTGAGATTGAGGAAACCGCAATTCCAATCACAGATGAAGTAAGAGCATTTTCAAAAATTCTCGGCTTGAACATTATGCATATGGGCAACGAGGGCAAGCTGGTTGCAATTGTTCCGAGTGAGCAAGCAAACAAGGCTGTGGAGATTATGAAAAACAGCAAATACGGTGAAAATGCCACGATAATCGGCAAAGTCACGAACGGCGAGGGCGTTATGCTAAACACACGACTTGGCGGACAAAGAAAAATAAATGTCCTTATCGGCGAGGGGCTTCCGAGAATTTGCTGATAAGACGACAAAAAGATGAACCGCACCATATGGATACGATTCATCTTTTTCATTTTAGCATAAAATATGCAGAGAGGGTTATTTAATTTGCTCAAAAGCCTGAGCGATGTCGGCAAGAATATCATCAATATGCTCTGTGCCGATTGAAAGACGAATAGTGTTCGGCTTGATGTTCTGTTCTGCAAGTTCCTCAGGGCTGAGCTGTGAGTGAGTTGTGGTTGCAGGGTGAATAACAAGTGACTTAACATCTGCCACATTTGCAAGGATTGAAAAGATTTGAAGCGAGTCGATAAACTTCTTTGCTTCTGCTTCTCCACCCTTGATTTCGAATGTAAAGATTGAACCTGCGCCGTTCGGGAAGTATTCGTTATAAAGTGCCTGATACTTCGGGTCGAGTGACGGATGGTTCACCTTTTCAACAAGAGGATGTGCATTAAGATACTCAATAACCTTTTTTGCATTTTCAACATGACGCTCAACACGAAGCGAGAGGGTTTCTGTTCCCTGAAGAAGCAAAAATGCGTTGAACGGTGAAATTGTTGCACCTGTGTCACGAAGAATGATTGCACGAATATAGGTTACAAACGCCGCACGACCAACTGCGTCAACAAAGCTGATTCCGTGATAGCTTGGGTTCGGGTCTGCGATTTGCGGGAATTTGCCCGAAGCTTTCCAATCAAAATTACCGCTGTCAACGATTATACCGCCGAGGCTTGTGCCGTGACCGCCGATAAACTTTGTTGCAGAAGCAACAACGATGTCTGCACCGAGCTCGATTGGACGAAGCAAGTAAGGGGTTGTAAATGTGTCGTCAATCACAAGTGGAATATTATGCTTGTGTGCAATTTCGGCAACTGCCTTGATGTCGATAATATTTGAATTTGGATTGCCCAAGGTTTCGATGAAAATTGCCTTTGTGTTGTCCTGAATTGCATTTTCAAAATTTTGAACATCATCCGGGTCAACAAAAGTTGTTGTTACTCCGTGACGAGGAAATGTGTGTGCAAGATAATTATATGTTCCGCCATAAATGGTTTTTGCAGAAACGATGTGGTCGCCTGCCTGAGCCAAAGCCTGAAATGTGTACGCAATTGCTGCCGCACCCGAAGCTGTTGCCAAACCTGCCACACCGCCCTCAAGAGCCGCAAGTCTTTGTTCAAAGACATCCTGAGTGCTGTTTGTTAGTCTGCCGTAAATGTTGCCTGCATCTGCAAGACCGAACCTTGCCTGTGCGTGGTCGCTGTTGCGAAATACATATGATGTTGTTTGATAAATCGGCACCGCTCTTGCATCTGTTGCCGGGTCAGGTGATTCCTGTCCTACATGAAGTTGTAAAGTTTCAAATTTAAAGTTAGCCATAATGTTTATTCCTTTCAAGTTAAAGTGATTTTGTAAAACTAAATGATAAAACGCTCACAAAATCACATTCGCCCAAATCGAAAATTCTGACGTAATAGCCTTTCAAACAAATTCTTCATAATCGTTCTCCTATTGCCTACCGCATTGGTAGGCTTTGTTGTTATGTTTGCATTATAACTCACAATACCTACTATGTCAATAGGTTTTATATATTTTTTTCAAAAAACTTGACAACACATCATTTATATGGATAATAAACATTAGGTGATATGATGAACAAAGAACAATTATTAGACATATTACAAGGCGTGCAAAACGGCAATATTTCCCCCAATAACGCACTTGAAAAAATCAAACTCGCGCCATATGAGGACATCGGATTTGCCAATGTTGACACCTCCCGTTCGCTTCGTCACGGTGTTGCGGAAGTCATATACGGTGAGGGCAAAAGTTCCGAGCAAATCAGAGCGATTGCACAAAAGTTGCTTGACAGCGGAGAAAAAAACGTGCTCATCACGAGAATTGACGAGAGCAAGGCTGAATATATAAACCGCACAATCACCCTTGAATACGACAAGGAATCGAGAACTGCCGTTGCAGGCAAAATCCCCGAACCGAACGGCAAGGGCAAAATCGTTGTTTGCTGTGCAGGAACATCGGATTTATACTGTGCAAAAGAGGCTGTGATTACGGCAAAGGCTTTTGGCAACGAAGTTGTTGAAATGTATGATGTCGGCGTTGCGGGAATTCACAGACTGCTTGACAAGGCGGAACTTTTGTTAAACGCCAAGGCGGTCATTGCAATTGCCGGAATGGAGGGCGCACTTGCAAGCGTCATCGGAGGTCTTGCCTCCTGCCCGGTTATTGCCGTTCCTACAAGTGTTGGCTACGGCGCAAGTTTTGGCGGAGTTTCGGCTCTTTTGGCAATGCTCAACAGCTGTGCAAGCAATGTCAGCGTGGTTAATATCGACAACGGTTTCGGTGCAGCGTACATTGCAAGTATGATAAATCATCAGGAATAACATATGAAAAGTTTATATTTAGAATGTAATATGGGTGTTGCAGGAGATATGCTGTGTGCTTCTCTGCTTGACACGCTCAATGAAAAAGATAAAGAACATATAATAAATAAATTAAATACATTACTATGTGATGTAACCGTCAGCCTAAATACAACAACAAAAAGCGGTATCAGAGCATCAAAATTTGATGTGACAATAAAAGAAAACGGACACACTCACACGAGCATATCCGAGATATACAATATCATTGACGGTTTTGACATTCCGCAAAAAGTCAAGGAAAATGCAAAGGCTGTGTACAAACTGATTGCCGAAGCGGAAAGCAAGGTGCACGGCACAACGGTTGCCGATGTTCACCTGCACGAGGTCGGAGTAAAGGATGCCATAATTGACATCACCGCCTGCTGTTTGCTGATTGATTATTTGCAGATTTACAAAATCGTGTGCTCACCGATTGCAACAGGCTTTGGCGAGGTCAAAACAGCGCACGGAATTATGCCTGTTCCTGCTCCTGCAACTGCGGAACTGTTAAGTTCGATACCGTGCTTTACGGGCGACATAAAAAATGAGCTGACAACTCCGACAGGAGTGGCGCTTGTCAAATTTTTTGCAAACGAGTTTTCCGCTTCAAACAGCGAATACGAAAAAGTCGGCTACGGTGCCGGCACAAAAGATTTTGAAAAGCCGAACATCATAAGGGCTTTTATCAAAGAAAGCGACACCGACACCGTGTTTGAACTACGCTGTCAAATTGACGATATGACGGGCGAGGAACTTGGATATGCGCTGAACAAAATGCTCACTCTCGGAGCAAAAGACGCATACTTCAAGCCGATTGTTATGAAAAAGAGCAGACCTGCATTTGAATTTACGGTTATCTGCTCCCCAGCCGACAAAGACGAACTCACACGGCAGATGTTCAAACACACAACCACTCTCGGAATTCGACAAATCGAATGTGCACGGGCAATCCTCGACAGAGAAATATGTGAAAAAAACGGTGTTCGCATAAAGCGTTCGCAAGGCTACGGCACAGAAACCGAAAAAATCGAATTTGACGATATTGTAAAAATTGCGGAAGAAAACGACATCTCGGTTTTTGAAGCAAGAAAAATGATTGAAAAATAAAAACGCCCCTGTAAAGTTTTTCTCTTTACAGGGGTTTGTACTGTTTTTGTGCTATTTTATCTTGCCTTTGTTGCAATTTCGGTTACAATTCTTGAAAGGAATTCGTCAACAGAGGTTGCACCCTCGTCGCCGTTCTTTCTTGAACGAACAGAAATTGTGTTTGCCTCAATATCCTTATCGCCAACGATAATCATATAAGGAACTTTTTCCATTTGTGCGGAACGAATCTTGAAGCCTGTCTTTTCGCTTCTGTCATCAAGTTCGCAACGAACGCCTGCTGCCTGAAGCTTTGACATAACCTCACGGCAATAATCCTGATGTCTGTCTGCAACAGGAAGGAACTTAACCTGAACAGGAGAAAGCCAAGTCGGGAATGCACCTGCATACTTCTCGATAAGGAGAGCAAGAGTTCTCTCGTAGCAACCGATTGAAGTTCTGTGGATGATATAAGGGTTCTTCTTTTGACCGTCCTTGTCTACATATTCCATACCGAACTTTTCTGCAAGCATTTGGTCGATTTGGATTGTAACAAGAGTGTCTTCCTTGCCAAATACATTCTTGATTTGAATATCAAGTTTCGGACCGTAAAAAGCAGCTTCGCCAACACCAACCTTGTAGTCGATGCCGAGGTCATCGAGGATAGTTTTCATAACGCCTTGTGCCTCATCCCACTGCTCTTTTGTGCCGATATACTTTTCTGAATCTTCAGGGTCCCACTGTGAGAAACGATAGGTCAAATCCTCTTTGAGTCCCAAAACATCCATCATATAGTTTGTGAGTTCAAGGCAAGCCTTGAATTCGTCCTCAAGCTGATCGGGACGGCACATCAAGTGACCCTCTGAAATTGTGAACTGACGAACACGGATAAGACCGTGCATTTCGCCCGATGCTTCGTTACGGAAAAGAGTTGATGTTTCGTCATATCTGAGCGGAAGGTCACGGTATGATCTTGCTCTGTTGAGATATGCCTGATACTGGAACGGGCAAGTCATAGGACGGAGTGCGAATACTTCCTTATCCTTTTCTTCATCGCCGAGAACGAACATACCCTCTTTATAGTGATCCCAGTGACCTGAAATCTTATAAAGGTCTGATTTTGCCATAAGAGGAGTTTTTGTAAGCAACCAGCCTCTCTTTTCTTCCTCATCCTCTACCCAACGCTGGAGAGTTTGAATAATCTTTGTTCCCTTTGGAAGAAGAATAGGCAAGCCCTGACCGATGTAATCAACTGTTGTGAAAAGCTCAAGTTCTCTGCCAAGCTTGTTGTGGTCACGCTTTTTAGCTTCTTCAAGAGCGGCAAGATGTTCCTCAAGCATTGAAGCCTTTGGAAAAGCAGTACCGTAAACACGGCAAAGCATCTTGTTTTTCTCATCGCCTCTCCAGTAAGCACCTGTGCACTGGGTCAGCTTAAATGCCTTTACAACCTTCATATCCATAAGGTGAGGACCTGCGCAAAGCTCTGTGAATTCGCCTTGCTCATAAAAGCTGATTGGCTCGCCCTTTTCTGCGTGCTCCTTAATAAGTTCAACCTTATAAGGCTCGTTCTTACTTTCCATAAGAGCAATTGCCTCATCGGCAGGAAGTTCAAACTTCTTGATTTCAGGGTTTTCCTTAACAATCTTCTTCATTTCAGCTTCGATCTTTGTCAAATCCTCAGGTGAGAATGACTTTTCAACATCAAAGTCATAATAGAAGCCGTTATCAATAGCAGGGCCGATAGTAAGCTTTGCTTCAGGATAAAGGCGCTTAACTGCCTGTGCCATAATGTGTGATGCGGTGTGATTGAATGCCTTTTTGCCGTCCTCGTCATCAAAGGTGAGGATTTCAAGTGTGGCATCGGCATCTATAACTGTTCTCAAATCCTTAACCTCGCCGTTAATCTTGCAGCAGGTTGCGTTTCTGAAAAGTCCCATAGAAATGTCTTTTGTAATGTCGCCGGCTGTCTTTGCTTCGTTATATTCCAAAACTGAGCCGTCTTTTAATGTGATTTTCATAATCTAATCCTCCTTAAAAATAAAAAAATCACCCTGAAAAACAGGGTGAATAAAATCCACGGTTCCACCTGAATTGCGATTGAACAATCGCCTCTCAATGCTCTGTAACGGGAGCTCCCGACCTGTATTAAAGGTGCTCAGAGGCGGTAACAAACTCTGCTTGACACATTCTTTCACCAACCGAATGCTCTCTGAAGTCGCCCAAAAGCCGTCATATCCTCATCAAAGATTTTTGTTTATTTTTCTTTCGAAAGTATAATAGCACTGTTGTTTTTATTTGTCAAGCCACAATTTTTTCGACACAAATTATACTATACATTGTAAAATAATTTCTTGACAAATACTACATATTGAAGTATTATATTTGTGACATTCTGTATAATAACCTATTGAATATTTGGTTATCAAATGTCAAAATTGCATAAAACTGTACCTTTTCTGATGAATTGAAATTAACAATTATGTAAAAATTAAAAACAGAAGGAGGTGCTATTGATATGAAAGTAAGTATTATTGTTACTATAGTAATTGCCCTTGTGTGCATTGCTCTTTTTGGTGTTTTGGGATTTATGCTTGGCTACACCAAGAGAGGAAAGACCGATACCGCAAAAATCGGTGATGCAACCGAGCAGGCAACAAAGATTTTGAATAATGCGCTTTCCGAGGCTGAAAGCACAAAGAAAACTCAGCTTATGGAGGCTAAGGACGAAATCCACAAGCTTCGTTCAGACGCAGACAAAGAAATCCGTGAAAGAAGAAACGAAGTTCAAAAACAAGAAAAAAGACTTAACCAGCGTGAAGAATATCTTGACAAAAGAGCAGATACGCTGGAAAAGAAAAACGAATCATTAAGCGAAAAGCTTAAATCGGCAGACGACAAATTACTTGAAATCGATGGCATCAAGAAAAGTCAGTTTGATATGCTTGAAAGAATTTCGGGCTTATCACAAGAGGATGCAAAGGCTCAGCTTATGAGTTCCCTTGAATCCGAACTTGATATTGAAAAAAGCAAAAGAATTCTTGAACACGAGCAAATGATTAAGGATCAAAGCGATGTAATCGCAAGAGAAATCATCGGCACGGCAATTCAGCGTTGTGCGGCTGACCACACAGCAGAAACCACCGTTTCGGTTGTTTCGCTTCCGTCAGACGAAATCAAAGGACGCATCATCGGCAGAGAGGGTCGTAACATCCGCTCTATCGAAAAAATCACAGGCGTTGAGCTTATCATTGATGATACCCCTGAGGCTATCACAGTCAGCTCATTTGACCCTGTAAGACGAGAAATTGCCCGTTTGACACTTGAAAGATTAATTCAAGACGGTCGTATTCATCCTACAAGAATTGAGGAAATGTACGAAAAGTCCAAGAAAGAAATCAACCAAACAATCAAAGCAGAGGGCGAAAAAGCCGTTATCAGTGCAAACTGCGGTTCTGTTCACCCTGAACTTGTAAAACTTTTAGGTAAACTCAAATACCGTACATCATACGGACAAAGCGTTCTCAAGCACTCGCTTGAGGTATCATACATTGCAGGCCTTATGGCAGCAGAACTCGGAGCAGACGAAAAGCTTGCAAGACGAGCAGGTCTTCTCCACGATATAGGCAAGGCTCTTGACCACGAAATGGAAGGAAGCCACGTTGCTCTCGGCGTTGAATACGCAAGAAAGTACAAAGAAAGCGAAGCTGTTGTTCACGCAATTCAGGCTCACCACGGTGATGTTGAATGCAAAACAATCGTTGCTTGTCTTGTTCAGGCAGCAGATGCCGTTTCCGCTTCAAGACCGGGCGCAAGACGAGAAAATATCGAGCACTACATCAAGCGCTTGCAACAGCTTGAAGAAATATCAACAAGCTTTAACGGCGTTGAAAAGGCATATGCTATTCAGGCAGGCCGTGAAGTAAGAGTTATGGTTAAGCCGGATGTAATTTCTGACCAAAAGATGCCATATATTGCACACGAAATTGCAAAGAAAATTGAAGAGGAAATGGAATATCCGGGTCAAATTAAGGTTAATATCATCCGTGAAAGCCGACACTCAGATGTTGCAAAATAGTAAAAAATAACTATTACAATTATAGGGTTGCCGTGCGGTAGCCCTATTTTGTATTTTGATTTGAAAGGAAAATATTATGATTAAGCACATTGTATGCTTTAAGCTAAAAGATAACAGCCCTGAAGAATGTAACAAGGCTGCGGAGATTTTGCGTTCTATGGAGGGCAATGTTGACCTCATCAGAGATATTGAAGTAGGTGTTGACTTTTTACACTCGGAGCGCTCATACGATATTATTCTTCAGGTGGTTTTGGACGATGCGGAAGCTCTTGAAAAATATCAAAATGATGAATACCACTGCAACGTTGTTAAAAAGCATATGCATACAGTCAGAGCAGCATCAGTTGCAATAGACTACAGCATTTAATTTCAAGAACTTATCCCGGCAAGCGATTATGAAAAAAGGAGAGGAATAATGCCATGTTCAGAATTTTAGTAGTAGAAGACGATGTAGACCTCAACAATGCCGTCTGCACATTTTTGAGAAAAAACGGATTTGACGCAGAGGGTTGCTACAACACAACGCAGGCATACAGTGCAATGTATGACAATGTTCACGACATCATCATATCGGACATTATGATGCCCGGTGAAGATGGGTTTGACTTTGCAAAAAACATACGAAAGCTGTCGACAAATATTCCTATCCTATTTATGACCGCAAGAGATGACATTGCGTCAAAGCAATTAGGTTTCAGTCTCGGAATTGATGATTATATGGTTAAACCCGTTAATTTGGATGAGCTTGTTATGAGAATCAATGCTCTTCTTCGTCGTGCAAAAATTGCCGAAAGCAAAAAAATCAATATCGGCAAATTAAGTATCAATGCAGATGAAAGAACCGCAACCTATGACGGAGAAGAAATCAATCTCACGTCAAGAGAATTTAATATTATATACAAAATGCTCTCCTTCCCTAAAAAAACATTTTCTCGCACACAGCTTATGGATGAATTCTGGGGTGCAGACACCACCTCAGGCACAAGAACAGTTGACGTTTATATGACAAAGCTTCGTGACAAGTTTTCAAAATGCAAAGAATTTGAAATCGTTACCGTCCACGGCTTGGGATACAAGGTGATTATCAATGAAGAATTCGAGTAATTCGCATCACACCACACACGACTTAAAGCGTGGAAGATTAAATTACAAATATCATGTAAGAAATGTCATAAACTCCTTTTTGTTTATGGCACTTCTTGTTTGTTTTTCAACACTCGGAACAGTCAGTCTTTTAAAGGCAACAAACGAAAAAATCCCATATTTCAGTTCATCCGAAAGTTTTAGCGAACTCTTATATTTTTCGATTATTCTTGTGATTTTTTATACGGTTTGGCAACTTGTATTTACACGACTTATTATCGAAAGACCGACCAAAGAATTTGCAAAAGCAAGCGAAAAAGTTGTACAAGGCGATTATTCGGTAAGAATAGACACGGAAAACCTCCGTTTGGGAAGTCTTGAATTCATCAATATCGCACAAAATTTTAACATTATGGTTGAACAACTCGGAAGGGTTGACAGCCTAAGCAACGACTTTATTTCTAATGTGTCGCACGAGCTGAAAACGCCGCTTGCGGTAATTCAATCATATGCCACAATTTTGCAAAATCCCGATTTAAGCGAAGACGAGAGAAAGGAATATACAGATAAAATTCTTATTTCGACTCAACAATTATCGGTACTTGTTTCCAATATCTTAAAGCTAAACAAAGTTGAAAACAACGAATTATGCACGAAAAAAGAGCGCTACAATCTTTCTTGTCAACTTTCCCAAAGTCTGCTTGATATGGAAAGTCTTTGGGAAGAAAAGGGCATCAACATTGATTTTGACGTTGAGGATGATGTTTATATTGATTCTGACAAAGAGTTATTGCAAATCGTGTGGACGAATCTTTTTTCCAACGCAATAAAATTCACTCCTAAAGGCGGAAATATTGGTGTAAAACTCCAAAAACACACAGACAGAATTATGATTTCTATCAACGATACCGGATGTGGTATGAGTGAAGAAACCATATCGCATATTTTTGAAAAATTCTATCAGGGAGATACATCCCATTCTGAAAAAGGCAACGGTTTGGGACTTTCTTTAGTCAAACGAATTATTGATTTAACAGGAAGCGAAATCAGTGTCGAAAGTGAGCTTGGCAAGGGAACAACCTTTACAATAACGCTATACAACTAAACAACCCAAAACAACGGCAGATTGACGAAAAAAGTCAGTCTGCCGTTTGGCATTTGTATGTTCTATATATATTATATATAAATATTTATATATAATAACTAATTGACAATATATGTGAATAGTGATATTATAAATACTGACACTTTAACAAAAATTTTGGAGGTTACTCTTAATGGATCAAACAACAGAAAACAAAGATATTGAAGTGGATCTTGGCAAAATTTTTTACAAAATGCGTGACAAATTCATATATATTTTCATCGTTACGATTGCAGTAGCTATTGTATCGGGATTGTTTACACATTTTGCAATCACGCCGAAATATTCCACAACAACAAAAATGTACGTTTACTCAAACACAGACAGAATTTCAACCGATTCTACAATCACATCAAGCGAACTTACCGCATCACAGGATTTGGTAAATACATATATTTACATTTTGACCAGTGATACCGTACTTGAAGCTGTTATTAAAGATTTGGATCTTAATTTTTCCCCTACCGCACTGCGAAGAATGATAACCGCCCAACAAGCAGAAAAGACAGTAGCGTTTGAAGTAACCGTTACCGCAGCTTCGCCAAAATTAGCGGCACAAATTGCAAATTCCATTGCAAAGATTGCTCCTAAAGAAATTGTAAGAGTAGTTAAGGCAGGCGGCGTTGAAATTATTGACTATGCAAAAGTACCGACTGCTCCGTCATCGCCTAACCTTGTAAAAAATGTTTTTATTGCAGCATTTATAGGCTTCTTCTGCTCGTTTATTGCAATCTTCCTTTATGAGTTCTTTGACACAACAATCACAAGCGAAAGAGATATTCTCGGCGAATTTGACATTCCTATTCTCGGAACTGTTCCGAGTCTTGAAGAGGCTGACGAACGACCTTCAAACTATCCTACAAAAGACCCTAAAATCGCCGGAACAAAAACAGTTAATAAAAAAACCGAAAGCGATTTTGTTTTAAAGCCAAGCAACGAAATACTTGAAAACATTCAAAATGCGAAGGGAGATGACAAATAATGCTTAAATTCAATAAAAAAAGTGGCACCGGTTCAATCACTTCCACAAACAGCAAAAAGCTTCTTGACGCTTCCTCAACATTTGCAGTCAAGGAAGCATACAACTCAATCAGAACTAATCTTCTTTTCACTCAGCAAGGTGAAAAGTGTCCAATATTTGTCGTAACCAGCCCTACCGCTAATAATGGTAAAACAATCAACTCGGCAAACCTTGCAATCAACTTTGCTCAAATGGGCAAAAGGACACTCGTTATTGACGCCGATATGAGAAACCCTTCACTTCACAAGCTTTTCTCATTGAGTTCAAGAAACGGTTTGTCTGAAATTCTTGCAGGTCTTACGGACAACATCACTGTTACTAAAACAGATATCGAAAATCTTTCGGTTTTAACATCGGGCAAAATTCCTCCAAACCCTGCAGAACTTCTTTCTTCACCGAGAATGGACAAATTGCTCGACTTCGTTAAAGAACATTACGATTGTGTATTTATTGATACACCTCCTGTAAACATCGTAACAGACGCAACTGTTTTTTCACAAAAAGCAACAGGATATATTCTAATCGTAAAAACAGACACTACAAATGTTCCTGAACTTAAAACCACCGTTTCTATCCTTCAAAGCATTGATGCCAACATTCTCGGCTTTATTTTGAACGATGTAAACAGCGAAAAGAAAAAATACTATTCTTATTACAGAAAGTACAGCCGAAATTACTCATACAATTACAAGTATTCTTACGGCAGCGATAAAAAATAATCAAAGGCAATCAAGGTGTTACAAAAAATGGACAAGAAGGCAAAAACGCAATTTTGGCTTGAATTCGCAACAGATATTACTTCTCTTTTAATATCATTTGTTGTTTCATTTTTATTTACAAAATTTGCACTGCATAAATTAGATGATACGGAAACCACGCTTCAATGGGCAGTTTGCGTTCTGTGTCTGCTTGTTGCATTTTTTATCAGTTATTTTTTATTCCACAAAGGTGTGGATATAAAACGCAGAAGCAAAATATACGAACTGGTTAATACTATCAAAAACGATATGCTTGTGTTTTTTATGTTCATTGCACTGCTTACATTAACCAAGAATCCGGTAATCAACCGTAGATTTTTTATTGGCACGGCAGTTGTCATATATTTGATTTTAACGACAATCAGCAGATACTATCTTAAGAGATGGCTCACAGGCGGGTACACCCCCGCAAAAGCAAGAATCACATCATATGTAGGCGTTTTAACAACCACAGACAGAGCAGAAGAATTTATATCGGGACTCAAAGAGGACTGGTCAATTAAAATTACAGGTGTTGCCCTGCTTGACAATTTTGTTGATAACGGCAGATTTACATATGATAAAGATTTTGAATTCGGTTCGGAATATACAAGCGAAAAAATACGAACAAAAAAGAAAATCAGATTTCCGCATATAGTTGCAGATGATATTCCTGTCATTGCAACAGACATCAGATTTATCGATTGGATTAGAAAAACGCCTCTCGATGAGGTTTTCATCAATTTGCCGTACTACACAAGCAGTGATGTATTTGAGATTGTTGAGGAGCTTGAAGATATGGGCGTTACGGTGCACCTTAATGTTCCTACCCTTGACAACTTGCTTGATGAAAGCAAATTTGACAACATCAACTGCAAAATCTATTCAGGTTATCCATTGGCAACATTTGCACCAACAGTTCACAACAGCGCAAAACTTGCTGTAAAAAGATTTGTTGACGTGATAGGCGCGATAGTCGGATTGATTATTTCCGCACCTATAATTGCCATTACAGCAATTCCGTTGTTAATTGAATCTCCGGGCCCTCTATTTTTCAAACAAGAACGTGTGGGACAAAACGGCAGATTATTCAACATTTACAAGCTGCGTTCAATGTACAAAGATGCAGAGGAACGTAAAAAAGAACTTATGGCTCAAAACAAGATGGACGGTCTTATGTTCAAGATGGACAACGACCCGAGAATTACAAAAGTCGGCAGAGTTATAAGAAAACTCAGCATTGACGAGCTTCCGCAGTTCTTTAATGTTCTCAAAGGCGATATGAGCCTTGTTGGCACACGTCCGCCGACAGTCAGAGAATTTGAACAGTACGAAAATCGCCACAAGCGACGTCTTTCTATGCGTCCGGGCATAACAGGAATGTGGCAAGTCAGCGGCAGATCAAACATCAACGATTTTGAAGATGTAGTCAAACTCGACTGTGAATATATTGATAATTGGTGTCTGCTTCTTGATTTAAAAATATTATTTAAAACCGTTAAGGTTGTGCTTACTCACGAAGGAGCAGAATAATGAAAATTGCAATGATAGGACATAAACGTATTCCCTCAAGAGAAGGCGGAATAGAAATAGTTGTGTCTGAGCTATCAAAACGTATGGTCAACCTTGGCAACGATGTTGTAGCTTATAACAGAAAAAGTGAGCACATAGCCGGCAAGGAACACGAAACAGCCATAGGACTTAATACCTGGGAGGGTGTTAGTTTAAAATGGGTTCCTACGCCGAATTCATCAAAACTAAATGCTATTGTATATAGCTTTCTTTCAACATTAAATGCAGTATTTCATAAATTTGATGTGATACATTTTCACGCCGAAGGACCTGCTTCGATGGTATTGCTTGCAAAGCTTTTTAAAAAGCGAAGCATAGTAACCATACACGGGTTAGATTGGCAAAGAAGTAAGTGGGGCGGTTTTGCAACAAAGTTTCTCAAATTCGGCGAAAAGACCGCCGCAAAACACGCAGACGAAATAATCGTGCTGTCTCAAAATGTAAAAGATTATTTTTTGACAACATACGATAGAGAAACCGTTTTTATACCAAACGGTATATCCCCTTCTGAAATTATACCTGCTGAGATAATAAACGAAAAATACAATTTAAATAAAAATGAATATATACTCTTTTTAGGACGACTCGTTCCTGAAAAGGGTGTACATTATTTGATAGAGGCATACAGTAAAATCATCACGGACAAATTCCTTGTCATTGCAGGCGGTTCAAGTCACACAAGCGACTATGAAGCTCAACTGAAAGAAATGGCAAAATCAAATCCTAAGATAATTTTCACAGGCTTTGTTGAAGGCAAGGAATTGGCAGAGTTATATTCAAACGCATATATCTACTGCTTGCCGAGTGATTTGGAGGGTATGCCTATAAGCTTACTTGAGGCTATGAGCTACGGCAACTGTTGTCTTACATCGAATATAAGCGAATGTACGGAAGTTTGTGAAAACAATGCCGAATATTTTGAAAAAAACAATATAGAAAGTCTCAAAAGCAAATTGCAGTATCTTTTAGACAATAATAATATTGTTGAAAACTACAAAAGCAAAGCCGCCGACTATATTTTGAACAAATATAACTGGGACAAAGTCACAAAACAAACTCTGGATTTATATTCTAAAAGTGAGATTTAATGAAAATTTTATTGGTAAACAAATTTCACTATCTGCGTGGCGGAAGTGAAAAATACTATTTTGAGCTTGCAAATTTGTTGAAAAGTAAAGGCCATACTGTTGCCTTTTTTTCAATGAAGCACAAAGAAAACATCACCACCGGCGACAAAGAATATTTTGTTGACGAAATTGATTTGAATACAGGTTCAAAATTTAAAGCCTTTGATGTTATCTATTCCAAAACAAACAAAGAACTTATGACAAAGGCTTTGGAAGACTTCAAGCCCGATATAGTTCACATCAATAATTTTCAGCGTCAACTTTCTGCATCTATTATAGACGCAATCAAAGAAAAAAATATTCCCATTGTCATGACGGCTCACGATTTGAATCCTATCTGCCCTGCAAGTATTATGCTTTATGACGGCAAACCGTGTGAGGATTGCCTGACTAAAGGCTACACGCAGTGCATCAAAAAAAAATGCAACAAGGGTTCAGCTCTCAAAAGTATCATTGGATACGCAGAAAAGAAGTATTACGACTGTCACAAAGTTTTCAAAAAAGTTGACTGCATTATTTCTCCAAGTGAATTCAACAAAAATCAGCTCGTCAAGGGCAAACTAAATTGCAACGATATTAAAGTTCTTCACAATTTTGTAAACAAGAGTGAGCACAAGGACTATGTGCTTGGTGATTATGCCTTTTACTTCGGCAGACTTTCAAAAGAAAAAGGAATTTTAAATTTAATTGAAGCTATAAAGGACATTCCCAATTCAAAACTTTTGATTGCCGGTGACGGACCCGAAAAAGAGAATATCGAAGCCTATATTGAAAAGCATAATTTGGGCGACAGAATCACGTTTTTGGGCTATCAAAATCAAGACAACATCAGAGAATATATCCGAAATTCAAGATTTGTTGTAGTACCATCAGTATGTTATGAGAATTGTCCATACTCTGTGCTTGAAACTTTAGAAATAGGAAAGCCTATTATCGGAAGCCGACTCGGCGGTATTCCTGAACTTATTGTTGACGGCGAAAACGGTTTTCTTTATAAATTCGATAATGTCAACGAACTAAAGAAAAAACTTGAAATTCTGTTCTCACAAGACGAAACAGTTGACAAATTTTCTGCAAAATCAAAAGTTCTTTACAAACAAAAATATTCACCGGAAATTTACTATAAAGAACTGATGAAAATATATAACAAATACTTACAACACGAGTGATTAAAATGGCAAAGAAACTTAATGGAACAGTAATCGTTACATATCGTTGCAACGCAAGATGTACAATGTGCAACAGATACAAAGCTCCATCAAAAAAAGAAGAAGAAATTTCGATCGAAACAATAAAAAAACTTCCGCCTATGTATTTTACTAACATTACGGGTGGCGAACCTTTTATCAGAGAAGATTTAAAGGATATTGTCAGAGAACTTTACAAAAAAAGCGACAGAATCGTTATATCAACAAACGGCTTTTTCACAGACAGAATTGTTGATTTATGCAAAGAATTCCCTCAAATCGGCATTAGAATTTCTATCGAAGGTCTTGAACAAACAAACAACGAAATTCGTGGACTTGACGACGGATTTAATAAAGGTTACAGCACCCTAAAAAAACTTGTTGATATGGGAATGAAAGATGTCGGCTTTGGTATGACTGTACAGGACAAAAACGCTCCCGACCTCGTTCCGCTTTATGAACTTTCCAACAAAATGGGAATGGAATTTGCCACAGCTTCACTTCACAACAGCTTTTACTTTGTTGAAGCAAAAAACAAAATCAACGACCGTCCGATGGTTGCCGAGAATTTTGAAAAGCTTATCAACGAATTATTGGCTTCAAACAGCCCTAAAAAGTGGTTCAGAGCCTATTTCAATCACGGTTTAATTAATTATATTTACGGTCAAAAAAGACTTTTGCCTTGTGATATGAGCTTTGACACATTCTTTATTGACCCGTACGGTGATGTTATGCCTTGCAACGGCACAAAAGACAAAGAAGTTATGGGTAACCTGAACGAACAAAGCTGGGATGAACTGTGGAACAGCGAACAGGCAGAGCGTGTAAGAAATATCGTAAGACATTGCGACAGAAACTGTTGGATGATTGGCTCTGTGTCCCCTGCTATGCACAAATATATTTTGGTACCTGCGTTGTGGGTTGTAAAACACAAGCTCAAATTTTGGACAAAAGAAAAATATTCAATGTATGAAAATCAGGTTGTTTGTGACTACCGTGACGGCAAAGTTACAAAAGAAGACCTTGACAAACTCTCAACCTGCGATATGAATGCAGAAATAAAAGACGGGATTAATAACAAACCGCATAAATAAACATTTCAAAATTCTGTTTAATGAAGAAATCAGGTGAATAGTATTAAAATACTTATAATCCGTTGTTTTCCAAACTACATGGAAGTCAAAAATGCAACATATAACATTCAGGAAATCGGACTTGCAAGAGCACTTACAAAAAAAGGTCATCAATGCGACATTGTTTTTTGGACAGACAAAGAAGAAAAACAAGTTAACATTGATGTAGGAAATCAAAATCAAATAACCATATTCTACAGAAATGCAAAAGTATTTTTAAAAAACGCTTTTTTTCACATTGACGATTTAATTCAGCAATACGATATAATACAACCATCCGAGTACAATCAAATTGCAACATGGTCGTTATCCAAAAAATATCCTGATAAAACTGTTATATATCACGGACCTTATTACTGTGACTTCAACACACGATACAATACAATGTGCAAGATTTTTGACAAGGTTGTTCTTCCTGCGTATAAAAAAAACAATACAACCTTCCTGACTAAAAGTGATTTGGCCAACGATTTTTTAACCTCAAAAGGTATAAGTCCTCAAAACATTACAACCGTAGGAGTCGGAGTTGATCTTGATGCTTTTCCTGCTTTAAACGAAAATTTAATTCCCGAAGAAATAAAGGATATTTCACATATTAATGCAGAAATTAAACTTTTGTATATAGGCAGAATTGAGCCAAGGCGGAACATTCCTTTTCTATTTGACATACTCAAAGAAATGAACAATCGAGGTATATCTACTAAACTTGTTATTATTGGAGACGGCAAAAAAGACTACTGTTCACAGTGTTTTGAATATGCCAAAAATATTGAAGTTGAAAACAACGTTGTCTATATAAAAAAAGCACAGCAACGCTATTTACAATATATATACAAACACACAGACATTTTTTTACTACCAACAAAGTATGAAATATTCGGTATGGTTTTATTAGAGGCAATGTATTTTGGCACACCAACAATAACTACAACAAACGGTGGAAGTCAAATGCTTATTGAAGATGGTATTGATGGGCAAATAATTGATGATTTCGATGCTTCAAAATGGTGTGATGGTATTGTCAAATTAAAAAGCAATTATAAATTTATATCCGAGAATTCTCATAAAAAAATTATTGATTATTTTACTTGGGATACCCTCTGTGATAAATTTATCAAAGCCTATAATGATAAATTATCAAAAAATCATTCATAAAATAAACTTTCATTATAACCTACATAACGTAATCGGAGCACAAATATGAAAAAAGTAACGGCTGTTGTGCCTATATACAATGCAGAGAAATATCTTGACGAATGCATTGAAAGCATTGTCAATCAAACATATAAAAATCTTGAAATCATTCTTGTTAATGACGGTTCAAAGGATAAAAGTCCTCAAATATGTGATAAATGGGCAAGAAAAGACAACAGAATAACAGTTATTCACAAATCCAACGAAGGTGCAGGCGCAAGTAGAAATCGAGGAATTAACGCCGCAACAGGAGATTATATATTTTTTGTTGATAGTGATGATTATATTGCTCCGACACTTGTGGAAAAATGCTTAAATGCCATATCTGACAGTGATTCTGCTATTGTAATGTTCGGTACAACAAATGTAACTGAAACGGGAGAAACAATCAACAATATAATACCCCATTCTGATAAGAATGTTTTTGAAAACGCTGAAGTTCAGGAAGAATTACTACCTGAATTACTTTTTTCTGAAAATAAAAAAGTTAGAAATGTACAGCTTATTGTTTGTATGGCACATTTTTATTCTCTCAGCATCATAAAAAAAACAAATTGGAAATTTAAATCTGAAAAAGAATATTTGTCAGAAGATTTGTATTCATATTTAAATCTAATTCCATATATAACTAAATTCGCAATAATAAGCGAATCGTTTTATTATTACAGACACGGTCACGAATCACTTTCAGCTTCATCAAGATTAACAGATTATACTATGATACGTAAATATTATGAACAGTGTGTTGACCTTTGTAAAAAATTCAATTATAACAACAAGGTGCTAAAGAATATCAGCGAACCATACCTATCATTTACAATTTGCTGCTTAAAGGCTAAAATTCGTGAACAAATAACTTTTTGCGAAAAACGCAAACAAATAAATGCGATACTTAAAGATGAATTGTTACACAAACTGATAAAAGAACGTAATTTAAGCAACGAAACTTTCTTTAGACGAATTCTGTATTTAACTATATTGACAAAGAATTATTTGCTTGCTTGGATTTTTATTTATATACAAACCTACAGAAGCAAATAAAACATTGTTTTCATAAGGAGGAGATATTTTGGCTGTTTTACACATTAAAATAAAGAAAAATCCTTTGCCTGAACAAATATTTCTTGAATTTATGCTTTTGCTAGGACTGTTTTTTGGCTATTTTGAAGTCACAACCTTTTGGAATGCAGGAATTATTTTACTGACAGCTTGGTTGATTTTTGCCTCTAAAAGAATACAAAATAAATTATTCAGCAAAGCTACTCCCATAATTCTACTGTTTATATTAATTGGATTTTTTGCATTAAACGTTTTTTGTATGGGAACAGGTGAACACCTTTCGTATAATATAATTCAAATAATTCGTCCGATTATTATACTTTTAGGCTTTTATTATATTAGTTTGGAAAACAACAATATAATAAATGATTTTTTAAATGATAATTTTATATTACTTAATCTTATGTGGATTGTTAACCTAATAATCATAGGCTTTCAAGTTGCAGGTACAGGTTTTATGATTAAAGACAGCTGGATGGAACAAAACAGTTACTACCAAGATAATTGTACCGGTCTTTTTGGTTTCAGTTCAACACACGTTGTAATGTTATTTACAATTTTTATAACCATTTACAATCTCAAAATCGGAACTAATAAATTCAATGAGAAATGGAAAAAAAGAGCTGTTTTAATCTACACTTATTTGACATTGTTAATAATGCTTTTCTATTCAACGCTCAATGACAATATTGCAATTTTCATTTTTACTCCATTGTTTCTTGTTTGGTATTATTTTCACACAGTAAAAAATTCAAATACAACTATATATAAAAAAGTTTCATCAGTTCTAAATTATATACTATTAGCGATTGTTATTCTTATTGCAATACAATTTATTCCCGGTGTTTCTCAATTCATTTCTGAAACAGTAACCGAAAGATTTGATGGTGTTATTCACTTTGAAGAAACAAATGGAAAGGGAAGTGTTGAACGTTTAGCTATTGCACAAGAAGCTTTAGACTTAGGATTCGGATGGAAATTAGGAAAAGGATTAAGTGCATGGCCTCTTACAAGATCCCGATATGCAGGCTTCAGACATTTTGGTTTAAGTTCTGTAGGTTCATTTGTTTATTTAACAGGCATCTGGGGTTATTCGTTAATGGTTTTGTTTTATTCATTCTTCTTGTCACGATTATCATCAAACAAAACTAAACTTTCTTTCTTTATTACCTTTGGAATGGTTATCTTTTTATCATGCTATACAATGTTCTTTACTGCAACACACGGAATTGTTTGGGCAATATTTATTTTCTTGGTTTTTAACACTACAGATAATAAAACAACAAACATTCAAAATAATGTTACTAATAGCAAAGTCAAAGTTCAATAAACTAAAACCCTGTTTCAGCGAAAGCCGAAGCAGGGTTTTTTCTACAGTCGACCTATTGCAAATTTCAATACAATAGGTATTTATTATTTTAACATTTTACAGTCCGAAGAAATCTTCGGCGTTTTTGATGCTGTTGTATTTGCGGGCGGTCAATGATTTGTTGCCTTGAGTGATTGTTTTCTTCTTTTTATCGAGCGTGAGTTCGTCTGATTCGCCATCGGCGGTGCTGATTGTAAGGGTACTTCCCTTTATAACATATTTGCCCTTATTAGTTGACACAACCCAATTTTCGTTGCCTGTTTTTGAATAATCTGTCGAAACAAATGTTCCGTCGCTGTTGAACTTAAATGCCGAAATGCTGTAGCTGTCAGACTCATTGTACGGTGTTGTGTACCAATAGCCGTTGTAGATATAATCAACAGGCTCGTCCTTTTTGACAGTTGTGCTTGTTGTTCCCTGCTCGGCTACAGTTGACTCCTCTGTGACTGTTTCGCTGAGAGAATGGTCAAATACCGTGTCGCTTACATCTGCTTTTGTGTCGGATGTGAAATTTACAGTCTTATAATATGTATATCTGTTGTCATCATTATAATTTGAAAAAGTCATTTCAAAAGTGTATGTTTGATTTCCGCTTCCGGTCAATTTCATATCATCCATATCAAAGAAAATACATCTAAACGACTTGTCCAAATTTTCCGTATAATTATATTCCGACGATACAACCTCCGGTTTCTTAGGTGTTTTTTCATCAACAGTACCGTCATACACATTAACTCCGTGAATATACTGAATTGACGAAGAATCATTTATTCTTACATAAACAACCTTTTCATCATCGTTTATAACACCGTAGCCGCTTGTAAATGACAGCTTTGGCTGATCCTTGCCACTGTTAACGCCATAAAAATAAAAGTAAGATATAACCCCCGCTGCAACAATAATTACAGCAGAAAGTATAATAAATACCGCTCTTGTAATCGGTTGTTTATTCTTTTTCTTTGAGGAATAAACATCCTCATATACCATATCCTGATTTGAGAGCAGAACATAATCCGAATTCTTATTGACTGTTGCACCGCAATTTGGGCAAATGCTTGATTCTTTTTCTACCCTTGCTCCGCAATTTTTACACTTCATATTTTTCACCTACTATTAATTAGTATAGATTAACTATATCGGTTTTAACCCAAATTGTCAACAAATCTTGAAAAATTATCAAAAAAATGTTGACAAACACAGATGGTTGATGTATTATATACACGGTTAGCGAGGACTAACCTTTACTTTAGCCTTTATAGTTAGTCCTGACTAACTATAATTTAGCTATATAGGTTAGCACAAACTAACCGAAGGAGATGTATATATGATGCCGTTAAAGCTTGCAAATGTCGGTGAGGAATTGACAATACAAAGAATTGCGGGATTGCCTGCTGTCAAGGCTCACCTTGCCGACCTCGGTTTTGTTGTGGGTGCAAATGTAACAATTGTTTCAGGCATTGACGGAAATATAATTGTCAATGTCAAAGGAAGCAGAATTGCGCTCGGCGAAGATATGGCAATGAAAATATTTGTATAACAAAGTTTTAGGAGGATAATATGAAAACACTTAAAGATGTAAAAATCGGTGAAACAACTCGAGTTGTTCGTATTCACGGTGAAGGTGCTTTGAAGCGCAGAATTATGGATATGGGCATCACAAGAGGCGTTGAAATCTATGTGAGAAAGGTTGCTCCTCTCGGTGACCCGATTGAGATAACCGTCAGAGATTACGAGCTTTCATTAAGAAAAGCAGACGCAAAACTAATCGAAGTTGAATAAATTTTTACACTAAAGTTAGCTATGACTAACTATGAAAGGATGAACACAAATGAGTATTAAGATTGCCCTTGCAGGCAACCCAAACTGCGGTAAAACAACACTGTTCAACGCACTTACAGGTTCAAACCAATATGTTGGTAACTGGCCGGGCGTAACAGTAGAAAAAAAGGAGGGCAAGCTCAAAAAGCACAGTGATGTAACAATCACCGACCTTCCGGGTATCTATTCCCTCTCCCCTTACACAATTGAAGAAATCGTTGCGAGAGATTACCTCATCAACGAAAAGCCTGATGCCGTTCTCAACATCATTGACGGCACAAACCTTGAGAGAAACCTTTATCTCACAACGCAGGTTCTTGAACTCGGTATTCCTGTTGTAGTTGCCGTAAATATGATGGATGTCGTAAAAAAGAACGGCGACAAAATCAACATTCAGGAGCTTTCACGACAGCTCGCCTGCCCTGTTTTTGAGATTTCCGCTTTAAAGGGCACAGGCATAAAAGAAGTTGCAAACGCTGCTGTTGAAGCAGCAAGCAGAGAACCAAGCGAGCCACAACACAAGTTCAGCGGAGTTGTTGAGCACGCATTGGCGCACATTGAAGAAGCAACCCTACATACAATGCCAAAAAATCAACAGCGTTGGTACGCAATCAAGATTTTTGAGGGCGACGACAAGGTGCTTGAACAAATCAAAATTGACCCTGCAACCTTGGAGCACATCAAAAATGACATTGCAGACGCTGAAAAAGAACTTGATGACGATGCGGAATCAATCATCACCAACGAAAGATACATTTATATTGCATCAATCATCAAAAGCGTTTATACTAAAAAGAGCAAAGGCAAACTTTCTGCCTCTGACAAGATTGATAAAATCGTTACAAACAGAATTTTAGGTTTGCCGATTTTTGCCGGTGTTATGGCACTTGTTTACTTCATCTCTATGAAATGGATCGGTGCAATCGGTACTGATTGGGTAAACGAAGTTCTCTTTGCCGAATGGGTGCCAAATCTCATTCAAAAAGCACTTGAGGGCAGAATTGCAGATTGGCTCTACGGTCTTATTCAAGATGGTATCGTTGCCGGTGTAGGTGCGGTTCTTGGATTCGTTCCGCAGATGATTGTATTGTTCCTCTGCCTTGCATTCCTTGAGGGATGCGGATATATGAGCCGTGTTGCATTTGTTATGGACAGAATTTTCCGCAACTTCGGTCTTTCCGGTAAATCGTTCATCCCTATGCTTATCGGCACAGGCTGCGGCGTTCCTGCCGTTATGGCTTCTCGTACAATCGAAAACGAGCGTGACCGCCGTATGACAATTATGACAACAACATTTATTCCTTGCTCCGCAAAACTCCCTATTATCGGACTTATCGCAGGTGCGTGCTTCGGCGGAAGCGGTTGGGTTGCAACTTCGGCTTACTTCATCGGCGTTGCGTCAATCATTGTTTCGGGCATTATGCTCAAAAAGACAAAAGCGTTTTCGGGCGACCCTGCACCGTTTGTTATGGAACTTCCGGCATACCACCTGCCGACAGTCGGCAGCGTGCTCCGTTCAACTTGGGAGCGTGCTTGGTCATTCATCAAAAAAGCAGGTACTGTAATCACACTTGCAACAATCCTCATTTGGTTCTTGCAGGCATTCACCTTTAAGGGCGGATTCCAAATGACAGACGATATGGACATTTCAATTCTTGCATACATCGGCAAAGCATTCTGCTGGTTGTTCGTTCCACTCGGTTGGGGCGGTTGGAAACCTGCCGTTGCAAGCGTTACAGGTCTTATCGCAAAAGAAAATGTTGTCGGCACATTCGGTATTCTCTATCACTTTGCAGGCGAACTTGCAGAAAACGGTGACGAGATTTGGAGCAACTTTGCAAAGAACCTCAACGAACTCAGCGGAAATCATGCAAGCCTCGCAGCTTACAGCTTCCTCATCTTCAACCTTTTGTGTGCTCCTTGCTTCGCAGCAATAGGCGCTATCAAGAGAGAAATGAACAACGCAAAGTGGACTTGGTTTGCTATTGGCTACCAATGCGGATTTGCTTATGTCATCGCACTTATCGTATATCAGTTCGGCATCGCATTTGCAGGTGCACCGAATGTTATCGGTTTGATTGCCGCTATTGTTCTTACCGTAGGTATCCTCTACTTACTCTTCAGAAAGAATAAGTATGACGACAACAGATTGACAGTTAAAGCAAAGTAATTTATTACATAACAAAACGAGGTGATTCTTGTGATTGAATTTCTAAAACAAAATATGTACACAATCATTGTGCTTGCCGTACTTATAGTTATAGTTGCTCTCATCATAAGAAGTCTTGTAAATAAAAAAGGCGGAGGCTGTACGGGAGATTGTTCCTCCTGCGGCGGAAGCTGTTCATCGGCAGGCGGTTCAAAATATATGGTGAAAACAACACTTGCGGTTGACGGAATGATGTGCTCGATGTGCGAAAGCCATTTGCAAGACACAATCAGGGCGAACTTTGATGTGAAAAAAGTGAAAGCAAGCCACCAAAAAGGCACAATAATAATCATAAGCAAACACCGCCTCGATGAAGAAAAACTGAAGAATGTAATTAGAGAGACAGGCTATACATTACAAAATATACAATTCGAATTAGCAATGTAGTAATCCCTTCCAAATACTCCGAGTCTATTTCTCTTTTACAATACCAAAGCCCGTGCAGATATCCCACCTGCACGGGCTAAATTTATATAAGAATTTATAAGTAACACTTTGACAAGTAATCGGCTGTTAACGAGATGTAGCCACGATTATTGCTTGCTATGCCTGCCCAATCGAGCATTGCAGCTAACACAAAAACAGGATCGTAAGTTGACTCGCCATAAGATTTTTTAAAATAATTAATAGCAATAGCACCCATAACAGTATCATCGGTACACTTACCATAACCAACCTTGTCCTCTTTACCGTGACCGTTTCCCTTTGGTGCTGAATAATTATTAGACTTCAAAAGCAAATCAACAATAACATCAAAAACAGAATAACTGAACGGGAACGTTTTTTGAGTAAGTTTATCACTAACAAATGTTTTGCCGTCAGATGATGCGAAAATTGTACACGGCTTTCCGTCAAGCAAACTGATAGTAACTACACCATTGTTCTCATATAGCTTTCTTCTGATGATTTCTGACGGTACATTGCTTTTATAATTTATATTACCAAATTTATTTTTATCAAACTTCATTGGTTCATCCTCCTTAGAAGTATTTAAATCTAACGCATCAAGCAGATTATTAAGCCTTCTTTTTACTGTTGGATATGAAATATTTAGTTCTTCACCAACAGTTTTAATGTTTCCCTTATTCTTCAAAAAGCATTCCAAGAACTCTTTTTGTTCATCTGATAAAAAATCATATTTTGAGAAAGGCTTACTTACCGAATACTCAGACTTGCAATCATTACATATTAACCTAATAGCAGAAAGTTCGCCATTGCAAACCGGACACTTTTTAAAATTAAATTCCTTCATAAAATCATCTCCTTTGTCTACAATATAGCATATTATTTACAGAATGTCAATACTCGATATTAAAAAAGTTAATATCGAGTATTGATTATATATTAATTTTTTTATAAAGAAAGGTTTTAATTTTTATTTTGCATTAATTGCAAGTAGGCGCAAAAGAAAAGAAGTCAGGATTTGTCTGACTTCTTTTTTATACCGTAGGGGCGAACTGTGTTCGCCTACGGGAAGATAGTATATTCCAAACAAATCAAAAAAACAAAAGAGGCGACCAAAGGTCGCCCCTACGATATATCATTTCATATCATTTTGTGTGTTCATCAAGGGTGAGGTAGTAGGCTTTGAGGAAGTGGTCGGAGAAGTATTTTACCTCCGGCATATCGATATCGGCGATTTTTTGTTCCTGCGCCTTGAGGGCAATGTCAAATTCCCTATTGCCCATTCTGTTTTCCTCAATGCACTTGATGAGAGCCGAGATTTTGTCGGCGGCCTTAACAAGTTTCCACAACTCTTTTTCGTCCTCGTTCGGCTCGAACAAAGAGTTATATTCTGCCCTGTAATCATCAGGAAGCATTGCAAGAAGTCGTTGACCGGCAACAGCCTCTATTTCCTTATAAACACTTTTTATATCATCATTATAATACTTAACGGGAGTTGGCATATCACCTGTGATAACCTCGGTTGTGTCGTGATACAACGCAAGCACGGCAACTCGGTTTTCGTCATAATCCTTGCCAAATTCCTTTTTGCCGATAAGTGCAAGCGCATGCGCAATAACAGCAACGCTGTGGCTGTGCTCGGCAATATTTTCCTTTTGAGTGTTCGGCATAAGTGCCCAACGGTCAATATACTTCATTCTGTTGACCATTGCGAAAAAGCTGTAATTATCACTCATCGTCTTCACTCGCCTTAATATCAATTCCAAGCTCGCCGAGTTGAACATCATCAATATATGACGGAGCACCGCTCATAAGTTCACTTGCATTTTGTACCTTAGGGAATGCGATGACATCACGGAGCGAATCAGCACCGCAGATAAGCATTGCAAGACGGTCAAGACCGATACCCATACCACCGTGAGGCGGAGCGGCATAGTGATAAGCATCAACAAGGAAGCCGAACTTTGCATCGATTTCTTCCTGTTCCATTCCGAGGAGTTCAAACATCTTGGTTTGAAGTTCGCAATCGGTAATTCTCATTGAGCCCGAAGAAAGTTCTGTGCCGTTGAGTACAAGGTCGAATGCCTGAGCCTTAACCTTTGACTTGTCGGTATCAAGATACTGAATACTCTCCTCCATAGGCATTGTGAACGGATGGTGAGCAGCAACCCACTCGCCTGTTTCTTCATCCATCTCAAAGAACGGCATTTCTGTAATCCAAAGGAAATTCCACTTACCTTGCGGAATAAGGTCAAGTTCTTTGGCAACTGCAAGACGAAGTGCGCCCATAATTGTGAGAGCCTTGCGAGTTTTGTCGCTTACGATAAGAACAACATCGCCCTGCTCTGCACCGAGAGTTGAAAGGAGTTCTTCAAGTTCGCCGTCCTTGAGGAATTTTGCAAATGAGCAATTTGGCGCTTCATCTGCCCAACGAACATATGCAAGACCCTTTGCACCGATACCCTTTGCAAACTCTGTGAGTTTGTCAATCTTCTTTCTTGTGTATGTTGAAGCGGCGTTCTTTGCAACGATAGCCTTAACAGCACCGCCGTCTGCAATTGCACTCTTGAACACAACAAAATCGGTTTTGTCTGCCCAATCGGAAATATCCTCAATAAGCATATCAAAACGGGTGTCAGGCTTGTCCGAGCCGTATTTGTTCATAGCGTCGGCAAAAGTCATACGAGGAAGCGGGGCGTCAATGTTTACATCAATAGTCTGCTTCATAAGTTTTGAAATAAAGCCCTCTGCCATATCCATAATATCGTCACAATCAACGAAACTCATTTCAAGGTCGATTTGAGTAAATTCAGGCTGACGGTCTGCACGCAAGTCCTCATCACGGAAGCAACGAGCAAGCTGAATGTATCTGTCAAAGCCTGCAATCATTGTAAGTTGCTTATAAATCTGCGGAGACTGAGGCAAAGCGTAGAACTTGCCATTGTGAATTCTTGACGGAACAACATAGTCACGAGCACCCTCCGGAGTTGACTTAATCATCATAGGAGTTTCAATCTCGATAAAGTCGTTTGCATAGAAATACTCTCTTGCAATCTTTGCGATTTCGTGACGCATAAGAATGTTCTTTGTAAGCTTTTCGTTGCGAAGATTGAGGTATCTGTATTTAAGAGTGGTTTCGTCACCGACTTTTTCGCTCTTTTCAATCTCGAAAGGAGGAGTTTTTGCCTTTGAAACAATACGAAAATCGTTTACGATAACTTCGATTTCGCCTGTCGGAATGTCCTTGTTTTTGCTTTCTCTCTCTGCAACAACACCTGTTGCGGCAACAACATATTCACTTCTTACCGACTGTGCATCGGCAAAAATTGCCCTGTCTGTTTGGTCGTTGAACGAAAGCTGAATGATACCTGTTCTGTCACGCAAGTCAATAAAGATGAGGTTGCCCAAATCTCTTTGACGCTGTACCCAGCCGAAAACAGTGATTGTTTGACCGACATTCGAGATGTCAAACTTTGCACAATAATCTGTGCGCTTCATACCCTTAATTGAATTAGTCATTATTTTGTCCTCCGAGAAATAGTGAATTAAAATCGAATGCCTCGCCGTTGATTTCCAAATCCTTGAGCTGGCTGTCGAGTGTTATGCTGTAAAATCCCGAAACAAAGGTTTCAAGGCTGATATCGCTTTGCTCGCCTGTTGCCATATCCTTGAGGACTGCCGATTTTGTATCCACTTCATTGTCGCCGATAACAACATTGTATTTTGCATTAATCTTGTCGGCATATTTCATTTGCGCACGAAGTGATCTGCCGTTCAAATCATAAACAACGCTGTATCCCTCATCACGCATATCTTTTGCAATTTCCACTGCCTTGAGAGTTGCCTTGTCGCCCATAGCAACAATGAACAAATCAGGACGGGACGGTTCAGGGAATTCGCAACCCTGTGCTTCCATAACAAGCTGAAGTCGTTCAAGTCCCATAGCGAAGCCGAGTGACGGTGTGTGCTGACCGCCGAGTTCCTCGATAAGTCCGTCATATCTGCCGCCACCGCAAACAGTGCCCTGTGCACCGATTGAATCGGCAACAAATTCAAATACGGTTTTTGTATAGTAATCAAGTCCTCTTACAATTTGAGGATTTACGATATATTCGATATTCATAGCGTCAAGGTAGCTCTTTGTTTTTTCAAAATGCTCCTTGCACTCATCGCAAAGATAATCAAGAACAACCGGAGCGTCCTTTGCGATTTCGCTGCAGACAGGGCTTTTGCAATCAAGAATACGCATTGGGTTGCGGTCAAGTCTGTCACGGCAAGTGTCGCAAAGTTCGTCAACTCTTGAAGCAAAATATTCCTTGAGTGCCTTGTGATATTCCGCACGGCAGGTTGGACAACCGATTGAATTAAGTTCAAGGTGCAAATCCTTTACGCCGAGTTCATCAAAAATCTGCTTTGCAAGTGCAATCATCTCTGCGTCTGCAAGAGGTGAAGTTGCGCCGAAACACTCAATGCCGAATTGGTGAAATTCACGAAGTCTGCCTGCCTGTGGTTTTTCGTAGCGATAGCAAGAAGTGAGATAACAAATCTTTTGAGGAAGCGCCTCGTTTGAAAGACCGTTTTCCAAAAATGCTCTTGCCGCACCTGCTGTGCCCTCCGGACGAAGCGTGATTGAACGACCGCCCTTGTCGTCAAATGTGTACATCTCTTTTTGTACGACATCCGTTGTATCGCCCACACCTCTTTGGAAAAGCTCGGTGTGTTCAAACACAGGAGTTCTCATTTCTTTGTAGCCAAAATTTTCGGCAACTGTGAGGCAAGTAGCCTCGATATATTGATTTTTGTACACTTCGGACGGCAAAACATCCTTTGTGCCCTTGATAGCTTTTGTTATAAGTGCCATAGCTGTTCTCCTATATACAACATTTGAGGTGCAAGTTTTTCTTGCACCTCGTTATTATAATTTATGAAATTACTTTTTTTGATTATATCTTGGGTTAACGATTTCTCTCCATTCAAAGTCGCCTCTTTCAACACCTCTGATAAGTGCCTCGGCAGTTGCAATGTTGGTTGCAAACGGAATGTTGTGCACATCACACAAGCGGAGCAAATCATTGTCGTTTGGCTCGTGCGGTTTTGGATTAAGCGGATCTCTGAAGAAAATCAAGAGGTCAATTTCATTGCACGCAATACGGCTTGCAATCTGCTGTCCGCCTCCCTGCGCACCACTCAAAAAGCAATTAATTTCCAAGCCTGTTGCTTCTTTTACAAGCTTGCCTGTTGTACCCGTTGCGCAAACATCATGTCTGCTGATGATTCCGCAATACGCAATACAAAACTGAACCAAAAGTTCTTTTTTAGCATCGTGTGCAATAAGTGCGATGTTCATAGTACCTCTCCTAAATAAAATTTATCATAATATCTCATTTTAAATTCTTTATATTATATATAATACCATATTACAGCGAATTTTCAAGATTTTTTTAAAAATTTTACGGTAAAAGTGAAGAATCTGTCTGAGCCTTTTCTTCGCTGTCGTTATTGCTGTAATAATAATCGATAATTGCGGCGGTTATCTCGGCAGTTGATGAACCCGAACCTGCTGTTTCGATAGCCGAAGCAACGCTGATTTCAGGATTGTCATACGGTGCAAAGGTGATAAGGAAACCGTTGTTGTGCTTAACGCCGTTTACAACTACCTGTGAAGTACCCGTTTTACAAGCGGTCTTAACCTTTAATTTATTGAACACTCTGTTCGGTCCGCCGTAAAGTGAAACTCTGCGCATACCCGATTTTACAATATCAAAGGTCTTTTTGCTTACTCCTGTTTCCTCCTCAACGGTTACGCCTGTTTCGTTGACAACGCCTGTTGACGAAGAAATCTTTGATTTGACAAAATGTGTTTTATATCTTGTGCCTCCGTTTGCAACAGTTGCACAATAATTGGCAAGCTGAAGCGGAGTCAAAAGGTTGTCGGACTGACCGATGGCACATTGAACGGTGTCACCCGGTCGCCATACCATATCAAACTTCTTTCGATATTCGGGACCTGCCATAATACCCTTTGATTCAGGAATTTCAACACCTGTTTTTTGACCCAATCCAAACATCTTGCCGTACTTGTTCATAAGGTCAATACCGAGTCGTTGAGAAGTGTTATAGAAGAAAATATTGCAGGAATGTTCAAGTGCGCCCTCAACATTAAGTCCGCCGTGAGTGCCCGTGCACTTAAAGGTCATATCCGAAATTTTAAAGGTGTGATTACAGTAAATATAGGTGTCTTTTGTGATTTTGCCCTCCTCAAGTCCTGCAACAGCCATAAGCGGCTTGAAAGTCGAACCCGGAGCAAAGGCGCTCATCGCAAAGCGGTTGAACAAAGGCTTTTTGCTGTTGGAAGCAAGTTTTTGATAATCGCTGTAATATTCATCCAAATTGAAAGTAGGATAGTTTGCGGCAGAAAGAATTTCACCGCTGTGTACATTCTCAACAACAACCGCACCTGTTGCGACTCCCGAAGTCTTTAAACAAATTTTGCGGAGCTTTTTCTCGGCGATTTTTTGCATATCCTTGTCGATAGTCAAAACTATTGTGTCGCCCTGCACAGGCTCTTTTGTGACAGTTTCGGTGACATTGCCCTCTGCGTCAATAGTGACGGTTTTTTCACCAGGAGTGCCACGCAAATCAGCCTCGCAAGCCTTTTCAATGCCCGACTCACCGATTTCATCGCTAATGCCGTAGCCGCTGTCTTTGAGTTCGGCATATTCCTCGGCATTGATTTTTCTTACAGTGCCGATAATGTGAGCGGCAAGTGACGGGTCGGTATATGAACGATATGCCACAACCTGCACATCAGCACCACGATAACCCGTTTTGTTTTCCTTGATTTGAGCAACGGTTTTGTCGCTGACATCATCTGCGATTGTAACAGGATTTGAAACAGAAAACAGACATCTTGTAAGCTCGTATCTGATATTGCCGATTTCAAGTGCGGTCTTTGTGTCGTATCTTTCAAGCCCGTACTTTTCCACCATTGCGTCAAAACAGTTTTGAGCGGTTGCATAGGACTGAAGATTGAACATATCCTTGCTTTTCATTGTTTTGATGGCAGACTCAAAGTTCTCGTCATCCTTTTCGGTAAAAAACTTTATCTTGCCGTTTTTGCCAACTTTCAGAGGAAGATTGTGAACATACTCCTCCTTGTTTTTGTTGAAAAGCTTTATCAAATTGATAACAATCGCATTTCTTGCTTCGTTATTTTTTGCACTCGGAAAATATGCCGCATCAAGAATAATGCTGTTGCCCTTTCGGTTTGTAACAAGGATATTGCCGTTGCGGTCAACAATCTCTCCCCTTGCCGCCTCGATTGATACGGTATAGGTTTGGACAGCGCTGCTCTGAGCAACATAGTATTCGTTATTTTTGATTTGTATATCATAAAGGTCATAGCCAAAGCCGAACAATGTTGCAATAACTAAAATAATCACAATAGCTGTTCTTGAACTTTTATATCTGTTGCCCACAACGCACTCTCCTTTCTTAAAATCCTAAAATAGTTAAGCCTTATTGAGTTTGTTTTTAAGCGGCACAAAAGCAAGGTTCATAAAGAATGTCACAACCGCCGTGTAGAAAAATGACGGCAAATAAAACGTGAAAAAGGCTGCTGTTGAGCCGTCACCACCCTTGATGACAACGAAAACAAGCCAATAAATCAAAACATACAAAAAAGTGAAAACAATCGCACCGACCGTGCCGACCCAGAAAGTCGGACGGAAAATATGCGTGAGCAAAACGCTCATAATATAGCACGCAACCATAAGGAACAGGCAATTAAATACCATATGGTGTGCCGCCGTTATATCCCACAACAAACCTGCAAACAAGCCGATAAGTGCCGACGCTTTTTCATCCTCGTCAAGCGACAGCAAAACAGCCGCAGGAATGAGGAAAAAGCACCTTGCACCGCCGATTTCAAACCACAGTCCGCCTACATTTTGGAGCAATGACAGCAGGCACAAAATCACGGCATAAACGACATATTTAATTGTGCGTTCCTTTTTTGTAAGTTCCATTAAACAATCCTTAATTCTTGTAATCTGTGAGTATAAAGCAAGTGTTTATGCTTTCAATAGCAGTTCCCGGCGTGATGATTGCATAAGACGAAATATCGGTTGATTCGTCTGCAATTTCATCAACCGTGCCGATAATCAATCCCTTTGGCACAGTTCCGCCGACGCCTGCCGTGCAAATAATAGCCTCGTTTGTAATCTTTGTTGTGGCATCAAGGTTTGCCATCTTACACTTGTTTTCCTTGGCAAGACTCGCCGTGCCCGTTACATAAGAAATCTCGTTTGAAATAAGTTCGTATGCCGACACGCTGAAATCAGGGTCAAGTATAGTCTTGACCACGCTATAAGTAGGATAAGCCTTGTCAACAACGCCGACAAGATACTTGCCGTACATAACCGCATCGCCGACAGCAACGCCGTTTACAGTACCCTTTGAAACAGTGAACGACTTGTATATATCCGCACTGTCTCTGCCCGTTACGGAAGCCTCAACAAATCGGAAATCCTTGTGTTCTTCCTTGACTCCGAGGAATTCCTTGTAAAGCTCATTTTGTCTTTTTAAATTTTCGTAATCAACAAGCTGTGACTGCAAATCACCGATTTGTGACTGGAGTTTTCTTATCTCTTTTTCATACTGAGCGTTTCCGCTTACATTGCCCGAAACATTATCAAGACCGTTTGAAATTTTCTGTGCAACATAATGAGCGGGAGAAAACAGCGTGCCCACAACGGTTGACTGTGCAGTTTCGCCATGACCGTTTGCGGCGGCAATAAGTGCACCAATCAAGAACACGGCAATAATGCTCACAACCATTTTGAACGGTTTTGTGTTAAATAAATTTTTCATATTCGATTCACTTCTGTATTATTTTGCTCTGCGGAGCTTGATTGATGTGCCGAGTGCAACACAATCGGTTGAATTTTCAGGCACGATAATCGGAATTTTAATTTCGTTTTCAATCAAATCACGAAGCCCACGAAGTCGGCTTGCACCGCCTGTGAGATAAATTCCACGGTCGATAATATCAGCCGAAAGTTCAGGGAGAGTAACCTCAAGAGTTTCCTTGACAGCGGTCAATATTTGACCGACAGGTTCTTGGAGAACTTCACGAATGTCGGATGATGTAATCTCCACACTTCCCGGAAGTCCGTCAGTAAGATTTCTGCCTCTTACCTCCATAGCGGCTTCGCCGTCATATTCCAATGCAGAGCCGATTTTAAGCTTGATATCCTCTGCCGTACGCTCGCCGATAAGAAGATTGTGAGTCTTGCGCATATAAGTTACGATTACATCGTCCATAGCCTCACCGCCGACCTTGATGCTGTTGCAGCACGCAATTCCGCCGAGAGAGAGCACGGCAATATCGGTTGTACCGCCGCCAATGTCGATAATCATTGAACCTGTTGCCTCATAAACAGGAAGTCCTGCGCCGAGAGCCGCTGCCATCGATTGCTCAACAAGTTCTACTTCCTGAGCACCTGCCGAACGAACAGCATCCTCAACGGCTCTGCGTTCAACCTCTGTTACATCAGACGGAACGCTGACAACAACCCTTGTTTTTGTAAAAACATTGCGTGATGTTGAACGGTCCATAAAATCGTGAAGCATATCCGCAGTCATATCAAAGTCAGCAATAACGCCTGCCCTCATAGGTCTGACAGCAACGATTGAACCCGGTGTTCTGCCAATCATATTTTTTGCTTCGTTTCCCGTTGCAAGCACTCTCTTTGATTTTACATCAACTGCCACAACAGACGGCTCATTAATTATAATATGACCTTTTTTGTCGGCAACTCTTGTGTTGGATGTGCCGAGATCAATTCCAATATCTCTTGAAAAAAGCATTTTAAAACCCGCTTTCATAATTATTTCATATCAATTTATTATTATATAATATAGAATAGATAATCTCAACAGTTATTTGAAAATTTAATAAAAATGTCAAATTATACAAAAAACCTCCTGCGTGAACAGAAGGTTTTTGTGTCAAAATATTTCTATGTCAGCCAAAATCAAGCGGTCTGCAATTCAGGTTCAGACACAAAGATTTTGTCCCAATTTGCATAGTATTCCTTTTGCTTGATAAGTTTGCGAGCTTGAATATAGTCATATGCCTTTTTGTGGAAGGTGTCAAGTTCTTTTGAAGCCTCCTTGAGCTTTGTTGCCTTGAGGGTTGCCTCCTCCTTGGTGTTTTCGCTCATAGCATTTGCTTCGTTATATTTATCAAGAGTCGGCTCGCTGATGCCGTAAAGTTCCTCAACAGTATGTGATAAGAGTTCGGTTGCCTTTGCGGTCTTTTTAATCATTCTTTCTGTTGTGAAGCGTTCTTTTTCGTTCACAACAATTTCAAGAGCCTTGATTTTAGTTTGAAGCTTTTTGCGTTCTTTTTTCTTCGTTGCGGTTTCAAGAGCCTTGATACATTCATCATATTCCTTTACGGAATCGGAATAAATCTGCTTTGCCTCGTCAAGCTGACCGTCAGAAAGCGAATCGGTTGCATAGTCCTCAAGAGCCGCACGGATTTTGAGTACCTTGATGTGAGATTCGTGTTCTTCTTCGGTCAAAGTATACATTGTGACAAACGGAATAAGAGCAAGCACAAAGCCGACAATAGCAATCAAAATCATACCCTTTGAAATCGGTTCTCTGAACGAAGCCTTATACAAATCGTCATAGTTGTCAACAAGTCCAAAATGGTTTTGCATAACGATTGTTTGAGTGAAATATGTAATGCCCATACTTACAAAAACACCGATTGTGCCGACGAACTGACCCATAAGACCCTCAAGTCTGTCGCCTGTCTTATATTGCTGATAATCGAGCACATCGGCGCTCATTGCGCCGTCTGTGATGAGAGTAAATGTGCAGAAGAAATTTCTGAGCCACACAAACACAAAGAGCACCCAGATTTGTTCGATGAACAAGTACATACCGACAAGGGTAAAAATATTTGTAACGATGTACAAAATGAACATATTTCGCTTGCCGATTTTGCGAATCAAGAACGGTGAAATAAGCATTGCCGGAGTTGCGGCAGCACCCAAAATCGTTACAAGAGTACCATTCAAAAGTCCTTGCTTTTCGGTCGTGAGATTAAGCACATCTTTGATGCCGTAGTAGAAATACCAAGTGGTGATATTGCCGACACCCGCCTGCAAAAGAATACACCAAGAAGTAAGTGAGCGTGCCCACTGATACTTATTTGCAATACCTGCACCGATGCCCTTAAAGAACGGCACTTTCGGTGTATAGTCCTTAGAAACGATAATTCGTTCCTTTGTACCAAAATAGCTGAACAGACCGATGAGAGCACCGCCGATACCGAGAGCAGGCATAATAACACGGTATGCACCGATGTGTTCAAGACCGCCCGTGTAGCCTGCAATGAACGGAACAAAGAAGTTCATAATTGACGGTGCGAGCGAATAGATAAAGGTTGAAATTGTGATTACATCCGCACGCTCGGTCGAGTTTGGACTCATTACCTGAACAAGGGTTGTATACGCTTGGTCATAGAACGGATAGCACAGTTGAAGAAGCATATACGATATGAACAATGCCCACAGTTTTTGGTTGTACGACATTGTTTCAAACGGAAGAAAGGCAAAAACAGTCAGCATCAAGCCTGACGGTATGCCCGTATAAAGCAGATACGGTCGAAATTTTCCCTTACTGCTCCGAGTGTTGTCAATAATCAATCCTCTGATAGGGCCTAAAAACAAGCCGATAATCGTAGCTGCAAGATTGAGCTTTACAAGGTCGCCGTTTTTAAGTCCGAGTGCCGAACCTGCAAGCAAGCTCGTGGCAGACAGCGAGATATACCAAATCGTATAAATTACGAATTTTACACCGATACCGCCAATGCTGTACGCAAGTATTTCCTTATACGGAATATATCGCCCCTCAGGCGGCTTGCTCCAATGATCTTTTACAGACAACACGGTCTGTTTAATCTTTTCTCCTGATATTTTCATTGTTACCCCTTTTGTGAAACTTTCATACATTTTTACCGCATACGGCACAAGTTTCTGTTAAATTATAACATAGGAGAACAACAATATCAACATAATATTAACAAATATCTGTGGAAAAAGTATAGCCTTGTTTTTTCACATCATCAATAACTTTGCCGAGAATATTAGCATTGGTTTTGCTGACAGCGTGAAGAAGAAAAATTGCACCGGGATGGGTACTTTCACAAATATGGGTGAAAGCCTGATTTTCCTCCGTTTGATTATCAGGGTCCCAGTCGGCATAGGCAAAGCTCCAAAAAACAGATTTATACCCCAAATCTTTTACAATTTGTAATGAGCGCTCCGAAAACTCGCCCTTTGGAAACCTGAAATAACTCATTGTATAGCCAAACTTATCTTTGACATACTTGTGAAGATAGCTTACTTCCTCTTTGGCAACATCGTCGCTCACCTCGTCCATAGTATAATGACGGTAGGAATGGTTGCCGACAATATGCCCCTCGTCTATCATTCGTTTGACAAGGTCGGGGTTTTGAGATGCAAAATCATATGTCACAAAGAAAATCGCCTTAACTCCCTTTTCCTTTAAAGTGTCCAAAATCTGTGGAGTATAGCCGTTTTCGTAGCCCTCATCAAAGGTTAGACATATCTTTTTTTCATCGTTCAACAGCCACCTTGCATCCATATTTGAAAAGCGTTTTTGAAGCAAAAGCGGGTCATTTGGTTGCTTATGTTCAACAATATTTCCCGGACCCCAAACAATTTTTTCGGTGCTCAGGGAATCAAGTCCCGCAACAGCCTTTGCGGTTGGTGCAGTTGTTTCGACAGCTTTGGTTGTGGTTTCTGCTTTTTTACTTGCAGTAATATTTTCGTTACTGTTTGTATTCCCCTTTGCACATCCAAACAGCATACAAACGCACAAAACGGGCAACAATATCCTTTGAAATTTCATAATAAAAACCTCCTACATCTATTGTTGACGCAGGAGGTTAAAATACCATTGTAAAATTTTGAATTACTTGTCGGATTTTTCAAGGCTTTTCATTTTGAGATAAGCGTTGATGAAGCCGTCAAGGTCACCGTCCATAACAGCATTGATGTTGCCCATTTCAAAGCCTGTTCTGTGGTCCTTTACCATTGTGTACGGCATAAACACATAGGAACGAATCTGACTGCCCCAAGCGATTTCCTTTTGGTCACCCTTGATGTCGTCAATCTTTTCAAGATTTTCTCTTTCCTTGATTTCAACAAGTTTTGACTTGAGCATAAGCATTGCCATTTCACGGTTTTGATGCTGTGAACGCTCAACCTGACATGACACAACGATGCCTGTCGGAATATGAGTAAGACGAACGGCGGAAGAAGTCTTGTTTACCTTTTGTCCGCCTGCGCCCGATGCACGATAAACATCCATCTTGATGTCCTCTTCACGGATTTCTACATTGACATCATTGTCAATCTCCGGCATAACTTCAAGAGAAGCAAACGAAGTGTGACGGCGACCCGATGAATCGAAAGGTGACACACGAACAAGACGGTGAATACCCATTTCGCCGTGGAGATAGCCATAAGCATTTTCACCCTCTACACGGATTGTTGCACTCTTGATACCTGCAACATCACCCTCAAGATAGTCGAGAGTTGACACCTTGTAGCCGTTTCTTTCGCCCCAACGATTGTACATACGGAAAAGCATCTCTGCCCAGTCCTGAGCCTCTGTTCCGCCTGCACCTGCGTGGAAAGTGAGAATAGCGTTGTTGTCGTCAAACTCGCCCGAAAGGAGGGTTGAGAGAGTGAGCTTTTCAATTCTGCTTTCAATATCATCAACAGATTTTGTGCAATCCTCAACCAAAGAAGCGTCCTCTTCCTCGTTTGCAAGTTCAATCATAACCTGCGCGTCATCAAAATCATTTTTGAGATTTTCGTATGATGCAACCTTTGCTTTGAGTGAGCCGATTTTTTGCATAACCTTTTGGCTGTTTTCCATATCATCCCAAAAATCAGGAGCGGCGCTCTGCTTTTCGAGTTCTTCAATTTGAAGCTTAACATTGTCTATATCAAGTGCTTCTTTTAAATTGTTTATTGGTTCTTCAGACTGCATAAGTCTTTGATTCAATTCTTCAAATTCTATCATTATTCTTCTCCGAAAAAGTATTAAATATGTTAATTGATTATTTTATGCTATAATATTATATAGTATAAGTATATAATTTTCAAGGAAAAAAATAAATAGAATATAATAATTACATTTTATCTTGAAAAACAAAAACAATAGGCATATAATAAAGGCGAAAAACATAAAAGAAAGAAGGCTAATAAAATATGGCAGCACAAATCTGTGCCGTAATAATTTTTGTCGTTATGTTCGCACTTATTATTATGGACAAAATCCCACGCCAGTGGGTAACATTGGGTTGTGGTCTTGCAACTATCGTTATTGTATTTGGAATTTGTATGAGAAGTCCGAGTGCAATAATGGAAACACTCAACATCAAAAGCATATTCACAACTGAGTTTTGGCACGTTTCATCACAGGGCGGCGAAAGCTCAAGCGGTATCAACTGGTCGACAATCATATTCATAGCAGGTATGATGGTTATGGTTGAGGGTATGGCAAAAGCAGGATTTTTCCGCTGGCTCTGCCTCACAATCGCAAAAGCAGTTAAGTACAAAGTTATGCCGATTCTCGTAACATTTATGATTATGAGTGCCGTGCTTTCAATGTTCATTGACAGCATCACCGTAATTTTGTTCTTGGCAGCAGTTACAGTTGAACTTTCTCAACTTCTCAAATTTACACCCGTTCCGATGGTGCTTGCGGAAATCTTCTGTGCAAACCTCGGCGGTTCCGCAACAATGTGCGGTGACCCGCCAAACATCATCATTGGCACAGCACTCGGCTACAGTTTTGCCGACTTCCTCACAAATACAGGTCTTATTGCAGGTATCTCGCTTGTTTTCATTATTTTGTTCTTCTTCTTTTCATTCAAAAAGGAGCTTTCGGCATCAAGCAACGAACCTGTTGACCCTGCAACATTCCCAAATCCGTCCGATGCGATTGAGAACAAAAAGGACTTCATCATCAGCACAATCATTTTCCTTATTGCTGTTGTCCTCCTTGTAACTCACGCACAAACAGGACTTACCGTTGCATTTATCGGTGTGCTTATTGCGGCAATTACACTCATCACTTCGTTTAAGCACATCAAGTTTATTTTGAAGAAAATCGACTACAAAACGCTTTTGTTCTTCATCGGCTTGTTTATTGTTGTCGGCGGACTTGAGCAAACAGGCGTTTTGAAGCTTATTGCAAACTTTATTGAAAAAATCTGCGGCGGCAACATCTTTGCTATGGTGCTCATCATTATGTGGATTTCTGCTCTTGCAAGCGCATTTGTTGACAACATTCCGTTTGCGGCAACAATGGTTCCTGTTATCAAGAGTCTTGCAGCAACAACTCCGGGTGCTGAACTTGCAACTCTTGCATATTCACTTTCTGTCGGCACAGACATCGGCGGAAGCGCAACACCTATCGGTGCTTCGGCAAATGTTGTCGGAACTTCGGTTATTTCAAAAGCAGGTCACCCTGTCGGCTGGGGCAAATATTGCAAATCGGCAATACCGGCAACGGCAATTGTTCTCATCATTGCAATGATAGTAATCAAATTAAGATACTTCTAAAGGAGGGTTAATTTATGGCTAAACAATTTATAATTTCAATCGGTCGTGAATACGGCTCGGGCGGTCGTGTGATCGCCGAGGAATTGGCAAAAAGATACAATGTAAGCCTTTACGGTAAAAATCTTTTGGATTTAGTCGCACAAGAAAAGAACCTAAACCTTGACGAGCTGAAAAAATACGATGAAAGAGCAAGAAACATTTGGCTTTCACGCTCGGTTGACGGCTACTCAAACTCTCACGAGGACAATGTTGCTCAAATGCAATTTGACTACCTCAAGGAGCGTGCGGAATCCGGCGAATCATTCATCGTGCTCGGCAGATGCGCCGACTATGTTTTGCGTGAATATGAGGGGCTCATTAAAATCTTTGTTACAGGCGAAACAGACACAAAAATTAAGAGAATTGCATCAATTGAAAAGCTCCGCTATGACGACGCAAAAGAGCTTGTTGAAAAGCGCAACAAGATCAGACGCAGTTATCACAACCGCTATTCAAAATACAAATGGGGCGACTCTCGCTACTACGACTTGCTCATCAACACAAGCAAAGTCGGAATCGACAACGCCACCGATGTAATTGATGCGTACATCAAAAACATAATCGAATAAACGCTTATCATACAACCTCGTTGCAAACAAATCATAAAACACTTTGACAATCTATTCAAAGGCAATATGCTGAAACCGGGGAGGTAATACAATGCAAAAAATCATCAAAGCCGTCAAATATGCTTTAATCATAATAAGCAGTATTATCGCTGTTGGGTACATAGTTTATATTTGCCTGACCTACAATGATATGCTGACAGCTGTACCGCTGAGAATGCATATTGAAATCATAGTTTTTGTTTGGTTAGTTTTTAATGCAATAGTTTTGTTGATAAATAAAATTATAAAAAAGGTCACAGATAAGCGTAAGTAAAATTATATAAAAATTATTTTTGACACGCCCAAGGCTGTTGAGAAAGGTTCTGAATTTCGTTTTCTTGCGAGTGGGAGCTGTACATAGGTACCGCCCCCGAGCAAAAAACGAAAAACGCCAAAAATGCCGTAGGTTCAATACCTACAGCATTTTTAAAACCCCTCCGTCAACACTTCGTGTTGCCACCTCCCCTTACATTTAAGAGGAGGCTAATGTGGTAATTTATATTTTGGCGTGTTTCAGGAGCTTTATCGACAGTCTGAAAAGTGCATTGGTATTGTGAAATACCAATGCACTTTTATTTTGTTTGTCTTAATCTTTAAGAAGTGATTTGTACATCTTGATGTACTCGTTTGCGGATTTGCCCCAAGACATATCACAGTTGAGTGCACGCTCAACAAGAGTCGGCCAATAATCCTTATTATTATAAGCCTCTACGCCACGGTAGATTGCACCGAGCATATCGTATGCATCATATGTTTGGAAAGTAAATCCGTTGCCCTCGCCGTCACCCGAATCGGTGATTGAGTCCTTAAGACCGCCTGTTTCACGAACGATAGGTACTGTGCCATAGCGAAGTGCAACCATCTGTGAAAGACCGCAAGGTTCGCTCTTGCTCGGCATAAGGAACAAGTCTGCACCTGCATAAATCTTGCGTGCAAGGTCAGGAATAAATCCGATTGTTACGCCGACTTTGTCAGGATACTTGTCGTGGAGTTCTCTGAAGAAGCTCTCGTACTGCCATTCGCCCGAACCGAGAACAACATACTGAATATCACGCTCCCAAAGGCTCTTTTCCATAACCTCACGGATGAGGTCAAGTCCCTTGTGACCGACAAGACGAGATACAATACCGATAATCGGCACATCATCTCTGACAGCAAGACCCATCTGCTCTTGGAGAGCCTTTTTGCACTCTGCCTTGCCCTTTTTCCAATTTTCGGCATTGTAGTTTGCAACAATGTCAGGGTCGGTCTCAGGGTTATAATTTTCGGTATCAATACCGTTGAGAATACCGCAGAGTTTCCAGCTACGCTGATTAAGAATCGGGTCAAGACCGTAGGAATACCACGGGTCAAGAATTTCCTTTGCATAGGTCGGAGAAACGGTTGTCACTTTATTTGCACACTCGATGCCTGCTTTCATAAAGTTAACAAGTCCATCGTACAAAATGAGATTGTTGTATTCAGGTGCAATGCCCAAAACATCGTTGAGAAGTTCATCACCGTACTTGCCCTGATACTGAATGTTATGAATTGTGAAAACAGTTTTGATGTTCTCATATCCCATTTGGTTTGCATAGTAGCAAGAATAATAAAGCGGTGTGAGAGCCGACTGCCAATCGTTGCAATGAATGATGTCCGGCTTCCAGTCAATGTGAGGAATAATCTCAAGAACGGCTCTTGAGAAGAAAGCAAATCTTTCCGCATCGTCATAATGACCGTAAATTCCGTCACGCTTGAAATAATATTGATTGTCAAGGAAGTAATAAATTACTCCGTTATGCTTTGCCTCAAAAATACCGCAATACTGTCTGCGCCACGAAACAGGAACGGAAATTGAAGCAATAAACTTCATCTTATCCTTATATTCCTGCTTGATTGAATCATAAAGAGGCATTACAACACGGCAACCGATAAGTCGCTTGCGAAGTGCAACAGGCAACGAGCCCGCAACATCTCCCAATCCTCCGGAAGCCATAAAAGGCAACGCTTCAGAAGCAACATATAAAACCTTCATTTGTATATTCCCCCCTAAATCTTTGTGCCCTTTGAAATGCAAACCGGATAATTTGCTGCACCGGAAAGCTCAACATCGGACTTGATATTACAATCCTTATCTGCGATTACATAATTGATTTTTACATTTTCACCAATAACGGTGTCCTGCATAAGAATAGAATTCTTAACCACAGCACCCTCTTTAATCTTTACACCCTTGAAAAGAATACAATTTTCAACTGTGCCCTTAACAACGCAACCGTCGGCAACAAGAGAATTTTTGACATCTGCCTCCATACCGTAAAGAGTCGGCATATCGTCACGCTCTTTAGTATAAATAGGGCGTTCCGGAGCAAAGAGAACCTTTTTGTTTTCTCTTTCAAGTATGCTCATTGACACATCATAATAGCTTTGAACGCTGTCGATGGTGCCGACAAAGCAATCTGTTGCGTCATAAGAATAAACCTTTTTGTTCTTTATGCTTTCAAGAAGAATATTGCGTTGGAACGAAATCTTGTTCTTTGAATGAGCGTTTGTTACCAATTCCTCAAGCAAATACTTTTTGATGAGCACAACATTTGTTGAATAGAAAGCAGTTTCAACATCGGGGTCGATAGAAGCCTCCAAAATTCTGCCGTCATCCGCAACCTTGTCAAAAACAAGAACATTGCTGAATGAAACAGGCTTTTTAGCCTTGACACCAACGATTGTGATATCTGCTTCGGACTTTTCGTGTGCATCAAACACCTTTGACAAGTCGATATTCATAAGATTATAGCAATCCGACATCAACACATATTCCTGTGTTGAATGGTCAAGGAAGCCCATATTCCCATAAATAGCATCAATTCTGTTGCCCCACATAGTTACGGAATTGCTTGAATACGGCGGAAGAATGTGCAAACCGTTTGTCTTGCGTGACAAATCCCACGGCTTGCCTGTACCGACATGGTCCATAAGCGAATTGAAGTTTGCGTTTGTAACAACGCCGACATTTGTTATTGAGCTTTCAACCATATTTGAAAGCGGAAAGTCGATAAGGCGGTATCTTGCACAAAACGGAACAGAGCCCATTGTTCTCAACTCTGTAAGCGATTCAAGAGTTTCCTCGTGAATATTGGCAAAAATCATACCGAGTACATTTTTTCCGTTCATACTTATACCTCCTCCCCTGACGGAATCATATCTTTTGGTTCAACCTTTTTTCCCTTGGTGATTTTTGCATTTGAACCGACAACTGCAACGCCCCAAGTGGACGGGTCTTTCAAATTTTCGGGAATTGCACCGACCTGTGCATCTTCCTCAATAACTGCATCTTCGGCTACAATTGAATAATATACCTTTGCGCCTTTTTTGATTGTTGCGCCCGGCATAATAACAGAAAATCTGACTTCTGCATCTTCTTCAACAGTTACCTTTGAAGAAACAACAGAATATTCAACCGTGCCGTCAATATCGCAACCCTCGGAAATCGATGAGTTTTCGATAGTTGCATTTTTGCCTATGTAATGAGGCGGTGCGTCAGGAGTTCTGCTGTAAATTCTCCAAGAAGTGTCGGAAAGGTCAAGGTCAACATTAGGGTTGATGATGTCGAGATTTGCCTCCCAAAGAGAATCGATTGTGCCGACATCTTTCCAATATCCCTTGAACGGATAAGCAAACATACGCTGACCGTCTGCAAGCATATTCGGAATAATGTTTTTACCGAAATCATTTGCAGAATTTTCGTCTGCCTCGTCCTCGCAAAGATATTTTCTGAGTTTATCCCACGAGAACACATAAACACCCATAGATGCTTTGTTCGACTTCGGCTCGGCAGGTTTCTCTGCAAATTCATAAATCTTGTCGTTTTCGTCTGTTGCAAGAATACCGAAGCGTGAAGCTTCTTCCCACGGAACTTCAAGAACTGCGATTGTGCAATCGGCATCGTTCTTTTTGTGGAACTCAATCATCTTTGAGTAATCCATCTTATAAATATGGTCACCCGAAAGGATAACTACATATTTTGGGTCATATTTTTCAATAAAGTTGATGTTTTGATAAATGGCATTTGCTGTGCCCTTGTACCATGAAGCACCGCCTATAGCCTCATACGGTGACAAAATGTGCACACCGCCGTTGAGTCTGTCCAAATCCCACGGATGACCGTTGCCCAAATAATCATTGAGCACAAGCGGTTGATACTGTGTGAGAACACCAACCGTATAAATACCGCTGTTTACGCAGTTTGAAAGCGGGAAATCAATAATTCGATAATTTCCGCCGTACGGAACAGCAGGCTTTGCCACGCTTTTGGTAAGAACGCCTAAACGACTGCCCTGACCGCCGGCAAGAAGCATAGCAACAACTTCTGTTTTTGACATACTGTAAATCCTCCTATATTATCTCTTTGATTTTTTACTGTTTGGTTTGGAAGCTTTTGCAGGTGTCTGCTTTGACTTTTCCTGCACAGGTTTCTCCTCTTTCACTTCTGTTTTAACTGCCTGCTGTTTTACAGGCTTTGCAACTTCCTTTTCAGCCTTTGACGGCTTATCTTTTTTTGCAGGCTGTTTGTCTGCGGTTTTCTTTAGAAATATTGCCGACAAGCCGTGAAGTTTCAAATCAATATACTGCTCGTAGCCATGGATACTGCCCTTTTTAGACTTATACGAGCCTGACATTCTGTGCTTGTCACCGCCGAATTTTTCAAGCGAAGTGTCAAACACAACCTTATATGTTCCGTTCTTCGGAACTCCGATACGGTACGAATCAAAACTGTTTGGCGTCCAATTGAACACGGAGATAAGTTCCTCGCCTTTTTTGTTCATTCTTCTAAAAGCAATTACGCTGTTGCAATTATCCTCGGAAGAAATCCATTGAAATCCGTCCCAGCTATAATCAATTTCCCAAAGTTCGCTGTGTTCCTTATAGAACTTGTTAAGTTCTTTTGAAAATTCCAAGGTTTGTCTGTGCTTGTCATAATCAAGAAGAAGCCAATCAAGTCCCTGCTTGTAGTTCCATTCGATAAACTGACCGAACTCGCTGCCCATAAACAAGAGCTTTTTGCCCGGATGAGCCATCATATATGCAAGGAACAGCCTCAAACCGTCAAACTTCATATCATAGTCGCCCGGCATTTTGTTCAAAAGACTTGCCTTGCCGTGAACAACCTCATCGTGAGATACAGGCAAAACAAAGTTTTCGCTGAACGCATAGAAAAAGCTGAATGTAATGCAGTTGTGATTGCCTTTTCTGAACAACGGGTCAAGCGATGTGTAGCGAAGCATATCGTTCATCCAACCCATATTCCATTTGAAATTGAAACCGAGTCCGCCCTCTGACGGAGGCATAGTAATCATCGGCCAAGCGGTGCTTTCTTCGGCAATCATCATCGAACCCGGATGATTCGAAAGAATAGTTGAATTGAGTTGACGGAAGAAATCGACAGCTTCGAGATTTTCTCTTCCGCCGTTCTTGTTCGGTGTCCACTCGCCGTCTTTTCTGCAATAATCAAGATAAAGCATAGACGCAACGGCATCAACACGAATTCCGTCAAAATGAAATTCCTCAATCCAATAATTAGCAGATGAAATAAGGAAGGACTTAACCTCTTTCTTGGCATAGTCGAACACTCTTGTGCCCCATTCCTTATGCTCACCTTTTTTCATATCGCTGTATTCATAACAGCAAGTGCCGTCAAATTCGTACAGTCCAAAGGCATCCTTTGGAAAGTGAGCAGGCACCCAGTCGAGAATAACGCCTATTCCCTCCTTGTGGCAAGTGTCTACAAAATACTTCAAATCCTCAGGAAGTCCATAGCGTGAAGTTGCGGCAAAATAGCCTGTAACCTGATATCCCCACGAACCGTCAAACGGATACTCCATAATCGGAAGCATCTCAATGTGAGTGTAGCCCATATTCTTTACATACGGAACAAGCTGCTCGGCAAGTTCACGATAAGTCAGGAAGTTTCCGTCATCGTGCATTTTCCACGAACCCATATGAACCTCGTAGATATTAACAGGCTTTTCCAAAATATTCTGTCGGCTTTTGTCAAGTTGCCATTTGGAATCTTTCCACTTGTAATCAGCAAGCTCGTAAACCTTTGAGCCTGTACCCGGACGGGTTTCCTGATGCACAGCATAAGGGTCAGCCTTTAACAAGGTTGTTCCTGTGCCGGTTTTTATTGCATATTTGTAGCAGTCGTATACTTTAACATTATCCACAATCGCTTCCCAAATCCCCGGAGAAACGGCAACACATTTGCTTGCATTTTCATTCCAAGAATTGAAATCGCCCACAACAGACACACCCTGTGCATTAGGTGCCCAAACTCTAAAAGCCACCTTGCTTTCGTCAATTCTGTGATTGCCGAAAAATTCATAGGCTTTGTAGTTAGTTCCGTCATGAAAAAGATATACAGGAAGCTGATATTCTTCTTTCAATTTTTTCATAGAAATTCCTTTCGTTAACAAACACTAAACAACAAAAAGGGTACACTTTCCCTACTTTGAATATTCTATAAAATAATAATAACACTATTACAAACGTTTTTCAAGTGTTATTTGGTTATTTTGTTACAAGAAAATGTAAAATAATTATAAAATCTGTGCACTTTGTCAAAATAGCACAAAATATGTACAAATCGGTAAAAGTAACAAATTTTTAATCAAATTATCCTGTTTTTTCTATTGCCACATTTCACTATAATATGTTATAATATTTTATATTTTTATAATATGACGCATATATATTATGGACGAATAAATCAAGGCGGAGTATAGTTTATGAAAAACATCATTGTTGCATACCCAAGCAGAAGCACTGCTTTGCAGCTGAAAAGCTTCCTTGAAGAAGACGGTCTGTATGTATCGCACATCTGCGCCACGGGTGCAAGTGCCCTTGGCATTGCGGCTGATATGCGAAGCGGAGTCATCATTTGTGCATCCATTCTGCGTGATATGGGTGCAGGCGTTGTGGCTGAACGACTGCCGTCGGGCTTTGATGTAATCGCTCTGTCAAAAAGCGGAAAGGAAGATTATATGGGCAATCTCATTTGTCTGCCCCTGCCTCTTGACAAAGACGAATTTTTAAGAACGGTTGAAATTCTTGTTACAACCGAAAGCTCGTTTACATCCAGAAATCTCAGCGACAGCGAATACATATCAAACGCAAAAGCCATTTTGATGAACACCAATGATATGAGCGAAATGCAAGCGCACAAGTTTTTGCAAAGCGAAAGTATGCGGTGTGGCAAAAAAATGGTTGATGTCGCAAAAGACATAATTGCAAAATTTGAATAGGTGATGCTATGAAATTACAATTTGTTAAAATGCACGGTGCCGGCAACGACTACATCTACGTTGACGGTATGAAGCAAACAATACCGAACGAAAGCGAAACCGCAAAAAAGCTTTCAGACAGGCACTTCAGTGTTGGCGGTGACGGTTTGATTGTCATCAAAAAAGGCAAGGTTGCCGATTACGAAATGGTGATGTACAACGCTGACGGTTCAAGAGGTGCTATGTGTGGCAACGGCATACGCTGTGTTGCAAAATACCTTTTTGACGAAGGCTATACAAACAGAGAAAAGGAATTCACAATTGAATCTATGGGGGCAATCAAGCACATCAAAGTGAATGATGTTGACGGCAAAGCAGTGACTGCAAGAGTTGATATGGGCAAACCGATACTCAAATCAAGCGACATTCCCGTTATGTTCGACAGCGAAAAATGTATAAATCAAAAAGTCACCTTTGGCGACAGAGAATTCAATATGACCTGCGTTTCAATGGGTAATCCGCACGCAGTAATGATTATTGACGAACACCCAAGCGAATTTGATTTGAACAAATACGGCAGTATCGCAGAGCAAGACACGAGCCTGTTTCCCGACAGAGTGAATGCCGAATTTGCAAAGATTATTGACAGAAGCAATGTTGAAATGCGTGTTTACGAGCGTGGTGCGGGAGAAACTCTTGCATGCGGCACAGGTGCTTGTGCAACCGCTGTTTCTGCAATTCTCAACGGCTACTGCGACAACAAGGTTACCGTTCACCTCCTCGGCGGAGATTTGCTCATCGAGTGGAGCGGAAACGAAAACGACAGTGTTATTATGACCGGTCCGGCTGAATATGCGTTCACCGGAGAGGTTGAAATATAAGTAATTTAACGGAGGTTTAAAGATATGAAAATCAATGACAACTTTTTAAAAATCGAGTCAAGCTATTTGTTCTCTACAGTTGCAAAGAAGCAGAGAGCATATCAAGCCGCTCATCCTGAGGCTGATGTAATTCGCCTTTCAATCGGTGATGTTACAAGACCGCTTGCACCGGCTGTAATTGATGCAATGCACAAGGCTGTTGACGAAATGGCTTGCGAGGCTACATTCAAAGGCTATCCGCCTGAGTACGGATACGACTTCATCCTTGAAGCAATCCAAAAGAACGACTACACCGACAGAGGCATTGACATCGCAAAAGACGAAATCTTTTTGTCTGACGGTGCAAAGAGCGACTGCGGCAACATCGGCGACATCTTTTCAGTAGACAACAAGGTTGCAATCTGCGACCCTGTTTACCCTGTTTACATCGACACAAACGTTATGGCAGGCAGAAGCGGTGACAAGGACGAGAACGGTCTTTGGAGCAACATCATCTACATGCCATGCACAGCAGAGAACAACTTTACACCTGATCTTCCGTCAGAAGTTCCTGATGTAATTTATCTCTGCTTTCCTAACAACCCAACAGGTATGGTTGCAACAAAAGAGCAACTCAAGAAGTGGGTTGATTATGCACTTGAACACAAGTCACTCATTCTCTTTGACTCAGCTTATGAAAGCTTTGTTGTTGAGGAGGGTATTCCAAAGTCAATTTACGAAATCGAGGGTGCAAAGAAGTGCGCTATCGAGCTTCGTTCATTCTCAAAGACAGCAGGCTTTACAGGTATGAGATGTGGCTACACAGTAGTTCCGAAAGAACTTGAATTTGAGGGCACATCACTCAATCCTCTTTGGGCAAGACGCCAGGCAACAAAGTTCAACGGTGTTTCATACATCACCCAAAGAGCCGCAGAAGCTATCTATTCGGAAGAAGGCAAGAAGCAAATTCAGGAAACTCTTGCTTACTATCAAAACAACGCAAAGATTATCTTTGAGGGTCTCAAGGACGCAGGCTTTGAATGCTACGGCGGTGTAAACTCACCATACATTTGGCTCAGAGTTCCACAGGGATACACAAGCTGGGAATTCTTTGATGAACTCCTTGAAAAGTGTCAGGTTGTAGGTACTCCGGGTTCAGGATTCGGTCCTGCCGGCGAGGGCTACTTCAGACTGACAGCATTCGGCTCAACAGAAAAGACAATCGAAGCAATCGAAAGAATCAAAGCAGTATACAAAAAATAATTAACATATAAGGATTAAAATGCAGGAGGCTAACATTATGACAAAGACAGAACAACTCTATGAGGGCAAGGCAAAGAAAGTTTGGGCAACTGACGACGAGAACATCGTTATCGTTGACTACAAGGACGATGCAACTGCTTTCAACGGTATCAAAAAGGGCACAATCGTCGGCAAGGGTGTTGTAAACAACAAAATGAGCAACTACCTTATGCAAATCCTTGAAAAGCACGGCATTCCAACCCACTTTGTTGAGGAATTATCAGACAGAGAAACAGCAGTTAAAAAGGTAAAGATTGTTCCTCTTGAGGTTATCATCCGCAACAGAGCAGCAGGTTCAATTTGCAAGAGACTCGGTCTTGAAGAGGGTATGGACTTTGTTTGCCCATCAATCGAATTTTCATACAAGGATGACGAACTTGGCGATCCGCTCATCAACGGCTATCACGCAGTTTCTTGTGGCTTTGCAACCAAGGAAGAAGTTGAAACAATCAAGGAAATGGCATTCAAAGTAAACGAAGTTCTCAAAGAGTACTTTGCTTCAATCGGCGTTGAACTTATTGACTTCAAGCTTGAATTCGGCAAGACAGCCGACGGCACAATCGTTCTTGCTGACGAAATCAGCCCTGACACCTGCCGTTTCTGGGACATCAAGACTCACGAAAAGCTCGACAAGGACAGATTCCGTCGTGACCTTGGCGGTGTTGAAGAAGCATACGAAGAAATGATGAAAAGAGTAGGACTTAACTAATGGAATACAATACATACAATTCCCCTTTTAACGCTCGTTACGCAAGCAAGGAAATGCAATACATCTATTCTCCGGACTTCAAGTTCAGAACATGGAGAAAACTTTGGATTGCACTTGCAGAGGCAGAGCACGAACTCGGACTCAATGTAACACAAGAGCAGATCGACGAATTAAAGGCTCACGCAAACGACATCAACTATGCAGTTGCAGAGGAATACGAAAAGAAATTCCGTCACGATGTTATGAGCCATGTTCATGCATACGGTGAGCAATGTCCAAAAGCAAAGGGCATCATTCACCTCGGCGCAACTTCCTGCTATGTTGGCGACAACACAGATGTTATCACAATGCGTGAGGCACTCAACCTTGTTAAGAAAAAGCTTGTAAACGCTATTTCATCAGTTGCAAAATTTGCAGACGAATACAAGGATATGCCATGCCTTGGCTTTACACACTTCCAGCCTGCACAGCCAACAACAGTAGGTAAGAGAGCAACTCTTTGGCTTATGGACTTGGTTATGGACCTCAACGAAGTTGACCACGTGCTCGACACTCTTATGCTTCTTGGCTCAAAAGGTACAACAGGCACACAGGCAAGTTTCCTTGAACTCTTTGACGGCGACCATGAAAAGTGCAAAGAACTTGACAGAAAGATTGCTGAAAAAATGGGATTCAAGGCTTGCTTCCCTGTAAGCGGTCAAACATATGCAAGAAAGCTCGACACCATCGTTTGCAACTGCCTTGCACTCATTGCTCAGAGTTGTTGCAAATTCTCAAACGATTTAAGACTTCTTCAAAATCTTAAGGAAATTGAAGAACCGTTTGAAAAGAATCAAATCGGTTCATCCGCTATGGCTTACAAGAGAAACCCAATGAGAAGCGAAAGAATTGCATCTCTTTCAAGATATGTTATGATTGACGCTCTCAACCCTGCTTGGACAGCGTCTGCGCAATGGTTTGAAAGAACTCTTGACGACAGCGCAAACAAGCGTGTAAGTGTTGCCGAAGCATTCCTTGCTATTGACGGCATACTCGACCTTTACATCAATGTTACAAGCGGTCTTGTAGTTTATCCAAAGGTTATTGAAGCAAGACTTATGAGTGAGCTTCCGTTTATGGCAACAGAAAACATTATGATGGACGCTGTTAAAAAGGGTGGCGACAGACAAGAACTCCACGAGAAAATCCGTCAACACTCAATGGCAGCCGGTGCTGTTGTTAAGGTTGAAGGCGGCAAGAACGACCTTGTGGACAGAATTGCGGCTGACCCTGCATTTATGACTACAAAGGAAGAAATCCTTGCTATTCTCAAGCCTACTAACTTTGTCGGCAGAGCGCCTGAGCAAACAGCCGATTTCTTGAACGAAGTCATCAATCCTATTCTTGAAGAAAACAAGGATTTGCTTGGTGTCGATGTCGAAATCAATGTATAGATAACAAAAATAGCCGACAGGTAGATTTGTCTATCTGTCGGTTATTTATTTTCAAGATAATTTAGAAATGATGTGAAATATTCGGGCAATTCGCTTTCAAACTCCAAATATTCATTGGTTATCGGATGAACGAATCCGATATGCTTTGCATGGAGGCACTGACCGTTCAATCGGGTTATAACCTTTTTTGGACCGTACACGGGGTCGCCTGCAACAGGATGCCCGATATATGACATATGCACTCTGATTTGATGAGTGCGCCCCGTTTCGAGAATACACCTTACATGAGTGAAATCGCCGTATCTCTTGATGACCTCATAATGAGTTGTGGCAGGCCTTGAATTCTTCATAGTGACAGCCATTTTCTTTCTGTCCTTGCTGTCCCTGCCGATAGGCTGGCAGACTGTTCCGCTGTCATCTTTGATATTGCCGTAAACAACTGCCTCATAAGCACGAGAAAAGCTGTGCTCCTTGATTTGCTCGGCAAGACCGATGTGAGCCTTGTCGGTTTTGGCAACAATCAAAAGTCCGGAAGTGTCCTTGTCTATTCTATGCACAATGCCCGGTCGGATAACGCCGTTTATACCCGAAAGGCTGTCACCGCAATGATACAGCAAAGCATTGACAAGAGTGCCGTCCGGATTGCCGTTTGCAGGGTGAACAACCATCCCCTTTGGTTTGTTGACTACGAGCAGATATTCGTCCTCGAAAACTATATCAATCGGAATATTCTGCGCAACGGCTTCAAGCGGTTTTGCATCGGGAACAACAACTTCAATGCTATCCCCTGCCTTGCACTTGTAGTTCTTGGAAACCGTTTTGCCGTTTACGGATACATTATCTTCATCAATGATTTTTTGCACGGCAGAGCGAGTAATATCCTCGATATTTTCAGTTAAAAACTTGTCTATTCGTATGCCGTTTGACTCGCACACAAAGCTATAATTTTCAGCCATTGGACTTCTCCTTTGGCTTTTTTATATCGCTGAAAGCATCAAAAAGCAAGTAGCCAATAAGCACAACCGCACCGCAGGTAACTGCACAATCGGCAATGTTGAAAACAGCAAAATCCACAAAGGTCGGCTCGATAAAATCAACAACATAGCCAAATCTTGCTCGGTCAATGAGATTTCCTATACCGCCCGAAACGACAACACCAATGCTCCAATACAACCACAGGCTTTTGCATTTGTTTGAAAACAAATAATAAAAAGCACCGACGCACACGGCAAAAGTCAAGGCAACAAAAATCCACCTTGCACCGCTGAGCATTGAAAAAGCCATACCCGTGTTTTCGGCATATCTGAACTGCACAACACCGGGAATGAACTTTGCAACGCTTCCGTCAGCAAGCTTTAATGAAGCAAAATATTTAGTTATCTGGTCAAATGCAACGATAAGAACAATCATAATCGTGCAAGAAATATGTTTTTTAATATGCTTCATTATGAGCAAATCTCCATATTTTCTGTCTTTCGTCAAAACAAAGCGTTGACCTCCCTTTTGCAAGGGAGGAACAACTGATTGATAAATTATAATTCTTTCATTGTTTGAGCACAGTGTGCACAAAGAGTCGGATGTTCTGCGTCCTGACCGACCGTGTCGGAGAACTTCCAGCAACGCTCGCACTTTTCACCGTCTGCCTTTGCGATTGTTACGGAAAGACCTGCAACCTCGCCCTTTACAGCGCCTTCGCCATCTGCAAGTTCAACAGCGGAAGTGATGAAGATTTCAGGCAACGCCTTGATCTCTGCCTTGAGGAAGTCTGCAAGGTCGCCGTCAGCGTGAAGAATAACCTTTGCCTCAAGCGGCTTACCGATTACTTTTTCGTTACGGGCAAGTTCAAGAGCCTTTTGAACATCGGTTCTGATTTCGTGAATCTTATCCCACTTTGCGATGAAATTCTCATCAGCGTCAATATAGTTGCCCTGTGGAATGTCATTGAAGAGCGGTGACTCAACATTTCTTGAAGAATCGTGAGGCATAGCCTTCCAAATTTCATCACAAGTAAATGCAAGAATAGGAGTGAGAACAAGGCAAAGAGCGTCAAGAACCTTGTAGAGAACTGTTTGAGCAGCTCTTCTTGACTTTGACTGAGGAGCAGAAGTGTAAAGTCTGTCCTTAAGAACATCAAAGTAGAAGTTTGACATATCAACAACACAGAAGTTGTGAAGTGCGTGTGCTGTTGTGTGATATTCATATTCATTATAGCCCTGATGAGCTGTGTTGAGAACTTCGTCAAGTTTCATCAATGCGTACTTGTCAAGTTCTTCCAAATCCTCATTTGCAACCATATCGGTGTCAGGATTGAAGTCGTAAAGGTTACCAAGGCAATATCTTGCGGTGTTTCTAATCTTACGATAGTTATCGGAAATCTGCTTCAAGATTTCAGGGCTGATACGGATATCTGCGTGATAATCGGCAGAAGCAACCCACAAACGGAGAATGTCTGCACCGTACTTATCGATAACCTCTTGCGGAGCAATACCATTGCCGAGTGACTTAGACATCTTTCTGCCCTCACCGTCTACTGTCCAGCCGTGAGTAATAATCTGCTTGTAAGGAGCACCGTTGCCGCCTGCAACAGATGTAAGAAGCGATGATTGGAACCAACCACGATATTGGTCTGCGCCCTCAAGATAAACATCAGCAGGCCACTTGAGATAGCTTCTGTTCTTGCAAACTGCTGCGTGTGATGAACCCGAATCGAACCAAACATCCATGATGTCCTTTTCTTTTTCAAAGCCGTTAGCCTTGCCGCAGTGAGGGCACTTGAAGCCTTCAGGGAGGAAGTATTCTGCATCGTGAGCAAACCAAGCGTCTGAACCTTCTTCACCGAAAATGTCGGATACCTTGTTCATAATACCCTCATCGATGATTTCCTTGCCACAGTCTTTACAGTACATAACAGGGATAGGAACGCCCCATTTTCTCTGACGGGAAATACACCAATCGGCACGCTCAACAATCATAGACTGAAGTCTGTCCTTACCCCATTCAGGATACCATTTTACATCCTCTGCTGCCTTTACTGCTGCATCCTTGAAGTCGTCAACCGAGCAGAACCATTGTGATGTTGCACGGAAGATAACAGGCTTGTGACATCTCCAGCAGTGTGGATATTGGTGCTTAATCTTTTTGAGTGCGAAAAGTGCACCGATTTTTTCAAGATGCTCTGCGATAGGCTTGTTTGCCTCGTCTGTTGTAAGACCTGCAAACTGACCTGCTTCTTCTGTAAGAACGCCCTTGTCGTTTACAGGAACAACGATAGGGATTTCCTTATACTTTTGGCAAACGATAAAGTCATCAACACCGTGACCCGGAGCTGTGTGTACGCAACCTGTACCGCTTTCAAGAGTGACATGATCGCCGACAATAACAAGAGAAGTTCTGTCGATGAACGGATGAGCGGTTTTCATATATTCAAGCTCGTCACCACGGATAATGCCAACTGTTTCATAATCTGTAATTCCTGCGTCAGCCATTGCGGCAGGTGCAAGGTCTGTTGCCATAACATAGTATTCGCCGTTTGCCTTGAGGAGGCTGTATTCATAGTTAGGGCCAACACAGATAGCAACGTTTGCAGGGAGAGTCCAAGTTGTTGTTGTCCAAATTACAAAATATGTTTTGTCAAGTTCTGCACCAAGAGCGGTGAGTTTGCCCATATCGTCTGTAACTTTGAACTTTACATAAATTGAATGACATGGATCTTCTGCGTATTCGATTTCTGCTTCTGCAAGAGCTGTGTTACAATCCGCACACCAATATACAGGCTTCAATCCCTTGTAGATGTAGCCCTTTGATGCCATAGAAGCAAACACCTTAATTTGCTCCTGCTCAAATTCCTTTTGAAGTGTGATATATGGGTTATCCCATTCGCCGATAACACCCATACGCTTAAAGCTTTCTCTCTGCAAATCAACATAGCTAAGTGCTGTTTCACGGCAGATTTTGCGAAGCTCAAGGTCTGTAATATTTGACTCGGCTGTGATGCCTGCCTTTTTGCGGGCAGCAAGTTCTGTCGGAAGACCGTGAGTGTCCCAACCCGGAACATATGGTGACTTAAAGCCGGTCATATTCTTATATCTAACAATGAAATCCTTGAGTGTCTTGTTGAGTGCGTGACCGATATGAATATCGCCGTTTGCATATGGAGGTCCGTCGTGAAGAACAAAGAGAGGCTTGCCGTCGTTGTGCTTCATCAATCTTCCGTACTGGTCGTTTTCATACCAATCCTTGAGAAACTCAGGCTCTCTCTGAGGGAGAGAAGCTCTCATAGGGAATTCGGTTTTTGGCAAATTAAGTGTTTTGTTATAGTCCATTGGTTTTTACTCCTTACAGTTTGTTATAGTATTACTTCTTCTTTTTGAAAAAGCCCTTAAACTTTGGTTCGTCGTCCTCGTCCTCATCGTCCTCAGGCGGAATCAAAGATATTGTTTGTGATTTGTCGTTATGTACATCCTCACGATTTACATTGAAATAATTTTCAAAAGGAAGTTGGTCACCCTCGTCAAAAAGAGAATCGTCATTTTCCATATCAGCATCCTCGCTGATTTCAGGAACGGAAGACTTATCAATCGGTGTTATCTCATTTTGAGAAAAAGCCTCAACAGCTTCCATTGGGTCAAGCGTTTCTTCTTCATCCTCTTCAAAATCCTCATCATCAGTTGTGATAACAGGCGGTTCACTCGACTCATTTTCAATAATACTGTTTACAACTTCATCAATGTTGTTTTCCAATTCTTCCTGCTCCGGTTTAACTTCTTCTTTTTCAACAGAAGCAGGAGTGCTAAAATCCGGTTTTTCAACTTTTACGTCGGAATCATCAAATTCCTTGTGTGGAATTTCAGGAATATTAATTTTCTCCGGAATTGCGCTTGAAAATTCCTTCACCTCGTCAACAAGGCTTGAAACGTCACCGTGAACATCCTCAACCTTTCTCTCGGCTGAATCGGTATCGGCTGAGCCTGTATCAAGTTTTGATGAATTGAGAACATCAAGTTGATCCGAATAAAGTTTTTTGAGATTTTCAACAAATGATTTTGCATCATTTTTAATTGTAGAAATCAAGATTTCGTACGCTTCCTTTTCAGCCTTTGACTTGCTGATAAGGTCGGTTGAAATCGCCTTTGCCTGTTCAAGAATATCCTGAGCAACAACCTTTGAAGAATTGATTGCCTCATTTGCCTTTGTTTGAGCAGTTGTGATAATCTCGTTTGCTTCATTTGTCTTGTTATTAATAAGGTTTGCCGAATAATCTCTCGCCTTTCTTACGATAGCCTCAGCCTCCGTGCTTGCAGTATCCATTTTCTGCTTAGCCTCTGCCTCGCTGTTTTCAATAAGAAGTGCCGCAGCATCCTTTGAATCTTTTTTTATCTTGTCTGCCATTTTTTGAGCAGTCACAAGAGCAGTTTTGATAGCGTCCTCCTCAGAACGATATTCCTCGATTTTGCTTGCCAAAACTTCAAGTTTGTGATAAAGTTCCTTGTTTTCGCGCTGATATGCCTCAATGGTGTTTGCAGCCTCGTTGAGAAGTTTGTCAACATCCTTTGTAACATATCCCGAAGCGGCAACAGCCAAATCGACATTTTTCAAATCCTTTGCACTAATCATCACATTGTACTCCTTTACATTGTAAACATTCCGTTATTTTCAAGCTCATCAATCAGATCGCCCATAACGTCTACATTATAAGGTGTGATGATGTAGGTTGAATTTGCAACTCTTTTTATCTGACCGTTGTTTGCATAAGCAACGCCGGATAAGAAATCCAAAAGTCGTCTTGCAACCTCGCGGTTTGCACTTTCAAGATTGAGCACAACTGTTCTTCTTGCATTAAGGTTGTCTGCAATAGATGCAGCCTCTTCAAATCCCTCAGGTTTTACAAGTACAACCTGAAGCTGTGCGGTGGTGTGAATATTAACCACCTTGTCGCTCTTTGAGTGTCTTGACGAACGCTCCGGCTTTTCCTCTCGCTCATATGCAGGCGGTTCAATATCTCTTTCACGTCTGCGCGGAGGCTTTACGAATTCTGCACTTTCTTCTGCGTATTCGTCAAAATCGTCCTCTTCGTCAGTCATAATATCCTTTATTTTATCAAACAATCCCATCTTTTCATCCCCTTGATTTTAAAAATATTTTCTCGCTCCGAAAATAGCAGAGCCAACTCTTACTATATTTGAACCCTCAAGTATAGCCGCCTCGTAATCGGCGCTCATACCCATAGAGAGAATTTGCATTTCAACGCCGCTTATGTTCTTTTCCTGAAGTTCAACAAACTTGTCGTGCATTTTTGCAAAATACTTTCTTGCTTCAGTTTCGTCACAAATAGGCGGTATGGTCATAAGACCTTTAATTTTAATATTGTCAAGTTCGGTTATCTGACAAAGAAGTTCCTCAAGTTTCTCAATATCGCAACCGCTCTTTGACTCCTCCTTGCCAATGTTAACTTCAACAAGAACATTTGCAACAGAATTTGCTTTTTTAAACTCCTTGCTGATTTCCTTTGCAAGTTTAATTGAATCAACCGATTCAATCATATCGACTCTGCCTGCAATATACTTTACCTTATTAGTTTGCAAATGACCTATAATGTGTTTTTCCACACCGTCAAGGTGAAGTGTTTCAAGCTTTGAGCAGTATTCCTGAACACGATTTTCGCCAATCAAATCTGCACCCAAATCAAGCACAGGATTGATGTATTCAGGCTCAACTGTTTTTGTAACGCACATAAGTCTGACATCATTTTCATTTCTGCCTGCTTTAACGGCAGTTTCCATAACATCATTTTTTATTCGCTTATAATTATCTATGCACGATTTTACGCGTTCTTCATCAAGTATAAACTTTTCCATCTTTTAAGTCCTTTCCTTGAGTAATAATTTTATCGTAAAGATGAATCGACTTTTCATTTGATTCATCATACTCTGCAAGAACATAATCGTCGTCGCTGTAAATGACATTCACTTCTCTGAACTTAACCTGACTTGCAATGAGAACATAAACACCTTTTTTGCCGTCAACAACGTGAAGTGCCTCACTTGGAACTTTAATTCCCTCATATGTGTTTCGTCTAATCTCAATTTCAGCCTTGCGAAGCTTTGCAATGTCGGCATCCATTTCATTTAGTTTAAGAACAAGCAACGTTTCTTTTTGACCAAGTGCAATTTCTGCACCGTTAACTATTTCAGCCTTAAATGCCTTGCTTGTGTCGTCCTTTAAAACTATATTTACATAATCGCCGTTTTCAAGATTTTTAACCGTATCGGCGCTGACAACAGTTTGAATATACCAAGTGTAGCTTGTGACAAGTTTTCCGATATTACTGCTTACATTTTGAGACTTATCAACCGCTTTCAATGCGGATTTAAACTCATCAACAGAAGTTTCCTCAACCTTGCTGTAATCAATCAAATTTTCATATCCATCCGTATAACTGCTGAATACGCCCGACTTATCGGTTTTGATATATCCGTCCGGTTTTGAATATGACTGATAGTTATTTCTTTGGTCTCGCAAGTTTTCGATAATTGACAACAAATCAACATCCTCGCCGATGATAAGCTGGCGTCGAACAAGAACAGAATCCAAATTCTCTGCGGTGTCGCCTATTCGATTTTTTGCCAAACCGTCTGCATAATTGATTACCTTTTGCTCAATGTCTGCATTGATGGTTTCAAGATCGGCAGACTGACCGACCGTTTGCGCTTCAAGAGTTTGATAATATTCAATCTGCTTTGAAAGCTCGGCATATTTGGAATAATTGGCAGCTGCCTTTGATGACGAAAACTGCATAGCAACATTGCCCTTTACATTGATTTTGTCGCCATCCTGAAAACAAGCAACGGTAACGCCTGACGGTGATTTTTCAACAACGCTTTCATCACGGACGAAAAGTGCCTCGCTGCTCACCTTGTCATACACTGTGCTTACGGTCGCGGTTTGCGTTTTAAGTTCGATATGAGTAACGCTGTAACACTGAATTGCAACAAACAAAACTATCAAAACAATAACAGAAATAATCAAGGCATTGCTTTTGTTTATATTATAGAATTGCTTTTTCATACCGAACTCCTTTCCTTTATTTCAAATGATTCTTGGCAAGGTCAACAGCTTTTTCCACAAGCTCATCCCTGCTCATCTCATCGGCATATAGCCAATTTATATTTTCATTTCGTCTAAACCACGTCAACTGTCTTTTGGCATAGCGACGGGTTTCTCTTTTTAATCTCTCGACTGCCTCGGCAAGATCTATGTTGCCGTCAATATACGGCTGAAGTTCCTTATGACCGATTGCCTGACGTGCGGTTAATCCCTGTTTGCCAAGCATTTGCCTAGCCTCATTTTCAAGTCCCGCATCAAGCATCAAATCAACACGCTTGTTTATTCTGTCGTAAAGTTTTTGTCTGTCCCGATAACCGATGCCGATATACAAAGCATCATACGGACTGTCGATAAGCATTGAATTTTCGTTTTGCTCGGTTTTCGACGTTCCCGACATACAAAGTTCCAGTGCTCTGATCACACGCTTGCGATTGTTCGGATGAATGCCCTGTGCCGATTTTGGGTCAAGTTCCAAAAGTTTTTCAAAAAGTTCATCATTGCTTTTTTCAGCAAGTTCATTTCTTATTTCGTAATTTGAGCCGACCTCGGAAAAGCTGATGTTTTTCACAAGGCTGTCAACAAAAAGTCCTGTACCTCCCGCAACAATCGGGACTCTGCCCCTTGCAGTGATTTCGTCAATCAGCACCTTTGCACGCTCAACAAAATCCGCAACCGAAAAGGTTTGGTCTGTGTCGAGAAATTCGACAAGATGATGCGTCACACCGTCCTGCTCCTCTTTGGTGGCAACTGCGGTTGCAATAGGCATATTCTTGTACACCTGCATTGAATCGGCAGAAATGATTTCGCCGTCAACCGCCTTTGCAAGCTTCACCGCCAAATCGGTTTTGCCCGAAGCGGTTGCACCGACAACACAAATTATCTTTGTTTTTTCCATTACTGTATCCTGCCGAACTGTTTTTCTATGTCGTATTTTGACAGCTTAATCATAACGGGTCTGCCGTGAGGACAATATCTGATGTTTGGATTTGCAAGCAATTTCTTGACAAACAGTTCCATCTCATACGGTGAAGTCCTGTCCCCTGCTTTGACAGCCGCCCTGCACGATGTCGAATGGAATATCCAATCCATCTGTTCGGGTGTTATATCTGTTTTGCCGTCAAGGAGTTTTGCCGCAGTTTCCTCAACCAATCCGCTGACATCCTCGCCGTCCAAAATTGACGGACATTCACGAACCAAAACTGTTGAATTGCCAAAATCCTCAATTGCAAATCCGCATTTTGAATACAAATCAAGATTTGAAAGAACAGCGTTGTATTCCTCTCTTGAAAGTCTTACCGCAACGGGTGACAACAAAACCTGCGATACAATTTCGGTTGAAGCCTTGAGCGCTTCAAAATTCATTCGTTCATGTGCGGCGTGCTTGTCTATCATATAGCAATCGCCGTCCATTTCGATGATGATATATGTTTTAAAAATCTCGCCGACAAGTCTGAAGTCAGGCACTTCTGCGCTTTCAGCTTTTTCCTGCTTTGGCAAAGGCTTCGGCTGTTCCTGTGTTTCAGGCTCGTTGTTTGCCTGCTGCACTTCTGTTTTGGCAGGCTGAGTGAATTTGCTCAAATCGAGTTTTGAAGTTGTGGTTGATTCCTCAACATAATTCTGTGCTTCCTCGCTTTTCGGCGATTTGTCACGAACGATATCGGGAGCTGCAACCCTCCAAAAATCATCAGGATTACTCTCCTGCTTAAACTGCATTTGCGTCGGCGTTTCTTCCTTTGGCTTAAAGAAATCAATTTTGCCATTGACAGTTGTTTGTGTAGGTCGAGGTGCTGAAAAATGTGCTTCCTTTGGAGTGTCGAGCATTTCAATAGCGTTTTTCACTCCGTAATACACAAGTTCAAACACCGGCTTTTCGTTGGCAAATCTAACCTCGATTTTTGCCGGGTGAACATTAACATCAACGAATGACGAATTGCATTCAATGTTGAGCACACAGCCGGGAAATCTGCCAACCATAATAGAATTGCGATAAGCCTGTTCGAGTGCCGCCATAGCGGTTTGCGATTTTACAAGTCGGGAATTGATGAAGAAAAACTGCATTCCACGACTTTTGCGTGACATTGACGGCTTTGTGACAAAACCGCTCACACGCATATTGTTAATCTCGTAATCAACAGGAATGAGCGAATTTGCAAATTCTCTGCCGAACACGGAATAAATTGTGCTTTTTAAATCTCCGTTGCCCGAAGTGACAAGTGTTTGCTTGCCGTCACGAATAAACCTAAACGAAATTTCGGGATGGCTGACGGCAATTCGCTCAACCACGCCTGCAACCGCATTAGCCTCGGTGACATCCTTTTTTAAGAACTTCATTCTCGCCGGAGTGTTGAAAAAAATATCCGCAACAACAATCGTTGTGCCCACAGGACAGCCGGCATCCGAAAAATCAAGTTCCTGACCGCCTGCAATTTCATACCTTGTGCCGATTTCCTCATCAGGTGTTCTGGTGAGGAGTTGAACCTTGGCAACGGCAGAAATCGAAGCCATTGCTTCCCCTCTGAAACCAAGTGTTCCGATTTTGTCCAAATCGTCGCTGACCTTAATCTTGGAGGTTGCGTGAGAGATAAAAACTTTTTTTACCTCGCTTCGTGCAATACCACAGCCGTCATCGGTTATACGGATATAAGTTGAACCGCCGTTTTTGATTTCGACAGTAATATTTTTTGCACCTGCGTCAACGGAATTTTCAATCATTTCCTTAACGACTGAGGACGGACGCTCAACAACCTCGCCTGCTGCAATAAGCTGATATACTTCCTTTGGCAATATATTAATTTGAGGCATTTCGTCACATCCTTTCGGTACAATATTTTAGCCCATAATTTCCTCTGCTTTTTTCTTGAGGTCGTAGAGGGTTTGCATTGCTTCAATCGGTGTCAGAGTGTTGACATCTGTCGCCTTGAGAAGTTCAAGTATTTCATCGGTGGATTTTGCCTTGAAGTTGAACTGAATTTCATCATCAGTCGGTTCTTCCTCGACAGCCTCCTCCGCCTTAAAATCAATTTCAATTTTGTTCGCTTCAAGCTCTTTGAGGATTGCCTTTGCTCGCTTTGTGACCGCCGACGGAACACCTGCAAGCTTTGCAACCTCGATACCGAAGCTTTGGTCTGCACCGCCGTGAACAATTCTGCGAAGAAAAGTGATGTCATCTCCACGCTTCTTGACGGCGATTGAATAGTTGTTTACGCCCTTTAGCATACCCTCCATAGCGGTAAGTTCGTGATAGTGGGTTGCAAAAAGTGTTTTTGCTCCGATTTTTTTCACCACATATTCAAGCACGGCTCTCGCTATGCTCATACCGTCAAAGGTTGATGTGCCTCTGCCGATTTCGTCAAGGATGATGAGTGATTTATCGGTAGCGTTCTTCAGGATTGTTGACACCTCGTTCATTTCCACCATAAAGGTTGACTGACCGGTTGCCAAGTCGTCCGAAGCACCGACTCTTGTGAATATTGCGTCGCAGACAGAAACTTTTGCGCTCCTTGCCGGAACAAAAGAGCCAATCTGTGCCAAAAGGACAATAAGAGCGGTTTGACGCATATATGTTGATTTACCTGCCATATTAGGACCGGTAATTATTGAGCATTTGTTAGTTTTGCAATCAAGGAGTGTGTCGTTCGGAACAAACGGCGAATCGGTGAGCAAAGCCTCAACAACAGGATGTCTGCCGTCCTTGATTTCGAGCGTGCCATCCGTTGTAATCTGCGGACAGCAGTAATTGTTTTTGGTAGCTATCTCGGCAAGAGAAGCGACCGTGTCAAGAGTTGCAAGAGCCTTTGCGGTTCGTTGAATTCTCTCAACCTCGCCTGCAACCGTTGTTCTGACGGCACAGAAAGTTTCGTATTCAAGGGCAACGCATCTGTCCTTTGCTCCGAGAACTTTGCCCTCAAGGTCTTTAAGTTCCTGAGTGATATATCTTTCACAGTTTGTTAGAGTTTGTTTTCTTATGTAGGTTTCGGGAACAAGGTGCTTGTACGAATTTGTAACTTCAATGAAGTAGCCGAAAACCTTGTTGTAGGAAACCTTGAGTTTTGGAATTCCCGTTGCTTCCTTTTCCCTGTTTTCAATTTCTGCAAGAACGGAAGCACCGCCCTGCATAATTGTGTGAAGTTCGTCAATTTCGGCATTATATCCGTCCCTAATCATTCCGCCCTCTCGCATAGAAAACGGAGGCTCATCAACGATTGATGAATTGATAAGTTCGTAGACGTCCTGCAAAGTGTCGATATTATTATAAATCGACTTGAGCAACGCCGAATTTGCATTTTGCAAAAGTTCCTTGAGTGCCGGCAATTTTTCAACCGTTGCACAAAGAGAACGGAGTTCCTTTGCATTCGCCGTGCCATATGCGATACGGCTCATAAGTCTTTCAATATCATTAACTCCTGTGAGAAGTTCCTTGACCTCATCACGAAGCATCGGCTCGTCAACAAGTTCGCCGACAGCATTCTGTCGTTTGCTGATTTGCGACACGCTGATGAGCGGTCTTTCAATCCAAGAGCGAAGCATTCTTTTGCCCATTGCGGTTTTTGTGTTGTCAATAACCCACAAAAGTGAGTGGCGCTTGTCCCCTGTCATCATTGAACGGGTGAGTTCAAGATTTCGTCTTGCACTAATGTCAAGGTTCATAAACTCGGTTTCTTCGTAAAACTCAATCTCTGACGGTGCTTCAAGCTCATCGGTCTTTCTGTTTTCACGAAGATAGGCGATTACCGCACCGAGTGCAGAAACCGCAGGCTTGCTTTTGCCGAGTCCGAGCGAATCAATTTTTTCCTTGTTCATTGTTTGCAAAATGAGATTTGTTGCGTTATCAAAATCAAAGCAACTGTCATCAAGAACTTCAAGTTCTATATCAAGCCTTGACTTAACAAACTTTGCAACCTCATCAAATTCATTTGCAAGTGAATTCACCAAAATTTCCTTTGGTGCATAGGTAGAAAGCTGATTGTTGATTTTTTCCTGTTCATCGGTTCTGCCGATTGAAGTGATGTGGAATTCGCCCGTTGACACATCAACAAAGCAAACGCCCGTTTCGTTGTCGCCCTTGCACAGAGCACAAAGATAATTGTTCACCCCGTCATCAAGAATATTGTTTTCAATAACCGTGCCGGGAGTGATGACTCTTACGACATCTCTTTTGACAAGTCCCTTTGCCTTTGCAGGGTCCTCGGTCTGCTCGCAAATTGCAACCTTGTAGCCGTAAGAAACAAGCTTTGCAATGTAGCTGTCGGACGAATGGAACGGCACACCGCACATCGGTGCACGCTCGCCCTGACCGCAATCCTTGCCTGTGAGAACAAGGTCAAGAACCTTTGACGCAATCTTTGCATCGTCAAAAAACATCTCGTAAAAATCACCCAGACGGAAAAACAAAATAACGCCCGGATAATTCTTTTTTATTTCAAAATACTGTGCCATCATCGGGGATAGCTTTTGTTCCTTTGCCATTTTGTTCACCGTCCTTACGCAATTTTTGAATCAGTAGTTTTTAGAATAAACTAATTAGTGGCAACCGCCGCATGTGCAGCAGTCGTGTGTGCAATCGCTTGCAGGGATTTCGCATGTTGCAGGGTCTTGTCCGTCAAAGAACAAACCGATCATCTGGCTGATGTACTGTGCCATTTCTTCCATCTTTGCAGCAGCTTCTGAATACTTCTTCATATTCTCGCCGTCCATAACTTTTGTGTAAAGGTCCTGATATTCCTTTTGGAGTTCTGCGATTCTGTCCTGAGAAGCTTCTTCACCCTTTTCAGCCTCTTGCTGATACTTGAGAGTGATGAGTTGCATCTCCTGCATTTGCTGCTGAAGTGCCTCGTCTGCATCGTTTGCCTTTGCTGCAACTTGAAGTGCCTCAAATCTTGGGTCAGCCTGAATTTCCTTGCCAAGTTCTCTAAGTGCTGATTCTAAACTCATATTTAATTCCTTTCTAATTCACCCAACATAACATAGGTGAGCGGCTCTGTTACTTTTATTTTTTGGAAGGTTCCGATGAGCCCCTCGTCACCAACAAATTCTATAATCAAATTGCCGTCTGTTCTTGCGGCAAGATAATTATCACCTTGCTTGCCTTTTCCGTACACAAAGCATTTAAAAACCTTGCCTTTGTGAAGTGCCATTTGCTCGCCCGATATTCTCTCCTGCAAAGCAAGAAGTTCACGCATCCACTTTGACTTTTCCTCATAAGGGACAGGGTCTTCCATTTCTGCGGCAGGTGTGCCTTTACGCGGCGAATAGATAAAGGTGAAAAGGCTTGTTGCCTTTATCTCTTCAACGAGCGACTTTGTGTCGCAAAATTCTTCATAGGTTTCACCCGGGAAGCCTACGATAATATCGCTTGTGATTGACAGTTCGTCACCCATAAGTTCCTTGGCATAGTTGATAAGCGACAAATACTTCTCTCTTGTATACGACCTGTTCATAGCCTTGAGCACTCTGTCATTTCCGCTTTGGAACGGCAAATGCAAATGAGTTGCAACCTTGTCGCACTCTGCCATAGTTTCGATAAGTTCTTTTGTGCAGTCCTTTGGGTGAGAAGTCATAAATCGAATTCTGAAATCGCCGTCAAGTTCATTGAGCATACGCAAAAGTTCCGAAAAAGAAACCTTTGGTTCTAAATCCTTGCCGTAAGAATTTACATTTTGACCGAGGAGAGTAATTTCCTTATACCCCTCGTCAACAAGACTCTTGAACTCGGCAACAACATCCTTGACCTCTCGGCTGCGCTCTCTGCCTCGAACATAAGGCACGATGCAGTACGAACAAAAATTGTTGCATCCGTACATAATCGGAATCCATGCCTTTTTGTCATTGTCACGCTTTACGGGAATTCCCTCGGCTATAACACCGTCAACATTGGGAAGTTCAAACACTCTCCTGTTTTTTGTAAGTGCAGAATAAATGAGTTCGGGCACTTTATAAACAACGTGTGTTCCGAAAACCAAATCAACAAACGGAAATGATTTTTTGATTTTTTCTGCAATGTGTTGCTGTTGCATCATACAACCGCAAAGTGCGATTACAACATCGGGATTGGCAAGCTTATACTTTTTCAAAGCTCCGACATTGCCAAACACTCTGTCCTCTGCGTGTTCTCTGACAGCGCAGGTGTTGAAAATAATCAACTTTGCCTGTGTGCGTTCTTCCGTAAAGCCATAGCCCATAGCTTCAAGCATACCCTTGATATGCTCGCTGTCCGCAACATTTTGCTGACAACCGTAGGTGACTACGCATGCAAGAGGCTTTGACGAATATCTTTTTGAGGTAAGTTCATTCACCTTGTGGGCAAACTGCTTTTGCACCTCTAATTCTTCGTCCGATACTTTTTTGATATTTGCAGGCATAGTTGCACCTCCTTGCGATAATAGGAAGTATGAAAATGCACTTTTGCATATTAATCCATACTATTTGTTATTATAACAAAAGGCAGGCTATTATTCAATAATAAATTTATAAAATAATATAAAAATTATATATAAAGAAATAAGAGATATTTTATATAACTTGCACATTGATTTTTAATGCCGTCAATGGTAAAATTAACAGGACTGAAAACAAGACAAAAGGTGAAAATTATGCTAAAAAAACGAGGAGCGGGAGTACTGCTCCATTTAAGTTCAATGCCGTCACAATACGGAGTCGGGGTTTTGGACGAAAACGCAAAACATTTTGTTGACAGAATAGCTGATATGGGATTCACATATTGGCAGGTTTTGCCGTTCAATCCGACCGACAATGCAAATTCTCCGTACTGTTCTCCGTCGGCATTTGCAGGAAATTACATATACATAAACCCACAGGGGCTGAAAGATATGGGGCTTATTTCCGACGAGGACATAAGCGAAAACATCTATGACGGCACTCCGTACACCGCCGCCTATGAATTTGCCCTCGAAAAGCGACTTGCAACGCTCAAAAAAGCATTTTTGAATGTCGGCGAAGAACTTGCATCGGACATCAAGCAGTTTGAAATTGACAATCCGTGGCTCACCGATTACGCTGTGTTTATGGCGGTTAAGGAGCAGGAAAACTTCAAGCCGTGGTGGGAATGGTCAAGCGAACACGCACATTATTTTGAATGCATCAAAAAGATTTACGACTACGAAGAAAGTGCCGCATTTTGGAAATTTGTGCAGTATATTTTCTACAAGCAGTGGGCGGAAATCAAAAAATATGCCAACAAAAAAGGCATTGCGGTTATCGGTGATATGCCAATATATGTTGCTATGGACAGCGTTGATGTTTGGTCAAATCTGCCGATGTTTTTGATTGACGAAAAAACTTTGAAAGCTGAAAAAGTTGCGGGAGTTCCGCCTGATTATTTCAGCGAGGACGGTCAACTTTGGGGCAACCCGATATACGATTGGGAGGCTATGAAAAAGGACGGCTACTGCTGGTGGCTGTCACGACTTGAGCACAATCTAAAAATTTACGACACCGTGAGAATTGACCATTTCAGAGCATTTGCGTCATATTGGGAGATACCTGCCGACAGCGAAACCGCAAAGGTCGGCGAATGGACAGACGGTCCAAAAATGGACTTCTTTGACAAGGTGTTTGAACGATTCGGCAAAGACGCACCTATCATTGCAGAGGACTTAGGCGTGTTCGGCGAAGATGTTGTGGATCTCCTGAAAGACACGGATTTTCCGGGTATGAAAGTGGTTCAATTCGGCTTTGACCCAAATTCCGATTCGTCACACATGCCGCATAACGCAGGTCAAAACAGCATAAATTATGTAGGTACTCACGACAATAACACAATTCTCGGTTGGCTGTGGGAAGCAAGCGAGGAAGAACGCCGATTTGCACTTGATTACTGCCATTTCAAGGGTGATAATTGGGGCGAGGGCGGATACCAAAGTGCCTCTTGCCGTGCAATTATTGAGGCAGTATGGCAGAGTGCGTCAAATGTTGCAATCATTGCACTTCAGGATATGTGCGGTTTCGGTTCGGACGCAAGAATGAACATTCCCGGCGTGCCCGAAAAAAACTGGAGATTCCGCACAACAAGGGAAACAATCGACAGCATTGACACCGACTACTTCAAGCACATCAATTCCCTTTACCGCAGAATGTATCCTGTGTTTGACAAAAAACAATAATCACACAAAATCAAAAACCGTCTTGGATTGGAGCACCAATTCAAAACGGTTTTGTTTTTTATTTGATTTAGCAAATAATCAAGGCTTAATCCTTGATTACACAAAGTTTAACTGCCTTTGGTTCAACCTTAAATTCAAGCTCGGAATAATTAAAGTTTTCGCCGTCACAGTTGCCTATAAGCGGAGAACCGTCCTCCATATAAACCTTGCCTGATTTTATGTAGTAATTTGTGCAAACGCTGTCGGTATTTTCATTGAGAGTACCGCTTGAATACTTAGGTATCAACTTAAGAGCCTTTGCAAGCGAAACACCGTTGACAAGGCACACATCAAGAAGTCCGTCATCAAGCACCGAATTCGGCGCAGGACAAAAGCTTCCTCCGTACCAGCTTGCGTTGCAAATAGCCATAAGAGCATAGTCCTTGTTGCTTTGCTCAACGGTAAATTCACTGCCTGTAGCCTTGTCAATGCAATTGAGTTTATACGAAATTGTGTAATGAATAGGCTTTGCGATAATTGGCGCAACAGCGACTTTGTAAGCATGATGTCCCAAAAACGGTGCTTTTGCGGCAATTTTTCTGCCCATAGTTTCAACAAGAGTGTCAAGACCAAATGACAAAACATTCACGCCTTTTTCGCCGTTATAATCAATAATATCAATAGGTTTTATGTCATATTTAATCTTGCCGTTGTAAAGACCGAACGACTTAATAACATTTTCCACATTGATGTTTTTGGTATCATAAATTTTCTTTGCAAAGTCATTGCCCATACCAAGAGGCAAGACCATCATAGGGGTGTCTGTCCCGGCAAGACCGTTGACAACCTCGTGCACGGTGCCGTCACCGCCACAGGTCACAATGACACAGTCCGCACCGTATTGTTTTGCATATTCGGCGCTGATAATTTTAGCGTCACCACGCTTGTGAGTTTCCTCAATAATTATATCGTCATCAATTTGACGGAATGCGGACTTGATTCTGTAAAACAACTTTTTCTTGTTATCATTTCCTGCAATAGGATTAACTACAAAAACATACTTCATCTGACATTGCCCCTTTCATCAGCACCGAAGTGTTATATTACCTGTGTACCGCCAACAGGACGAATAATGAGAACATGGCAACTGCCCTCTCCGAATACGCCCTCGATTGTTTTCTTGTATACATCAAGCATATCGTTTGGAACAAAAGCCTGAATTGTGCCTGCAAATCCACCGCCGTGAACTCTCCAAGCGCCTTTTCCGTCAAGGAGTTCCTTGCTGATTGCAAGAGCCAAAGAAAGTTTTTGCTCAGTTGGATTTTTTGGTGTGTAAACATTTTGATTGAGCATAAATGATGAACGACCCGAATCAATAATAACCTGCTTAAAGCCCTCAAAATCGTTGTTTTCAAGACATCCAACAGCTTTTTCGACTCTCTTGTTTTCGTTGAAAAAGTGGATTGCACGGAGAATTGCACGGTCGTTTACTCTGCCTGTAAGTTCAGGAAGTGCGGCAAAGAATTCCTCATAAGAAACCTCACGCAGAACATTCTTGCCGAGTGCCTGTGCAACAGATTCCATCTCTGCTCTTACTGCGGCATAATCATCTGTCAAATCAGAATGGTTGCCGTGAGTGTCAACTATGCAAAGCGAATGTCCCGATTTTGAGAAATCAAAATCAATTTTCTTAATAACAGGGTCTTTTGTTGATTTAAAGTCGATTGTAACAAATGTTCCGACTGATGACGCCATCTGATCAAGAAGTCCGCAAGGCTTGCCAAAGAATACATTTTCGCTGTACTGTGCAACCTTTGCAATCTCAACAGGGCTGATTTTTCCATCGTTGAACATAAATGACAAAACAGAGCCCAAAAGCACCTCAAACGCTGCTGATGATGAAAGACCCGAACCGCCCATAACATCACTTGTTGTGCAAGCGTCAAAGCCGGCAACTGTGTAGCCAAGGTTCTTGATTGTTGCAGCAACACCCTGTACAAGAGTTGTTGATGAACCGAAATTAGCCTCGTTAGGCACAAGGTCATTGAGGTCAACAACATTCATCTTGTGACCCTTTGATTTTACTCTGATGATGTTATCATCGTTTTTAGAAACAACTGCGATAGCATCCAAATTGATTGAAGCGGCAAGGACTTTGCCGTTGTTGTGGTCGGTATGGTTACCGCAAACTTCGGTTCTGCCCGGAGCGGACATAATGTTTACTTCTCTGTCATATCCAAAAAGCTCGCCAAAATCGTTGAGTGTTTCAACATAACGGGGTTTTTGTTCCTCAACAGCCTTGTCGGTAACATAAACCGCCTTTAAATTTTCATCATAAGTACCGTCATTAATAGCGGCAATGAGTTCGTTAACGTTCATAATTAAAATTCCTCTTTTAAATTTTATAATACTATTTTATATTTATCCTTTTCGCTGTAAATCAGCAGAGTTTGGGTCATCTGTCGTGATCTTACGCCATAAAAGATATTAAATATCAATGTTGAAAATCCGCTGAATGCAACAATAATCATAAGTGTTGTTATGAAAGTTACGGAGAACGGATTTGTATAGGATGTTCCGAGCTTTGTGTAAATAAACAATCTCGGAGCAAATCCAAGCATACTCAAAAGCGAATAATAAACAAAATCATATCGCATTGAGCCATAATATTTTGACACCATACCAACAGGGATAATCGGCACAAGTCGGGTTACGGCAAGCACATACGGATTACCATTGCCTTTAAAATGAATCCAATCCCTGACAAATCGCAGATTGTCAATATTCAAAATCATACCTGTCCATCCGCCGCCGAGGAAAGTGCCCTCAACGTACTTTACCGTGAAGAAAAAGAAGATGAACACGGCGTTGAGCGCAAGTGCGGGACCGAGCGGAAAAACCATACCCGATATGACGCACAATGCCGACAGCGGAATAGCCAGCTGACATTTTGCAATATACAAAGCAAAAATGCACAATATAATCTCCCCGGGAGTTTCAAGCCTTGCAATGGCATCGTCTATTCGTTTAAGAATATTGATAATCACCTCAAACCTCTGTTCAAGACTTTCGTGCTCATAAAGAGCAACGCCCAAAAGAACAAGAGCGGTAAGAGTCACGGCAAGTATCAAAAACGATGTGAAACCCGTGCGGTGACGCTTTGTTTGTTTCATCAAATCATACCAATACTTTGTTATTTTCCCTCGTAATAATTACCAAGGAATGAAAACTCGGGCAATTCATCGGACAGAGCACAAAGCAAATCAAGAGTTTGTGCATCACGAACCGAGCCCAATATGTCAACATAAAAATAATAGTCAAATTTTCCGTTTGCAACAGGTCGTGATTCAAGTTTTGTAAGGTTAAGACCTGTCATAGAAAATCTGCCAAGCACTCTGTAAAGCGAACCTGTGCGGTGCGGAGCGGAGAAAATAAGCGAAATCTTTTCTGCATCCTCATCTATAACAAGTTCCTTTGAAATCACAATAAAGCGAGTGGTGTTGTTAGTTACATTTTGAATACCCTTGCGGATAATCTTCAAGCCGTATTTTTTTGCGGCAGATTCGCTGCAAATTGCGGCGATATTATTCTTTTCGCTTTCAGACACAAATTTTGCCGCAGCAGCTGTATTGCTGAAAGTAATCCCCGTAAAATCAAAATTTTTCAGGAAAATATTGCACTGACTGAGTGCCTGAGTGTGAGAATAAACATTCTCGATATCTTCAAATTTTACTCCCGGCTTTGCACAAAGGCAATGGTCAACCCTTAAATCATATGCACCAACAATGAAAAACTTGTACTTCATAATCAAATCATACGATTCGTGCACAGAACCGGCAGTTGAGTTTTCAACAGGAATGATTCCGAAGCGTGCTTTGTTTTGGTTAACAGCCTCAAAAACATCCTCAAATTGCTTGTGGAAATCAATCGGAGAATCGGGAAAGAGCGCCTTTGCAGCCTCTCCGCTGTATGCACCTTGAACGCCCTGACACGCAATCGGTTCGCCGTTTGCGGTGAGATTTTTTCCGCATTCGGCATTGCCAATCAAATTGCGAAGTTCCTCACCACCGCCGATAATTTTGTGCTGAAGTGCTCTTGAAGCGTCCATAATAGCCGAAAAAACCGTCTTTATAACTTCGCCTTGTTCACCGCACTTTGATGCAACATCATCAAGAATTTCAAGTTCCCTTTGTTCATTAAGCACAGGAATTCCGTTTTGCACCTTATATTCGGCAACCTGACGTGAAATATCCATTCTTTTTAGCAAAAGAGGAATCAATTCATCATCCAATTTATCAATTTCGTTTCGTAGTTCCAACAAATCCATTAAAACTTTTTCCTCGTTACATCATTAAATCAAGCAGACCGATTGCAACCGCAGCCTCAACAACAGGTACTGCGCGAGGCACAATGCAAGGGTCGTGTCTGCCCTTAATCTCCAACTCGACATTTTCCATAGTTTGAAGATTTACGCTTCTTTGCTTTGAAGCTATTGACGGAGTCGGCTTGATTGCAACCGACACCACAATGGGTGCGCCGTCGGTCATTCCGCCCAAAACACCGCCGTTATTATTTGAAAGAGTGGCAACCTTGCCGTCTTTCATCTCGTATTCATCATTAACCTGTGATGCGTTTTTATCGGCAAAATCAAATCCCAAGCCAAACTGAACGCCCTTGACCGCAGGAATTCCAAACAGAATTGACGCAAGTTTGCTTTCAACCGTGTCAAAAATATTTCCGCCGACACCGACAGGAAGTCCGACAGCGAAACACTCGACAACACCGCCGACGCTGTCAAGGTTAAGTCTTGCCTTTTCGACCTCCGCACGCATTTTTTCTTCAACGCTCTCATCAACAACCGAAAACGTCATTGACGAAAGTTTGTTGAGCATATCAACACTTATATCGTTATAATCAACCGCAGAGTCGCAAACCGAACCGATTTGCCTGATATGAGCACCGACGGTAATTCCCTTTTGTGCAAGAATTTGTTTTGCAACAGCACCCGCAAAAACAATCGGTGCGGTAAGTCTGCCGCTAAAATGCCCTCCACCACGAACATCATTGAAGCCGTTGTATTTTACAAAAGCAGGATAATCGCTGTGGCTCGGACGAGGAACGGTCATTAAATTTGAATAATCACCGCTCTTTGTGTTTGTGTTTTCAATTATCATAGCAAGCGGAGCGCCTGTCGTTTTGCCGTCAAGAACGCCCGACAAAATATGCGGAATATCCTTTTCAAGCCTCGGAGTTGCGGTTTTGTCCTTACCCGGAGCACGGCGTGACATATCCCTGTATATAGCCTCCGTATCAAGCTTTACGCCTGACGGAAGTCCGTCAATAACGCAACCTATCGCCTCACCGTGACTTTCTCCAAACACGGATATTTTGATGTTATCACCTATCGATGAAGACATTTACATTACCTCCAATGCTGTTGAAATCATTGAAAAAGTCAGGATAAGACTTGTTTATGCTCTGTGCATCATCAATGGTGGAAAGCCCGTCAACGCCTGTTGCGGCAACTGTCATTGCCATAACAATTCTGTGGTCGTTAAAGCCTTTCATATTTGCAGAATGAAGGTGTCCGCCGACAATTTCCATTCCGTCATCGGTTTCTGTGATATCCGCACCCATTTTCTTTAGATTATACAAAATACTTTTTATTCTGTCAGACTCCTTATATCTAAGCCTTTGAGCACCTTTGATTACGGTTTTACCGTCTGCATAAGCACCTGCAACCGCAAGTGACGGAACCATATCGGGAATATTGGTTGCGTCAATTTCAATGCCTTGAAGCTGTGATTTTCTGACAACAATGCCGTCATCACAAGCGCTTATATCTGCACCGAATCGCTTTAAAATATCAAGAATACCCTTGTCGCCCTGCACACTTTTGTCATCAAGTTCTGTCAGCGTAACATCTCCGAAAAGTGCACCTGCAACCATAAAGAAAGCCGCCTGCGACCAATCCGCTTCAACCTTGTAATCTCGTTTTTGATAGACTTGATTGCCCGAAATAAAATATGAATTTCCTCGTTCCTCAACCTTAATGCCAAAATCAGACATAACCTTGACGGTCATATCAACATAAGGTTTTGATTGAAGCTCGGTTGTGAGGACAATTTCGCTGTCCCCGTCAAGAATAGGCAACGCAAGAAGAAGCCCCGTAATATACTGCGAGCTGACATCTCCCGCAATTTCAAACCTACCGGGAGTGAGTTGACCGCTGATTGTAAGCGGCAAAGTACCTGTGCAATCACACTTCACACCGTGTTCGGGGAGCAACTGAAGATATTCTCCGATCGGGCGCTCGGGAAGCTTGCCTCTGCCTACAAAAGTGACCTTTTTACCAAGTGCGGCAGCAACAGGAATCATAAAGCGAAGTGTCGAACCTGATTCAATGCAATCTGCAATCGGCTTGCCTTTGTTAAGTGCCGATATAACGCCCAAGGTCGCCTTCATATCGTTAGAATCTATAAGCGGCGACACAGTTCCTCCCCCTGCCAAAAAAGCGCAAATAAGGGCTCTGTGAGCGGCGGATTTTGACGGAGGAACCTGGACGGTTCCGCTGATATTCGATTTTTGTATCTTTGCTAATCTCATTGCTTTACTCCAAAAAACTTTGGTATATCGTCGTTCTTGATTTTTTGTGTAAATGATTCGCCTATTTTGCTCAAGAGAACAAAATTGATAGAGTCTGCCGTGCGTTTTTTGTCCGCATTCATACAGGATATAATGTCCTGCAACGTGTGGCTGTCTTCTGTCATCAAGCTGTATTTTTTGAGCACATTTGCAATTCTTATCGATGTGCCCTTTTCTGTAATTCCGTTTTCCTCGCCGGCTTTGGTAATCATCACCATACCGATTCCCACCGCCTCGCCGTGAGAAATCGTTGTAAATCCGTGGAGTTTTTCAATAGCGTGACCTGCGGTGTGACCGAAGTTGAGGAGTGCACGTTCGCCGTGTTCCTTTTCGTCACGCTCAACCACGCCAGCTTTTATGCCAACACATTCAAAAATAATATCGTCGATTATCTCTCTTGCATTTTGCTTTTCGGTCTTTTCAAACAAAGATGCTGATTTTATGCACCCTGTCTTGATAACTTCCGCCATACCGTCTGAAAAGAAGTGCGGAGTGAGTGTGTCAAGCGTGTTAGGGTCAATCAGCACCAAAATCGGCTGATGAAACGCTCCGCACAAATTCTTGCCCTGTGGCAAATCAACCGCAGTTTTACCGCCCACCGAAGAGTCAACCTGTGCAAGAAGCGATGTCGGAATTTGAACAAAATCAATTCCTCTGAGATAAATCGAAGCCGCAAAGCCTGCCATATCTCCGCACACACCGCCACCGAGAGCAACAACAAGGTCGCTTCTGGTCAAGCCGTTTTGTGCCATATATTCAACCATCGAGATAACCGTTGCAGTTGTTTTTGATTCCTCACCCGCTTCATAAACATAGGTGAAAACCTCATATCCAACCGCCTTGAGTTGTTCCTCAACAGTGTTGCCGTAAATCTTGTATACATTGGTGTCGCTTACCAAACAGACCTTGGAAGCTTTTGACACCTCTTTGATAAATTTTCCGCAAGAGGAGATAATGCCTTTTTCAATAAATATATTATACCCTTTGCCAACCTTAACGCTAAGTTCTCTCATCATCCGATTTCTTCCTTAATCTTGTTTGCCCTGTTCATCAAATCTTTAAGCGCAGGTGAATCTTCGTTGACAATGTTGTACTTAAACTGCATAAGGTTCGACACAAGGTCGTCAATTTCCCTGACAAGCGCTTCCTTGTTGTCAATGAAAAGGTCTGCCCACATATCCGCATTAATTCGAGCAACGCGGGAAACATCACGGTATGAGCCGGCGGAATATCCGGCATGTGACGGTGCAAGCGGAGAAAGAACATAGGAGCACGCAAGCACGTGAGCAATCTGCGATGTAAACGCAATCATTTCGTCGTGATGCTCGGGTGTTGTAACAACCGTTCTTGCAAAGCCCATACCCTGAGCAAGACCGACGAGTGCGTCAATCTTGTTGCGAGGTGTGCCGTCAACAGGCGTAACAATGAAACTTGCCTTGTCGTACAAAGTGTCAAGGCTGTTGTCGTAGCCGCCAACCTCTCTGCCTGCCATCGGATGTGCACCGATAAAATAAAAATCGAGTTTTTCCTGTTCTAAAGCACGGCATATTTTTGATTTGATACCGCAAGAATCGGATACAATGCTGTCTTTTTTGAAGCTGTTTTTGTGTTCCAAAATAAACGGCACAATAGCTTCGGGATAAAAATTAACAAAGGTGATGTCGGCTTCTGCCATGAGAGAGTCAATATCGCCCGTTCTGTCAATAACGCCGTCACGCAACGCCTTTTCGGTAACGGATGATGTTCTGTTCCATCCAAGGACTGTGTGATCGGTATTCTTTTTTAAGGTCTTTGCCAAACTGGCACCGATAAGACCTAAACCGCAAATTAAAATATTCATTCTGTTTTCCTACCGATACATAAATATACATATTAATTTTAACTTATATATCACTCAATGTCAAATTATATACATAGAATGTAATAAATTGTTAACAAAAGCACAATCTGTTTGTGATTGTTTTCAAATGGTGACATTTTTTCACCGCTTGTTGACAAAAATCGTAAAGTCAAATACTGCAGTCGCAGATTTCATAGATTTTGTCCTTTTAACCACTAAAATCGTTAATCCCCTCAGTCGCACATAAAATACAACCGTTCCCCTAACCATTATGGGAGCCTGACTTATATTCCTCTCCTTGAAGCACGGTCTGTGCCGAGTGCAACGAGGCGGTGAGGTTATACATCTTAACAAACAAAAAGACCGTGGAAAATCCACGGTCTTTTGTTTTTAATAATTTATTCAGCATCTCCAAAAAGTCCCGGAGTTGCAGCACCGTTATGACCAAGTGATCCGCCGTTATCACCGGTGTTAAGGTCCGGATCAGGTGGTGAAAGAGTCATAATTTTGTTGCCTGACAAAGCATACTTCCTGATTTCTAATTCAGGTTCAGTATAAAATTTTCTCATAACTATTACCTCCTTAGAAATTCATTAAAATGCGCCTTGGTTTGTTGGAATTGTAGGTTCGGTGTACATTGTAACAAGTTTGCCATCAGCATTTCTGTATGTTACATAAGCAACCCATGCAAGACCATATTTATCAATGTCCTTACCCTTGAGAGCTGTAGTATCAAATGAAATAACATACTGATTACCGGCTGTTGCAACTGTTGACTTTGTTCTCATAACACCCTTGCCTGCATCTGCACCTGAATTCTCAAGTCTCAAGAGCTTAGCCAATCCCCTATTTTCCTCATCAGTAAAGGCTGTATCCTTAGTTTTAACAAGAATACCTCTTTCAACTAATTTGTAATTATTTTCATTTGGAACTGCAAATGTTGAAATGATAGAAATCTTTTGACCTGAAGAAATAACAAGTTGTGACTGAGTCTTAACAGAAACACCGTCCTTGTTTTGAGATGCATTGTCAATCAAACCAAACTCAACAGCTTGATCATACAAATCCTTTGTTACAGGGAGAAGAATTGTGTCTTCATGAACACGGAATGTGTAGTCTGTGCCATACATTACAACTTTGGCTTTACCCTTCAAATTAGTCTTTGCATATTCTGTAAATAGATAGTTAGTAGAATCATCGTTTGATTTAACAAGTCCATCTTCAGCATATAAATCGTTAACCTTATCAATCCATTCAGCCTTATTGTCCTGTGCAATTTCAAGCCAAGCATAAACATGAGCATATGGATAGTATACAGGATCGGTTTCATTTCCATCATAAAAATAGGTTTGTCTACCAGGTTGCTCTGTAACGATATCGTTCTTTACATATTTATTCTTTGTTTTATCAAACGTTTTGGTGCTATATTTAATAATATTTCCACCATATCCGTCATCAAAATATGCACTAGGGTCATCTGGATTTACTGCATCCTTGCTACCTTCAATAAATGAAACCTCATCATTGTATTGCATATTCAACTCGATACGATTATCTGTACTCATACCTTGGAGATAAATCACATCAACAGTATATGAAGCTTCGTTTGAGAAGTCATAATTAACTGTAATTGTTGTGTTCTTAGTTACAGTAACGGTATCGCCTGCGTTATAAGGAACACCGTTTACAACAAAGTTTTTGAATGTGTAGTAAGGAAGAACAGGAGCCATATCTGCTGTAAGCTTAATTTCCTTGTTTTCTGCTACATAGTCTGTGTCGATTGTAACTGAGTTGACACCGTTTACGTAAGCAACTCTGAAATTAGTTCCTGTTTTTGATGGTTTCTCAGCTGTGAGGGTTGTGTTACCTTTAACAACAAATTCAATTTCAGAAGAAGTCTGAAGGAACTTCTTTTTAACAGTTGTTGATGGTGAATTCATCTCATAATACCAGTCAACAGGTTCACCGGTCGATGATGTAAATTTAACAACATCACCATAGAATTTATTGTATCCATATCTTTGTTCGCCACCTTCATAACACTCTACAGCATATTCCTTCAAATCTACACCGGAAAGTGAAGCAGAAATAGCAGCATCACAATCAGCCTGAGTAGCATATGTCTTACATTGAATTATAGTCTGATTATCATTTCTATCCTTCAATGTTACATTTGAATATGCATTAAGTTTATTAAGTGCATCTTGAACTTTAGTCTGATCATAAGCATCAGGGTCAGAAAGATCAGCTTTTAATTTTGACTTTGCAGCGTTAAGAGCCTCTTCGTCGATAGACTGTGTACCTGTGCTAAGTTTTTCAAACAAAGCAGTAATTTGTTTTGCTTCATCTGCCAAACCTTGCTTAGCTGTTGCGTCATTGTCATAGGTGCTATTTCTTTCTTCTTCAGTCTTATTGTAATAAACAAGAGCATTAATAGCATTCTGAACATCAACTACTGATTGCATTGTGTACTTGTTTTGACCTTGAGCATAAATTTTAGCAATAAGGTCTGTAACAGCCTGGTCTACATCAGCAAATGACAATCTGCGAACAAGTGACTTAATAGCGTCATCAAGTGCTTTTGTAAGAGCGTCAACCTTATACTGGTCATCAGTATCTACATCGGTGATTTTTTCTGCTGAATAGATACCACCGCTTGTAACTGCCGCAGAAGCTGTATTATATGCTTCTTCAAATTTTGCCCATGAAGTAGGCTCAATTATATTGCGTTCTTCGTCATAAATCTTTTTAGCATCAGCAACTTTAGCAATTAATTCCTTGTTGCTTGCGCATTTCTTAAGACTATTTCTTGCATTGTAAAGAGCGTTATATCTCTTATCGCACTCTTTGAGGATTGCTTCATAGCTCATATCCCAATACTTAAACAAAGTATCTGAATTACTGTCAATATTACTTGTAGTTGCATTTGCAAAAGCATTTTGAAGTGCAGTCCAAGAAGCTGTTGTGTATTGCTGTTGAGTGCTTAAGAATTCATCGCTTCCACATTCTTTAACAAGTTCAAACAATGGTGCAAGGTTGATGAATGAAGTCTTTTGATTAAAAGGCATACTTTCATAGCTGTAACCTGACCAGTTAGCACTCGCATAGCTATATCTCCAGAAGTAAACAATACCAAATTGTTTGTTAGAATTATCTATTACATATGAATAAGCTGATGGTGTTGTTTTTTCAGTTAATTTAGTACAGGTTTGAGCATCTAATTTAACCTTTGTTCTGGTGTTAAATTTTGTCCAGCCATCCTTAGCATAAATACCGCCACGAGTCGGACCAGGAATACCTTCGGTTGTTCCAAGTTCTTTAACGAAGTCATGATTTATATCATTAACCAAAACTTCTTTGCCTTGACTGTCCGCATCTGTCTCAACGCCATATGCCTTACACTTTACATTTTTCTCTGTACATTTAATTGAATCAATTAAGACATCTGCATTATCATTTCTGAAAGTCAACTTACCGGCATACTTTTGAAGTTTTTGACCGCCGTCTTTATCCAATCCATAATTATTAGGATTTGGCCAGCCATAGCCCTGCTTACGACCTGAAACGGAGATTTCACCTGTTTCAAGATCAGCGGCCGGATTAAGTATGATTGAGTCAATCATTGTTTCAAAGTCGTCATGATTTTCATTTGTGTATGAACCCCAATTTGATTCAGGAAGCGTATAAGTATACTGATCGAAATTTGTTCTGAAAACGATTTGATCAGTTGTATAATTCCAATAGAACTTATATCTGCCCGGTCTTGTTGAACTTGCAAATGAAGATTTATAAGTTGTACCCTTAACTGCAATATCACCGTTTTTAATTGTGGTGAAAGCTTTTTGCAAGTTATTGAGTGCATCAATGATTGCGCCAACAATCTTGTCGTAACCATTTACTACATTCAAAACCATATTTTCGTTTGTAGCAATTAAAGAACTCTGACTGTTCTTATAAATCTCTGCATTTTGAATTGCAGAAGTAACAGAAGCAAAGTTACCCCACTGTTCAGGGTTATCATTTTGTTTCGCTTCATATAATGCATATGCATCATTTAATGAATAACCTGAACCTGTCTTACCGTCATAATTGATTTTTGCCTGTAAAATTATGTTGCTAAGTTGCTGTACATAAGCATCGACCTTTGCCTGGTTAGCTTCACCGGCAGAAATCTTCTTAGCGTCAAATTTATAGTCTGTTACAGACTGCCAAATTTCGTTCTTGATTGTATCAAGAAGAGTTTGAATTTCGTCAATTTTGATTGTACCTGTAATGAAATAATTTTGATACTTGATAAGTGCCTCGGCATTATCGATAGCGTGCTCGAGGAGGTCTGTATCAACTACAGAGTTAATAAGATTCTTTTTAAGGTTTGCCATTGCTTCTCTAAGAGCGTCAGCAAGTGCCTGTGTGTTTGAAGCATCGATAGGAGTATCGTTTCCTGCCTTTGCATTTTCATAATTATCTTGGAAGTACTTTGTAGCATTGGTGAATGCAGTCTCAAAATCTTCCCAAGCTTGTTGTTGATAATAATTATTATCGTTTCCGCCGACATGATATCTCAAAGCTGTTGTTACAGCAGAACCCAAGTCATCATAAGAGCTTGTATTTGTATCGGCTGTTGAGCTGAGTTTTCCAAGAGCTGTAATTACAGTCTTAAACTCTTTACCTACAGTTACGGCGTTTTCCATTGCAGATTTAGTTGGATCTAATTTGCTAATACCGTTGATGTAGTCAGCGCTGGCATATTTAGTTGCCTTGTCAATAGTTTCCATCATACTTGCCAAACCATTTTGCTTATGGTTCTTGACGTTTGCAAGTTCTGAAAAGTCAATGCCTTGAATTGCATCAACAAGAGACTTATAGTTGATTACAATGATTCTCTTTTTTGGAGCATCAATTCCGTCAGTAGCCTTTTCGAGTGCCTTTGTTGCTTTATAGCCGAACAAGCTTGCATCAACGGTTTCGGTAACAGTATCAGTACTGCCGCCGTACCATGCCCATTGTTGACCTACATCAAAATAGCCATTCTGAGCAGCCTTAAGTGTTTTTCCCGAAACCTGGAATGATGTTGCATATGTGATCCAAGCATTCTGATTAAATATAGTATACCAAATATATTCAGAGATGCTTTTATGAACGGTTGGGTCATTTGGATTTGTCTCTTTTGTAAGCGCAATGCTACCACTTGGATAGAATGCTTCACTGGCAGACATGCTGCGATTCTTATTATAATCAAGATTGGTTGTTTGATTAGATCCTTTCCAGTTATCTTCTGTTTGACCTGTAAAGGTTGATACGCACAAGAATGTTGGTGAATTACCTGCTCTCTTGCCTTCTGCAGGTGCGGTACCCTGTGCAGGATACACCTGATAAATATATCTTGATTTTGTGGTATAGTTTTTTGTAGCAAACATTACAGGCATTCTTGCAGGTGTAACACCATCGTAAAGAAGGATTGTGTTTGGATAATAAACATCAAGTTCCACATTTCCTTCACCTGCTGCAGGGAAATGAACTGCGACACCGCTTCTGTCCTTTTTAGCATCTTTATCTTGATTGTAGATTGTACCAACACATTTCTCTGTGTAAATAATGTTGCTGTATGAACTTGAGCCATCAGAAAACGGATTTTCATTAACGTCAAGTTCGCCATCATTAGTGACAAATTTTGGAGTTTGACCTTCATATCTGCCGGTAATCTCATCTTCCCAAGGAATCATATGAGCAGTTTTATCTGCAAGTTGCTCAGAAACTTGACAAATGTCTTCATCTGTTGGACGAGTAGAACCGTAATAATATGCATCACGATACTTGATTGCCTTTTGGTATGCTTTGTATGCGTCAAGCATATTTACATAGATATTTGATGAACTTGCCTTTGACATCTTTTTCTCGTAAAGGTCAATTTGCTCATTAAGACCCTCGATGCCGGTTTGAACATCAATAGTTTCTGAATACTTGCACACAATAGTGTTTGGTACTTTTGTTACAACATGAGTATCAGACCAGCCTCTTTTACCAATACCACTGCCACTTTTAGTTGCTGCATTTGTTTGCATAAGAACAAAAGTGATTTGTTTTCTGCCTTCATTAGCAGCCTGGTTGATGATATTTGATACATCATAAGTATAAACAGTTTCTTTTGTAATCTTTTTGAGTTCATCAGCAGAAATTTTGCCGATAGGCTCAGCAGCTAAATCAATGCCAAGAGAAGCAGCAAGTCTTTCTCTATGACCGCTTTTGTTTGTATAAAGTCCATTAACAGGGCTGTTTGCATCTGTACCAATGTGAGAACCGTTATATTCAGCAAGTTTTGTGGTTGCCTCATCATTTTTTGCCCAATACAGCGAAAGACCTTGACAGTTATCTCCAGCTTTCTTTTGAATTTTGAACTTAAAGTTAGCACCGGTGTTAATTGGGTGCCCTGCTTTAACAAGATCAACGAATTCACTTATATCGTAGCTCCAATAAAGTGCGGTGAACTTATTGTCTTCACCATTATCGTTTACAATGTTGTACTCGTTGCCGGTAATACGTTCAGCGGCATTTTCTTCACTGTTAACAATCAAACCTATAGCCTGAGCGTCAGATCTGATAGTTCTATCAACAGTGAACGCAGTAAGTTCTGCAGCCATCGCACTAAGTGGCAGTGATGTGGCAATCATCAGCACTGTCAAAAAGATTGCGAGTGACCTTTTGAATAGTCTTTTAACCATAAAAAAACCTCCCTAAGATTTCACGATACTACGCATACAGGTACAGTAATACACATAATATCATTTTAATTCTATTTAATAATATCATATATAAAATGAATAATCAAGAGAAAAATCAATTTTTTTAACAATTTGTAAACTTTTTCACAAATGCCCTGTTTTAGCGGTTTTTGGCTTGTTTTGACGGAGTTTAGGTTTGTAATTTTAAAAAAATATACAAATCGGATGTTTACATAATGTTATCAATTTATATATATTATATACATTTATATTAGTGATTTCAAGAATTTTCATAAAAATTTACCATTAAAGCCATATGCCGGCAAATGCTCGGGCAAATGTATATTAATACGTATTTTATTGTAATATTATACATATAACGCACTAAAACGAGGGCTAAATTTGTATTTTTATGCAAAATTTGTTCAAAAGGGTTGAATTTGAAAATCACGGTGATATAATAATGACAACAAGAAAAATAAAGCTTCAATTATGCGGCTAAAGGAGTTTATTATTATGAACAAAAAAGACATCAAAAAAGTAGTTCTTGCATACAGCGGAGGACTCGACACATCAATCATCATTCCGTGGCTCAAGGAGAACTACAACAACTGTGAAGTTATTGCGGTGAGCGGTGACGTCGGACAGGGCACCGAACTTGACGGACTTGAAGAAAAGGCTATTGCAACAGGTGCTTCAAAGCTATACATCCTTGATTTAAAGCAAGAATATGTTGAAAACTACATCTTCCCTTGCTTGAAAGCAGGTGCGGAATACGAAAACTATCTGCTTGGAACATCGCACGCACGTCCTTGCATTGCAAAAGCACTTGCAGAAGTTGCAAAAAAAGAGGGCGCAGACGCAATATGCCACGGTTGCACAGGCAAAGGCAACGACCAAGTTCGTTTTGAACTTACGCTAAAAGCATTTGCACCCGAAATGGAAATCATTGCGCCGTGGCGTGAATGGGACATTGTTTCGCGTGAGCAAGAGATAGAATATGCCGAGGCCCACAACATTCCTCTCAAAATCAACCGTGAAACCAACTATTCAAAGGACAAAAACGTTTGGCATCTCAGCCATGAGGGACTCGACCTTGAAAATCCGGCAAACGAACCGAAATACAACGAAGACGGATTTCTTGAGCTTGGTGTATCGCCGGAAAAAGCTCCTGACGAGCCGACATACACAACCATTCATTTTGAAAAAGGCGTGCCGACAGCCATTGACGGCAAAGATATGAGTGCGCTTGAAATCGTTGAACATCTCAACGACATTGGCGGAAAAAACGGAATCGGACTGCTTGACATTGTTGAAAACCGTCTTGTCGGAATGAAATCTCGCGGTGTGTACGAAACTCCGGGCGGCGAAATTCTCTACAAGGCACACGAAATGCTTGAAACAATCACTCTCGACAAAGAAACACAGCACTACAAAAAGCTGATTGCTCAAAAATTCGGTGAACTTGTGTACAACGGACAATGGTTCACTCCGCTACGCGAAGCACTTTCGGCTTTCGTTGACGAAACACAAAAAACCGTATGCGGCGACGTAAAAGTTAAGCTTTACAAAGGCAACGTCATCAACGCAGGCATAACATCACCATACACACTTTACGACGAAAACGTTGCTTCTTTCGGTGATGACGGCGGCGCATACAACCAAGCAGACGCGGCAGGATTCATCAATTTGTTTGGTCTTTCAATCAAAGTCAAGGCTTTGCTAGACCAAAAACGAAACAACGATTAAGGGGCAAAATCTATGGCGCAATTATGGAAAGGCAGGTTCAAAAAAGAGCTTGCAAAAGAAACCAACGATTTCAACTCATCAATCAAATTTGACTGCCGAATGTTTGAACAAGACATTAAAGGTTCGATTGCACATGCAACAATGCTTGGTGCAACGGGTATAATTGACAAAGGCGAAAGCGAGAAAATCATTGGCGGGCTGAATGACATTTTGACCGACATTAAAAGCGGAAAACTTGAAATTGACATGCAAGCCGAGGACATCCACACTTTTGTTGAGGGTGAGTTGACCGCAAGACTCGGACAGACGGGCAAGCGACTCCACACGGCTCGTTCAAGAAACGACCAAGTGGCTCTCGACATCCGATTGACGCTCCGCGACGAAATTGACGATATTATTGCAAAATTAAAAGCTCTTGTGGCTATTCTTTGCAACAAAGCAGAAGAACACAAAGACACGATTATGCCCGGATACACGCATCTGCAAAGAGCACAGCCGATTACATTTGGACATCATCTGATGGCTTACTGTGCAATGATATTGCGCGACATTGACAGGCTCAAAGATGTGAAAAAGAGAATGAATGTTTGTCCGCTCGGCTCAGGGGCTTTGGCGGGAACAACCTACCCGCTCGACAGGAATATGGTTGCCGACTTGCTCGGTTTTGATGGCATCACCCACAACTCTCTTGATGGGGTATCCGACAGAGATTTTTGCATTGAACTTGCAAGCGCATTATCAATCATTATGGTTCACCTTTCGCGATTCAGCGAAGAAATCATTATGTGGTGCAGCTGGGAATTCAAATTTGTTGAGCTTGACGACGCATTTTCAACCGGTTCATCTATTATGCCACAAAAGAAAAACCCCGACATCGCAGAACTTGTCAGGGGAAAAAGCGGGCGTGTGTTCGGTGACCTCACAACACTGCTTACTATGATGAAAGGCATTGCCCTTGCCTACAACAAAGATATGCAAGAGGACAAAGAGGCAATTTTTGATGCGGTTGACACCGTAAAAATGTGCCTAAACGCCTTTACGCCTATGATTGACACTATGACCGTTTTCAAAGAAAATATGCGAAACGCCGCAGCAAAAGGGTTTATAAATGCCACAGACTGTGCGGATTATCTTGTCGGCAAAGGTTTACCGTTCAGAGATGCTTACAAATGCACCGGTGAACTTGTTGCACTTTGCATTGACAAAGGGCTTACACTTGAAACTCTCCCGCTTGAGGAATATCAAAAGGTATGCAACCTCTTTGACAGCGAAGTTTACACGGCGATTAATCTTGAAAAATGTGTAAACGACAGAAAAGTTGTCGGCTCGCCTTGTCCCGAAAATGTAATCGCTCAAGTGAAATCAGCACGTGAAAAAATCAAATAAACAAAAAGCACGAAGCAAAATGATATTCAACTCCAAAGGTATCTGACTTTTGGGATGCATATCAAATTTACGCTCCGTGCTTTTATTATAGTTTTAAGAAAATTTTGGAATATCGAGTGTCTTTTCGCATTTGCTCACGGTTCACCCTCTTTTGTGCAAAAATGAAAAGGGCAATTCCCAATGCAAGAACCACAACTCCGCCGACAAGCCTAAACACAAGAACTTTCACCGCAATATTTGAAAGGACAGTCGCCCAAATATCAGGTGTTGCAACAATCTCGGTTTTGATTTTTGCAATCCACATAATCAGCGATGACATAACAGCTCCCACGCTTCCTGCCATAATTCCGCTTGCAAAATACAACGCACTTTTGATATTTTTTTCATATATGCAGATGAGCAAAAATGCCGACAAAGCAATGATAATCAGGCAAACCGAAAGCCGACGAACCGCACTTATGTTACGTTCAACAACAGACTTTTTCAGGAATTTGAGATTATGAATACCAACCGTATCGGAATAAATCTGTTGTGCTTCATCAGCAACAAGAGCAATACTTTGCTTGGACATCTTTATGTTATTTGCGGCGATATATTCATTAATCGTTTTTTCAAAATACGCATATCTGCTGCCGTTTTTGAGTGCCTCATCGTTTTCATCAAACACATAGCCACCTGCCTGAACAAGACTTTCACGAGTGTCAAACTTACGCTTTACGCTGTCAAAAACATCAAACGGAATATTACTTTTTGCGGATAGTGCCTTATATTTTTCGGTTAGTTGACGGTCACATTCGTCCGCCAACTTTTGTGTTGAAAATGATTTGACATAGAATTCTTTGCGACCGACGGTTAGACAATCAATGCCCGACACAACCGCAACAGTGACCGAAACAGCAATTATAACAGCCAAAAAATATGACAAAATTTTGCGATATTTTGCAAGCATTATTCAGTCACCTCCTCATAAACATAGGCGGTGTAGCCTTTTGAAAAACCGTATTCATCTGCATTTTGACCGTAAAGCACAAAGCCTTTACCAACATTACAGATATGAGTGAGCACATCGTTTTCGTTTTTTGCCGAAAACTTGCCCGCATACTTATAAGAATAGGTTTCACCGGCTATCGAAACATCGACATTTTGCCCGACAAACGGTTTGATTTTGTTATCAAGAGCAAGATAATATCCAACCCCGACATCACCGAAAAGCGAACCTTTTTTGTAGCAAACTCCGTCATCCAAAAACGAATATTCATCTCCGGACAGAACAGGAATTTCATTGTCTGCACAATCAATTTTAGCAAATACCGAAGCATCGTTTTCTCCGTCAAAATACGAAACTTCCAAGCTTTTTGGCATATCAAAAAAAGAACCGCCGAAACCGACGAACACTGTCAACAAAGCAATGGCAATTCCCGCAACAAGCGGAAACACCACTGCCTTCAAAACAATATTTTTTGCACTTTTCGGCGTTGATTTATATTCTCTGTTAACCATTACTGCATATTTCCGAGCTGATTAGCCATACTAAAGCTCTTGTTCTTCTTTGGTTTATATGCAGGTGGGTTTTTGAGCTTTTTGGTGTAGCTGTTTTTCTTTCCTGTAAGTTTATTTACCTCATGAACCGCACCCGACATATATTCGCTCATATATTTATCGGCAACAGCCATCATATCCTTGTCATTTTTCATTTCGCCAAGGATTGTAACGGCGATAATATCCTGAACGTCGTTGATTCCGTCCTCATAAACTTCATTGAGCATCTTGAAGAGCTTTTTACGTTCTGCATCGTTGCCGTTTTTGATAATCTCCAACACTTTTGGAGTGCCGTAATTGATAAAAAAGTCCTCAGGCAAGAACTCGCCGTAAGCAACGACATTCTTTTTGATTTCGTCCTTGAATTCAGGATAAAGTGTGCCGAAACGATTTGCAAGGCTGTCGACATCGTAGCTTACAAGACCGTTCTTGGCCTTGGTTCTTGAAACGGACTTCGGCATTTTAACCTTATCAAGATTAACAGGCTTATTCACCTTGAAAAGTTTTTCAATCTCGTCAATAATTTCGTTTGAAGTTGATTTTATATCTCTGTCGTCAACAACATCAAGTTCGAACAAATTGCGTGAAACTGTGTTGAATTCGCTTTGCTGACCGTCAACATTATACGCACATTCGAGTTCAAGAATGTTGGTGTCATTGTCGTGAACAAGGCGGTAAACACCTTTTTTGCCCTCAAACAAAATCGATGTTTCGTCCTCGCTTTTTTTCTTGAAACCAAGTTCCTCATTGGTGAGGGTAAGATTTTTTTCTATATCCTTATATGCTTCTATTAATTCCATATTATTTTTTCTCCTGTTTGTTATACATTTCCTCGTGCTCTTTGGCAAGTTCGCCGATAGTTTTATCGCCGTCCTCACTTCCGACATAAAGGGTTTTGTTTATTTCAATTTCCTGCTTTTGACGATGTGCCTTGCGAACATAATAATGATAAACAAAAATCATCATACTGTATCCGCCGATAAGAAGCACCGCACCAAAGCACGCCAATATTATAAAGTATACATTAAACGCTTGCCCCAAGGCTATATTCAACCCAACGTTTTCGGTCAAATACATATTAGGTGCAAATTGAAGCGCAAAATTCAAAATACAAACCAAGACAAGCGACAGCCCTGCACTAATCATAGATGAAGCATAATGGCTAAACATCTTTGTTCTGCCGTCGTTGAGCATAAACACCTTGACCGCACACGCCGCAATAAGCGCAAAAATCGCAACAACAATCATAACCGCAACTCTGCCGAGTCTGCCGACAAATGTTGAAAACTCTACGTTGTTGTCAATTCCCATTGCTTCGTTAAACGCCTTTGAGGCAAGCGGAACAGCCTCCTCAAGAGCCTTTTCGTCAAGTTCAAATCCATTGAAGCGATAGAACTCCTTTATGCCGTCACGATAGCAAACGGCGATGTTGGAGCTTTCTGAATAATCGTAATTTCCGCCACTGAACGCAGACTTGACTATTTCCTTTTGCAAAGCCTTTATTTTATTTTTACCGACTGCATATTCAAACGCTTTTGGCTCAATCCCTGTTTTTTCGGCTATTTCATCGGTTTTCTCATAAAGCGAGGTTTGAATAGCCTGTGTTATGTCATCTCCTCCGAGAAATTTTCCGTAAAAATCGGAATTGCCTATTGTCGGCGAAGCAACTGCAAGGACAAAGAATAAAAACAAAAACAATGCAAGCAGTACATCAAAAAATGTAGTTTTAATCTTGTACAATGTGTGCATATTCATTTTCATCAAACTCCGTTGTTTGTGTAGGTGCGGTTGTTGTCAAACTGTCGTGATGATTTCCGCTTGGGAAAAATTCCACATTAGGACTTGCAAGAACAGCACAAACCGCAACCACTATTATTGCAAATATAATCGGAATGAGTATACCTTTGGTTTTCAAATTACGCTTTAACGATTTTTCTGCATCATTAACAATATCGTTTTTATTCTCGTTTTTCAGCACAATCACTCCTTAAAAACAGCTTGTTGCAGGACACATTCCCACTAATTAATGCATTATAGCACATATATTATAATTTGTCACTATAAAATTTAAATTTTAAAAGTAATTTTAAAGTAATATTGAAATCTAAACAAAAATATGCTAAACTATATAGAATATTGTTTACAGATAAAGAATCAGGTGAAAATAAATGAACAAATTGACTCTCGGTGTACTTTTTGGCGGAGCGTCGTCGGAGCACGACATCAGCTGCATCAGCGCCAAAAGCATACTTGAAAATATAGACAAAGAAAAATACAACATTGTTATGCTCGGAATCACAAAGCAGGGCGAGTGGTTTTTGTTTGATGACGATGTGGCTATGCTCCCGAACGACGAATGGCTGAAGTCAAAGTCGCTCAAAAAAGCATACATCACTCCCGACAGCAAAATTCACGGCATTGTGACGGAAGACGCAAAGCAAATCAGACTTGATGTGGTGTTCCCTGTTCTTCACGGCAAAAACGGCGAGGACGGCACGGTTCAAGGTCTTTTGCAACTTGCACAAATTCCTTTTGTAGGTTGTGATGCAACTTCTTCGGGCAGTTGTATGGACAAGGCGGTTACAAACGCCGTTGCGGATGCATTCGGCATTGAGCAGGCAAAATGGTGCGCCTTCACCGAATACGAATACGGCAAGGACAGCAGAAAATGCCTTGACCTTGCAATCAACAAATTGGGCTTCCCTATTTTTGTTAAGCCTGCAAACGCAGGTTCATCGGTCGGCATAACAAAGGCTCACAACGATGAAGAACTCATTGTCGGCATTGAAAAGGCATTCAAAGAGGACAAAAAAGTTGTTCTTGAAGAATTCATAGAGGGACAAGAGGTTGAAGTTGCCGTTCTCGGTAACGAAGAGCCTGTTGCCGCCGAGGTCGGACAAATTGTTGCAGCTGCGGAATTCTATGATTTTGACGCAAAATACAACAATCCTGCGTCCGAGCTTCATATTCCTGCACTTTTGAGTGAAGAAAAAAGAAACGAAGTCAGACAGGAAGCACTCCGAGCATACAAGGCTCTCAGTTGTGAGGGTATGAGCAGATGCGATTTCTTTGTTACAAAAGATGACCAAAGAGTGCTTTTGAACGAAATCAACACTATTCCGGGTCAAACCTCAATCAGTATGTATCCAAAACTTTTTGAGGCTGTCGGAGTGGGATATACAGAGCTTATCGACAAACTCATTGACCTTGCAATTAAGCGTGGAGGCATTATTTAAAATATGGCTAAAGCATTGATTACCATCATCGGTCATCAAAAATTTGACGATGACAAGGATCAGGTGGAAATGAAAACAGTCGGCACTTTTGAGCACGACGATGACAACTACATAATCAGATACAACGAGGAGCTTGAAAACAGCACCGCTCCGCTTCGTGCAAAACTCAACATTGCAAAGGACGAAAGCAAGGTTGAAATGATAAAATCAGGCGCATATTCTTCCTGCCTTATCATAGAAAAATCAAAGCGTCACCTATGCAATTACGGCACAGAATACGGTGATATGCTGATGGGTATTTTCGGCAGAGAGATTGAAACAGAATTTAACGAAACCGAGGGAACTTTCAAATTCAGCTACGATATTGACATAAACGGTGCAATATCCTCGCAAAATGATGTAATAATAAAATTCAGACTATGTGAATAATCGGGAGAACAGATATGTCAAAAATGGTAAAAGAAGTAGAAAACAAACTCAATGAGGCAATAGCCCTTGCAGTTGAAAAAGCAACTCAAAACAGTGATTTGCCTGAGGCAGAAATGCCAAAATTCATCATTGAAAAGCCTGCCGACAAGAAAAACGGCGACTTTTCATCAAACATTGCAATGGCGGGTGCAAGAGCATATCACCAAGCACCTCGTATGATTGCGGAAGCAATAGTAAAAAATTTCAGCCTTGACGGCGGATATATCGACAGATGCGAAATCGCAGGTCCGGGCTTCATCAATTTTTATCTTTCGGACAAGTATTACAGCGATGTGCTCAAGGACATAGTTTCCAGCGGCGACAACTACGGTCGTTCAGACTATGGCGAGGGCAAAAAAATGCTTGTTGAATTTGTTTCGGCAAACCCGACAGGACCTATGCACATCGGCAACGCTCGCGGCGGTGCAATCGGCGACTGTCTTGCAAGCGTGCTTGACGCTGCCGGATATGATGTTCAAAGAGAATTCTACATCAACGATGCAGGCAATCAAATTGAAAAATTTGCAACTTCACTTGAAGTCAGATATTTGCAGGAATGCGGCAAGGATGTTGAACTTCCTGAGGACGCATACCACGGCGAGGACATCACCGTTCACGCAAAAAACTTCTATAGCGAAGTCGGCGACAAATACGCAGAATGTGACTCACAGGAACGCAGAGATGCACTTGTTGCATATGCACTTCCAAAGAACATTGCAGGTCTTGAAGCAGACCTCGGCAAATACAGAATTAAATATGACAAGTGGTTCAGAGAATCAACTCTCCACAATGACGGTTCGGTTCAAAAAATCATTGAAGCACTCAAGGAAAAAGGTGTTACCTACGAACAAGACGGCGCACTTTGGTTCAAGGCAAGCGAATTCGGCAACGACAAAGACATCGTGCTCATTCGTGCAAACGGTATTCCTACCTACATTGTGCCGGACATTGCTTACCACTACAATAAGCTCGTAACAAGAGGCTACGACAAGGCTATTGATGTTCTTGGTGCAGACCACCACGGTTATATTCCAAGAATGAAAGCGGCGCTCACCGCTCTCGGTCTTGATGCAGACAGACTCGACATTGTTATTATGCAGATGGTCAGACTTGTCAGAAACGGCGAAACAATCAAACTTTCAAAGCGTTCGGGCAAGGCAATCACACTCAACACACTTCTTGAAGAAGTACCTATTGACGCAGCAAGATTTTTCTTCAATCTTCGTGAGCCAAACTCTCACTTTGACTTTGACCTTGAATTGGCAGCAAAACAAAGCAGCGAAAATCCTGTTTATTATGTTCAGTATGCTCACGCAAGAATTTGTTCAATCATCAAAAAAGCCGCAGACGAGGGAATCGAGGTTACCACACCGTCAGAAGAAGCTCTCAACAGACTCAATTCAAGCGAAGAGCGTGACCTTATTTCTCACCTTGCTTCACTCACAGACGAAATCATCGGTGCGGCAAAGAGCTACGACCCTGCAAGAATCACTCACTATGTGATTGAACTTGCAACACTTTTCCACAAGTTCTACAATGCTCACAGAGTTGTCAGCGATGACAAAGAACTTACAGAGGCAAGACTTTTCCTCTGCACAGCAGTTAAAAACACAATCAAGAACATCCTCGTTATGCTAAAGGTTGATGTTCCTGAATCAATGTAATAACGTAATCAATACAGAAAAGAGATTTTTATGAAGTTCAAAGCAAGCACATTACACAAAATCGGCAGACCGCTTGTGAATTATGTTTACAAAAACCCAAAAAAGAATATTCCAAAGGTGCTTAAAATCGGCAAGGCAGTAACGGGCAACCTGTTCCCTGAAGCTACATGGACTGCTCCGCTTGATGTTATCACCAATCCGCAAAACACGTGGAACGATTATGTTTATCGCATTATTGAAGAAACCGACAAGGAGCTTCTCACAAATGTGCTCCTTACCTTTGCGATTGATGCAGGATATATTGGAACTTCAACCCTGCGTGAAAACAGAGATAAACTCAAATGCAACATTCCTTGGATTATTCTTATGGACCCGACCTCTGCCTGCAACCTTAAATGCAAGGGCTGTTGGGCGGCTGAATACGGTCATCACTCAAACCTTACACTTGACGAAATGAGAAGAATTGTTACCGAAGCAAAGGCGCTCGGCACACACTTCTTTATGTTTACGGGCGGTGAACCGCTTGTTCGCAAAAAAGATATTCTCACCGTCACAAAGGAAAATCCGGATTGCATCTTCCTTGCATTCACAAACGGCACATTGGTTGATGATGAATTCTGCGAAGAATTGAAGAAATCGGGCAACTTTGCGCTTGCGCTTTCTATCGAGGGCACGGAAGAAACGACCGATTTCAGACGAGGCGAGGGCGTTTACAAAAAAGTTGTTGACGCAATGGCGCTCCTCAAAAAGCACAAGTGTATTTTCGGCACATCGATTTGCTACACAAGCAAAAACTACCAAGCCGTAACATCCGACAAGTTCTATGATATGGAAATTGAAGCAGGTGCAAAATTTGCGCTCTACTTCCACTATATGCCAATCGGCTCGGATGCCGACACATCATTGCTTCTCACACCTGAACAGAGAGAGCATGTGTACAGAACAATCCGCAAAAAGAGAAGAACAAGAAACGGCAAGCCGATATTTGTTATGGACTTCCAAAACGACGGCGAGTTCGTCGGCGGTTGCATCGCAGGTGGCAGAAACTACTTCCACATCAACAGCGAGGGTGACGCAGAGCCTTGCGTATTCATCCATTACAGCGACAGCAACATAAGGGAAAAAAGTATTCTCGAATGTTTGCGTTCTCCTCTTTTCAAGCAGTATTACAAGGGACAGCCGTTCAACGACAATATGCTCCGCCCTTGCCCGATGCTTGAAAATCCGCAGGCGTTAAGACATATTATTGATGTAACGGGCGCAAAATCAACAAACCTCACCTGCCCTGAATCGGCAGATGAACTTTGCTCAAAGTGTGACCTTTACGCAAAAGAATGGGCACCGATGGCAAAGCAGATTTGGGAAGAACAAGAACGCTTCCATCCGTTCACTCAATACTACCGTGACACCGACGAAGCCAAAAACGAGCAATAAAACAAATAAGACGCTGAATCAATCAGCGTCTTTAATTATATCTTTATACTGAAGTCGGATGACCTTTTCCAAATTCTTTGGTGAAGTGCAGACCTGACAGCCCACTCTGCCGCCCGAGAAAAAGATTTTTTCTGCTTCTTGAGCGTTTATGTGGATAGTTGTCTTAAACTGCTTTTTCATCCCGATAGGCGAGCATCCGCCGTGGATATAACCTGTGAGTGGGAGCAATTCCTTTTGCGGAAGCATCTCGATGCTTTTTTCGCCGACTGCCTTTGCAGCTTTTTTCAAATCAAGTTCGTGTTCGGCAGGCACCATAAAAACATAATGTTCCTTTGACTTGCCGACCGTCACCAAGGTTTTGTATAAAAACTGCGGGTCGGTGCCGAGTTTATTTGCCACTTCAACCGCATTTGTGGTCATATTGTCATATGCGTAGTGCGTGTATTCAAGTTTCTTTTGGTCAAGCACACGCATAACATTTGTTTTGTCCTTTTGCATAATATCACCTCTAAAAAATAATAGCACAAACCATCCTCAACATCAACAAAAAAATGCAGGCTGTCGATAAAGCTCCTGAAACACGCCAAAAGATAACTACATCTGCCTCCACTTGAGGCAAGGGGAGGTGGCAACACGAAGTGTTGACGGTGGGGTTTTAAAAATGCTGTAAGTATCGAACTTACAGCATTTTTATCATTATTAAATTTAGAAGCTGAACAAGCCGATTGCCTGTGCAAAGAGAACAAGCAAAAGTGCCGGAGCAACAAACTTGATTGTTGCATTGTAGATGAACTTACGGTTGAACTTTTCGCCGTTCTTTGTAACTTCATCAATAACAGTCTTTGGCTTTGCAACCCAACCGATAAGAATGCATGTGAAGAATGCAACAATAGGCATAAAGATGTTGTTGCTGACATAGTCCATAACATCAAGAATTTGACCAACCGTGCCGTTTGGAAGTGTGAGTTCAAAGTAGAGCTTGTTGTAACCGAGGCAAACGATTGTACCTGCAATCAATGAATAAACCAAAACAACAGCGCCTGCTGTGTTACGCTTCCAATGGAATCTGTCCATAAGAGAAGCAACGATAGCCTCCATAATCGAAACAGATGATGTGATAGCGGCAAAGAGAACCATAACGAAGAACACAACGCCGACAACAATACCGATTTTGCCCATTGCGGCAAATACCTTCGGAAGTGAGATAAACATCAAACCCGGACCTGCTGTCATACCGTCCTTGCCCATAAATACGAATACTGACGGAACAATCATAAGACCTGCGAGAAGTGCAACGATTGTGTCGAAAATTTCGATTTGGTTAACAGACTTCATAAGGTTTGTGTCGTCATCAACATAAGAACCGTAAGCAATCATAATACCCATAGCTACGCTGATTGAGTAGAAAAGCTGACCGAGGGCGTCAAAAATAGTTGTAAATGTTGACTTCAAAGTGAGCGCCTTGAAATCAGGAACAAGATAAATCTTGAGACCCTGCAAACCTGTACGGGTTACGCCGTCTGCATCTGTGTACTTAAGTGTAAGGGCGAAAACGCCGATGCAACAAATGAGGATGAAAAGTATCGGCATAAGAATTCTGCTTGTCTTTTCAATACCCTTGTTTACGCCGCCAAAAACGATTGCTGCGGTCGCAATAACATATACAGCCATCAAAATAATCGGAAGCCACAGACTCGTGATGTGGTCTGTAAAGTAGTTATCCGCTGCGGCTGCTACGCCCTCGCCTGTTGCAAAGCTGATAAAATACTTGAGTACCCATCCGCCGATTGCACAATAATATGGCAAAATAATGATTGGCACAAGAGTAGCAATTGTACCGAGCGGTCTGAATTTTTTGTTGATTTGTGCATAAGCGGTAAGCGGTGACTGCTTTGTCTTTCTGCCGATTGCAATCTCGGTAACAAGAAGAGTAAAGCCGAATGTGAGCGCCAAAATGATATAGCAAAAGATGAAAAATCCTCCGTTATCTTTGGCTGCCAAATAAGGGAAACGCCAAATGTTTCCAAGACCTACGGCACTGCCTGCTGCCGCAAGAACGAAGCCGATTGAGCCTTTAAAGCTGCTTCTTTTCTTTTCCATTTTTGTAAACCTCTCTAATATATTAATGTGAGTTTTCATTATACCACAAAAAGATATAAAATACAACAAAATTATTTTTATTTTGTTCAAAATTCGTTCAAATTATGTTGACAACATCAGCTCGTTGATGTAAAATCAGTTTGCTTTTAAATATATTATATGTAATAATCAGTTAAGGATAAAAATAAATTAATGAAAAACAAAGCAAAAACAATAAAATTTGCGTTCAAAATGTCGTTGCCCGTGCTGTTCGGCTATTTGTTTTTAGGCTCGGCATTCGGCATTTCGCTGTACGAAATCAGCTATAATTGGATTTGGGCAATAGTCATTTCCCTTTTGGTATATGCCGGCTCCGGTCAACTGTTGCTCGTGTCAATGATTGCCTCGCAAGCTTCTTTGGCAAGCATTGCGGTTATGACATTTTTTGTAAATTCACGACACATATTCTACGGCTTGAGTTTTATAGAAAAATTCAGAAGCTACGGCTGGAGATACCCGTCGCTCATCTTTTCGCTCACAGACGAAACCTACGGGGTCAACACTTCTTTCGACACAACTCCAAAGGATGTTGACGAAGGTGACGCACGCTTTTTGATTGGCATATTTGACCATATGTATTGGATTGTCGGTTCAATAATCGGCAACCTTGCGGGTCAGCTGATAAAAATCGACTTCACGGGGATTGACTTTTCTATGACGGCGCTTTTTGTGGTTATCTTCCTCGACCAAATTCTTGCGTCAAAATCAAAGTTACCGGGATTTTTGGGAATTATCTGCGCACTTATTTGTCTTTTTATTTTCGGACCGGACAAATTCTTGCTTCCAAGCCTCATTATCACCGTGGCGCTTTTGCTCGGTATGAAACCTCTGCTTGATGGCAAAAAGGAGGTAATTTGATGCTTTCTACCTCTAAACTAATAATCACCGTCCTTGTTGCAAGTGTGGTCACTTTTTCAACCCGACTCATTCCGTTCGCTGTGTTCGGCAAGCGTGAAGTGCCGAAAATCGTGAAATATCTCGGCAACATTATGCCACCCGCAATCATTGGCGTGCTTATAATTTATTGCATAAAAAACGGATATACATTTGATATGAATATCCTTGCGCCACAGCTTATTGCAATTGCCTTGACCGTGATTGTGCACCTGTGGAAACGCAATATTTTAATCAGCATTTCGGTCGGCACAATCTCGTATATGCTGCTTATTCATTATGTTTTTGTGTGAATTATCTAAGGCTCTCCTTGATGCAAATATATAGCCTCCCCTTGAAGCAAGGGGAGGTGGATTTTGCAAAGCAAAAGACGGTGGGGTTTTACTTCTTGCCCCTCGGTATGTTTTAACCCCTCAGTCGTGCTTTAGCACGACAGCTTTACTGCGTAGACGCCCCCTTTTGTCTGCGTTGCAGACATTTCCCCCGATTAACGGGGGAATCACCTTGTAACAAGGTGAGCCTGATATTCTCCCTCATTTGCAACAAGAGGATTATCATAAAAAAACAGCTCCCATTGGGAGCTGTTTTTGTTTAATCAATAGATTGAGTTTTCGTCCTCGTCGCCATCTACAATCGTACCGTTTGTATAACCCGAAGTTGTAATTACATCTGAATTCAAAAACTTTACGATTTCAATCTTAGGTTCTTCAAATTTTTTCATAATTACCCCTCCTTATAAAGTACTAATTGCTTGCTCAACAGGATCCGAATAAATTGTTACATATTGATCCGATGTTTTATATGTCAAATAAGCACGACAAGTTATTTTTTTAACTGTTGAGGTACTCTTATATCTAACGGTAACAGAATATTCGTTATAATCATTCTGCACATTGCTTTGTGCTTGCTTTATGGTTTTGCCATTGTTAATTTCGAGTCCCCACTCAACAGCAGTGCAACCCGCCGGAAGATAGAACTTGCAGTTGTATGTTGCTAATTTTCTTCTTTCACTGTCTGTATCTGTATCTCCAAAGTTACCTGTAATGCCGATTTTTGCTTTGGTGTTTTCAACTTCTACAACGTAAATATTATCGGTTCTTGGAGCATGGAAACTGTCACGGTCAAGATAAGTGATAATATTCTTGCCTTCAGCATCTTTTGCAAGAGCATATTTCTTGGTTAAATCATATCCGTCAAGCTCTACAAGTTTGTCGTAATTATATGAAAATTCATTATTATTAAAATGAACACGGCATTTTTGTGAGTCTACTGAATAGCTTGCATAAACTTTAATGTCTTTACCTGTGCCTGTTACATCTTCTGTTGACCAAGAATTATTAAATGTATAGAATGGAATCTTAGGTGCTTTAGGAAATTCGGATTTATCGAGTGGTTTGTCCTTTTCAACATACTTGATATCAATTATATTTCCGCCCGGACCGATAAATGTAACCTTTGAAAATTCGGCTGTCGAAACTTGTTTGGTTGTTACATAAACTTCAACACTCAAATCTCTTGTTGCAACAAGAGAGAAATTAGCTTCACTTGTACCGACTCTTGTATATGCATGATTTATCTCATCTCTTACAGTCCACGCCGTGATGCTTTCGCCAGGGGCGCAAGTGTAACTGTAATCGACAGACTCACCGTAAGAATAGGTTTTTGATTCTTCGCTTTCAGCTCCTTCTTTATTCTTGAAAACACGATATGTGATTGTAACACTCTTTTTGCGAAGCATTGACAATGCAGAAAGAAGCTGTGAAGTAAAGTTGTCAATATCAGCTTGCTTTGTAGATGCTTGATTACGAGCAGCATCGGCTAAAGGTCTAACCTTATTTACAATTTTTTCAAATTCAGTAATTGAAGCTTCTGTATACTGTGCTCTATCTTGATTTAAAGCAGTTGCTGCAAGCGTATCAGCATCGTTATATGCATTCCAATCAACTTTATATTCAAGGTCTTTGGCTGCAGAAACATATCTGCTGTATGCAGTCTTGATTTTTACGCCTAATTCCTTAACCTTGCTTTCAACTTGGTCGTCTGCACAGTTGGCAAGTTCTGCCTGTGGGTCGATAGAAACAAGTTTTTCAACTGCTGAATAATATCTGTTTACAGCGGCAGGAGAAAATTCCTTTTCATTTGCCCAAACTTTATTGTACAAATCTTTGAATGTGTAGTTGCCGCCTAAAGTTGATACTTTCCCCGCTTCGTTATTGCTGAGCACATCATAAATAGGCTTGTAGTTCAATACATAGATATTGGCATTTTGAGGGTAAGTTTTCTCCGATACATTTTGCCAAGAAGATCCAAAAACTCCTCCTGCTTTATTTCTAATACCTATACTAACATTTGGATTTTGGAATTTTTTGAAGCCTCCGTTTTCATTAAAACCGCCATAGAATTCCATTTTGTTCCAAAAATAACATGCGCCATTAGCAACTGGATATTCATTTATGGTAAATGAATATCTAGTCTCATATGTATTACTGTCAGTTGATAATTCTACACGGTCTTTATCTTCAATTTTAGTAAAATCTATCGTATCCTTATCATCAAAAATAAAGTTAGAAGTATAAGGAGTATTTCTATCTTTATCAATTACAGTAGCTTTTAACGGTTTACATCCTGTGAATTGACCTGATTTAAAATTAGCACTTTCCCAATCAAGATACGCATTACATAGAAAAAGATTACTTTTGCAATCATATGATGGTTGGAAGCCAAACATAATTGGCATTGCAGGGTTAATTCCACTACCATCATACATTAAAACAGAATTGAGTGGTGTAACAGAAATTCTACGAACATAGTGACCTGATTTATATGTCTTATTGGCTTCTGTAGTACTACTGCAATACAAAACATTGTTGCTATATTCGGCAGGCATTGTAACTCCGCCTATAGAGTAATTGCTTGTGCCGGTTTTAGGTGCAGTATTTGCTGTATTTTCATTCAAACTTGCAGGCTTTTGAACTGTTGTTGATTCTGTTGCTTTAAAATTGAACACACGCTTAACAGTTAAGTTATTAAAGTAAATATATGTATCTGTCCAATATGAACCGGATTCTCCGTCAACAAATTTGCCGTTTGAGTCCTCATTAGCAAGCAAGAAAACAACGGTCGCATAGTCAAGACCTGCCTTTAAAGCTTGTTGAATAGCAGGACCGACATCTATTGTGTCATCCTTAGAACTCGACATATAAGCATCGTATGTAAATGTGCCGATTTTTTCCAATCCGAAATATTCCTTGGCATTTTGAGCATAGACTCCGTCTTTCCAGATAGAGTTGAACGCAGTTGCATTTAATTTATCACCTTCGGGAACAGATGTTTGATTATCAAACAAGCCCTGATTTTGTGTCGGATACATAACTTGCAAAGAGGTATATTCATACTGATACTTTCGATGTCTCAAAGTGAAATCGCCGTGAATCTCATCAAATTCAGATGCTTTTATACCACTGATATCAAAGTTGATATAGCCAATGGTAAAAGTATCACTTGTTCCGTCATTTGCGATATCAATCCAATTGTCAGCCTTAAATCTGTCAGAGCCACCATTCAAATCAGTAAAAACACCATAGTTTTTAACATCACAGGTGACGCCGACCCCGTCATCTACGACAGGCTGAACCGAGTTGTCCTCAGCAAACACCGTGAACGGCAATGAAGAAATTACCATAAGCACTGCTAAAAGGCAAGCAATGGTTCTTTTGAAAGTTTTTTTCATAAAGTTTCCTCCGTTTCTTCTTGTGTTGTTTCTCCAAATAAATTGCACTCAGTTTACACAAAAAGTGCAAAATACACCAACACACATTATTTCTCGTACGATATTTTACCATAAAGGAACAATTTAATCAACCATTTTTTAACAAAAAATCAGCAAATTATGTACACAATCAGATAAAATTATTGTTAAATATACCAAAAGTACGGTTGTTGTTTAACCCCTCAGTCGCACATTATATTGAACCCCTCCGTCTGCATATAAAATGCAGACACCTCCCCTTATAAATAAGAGGAGGCTCTGTAGGTTAATTGCCTCCCCTTGAAGCAAGGGGAGGTGGATTTTGCAAAGCAAAAGACGGTAGGGTTTTACCAAATTAACCCATCAGTTTGTTTAACCCCTCAGTCGTGCATTATATTGAACCCCTCCGTCTGCATATGAAATGCAGACACCTCCCCTTATAAATAAGAGGAGGCTCTGTAGGTTGGTTATTAGTAGTTAATCATATATCTATTGATTTCCCACTGAGAAACGGAAGTTTTGTAGGAATTCCATTCTTCCTTTTTGCCCTCGATATAGTTATTGAAAACATGGTCGCCGAGGGTTTCTCTGATGAACGGGTCAGCCTCTGCCGCATTGATAGCTTCTTCAAGAGAACCCGGAAGACAATCGATGCCGAGTTTGCATCTTTCTGTATCGGAAAGGTCAAAAACATTTTCGTCAAAAGCAGGGGCAGGTTTCATACCCTTTTTGATTCCGTCAAGGCCTGCTGCAAGGCAAAGTGCCATTTCGAGATAAGGATTGCACGCAGGGTCAGGGCAACGAAGTTCAACTCTTGTACCCTTGCCACGAGAAGCAGGAATACGAACGAGAACGGAACGGTTTGAAGTTGACCACACGAGATATGACGGAGCTTCATAACCCGGCACAAGTCGTTTGTATGAATTTACGGTTGGGTTTGAAACAGCGGCAATAGCCTTTACATGAGCCATAATGCCTGCGATGAACGCATAGGCGGTTTCGCTGAGTCCGAGTTCGCCGTTTGGATCGTCAAAAACATTTTTGCCTGTTTTCAAATCATAGAGCGACATATTTGTGTGCATACCCGAACCGTTGATACCCTCAACAGGTTTTGGCATAAATGTTGCGTGAAGTCCGTGCTTTGTTGCATAAGTTTTTACAACATGCTTAAAGGTCATAACTCTGTCGGCAGAGGTCATAACATCGCCAAACTGGAAGTCGATTTCGTGCTGACCTTTTGCAACTTCGTGGTGAGAAGCCTCGATTGTGTAGCCCATTTCTTCAAGAGCAAGGCAAATATCACGGCGACAGTTTTCGCCATGGTCGATAGGGTTAAGGTCAAAATAGCCTGCCTCATCGCCTGTTTCAAGAGTTGGTGCGCCGTTTTCGTCAAGCTTAAAGAGGAAGAACTCACATTCAGGGCCTACATTGAAGCCGTAGCCCATTTTTGCCGCTTCGTCAATAACTTTTTGAAGCACATTTCTCGGGTCACCCTCAAACGGAGTTACATTGTCTGCCTTATAAACAGAGCAGATAAGTCTTGCTGTTTGTGCGTTGAGGTGCTTTCTCCAAGGGAAAATAGCCCATGTATCATAATCAGGATGCAAGTACATATCCGACTCGTCAATTCTGACAAAGCCGTCAATCGACGAACCGTCAAACATACAGCCGTTGTCAAGTGCTTTTTCAAGCTGTGACAATGTGATTGCGACATTCTTCATAATACCGAAAAGGTCGGTAAACTGAAGTCTGATGAACTGCACGCCGTTTTCTCTTGCTTCCTTGAGGATTTGCTCTTTTGTGTATTTACTCATCATAAATACTCCTTTCACATTTCATAAAAAAAGGCATCCCGAAAAATCGGAACGCCTTTGTTCAACCAATGCCATTATATCCCCACAAAATGTTAAAGTCAACAATTTTTGAAGGAATTATTCATCTTTGTAAAAATCAACGGCTAAAACCGAAACTTAAAACAAGCCGTTTGTCAAATTTATACAACAATCAATTCAAGTCCAAAAACTCCTCGCCGACAATTTTCTTGGAAAGGTCGGTGAAATATTTTACGGTTGCGCCGTCTTTTGCCTGTTCGGAGGCGATGTCGTCAGTATAATCAGACAGCCTATAAACAGAGAATTTGTAGCCGTTGCCCGTGTTGTGATAATAATCAACGACAGGAGCAAGTTTAGCCGATGTGACCTGAATTTTGCCGTCAACTCGTTCAACTGTAAGTTCTGCCATTCCGCCACACATTTGGTTGAGATTTGTTTGGTGAGAAATAAAGTTGCCGATAGAATAATAAACAATCATTTTTTTGCCGGTAGCTTCATTTGTTACCCACTCAACGGGTTGAAGCACGTGAGGGTGAGTGCCGATGACAATATCCGCACCGCCGTCTGAAAAAATCTTGACATATTTCTTTTGAAGGTCGTTGATTTCGTGGCTGTTTTCCGTGCCCCAATGAGGAAACACAATCACGCAATCGGCATTTGCACGAGCCTTTTTGAGGTCGGACTTAACCTTATCTTCGTCAAGCATATTCACGCACCACGGCTTATCCTCCGGAACAGAAATTCCGTTTGTGCCGTAGGTGTAGTTAAGAAGTGCAAACTTAATGCCGTTCTTTTCATAATATGCAATGGTGTTGTATTCTTCCTCGGTACTGTTTGTGCCGATATGAACAACCTCAGGGTGCTTTTTGAAGAACTCACATTCTTTTTCGATTCCCGCAAATTTCTGCACATCGAGCGAATGATTTGTTGCGCAAGTGAAGATATCAAAGCCTGCATCGATAGCCGCCGTGCCAACCTCCCAAGGGGTGTTGAACATAGGGTAGCCCTGATATTCAAAATCCTTGCCGCCAAGCATAGTTTCCTGATTAATGCACGCAATATCGGCAGACTTGACATAGTTTGAAATATTCTCATAAAAAGAGGAATAATCAAGGCTTCCGTCATCCTGCTTGCCTGCATCAATGAGGGTGTTGTGAATGAGATTATCACCCACGGCAACGATAGTCACCTTTGCGTCCTGCGGTTCTGTAACAGATTCAGACACAGCCGGTTTTGTGGCAGTTACGGTAGGGTTAACCTTATCTCTGTTTGAAGTGACCTTGCCGCTGATTGCAAGACCGATAACAACTGCAATTGCAATGCATACGGGAATAATAATCCCCAAAAGATTGCTGTTTGATTGTTTTTTATCTTTAGCCATAAAAATCACCAAAAATCATTATGCCGCAACGAAAGTGTAAATTACATATGCAAGGTATCCTGTGAGAGATACAATACCCTGCCAACGCTGAAGCTTTTTAGTAAACAATGTTGGAATAACTGCGATTGAAACTGCAACAACGCAGATAATCATATCAAACACAGAGCCGGTTGAAACAACCAAAGCGCCCTGTCCCTTGCCCATAGAAACGAATGAACAAATAGGAAGAATGAGTGCAAGGTCAATGATGTTTGCACCGAGAATGTTACCGACAGAAAGTGCGCCCTCTTTCTTGCGAAGCGCAGTAATTGTTGTAACAAGTTCAGGGAGAGAAGTGCCGATTGCAACAGCGATTACACCGATTACTCTTTCGCTGATGTGCATTTCTTTTGCTATTCTTGTACCGCCGTTGATGAGGAGCTGTGCACCGACAACGATGCAGATTGCGCCAACAACAAACAGCACAATATTCTTGCCCCAGTCCTTGCCTGTTGCAGTTTCCTTTGACGGAACAACATCATCTTCTTCCTGCAAGCCGATACTGTGAGGGTCAGGCTCAATTTGAACAGCGCTGTTCTTCATTGAAACAAAGTTTTCGATAAAGAAAGCAATAAAAATAGCAAAAAGAGCAATCATTCCGACAGTTGAAAGTGTGTGATAATCACCCTCAAGACCCGGTACTTTGATAAGACCTGTGAGAGCAGAGCCGAGTGTGAGAGCAACGGCAGCACCGAGCATCATAAGACCCTTTGGTGCGAACTCTTTTCTTTTTACGGCAAAAGGCATACAAACAATGAATATACCCATAATCATAGCCGTATTGGCGGTTACCGAGCCGACCGCATTGCCCGAAGCCATATCGACCTTGCCGTCTGCGGTTGCAACAATTGAAACAATCATTTCAGGCAATGTTGTTGCAATAGAAACGATGGTTGCACCGATGATGAACTTCGGCACGCCGAGAACTTCCGCAATCCAGCTTGCGCTGTCAACAAACCAGTCGCCACCCTTAATGATAAAAATCAAACCAACAACAAAAAGAGCAACAACTATGCCCATATTTGCCGTTTCAAAAAAATTTGACAAAAATTCCATATTTAGTTTATCCCCAATCCAAATATACGTGTGTTATTGTGTTATATATTATTACTCAAAACAAGATATAATACATAATCTATACAATTCTATATCCCACTGATAAAAAAAGACGCCGGACGGAAGCCCAATCCGCGCGTCTTTTAATTATTTATTATTCGTGATCGTGGTCACAGCAATCGCAGCCACATTCGTCATCGTCATCGAATTCAACATCGAATTCCAAAACTTCGCCGCAGTTAGGGCATTCAAACTTGCCTTCTTCGATTGTGTCCATATCAACGATGATTTTTTCGCCGCAAGTAGGGCACTCAACCTCGTATTCTTCATCGTCATCATCACAACAATCGCAATCGCAGTCGTCATCATCATAAACGAATTCTTCAAGGTCAGCCAAATCTTCGTCAACAGCGTCAATCTGATCGCCGACAAGCTCAAGACCTTCTGTCATATCTTCCATATCTTCTGTAAGATTTTCAAGAACGTCGATGATTGCTTTGAATACCTTTGTTTCTTTTTTGTTAGGGTCCAAATCAAGTCCGTCAATAAGACCCTTGAGATAGCCCAAGCTTTCTGATGTTTCCATAATTAATTCCTTTCGTTTGGTTGAATGGTTTATTTATGCAAATATTATTATAAGAAAGTTACCGCAAAACTTATGCTCTTTCCATATATTCACAAGTTCTTGTGTCGATTCTGATCATATCGCCCTCGTTGATGAAAAGAGGAACTCTGATTTCAGCGCCTGTTTCAACAGTAGCCGGCTTGAGAGTGTTTGTTGCAGTATTGCCCTTAATACCGGGCTCAGTTGCAGTAACCTCAAGTGTTACAAATGTTGGTGGTTCAACGCCGAAAACCTTGCCCTTGTATGACAAAATCTTGCATACGTCATTTTCTTTTACATAACGGAATGAATCCGGCAAATCTGCCTCTGCAACAGGAACCATATCAAATGTTTCGTTGTCCATAAAATAATACAATCCGTCATCGTTGTATGAATATGCCATATCTTTTCTTTCAATATAAGCAGTTGGGAACTTTGCAGTTGGGTTATATGACTTTTCAACTACAGAGCCTGTAATAACATTCTTTGTCTTTGTTCTTACGAAAGCGGCACCCTTACCCGGCTTTACATGCTGAAATTCAACAACCTGCAATACATTGCCGTCCTCTTCAAAGGTAACTCCGTTTCGGAAATCGCCTGCACTAATCATTAATTTATACCTCCGTATATAATTTTACTTTTATATTTTATAATATTTCGCACAATAAATCAATACCCATTTTGTAACTATCTTTGCCAAAACCCGAAATTTGCTTTACACAAACATCGGTTATAACAGAAATTTTGCGAAAATCCTCTCTTTTGTGGATATCGCTCATATGAACCTCCACAAACGGAGTGAAATCCGCAACAGCCTCGATAGCATCTCGAATGGCGTATGAATAATGCGTGTAAGCACCTGCATTGAGAACCACTCCGTCGTACTTATCCTTGCTTTCGTGGATAACATCAATGAGTGCACCCTCGTGATTTGACTGATAAAAATACATCTCACAACCCTTGCTTTCGCCATAGGCTTTGAGTTCGTTATTTATATCATCAAGCGTTTGTGCACCGTAAACATTTGTTTTTCTTATGCCGGTCATATTGAGATTAGGACCGTTCAAAACCAAAATTTTCATACAACAGTTCTCCCTGCAAAATGTTAAAAAAAGAGTGACAAGGGGCACACTGCGTAAGGAATAAATGCTCAAAAATCAAATGAACATCGAAATACTGCGTTAAATTTACAGTGAAGGCAGTAAGCCTGCCCTGTAAATTATGCCTTGTCTTTCATCTGTTTCTTTGATTTTTGAGTGCAAAGCAGTTTAAACTAACTGATTTTGTTCAGTGTGCATTAATAAAATTCCGCTAATACTTGCGTATTAGCGGGATTTTTTAATAGTGCAATGGGCAAAATTCAGAAAGCTTAAACCAATTACTTCCTTAAGCAGTGTGCCCCAACTGTCACTCTTTTATGTACTCTTATTTGTACTTTCTCTTACGAGCAGCTTCGCTCTTCTTTTTACGAGCTACTGAAGGCTTTTCGTAATGTTCTCTTTTTCTAACCTCTTGGATGATGCCATCACGAGAAGTCTGGCGCTTAAATCTGCGAAGTGCGCTGTCAAGAGATTCATTTTCCTTAACTTTTACCTGACTCACTGTATTCCCTCCCTCCGACCATCGGGGGTTATTTGATAAATTTCATATATCGCAAAGATTATAATAAATTAATGCTGCAATGTCAAGCATTTTGTAAAATTAAATTTGAAAAAATCGTTTTTTGTCACAAAATACTAAAAATATAGCATTTTATCGGCATTTAACGGACTTAACAGAACTCCAAGTTCCATAAATCTTTTGACCGTCATACGATGTGAAGCCTCTCACTCTGATATAATATAGTCCGCCTTTTTTAAGATTTTTTCTTGTATACGAAAGTTTATTTTTATTATTTATATTCTTTGTAATTGTGCCTGTCTTAAAATCCTTGCTTGTTGAAAGTTGAAGCTGATAACCCGTGCAAGAACCTGAAAGTTTTTTCCACTTTGTCACAATTTTCTTCGAACCTGAAGAATAAGCCGACTTGACAGCCTCTTTTTTAGGCTTTGAAGCAGTCACAACAGGGGTTGAATAATCACCCTTTGAATTGCCTGCATATGCGCAAACCTTGATTTCATACACATTTCCGGGGTCAAGACCTGCGATATTGGTTTCCGACTCGGTGACGGTTTTGCTAAAACTTGTGCCTTTTGTTTGATTGTCAACCGCAACAAAATACTTTGTTGCTTCGTCAACCTCGTCCCATTCAAAATCAATCTTGTTGCACGCCTGACCCGTAACGGTCAATCCCGTAACCTCAAGTTCGTCTGCCGAAACATCGGGTTCTTCGCCCGGCATATCATCATCGGGAATGATTGCCGTATAAAATTTGTCATAATTTTTGAAGTGGCTGATGCTGATGCCGATACCGCCCGAATTTGACACCTTCATAGTGCTGTAAAAAATAGCATTGAGCGAATAAAGCGTGTCGTCATCATTATAAATCGAGCGAGTAGGATACTCTCTCATACTCTGCCAATAAATTGTATCAATATGGCACATCTTTGAATTATACTCGGATGTTGAATAATTCGAGTGATATATTTTCATCATTGTTGAATCAATATATTGAACAATAACGGTATGCGTTTTTCTTGAGCCGCTGTTAAGTGCACCGTAATGCACAACATCGCCTGCAACCGCATTTGTGACAAAAAAGTTGATTACATCCTCAACAAAATCCGCATCGGGAACTGTTTTTGTTGATGTAAAAGTGCCAGAAGTGGTGAAGTTGCCGCTATTATGCTTCACCTGATAATTGTTATACAAACCCTCGGCATACGCAACGCCATAAAGTCTTTTGCAAACTTCGGACGCAAAACCGTAGCAGTTACGCTGAACTATTGAATTTTCACCCGGAACGAAGCCGGAAATTGTTTGTATATCTTCAAGCTTGTCGGTTGCCGTGCCGTTTGCATAAACATTGGCTGATGCGAAAACCGATGAAACTAAAATTATCACTGATAAAAAAAGTGAAATAACCTTTTTTTTCATATAGCCCTCCTATTGAAAAATCCAAAATATTATAGCATAAAAAGTCGAAAAGGTCAAATCAACATCAAAAACAAAGGGGGCACACTCATCGTGTACCCCAAAAATTTGTATTATTTATTACTAATTTAAAACAATTTGATTTGTGCATTGGTCAAATCAATTTCCTTGTAATCAATATCCTCAAGCAACTGAAGAAAAACTCTGTTGTCACTCGGTGTAAGGCTGATTTCAAGATTTTTACCGTCATTCATATAAATTGAATACTTGAACGGATGCGAAACCATATTGTTAAGATTAACGCCTTTTTTATAAATTCTGCTGATGTTTTCGGTGTTTACAATAACTTCGTCATTGGTAGACACTTTTCCCAAATTTACATACATCTTTTAATTCTGCGAAGCCGTCTTCGCTTTCCCCTTGATTATTGCGAAGTTAGTCCTCGCAAACTTTATCCTATCACATCAAAAGAGGGATGTAAAGAAAGAATTTTATATTTTCAAAATAAACGAAAAATCAGACAAAATCAGTTGTTTGCCGGGTGATAATTCGGTACAATAGCCATCAATTTTTCACGAACATTGTTTTCGTCAATATCCTTGAGAGATTCAAGCCAAGCAACAAATTCCTCTTGCTCAAACTTCATAGGTTGGTTAACAAAAATCTTTTCGTTCGCAGTACGGCTTCTTGTTTCCAACTCCTCGCTCATAGAAAGTTCCTCATAAAGCTTTTCGCCCGGACGAAGCCCTGTAATCTCAATCGGAATTTCGTTTTCGTCAAATCCAGAAAGACGAATGAGATTTTTTGCAAGGTCCATAATTTTTACAGGTTCGCCCATATCAAGCACAAACACTTCGCCGCCCTCGGCAAGACCACCCGCCTGACAAACAAGCTGAGCCGCCTCCGGAATAGTCATAAAATATCTTGTGATATCGGGATGAGTAACCCTTACAGGTCCGCCGTTTGCAATCTGCTCCTTGAAAATCGGAACAACAGAACCGTGAGAGCCAAGAACATTGCCAAAGCGAACTGCGGCATATTTTGTGTTTTGACTCTTCTTGTTCATATACTGAACTATGATTTCGGTAATTCTCTTTGTGCAACCCATAACATTTGTCGGGTTAACTGCCTTGTCTGTTGAAAGGATAACCATCTTGTTAACCTTGTATTCATCGGCAGCAACGGCAACATTGTATGTACCGAAAACATTATTCTTTACAGCTTCGCACGGACTGTCCTCCATAAGCGGAACATGCTTGTGAGCCGCTGCGTGGAATACAACATCGGGATGAAATTCATCCATAACTTCGCGAAGTCTGTCAATATCTCTGACAGAACCGATGCGAACATAGATGTCAATGGTATCACCGTACTTTTCGATAAGATGATTTGCAAGTTCAAAAGCGCAGTTTTCGTAAATATCAAAAATGATAATTTTCTTTGGATTGTATCTTGCAACTTGATTGCAGATTTCAGAGCCGATTGAGCCGCCGCCTCCCGTCACCAAAACAGTAGCGTCAACAAGATAACTGCAAGCCTTTTTATCAAGTGTTATTTCCGGACGGGAAAGGAGGTCGGTAATATCGACATTACGAATTCTCTTTGGATTGCCTGCGTCAAACATTTCCTCCTGTGACGGACTTGTTTTGACAGTACACTTTGTCTGCATTGCAATAGAAAGAATTTCCTTTTGTCTTTTCTTTGATGCAGACGGCAAGCAAAGAATAATTGTATCAATTCTATATTTTTCGGCAACTTTGGGAATATCATCACAATTGCCGACAATTTTTATTCCTTCAATTTTTTTGTGGAGTTTTACAGGATTATCGTCAACAGCAACAATAGGTCTGCCGTTTTTGTAATCATCGTGTCTGAGCATTTCAATAACAAAATCGCCCATAAATCCTGCGCCGACAATCAAAACTCTTTCATTCTTCGAACTTCTTGCCGACATTCGAGAAAGTAACGACCTTATAATTCTGTAAGCAATTCTTATACCCGCAATGCAGCACACAAAAAACAGCCACATAATCACATAAGAATACAAACGCAATCTGCCCTGAACACCAAAAGCCTTAACAAATAAAACCCTGTCAACGAACAGAAGCACGGCATCAATGACAGTTGCAGAAACCACACTACGGATAATTTCGTCAGATCCTGCAAAGCTCCAAACGCTGTTGTACAAGCCAAAAATAAAATTGATTGAAACGCCGAGCACTGCGATAATTCCGATGTGCCAAGCCGAAAATACAATATCCGAATATCCTGTATCAACAATTCTTCCGTTCATTGTAACATAGCAAGTCAATCCGTTTGACAATATCAAAAGCACTGCGTCTAATATTGCAATAACGGCTTTTCTTGAAAATGCTTTCATTCTCTGCATTTTGTAACTCTTTTCAGACATAATGTTTCTCCTTCTCCGAATTCTTGCACCGCAAAAATCCTTTACTGTTTCTCTTTTTTATCTTTTTTCTCTTTCTTTTTATTGAGTGCCTTTCTTATTGCAAAGGCAATGAGCCCTATCACAACCGTTGAACCTCCAATTACAAACGGAATGTAATAATACTCATCATTATTTTTCAATCTTTGAAGATTGATTCCGATTTCGTTGAGTTTTTGTTCCTTTGTCTTATCAACGTTTTGAGTTGATGTTGTAAGTTCCTCAACATAATCGTTGACCGTTTTTTGCCTTGTGACATCTGCGGTTGTTGAAGTAACGGTGAAATCACACTGCCTGTATATTTCATCATTTGCACAAACGACAACAGTTGCCGTGCCCTCGCCAATCGCCTTGATTTCGCCGCCCTTTTCGATTTGGATAATTCCCTCCTCATCACAGAAATATCCAACAACGGCAGTTGCATTCAGCGGTTCCAATGTATATCCAAGCTCAACGCTGTCGCCAACCTCAAGTTCTGTGGTTGAAGCGTACAGTTCCATATCTTGAGCAGGAACATTTTTTGTTTTTTCTTTCTTTTTCTTAGTTGAGGTTTCCTGCTTCTTGGTTGTGGCAGAAGCGGTTGTTGCCTCAGTTGTCGTTACCTTTTGAGTTGACGGCTTTGCGGTTGTCACCTTTGCCGTGGTAGTTTTTCCTGCGGTAACCTTTTTAGTTGTTGTCACTTTCTTTGTTGCAGTGACTTTTTTGGTTGTTGTAACCTTTTTGGTAGTTGTATGTTTCTTGATTGTCGTCGCCTTTTTTGTTGTGGCCGGTTTGGAAGGACCACCCTTTGCGACAGACGAATAATCGGGAACACCGTAGCCCATAATCGCCGAAACATTGTTGTAAGGCTTTGAGCCTGTTGTTGTGTATTTTCGAGCCTTGACTTTGCCCGAACAGTTGCCCTCAACCGTGTACACCGTTGAGCCGTCAATATAATCGACCAAACCGACATGCTGACTTGAGCCGTTGCCCGACCAGTCGAAGAAAATCAAATCGCCCCTCTTTGGAGTGTAGCCCGAAGAAGTTGTGTAATATCTGTCACGATTTTTGTACCAACTAATCATCGAATTGCAGTTGCCGCCGCTCGGAACAATTTTTTTGTACATTGCAACCCCAAGGTTTTCGCCTGCCTTGTTGAAGCACCACAGCACAAAAGTTGTGCACCAGCCACCCTGATAGCCGTACCATTCGCCGTATTTGCAATACGAACTTGTGCCCTTGTAGCCGACTTCATCATTTGCCACATCAAGCACTTCGTTTTGCATTTCGCCGACCGATGCGGCATATGCGTTCATAGGCAACACCGTGCACATCATCACCACAACGAGCAAAACAGCTATTGCTTTGTATATTTTTTTCATAAAATCCACCATAAATATTATAATAAGACAAAAATCCTATTTTTACAATTAGATATTATAACTGTGTATATTGCAAAAATCAACTATTATTTTATAAAAAATTCACATTTTATAATTTAACTGTTGATTTTTGGAATTTGATGGAATATAATAACCTCGCATTGTATCCACAGAGGAAAATATCTTTCTCGGCTTGTGCGATTTTATGTGTTATTCGCACGGCTTTGGAACAGTAGCAGAAAGGAAAATTGAATATGAAAAACACAAAAACACAAAAGATAGTGGGTATCGGTCTTTTCACCGCTATCATAGTTGCCCTCCAGCTTCTTGCGGCATCTATCAAATTCGGACCGTTTTCAATCACATTGGTGCTTGCACCTATCGTTATCGGCGCTGCTCTTTACGGCATCGGCGCAGGAGCATGGCTCGGTCTTGCATTTGGAGTCAGCGTTCTTATCAGCGGTGATGCGGCAGCATTTATGACCATCAACCCGGCAGGAACAGTGGCTACGGTATTGCTCAAGGGTATGCTTGCAGGTCTTGTTGCAGGTTTGATTTACAAAGCACTTGAAAGCAAGAACAAAACCGTTGCGGTTGTTTTGGCAGGTATTGCCTGTCCGATAGTTAACACGGGCGTGTTCCTCATTGGCTGCTATCTTTTCTTCCAAGAATGGTTGGTTTCTGTATTCGGCACAACAGGCTTTGCAACCGTTGTAACCGGTCTTGTATCTGTTAACTTCGCCGTTGAACTTGGCATCAATATGGTTTTGGCTTCGGTTATCGTGAGAATTATCGACATCGGCAAAAAGCAATTGAAAAAGAATTCATAAAACACAAATATGACTAACAAATACCGACTTCAAGCAGGTCGGTATTTTTTTATTGTATAAAAAGTCAAATAATGTTATAATATCTACAATAAAATAAAAATCGGTGGAAAATATGAAATACGAAAACGAAAAAGAAAAAGACAGAGATTACAGAACAAACGACAACCTCGTCATCGGCAGAAACGCCGTAACCGAACTTCTCAAAAGCGACAGAGAGGTTGAAAATGTGCTTATTGCAAAGGGTGAGCGAGAGGGTTCAATCAACAGAATTATCGGTCTTTGCAAGGAAAAGAAAATTGTAATAAAGAATGTTGACAGAAAGAAGCTGGACTTTTTGGCTCCGGGCGGTAATCACCAGGGCGTTGTGGCAAATGTTCCTGCTCACGAATATTCGACTGTTGACGAAATCCTTGCATACGCAGAAAAAAAAGGTGAAGCCCCATTCATCATTATGTGTGATGAGATTGAGGACAGTCACAATCTCGGTGCAATCATCAGAACAGCCGAGGCTTGCGGTGCACACGGAATAATCATTCCAAAAAGACGAAATGTAGGTCTTAATTTCATTGTTGCAAAAACAAGCTGCGGAGCACTTGAATATATGAAAGTTGCAAGAGTGACAAACCTTGCATCAACCATTGACGAATTAAAAAAGAAAAACATTTGGGTTTATGCCGCAGATATGGACGGTCAGCGTTGGGACAAGACCGACTTTTCGGGCGGTGCGTGCCTTGTTGTGGGCAACGAGGGCGAAGGAGTCGGCAGACTCATCAAGGAAAAATGCGATGTCACCGTCAGTCTGCCTATGCTCGGCAAGGTGAACAGCCTGAATGCTTCCGTTGCGGCAGGAATATTGATGTACGAAATTGCAAGACAACGACTTGACAAATAGGAGAAATAATGAGCGACAATAATCTTTCTATTGACGAAATCATTAAAAAGGCAGAAATAATCAAAGCTCAAGCTGAGCAACAGCTAAAGGATGCCCAAAAAAATTTGGACGAAATGGCACGATCGGCTATTGATGAGGTTACCGTCGACAGCGAAGCGGTTATGAAACGAGTTGAGGAACTCAGCGACGAGGAAGACGATATAAAAGAATTTGTGCCGTCTAAATCAAAAAAGGCCTCGGAAAAAACCATTGCATTTCCAAAATTCAACAAGAAAAAGCACATTGAAGCCAACGACGACTCCGATGTTAAACAGCATACTCAAAAAATCCCAAAAGCCGTTGAAAAAACAATGGTGATTGATTCAGAGGAAGAAGATATTTTTGAAAAGCCGATTATCCCTGCCGAAAAAACACGGCCTGTTATTCTCACGCCAAAAAGCGAAAGCAAAAGTCCTGACAGATTGCAGGAAGTTCCTACCATCGTTGCAAGAGAAAACCTGAGCAAATACCTTGACGGCAACGATGATATTAAAGAAGAAACGGGCATACAGATGTGCTTTGAAGGCTTTGATGATATGACGGAGGAAGTTCCTACCATTGACGAAGAGGAAGCCGAAAAGCTACTTAACGAACAGCGAAAAGAAAAGGTCAACAAATTCCGCTTATTCGGACCTGAGGAAACCGACACAGAGCTCGGCGACACGGACTACGAGGAAAAAGATTACAAAACAAAGGACGACAGGCAGACCATACTCACTTCCCTGCTCAAGAAAAAATCAAGAGTGAATATTCAAGCAATCATTTCTTGTGTTTTGTTCGGAATTCTATTATTGATGACCGTACTTAAAGATACCGAATATCTGCCGCAGGCAATAGCGGAAAATGACAAATTTTTCATTACAGCATCCGTTTTGTCATTGCTTACCGTCGCAGTAAATTTCAATATTTTTCTGCACGGTTTCAATTTCAAAAAAGGCATAAACAGCGACTTTTCGCTTTCTGTATTAAGCCTTATTGTGTCAGCTCAAACGCTTGCATTTGCCGTTCATGAAGATCTATGGCTTAACAACGGCGTATTTCTTGGCTCGGCGCTTGCATTTGCATATATTTTGGCACTTCTCGGCAAGCAACAAATACTTGTCAGAATCATTGACAACTTTGATTTCATAATCAACAGCGGTGAAACCTACTGTCTTGAAAACATTGCAAATGTACTTGACGTCAAAGTGCTATGCAGAGGCAATGTTGACGAGGAGGACGCAATCATCAAAACCAGCGTCAAAACCGATTTGCCAACTAACTTTATGGAAATCAGTTGCAAAACAGAACCGTCCGACAAAACCACCCGTGTGCTCACGCCGCTTATGGTTTTTCTCAGCGGACTGTTGTTTATTATAATCGGATTAAAAGATAATTGGGGCACAGGGATAAACACGGCGGTTTGTGCTCTGACAATTTCAACTCCGGTGTCGCTGTTGTTTATTATGAACAACGTGCTCACAGACATTTCGGCAGAACTTGACAAATACGGCGCAAGGGTGTGTGGCTTTGAGGGTGCTCAAATGGCAGCATCAACAGATGCGGTTGTGCTTGAAGCGGCAAATCTTTTCGGAACTCACGGTTGTGATTTGCACGGCATAAAGGTTTTCAACAACACAAAAATTGATGACGCAATCATCTATGCGGCGGCTGTTATCATAAAAACAAAGAGTCCTCTTGCTCACGTTTTTGACAATGTCATTATCGGCAAACAATCCATCTTGCCAAAAGTTGACAGCGTTCAATATGAAGAACAGATGGGGACTTCTGCTTGGGTTTATCACAAAAAAGTTCTTGTGGGCAACAGAAATTTGCTCATCAATCACGGCGTAAATGTGCCAAAAATCAGTTTTGAACAAAAATACACAAGGCGCAACAGAAAAGCTTTATATCTTGCTGTTGACGGCAAAATTATGGCAATGTTTGTTGTGTCGTACAGCGCCGACCCTGACCTCAAGCGAGAACTCATCAAGCTTGAAAAAACAGGAATTACGCTGATTGTAAAAAGCAGCGACCCATACATAAACGAAGAAAGTCTTACAAATCTTTTTGACTTGCCAAAAGGCTACATTAAGGTGATGAACAGGCAGGCTGCAAGGGTGTTTGAAAAATATTCCGATATGCAGGTTGAAAAATCACCGGCTTATGTTGTGCACAACGGCACGGCAAAGGGATTGATATCCTCAATGCGAGGTGCGTTGACCGTAAACGGCACAAAAAGAATAATTGCATTTTTGACAACATTTGGCAGCACGCTTGGTTTCGCAACTGTTGCGATTCTCGGAATTGTCGGATGGTACAGCCAAATCACCGACACGGCAATTGTCGTCAGCCAAATTGTTTGGGGTGCTTTTGTGCTTGCCGTATCAAAATTAAGACGAATAGGCTTTTAGTTATTATTGACAACGCAGGCAATAACGAATATAATAAAAACACAAAATTATAAAATAAAGGCAGATTACCTTATGAGTTTTAGAATAATTGCAGACAGCTGCTGCGACAGAACAGAAAGAATGAAAGATTGGGACAACATCACATTTGTTCCGTTGACACTCAGCATTGACGACTACACCATTCAAGATGACGAGAACTTTGACCAAGACGATTTCATCAGAAGAACGCTTGAATCAAAAAATGTTCCAAAAACAGCTTGTCCGTCACCCGAAGCATTTGCAAGTGCAATGGACTGTGACGAAGATGACATCTATGTTTTGACAATCACAGACAAGCTTTCGGGCACATACAACAGTGCTCTTCAGGGCAAAATGCTTTTTGAGGAAGAGCACGCGGGCAAAAATGTTCATGTGTTCAACTCCCTTGCAACGTCAGGACTTGAAAGCCTCATTGCAGAAAAAATCAAGGAGCTTGGCGACAGCGGTGCGAATTTTGAAACAATAGTTTCTACCGTTGAGGACTTTATCGTTAACCACACGGCACTTTATTTTTGCCTTGAGTCGCTTGATGTTCTCAACCAAAACGGCAGACTTTACGCTATGGCTGCAACAATCCTCAAAAAGATTAAGCTAAAACTAATCTGCGAAAGGACACAAGAGGGTTCTGTAAAGCTTGCAGGTCAGGAATTCAGCGCAAACAGAGCGTTGATTAAAATGGCAAACATCATAGCAAACGAAGTTAAAGACAGCAATCCGAGCGAGCAAAGAATTATTCTTTCTCATGTATGCTGTGAGGACAAGGCAAAGCTTGTTGCGGAAAAACTCGAAAGTGCCGGTTTCGGTTCAATCGAAATCGTAAAGGCAAGCGGACTCAACTCTGTTTATGCCGCAAACGGCGGTCTTATCGTTTCATTTACAAAATAACAAAACACCCTGTCGTTTATACGGCAGGGATATTTTTAACTATTTTAACTATGAGAATAATCAATTTTGAAATCACCGAAAAAGACGACAAGAAGCAAATACGGACTTTTTTGCGAGAATTCGGCGTGTCTGCTTCATTGCTCACAAAATTGAAGCGCACCGAAAACGGAATCACCAAAAACGGCGTGTTTGCAAAGACAATAGAAGAACTTTCCGTCGGTGACACACTTACAATAAAAATCGAAAATTCGGGTTCTATCGCACGACCAATGTGCATCGACATAGAAATTCCGTACGAAGATGAGGACATAATAGTGCTCAACAAGCCTCCGCTTTTGCCTGTGCACGAAAGCAGAAACCACATCGGCGACACGCTTTCAAATTTTGTGGCATATCACTGCGGAGAGGATATGGCATTCAGGGCGGTGTACAGACTTGACCGTGACACAAGCGGACTTGTGCTTGTTGCCAAAAACGAACTTGCCGCCGCCAAACTTGCGGGCAAAATCAAAAAAGACTACTATGCTGTCGTTGACGGAACAATAGAAAATGATGGTGTAATTGACGCTCCGATTGCAAGATGCGGTGACAGCATCATAAAACGAAAGGTTGATGAAAACGGAGAAACCGCAATCACAGAATACTATCCTGTCAAATCAAACGGCAACGCTACGCTTGTAAAATTCAACCTGAAAACAGGGCGAACGCACCAAATCAGAGTGCATATGGAACACATCGGGCACAGTTTGCTTGGAGATAATATCTACGGCGGCGACTGTTCAACGATAAACAGACAGGCTTTGCACTGTAAAGATATTTACTTTACACATCCAATTACAGAAAAGCAAATGCACATCACCTGCGATTTTCCGAGCGATATAAAAAACCTTGTATAATTTTAAATTCATTGTGGAAAAAGCATACTAAATGTGGTAAAATATCATTAATCAAATACATACGGAGGGATAATTATGAAACTTAACCCAAGTGCAGATATTGACTATAACATCTTAGAGGAAGGCATTTACCTTTACAAAATAAATGACGAAATCACAACATACGACATCAGAATGAAAGCTCCAAACAAAGAACAGGTGCTCACTAATTCTGCAATCCACACCATTGAACACATCATCAACACTTATCTTGAAACTGTTGAATTTGCAGACAATATAATTTACTTTGGACCAATGGGAAGCAGAACCGGATTTTATCTTCTCACAAAAAATTTGAGCGACAGATATTCGATTGAACTCATCAAGAGCGCATTTGACTACGTTGCTGAATTTTGGGGCAGAATTCCAAACGCATCACCAAACGAATGTGGCAACTGTCTTGAGCACAATCTTCCACAGGCAAAAGAAGAAGCAAAGCATTTTTTGAGCGTTATTAAGGATTGGACAAAAGATGACCTTTCCTACCCTGTTTCCTCATCAGATGATGAGGAAACAGAAGAATAATCCTGTTGACTAACTATAAAAGTTATGATAGTATACAAGATGTCTAAGGACAAATAATATATAAATGAAAGGAAGTTTTGAATATGGAAATCACAAAGCAAACAACAATGGGCGATATGATTGAATACGACAGAGGCATTGCTGTTGTTCTTATGGAGGCAGGTATGCACTGTGTAGGTTGCCCGGCATCAATCGGCGAATCACTTGAGGAGGCTTGCCAAGTGCACGGCCTTGATTCTGACGAGGTATTAAAAAACATTCAGGAATATTTGACAAATAAATAAAATGAAAAACAAAAAAGTTTTTGCAATTATATTTGCTGTAATTTTTGCAGTTGCTATCGGCATTGTGATATATTCAACCCAATCATCAAAAACCGATGAAAATCCGGAAATTGAAGCATCACAATCCGTAACAAAAAGCACAACTGTTCCGGCAACTGCACCAACCGAAAAAATCGAAAGCGTTGTTACTGCCAACGAGGACAAAATACAGGCGCAATCAACAGAAGTTCCAAAGTCTGTGCAAGGCAAGTATTGGTATCTTTTTGACGACGAAAAGAAAACAGCGTATGTTTTTCAATTTGAAAAAACCAATCAGGTCAATCTTGCATATTTTGGCGAAGAAACAATCGGCGGTCTTGATGCCGAATACACAAAGGGATACTGCGTATATTCGTATTCTGACGGCAAAATTTCAATCAAAGATATGCCCGACCAATTTCCTGATTCATCATTCGATTTTAAGGTAAAAAAGGGCAAAGTTGTCTATGGCAAGGCTGAACTTGAAGCAATGAAAGATTTGAGCCTTGACAATGCGCTGACTCATTTTGAATAAAACCAACAAAACGGTAAGGAAATCAATCCCTACCGTTTTTCTTTTAATAATTTAGTTTTATAACATTATTTCCGACTTTATTTTCAAATTCAACATAGCCTCTGTTTGGAACAAATATAACCGTCGGTGCCGTGTTTTCCTTGCAATCATACTCAAGTCTGAAACTTCTGCTGTTGCTGTCGGTTGAATATTCAACAATATCTCCGCACACAGCACATGGATACGGTCGATTTATAACCGAAGTAAACTTTTTATCTTTAATTCGATAATTCCAATAAATACTCGACCACTGATATTTTTCGAACTGCGAATAAATGTAATCAATATGCTCAACCCATTTATGACCGTTTTTGGCACTTCCGCCCCATTCGCCCATAACAACGGGAACATTCATTTTCAGCTGATTTTTGCGGATTGAATCAATGATGTACTTTATTCTTGCGTCGCTTGAATAATTGTTGTACAGCGGTGAATCAATGAACAAATCGTATGCGTGGGGCGAATATATATAGTTATCCTTTGTTTGAATTTCAAACGGAATGCCCAGGTTTGAATAATAATTATGTTCAAAAAACGCAAGCTTGTCGTCATCGATTTTGTCTGCCATAGAATCAACGAACGGCTGATAGTATTCACTGTTGAAGCCCTCGGTGTATTTTTCAAGCCCTTTGACCGCATTTCCGAAAGCCTCGAAGCTGTCAAGTTTGTTCAAGAATTTCTTTAGTCCGCCGTGCTTGTTCACCCTGTGCATAAAGGCAAAAAACATACGGATAAATCCTCGTCTTTCTCTGCCGTTCTTGAAATAATCATCGGCACAAAATTCCTCATTTGTGCCCTCTTTAAGTCCGTTACCGACAAGTCGGCAAAAGATTTTGTTGGAATAATCGGTAATCATCGGCTCATTGAGGAAGTCGTAGCCGATAACATTATCATAGTCTTTGAATTCAAGCACAAGCTTATCCCAAAACTCCGAAAAATCCGTTTGAACATTGTTTTTGTTACGCCAAAAATCGTTGAACGCTCTTTGAACATCCTTGAAATAAAAATATCCCTCTGCCCAAATTGCGACAGGTCTTTTGCGTGGATAATCCTTTGTCACCCAACTCGGAGCACCGTCGCCAAAACGGAACTTTCTGCAATACAAATCCTGATGCACATCCAAAAGAACATAAATATTGTTTTCCTGTGCGGTGCTGACAAACTTTTTCAAAAATCTGAAAGCACGCTCGTCAAAGCAATTCTTTTCAGGTTCAAGCGCCGACCAATTGAAACCAAGGCGAATGATGTTTATTCCGTTTTCGACATACTCGGCAAAGGTTTTATCAAACCGCTTTTCACGTTCATAAACAAAAAAATTAAATTTATCTTTTTTTATACAAATATTTACACCCTTAAATATACGCTGTCTGCCGTGTTCATCACGAATTGCAAGACCGTCTTTACAGAACATTACTCCACCCTTTCGCCTGTCAAGAATGACAAATTATCTGTCAACTCGGCCAAATCGGTATTATCAAAAAAGCCTTTAATGAGCCTGATTGCATCTGCCTTTGACTGCTCAAACAAATCCTCGAAGCTGTCGTTTCTTTTCACCTTATTAAACGGTGACGACCACGCCCCGTGATTGACATTTGCAAATTTCACGGCATACTGCATATTATCAACCCTGAACATTGATGACGGCTTGAAACCTTTTGCAAGCGGAGAAATCACAGTTTCAAGAGGTTTCATCACTCTGCGAAGTTTATTCTTCGGGTCAAAGGTCACCGCCTGAATGTATCGCAAATCATCAATCGCCTGTTCCGCATCTGCCGTGCCGACAAATTTTTCAGTAGCGTTTGAAACAAAACTGCTTATGATTTTTGCACAATGTGTGCGAGTTAAATCGGTATAATTAAGCGTTTTTTCGGTGTCAAACGAAGCAGGATTTTGCACACCCAAGCGTTTATACAACAAATAAGAATCAAGTCCGAATTCTGCCATATTATGTGCTGTGAAATGATGCATGCCCTTGTACAGTTCCTCAAAACGGTACTGCATAAAATAGATGTACGGATGGCACACCCTGTCAAGTGCATAGTGCAAAACAAAGCCGACCGCATAGGATTTTGCAACATCATCATTTGGATTTTGAGTTATATAACTACGCATTGCACCAAGGATAGAACTCGGCTTTGCACGGTGCAAAATCGAGCCGACCTTGCGCATACTTTTGCCACTCATCCACGGCAAAATTCTGTGGTCATAAAACACATCAGGACCTTGCGTGCCGATATAAACAGCCTGCTCATCAACAGAAAAATCAACATTTTTCCTGACCTCGTCCATCAACTCATAAGCAAACAAATAATGCGTTGAATATGCCGGCATAATATCACCCTTTGTTTAATAATCTATGTTTTTAAGTTAAATCTGATGCCTGTCAACAACTTCAATTTGGTTTGAATACAGCGTCACAAGACTGCCAGCATCCTCGTAATAAGAAATATATCCCCTTGCAACCCAATTATAATCCGACGACATATTGCGAATGTTTGAAATGCAAATACCGCTCAATCCGTCAACATTAAATCTTGAAGCCATCAATTTGTTTGTTAAAAACAAAGTAAAATTAGTTGGGTCAAAAGTTTTTGCTTCTTTGTAATAAAACAATATTCCCATCGATTCAACTCTGCAATCTTCAGGCAAACCGACTGCCATCAAGAAAGAACCCGTGCTTGTTTCTTCGTCAAAATCGTAATGCAATTCAACGGCAGGTTTATCATTTTCAGAAGTCGGAGGAACAGGAAGTTCTATATTCTTTTTATCATATTCAGCAACAACGGAAAAATCCTCGCCTGCCTGCAATTTTGCAAGAACATCAGCCTCGCTATATACCCATCTTCCGTTGGTGTAGCCATATCTATATGGAACTTCAGGTACAAATTCGGCAATGGAAGTCACGTTCTGCCACTCATCAATAGTTTTTGTTACAGTTGATTTCACCCAATTTGTATAGGTGTTGAATGTCAGCGTTGCGGAATTATTCTTAACAAACACAGCCTTCAAACTTGTATTGGCAATTATCACAAATGTGTATTCCGCTTTTTTGCTGAAATAGAGGTTATTCACCGTGTCGTACCAACCGACAAATTTGTAACCGTCATTCGGGGTGGCTGTCAAAGTTACTGAAGTTCCGTACAACACAGCGTTTTCACCCTTGACATTTGCATCGTCATCATACCGAATGTCATAACTTCCGTTTGGTGCAGTAACCGCAAAATCAAGATAAGGGTCAAGACCGTTCATTCCGTCCAATATTTTTTCCACTAAAGCGTCGACCTGCTTTTGCGACAGATTTGACAAATCATCCGGAACAGAATTAATCCTATCCATAAGCTCGTTATAAGTGCTTTCTGAAAAATCCTCAGGCAAATATTCATCTATAATTGAAATCAAATAATCTAAGACTTCTGTATCAGGGCCAAAAAAGAGATTTGCTTCGTCAAGACATTCGTTGCCTATGCCTATTTCCATTTTATCCCAATTTTCCTGTGTTGAATAATAATAAATAGACACCAACGAATTGCAAGCGTAAAACGCATTGTCGCCAACAGATGTTACGCTGTTTGGTATTGAAATATCATAAATATTATTGCAAGAATAAAATAAAAACGGAGCAACAGAAGTTATGCCGTCGGAAACAACAATACTTTTTACATATTCACTTTTGAAAAACGGCGATTTTTTTGTATCAAGATTATAGTCATTATACATATCGCCAGTTCCGGTAATTGTCAACTCTCCCGTTTCCTTGTTAAGCTCATACTCCACATTATTTCCGCATTTACCGCTGACAAGATCCCATGAAATATCTGTATCAGGTTGTTGAGGATAAGCAAACACTACCGAGCTTACAAAAAAAGTGCCAAAAATCATCAAAAGTGATAATAACAAAGCAACTAATCTTTTCATTATGCTGCCTCCTAAAGCCAAAATTAAATCAATTATATTTTGATTATAACATTTTACAGCAAAATAAACAACACAATTCCGAAAAGCATAAAACAATTTGTACAACGTACACATACAAAAAGCAACCTGAACTTAAAGTCCAAGTTGCTTTTCGTTAATATAAATCATTTTTTTAAAGCTATTTCTTTTCCCAACCGGAATACAGGGTCATACTGTCGCTGACAGTGTCTTTTTCAACATCAAACTGATTTTTGCAATCTTTGTCTGTATACCAGCCGGTGAATGTGTACCCCTCTTTAACCGGGTTTTCTTCAACCTCAACGAGCTGACCATACATAACCTTTTGGTTTTCTATCTGCGAACCGCCGTCGGTGTTGAAAGTGACAGTGAAGCCTGCGTGACTTACCGCAAAAATCATACAGGCAATCAGAACGATAATACCAATCAAAATCAACCTGTCCGCCGTTTTAACCGACATCTTCACATTTCTGTAAAGTCCGCCAGGTTTTCTTTCAGTATTTAGACTCATTGTGTTATTATCTTCCATTGTTTTCACTGCCTTTCAAAGAGATAATGGGGGATGAAATGAATAGTTATTATCTGCGTGCAAGATACTTACGCATATCGATTGCACACGCAACAAGGATGATTACACCCTTGATGATGTAAAGCATATTTGCCGATACAGAAAGGAAGTTAAGACCTGCGAAAATAATCTGCAAAAGAAGAACGCCGATTACAATACCGCTGATTTTACCTGTACCGCCTACGAAAGATACACCGCCGATTACGCAAGCTGCGATAGCGTCACATTCGTAGTTAAGACCTGTATTTGCAGAGCAAGAAGCAATACGAGCACCCTCGATGAAACCTGTGATACCGTACATAACACCTGCAAGAACAAATACCATAAGTATTGTCATAAACACATTTACACCCGAAACTCTTGCAGCCTCTTCGTTTGAGCCGACTGCAAACATATTCTTACCGAACTTTGTCTTGTTCCAGATAACCCACATAATTGCTGTGAGGATGATGGAATAAAGAACATATTTTGGAATGGCAACACCGCCGATTGTGAACAATGTGCCTGTGATGAAATTTGTGTATGATGGATCAAGACCTGAAAGAGTTTGACCGTTGTTGCCGCCAATCATAAGATACATAAGAACTGTACCGAATACGATAAGCTGGGTAGAAAGAGTTACGATGAACGGATGAAGCTTGAACTTTGCAACAAAGAAACCGTTTACAACACCGACAACTGCACCGATTGCAATTACTGCAAGGAACACAACGATGAGAGGCATTGTCTTGAGGTTAGGGAACATTTTGTTTGCATAATCCGTCATCTGCAAAAGAGATGCCGCAACGCAGGCAGTAAGACCAACGCATCGACCGGCAGAAATATCTGTACCTGTAAGTACGATACATCCTGCGATACCAAGTGCAATTGGCAACTTAGCCGCTGTAAGCGAAATAATATTTACGATTGATGATACGCTCAAGAACGCCGGAACTTTAACCGCAATAAATATAACTGCAATTGCGATAATGATGTACATTGCGTTGTTGAACAACAAATCGGTGATAAGTCTTTTTTTATCGTCAGGGCTTGCCTCTTTGAAATTCTGAATCCAAAGGGAAACTCTTGACGGCTTTTTCATTTTTTTAACATTTTGCTCAGCCATAGTGAAATCCTCCTTATACATATTTTGCCGCAAGGGTCATAATTTCTTCCTGAGTGGTTGTCTTTGCATCCACTTCGCCCGAAAGTCTGCCGCCCGACATAACAAGAATTTTGTCGCACACGCCGAGAAGCTCAGGCATTTCGGAAGATACCATAATTATGGTTTTGCCCTTTTTGGCAAGATCGAGAATAAGCTGATAAATCTCATACTTTGCACCTACATCGATACCTCTTGTAGGTTCGTCCAAAAGAAGCACGGTAGGGTCGGTAAGCAACCATCTTGCAAGGATAACCTTTTGCTGATTACCACCCGACAAAGAACTGATTTTTGTTTCCTGATTAGGGGTCTTAACCCTTAATGACTTGATATATTCTTCAGTAGCGTCCTTCATCTTTTTCTTGTTGAGGAACGGACCTGTCTGATATTTTTTCAAGCTTGAAATAGTGGTGTTTTCCCTGATGTTAAGTATTCCGAAAATACCGTTTGCACGCCTCTCCTCTGTCAAAAGAGCAAAGCCGTTTTTGATTGCATCCTTAGGGTGCTTGTTTTTAACCTCTTTACCGTCAAGGAAAATCTTGCCCGAGCGTCTTGTTGTGATACCGAATATTTGTTCCAAAAGCTCGGTTCTGCCTGAGCCGTCAAGTCCTGCGACACCGAGAATTTCTCCCCTGTTTGCTTCAAAGGATACATCAGTGAGATTTGTGTATTCTGCGCTGAGATTTTCAACCTTCAAAAGAACGTCGCCGATTTCGTTATCCTTTTCAGGATAGCGGTTTGTAAGCTCACGACCTACCATAAGCTTGATAATTTCGTTCATTGTAAGCTCACTTGCAGGTCTTGTGGCAATCCACTTACCGTCACGCATAATGGTGACTTCGTCGGAAATACGGAGGATTTCCTCCATTTTGTGAGAAATATAGATAATTCCGCAGCCTCTGTCACGAAGCATATTGATGATGCGGAACAAGTGCTCAACCTCTTCTTCTGTGAGTGATGAGGTCGGCTCGTCAAAAACAATAATTTTTGAATTGTACGAAACCGCCTTTGCGATTTCAACCATCTGTCTTTGAGATACGGACATTGTGCTCATAACAGTTTTTGGGTCAACATTTATATCAAGGTCTTTAAAAACCTTCATTGTTTCGTCATACATTTTCTTTTCGCTTGTAAACGGAACAAATTTTGACACCTGCGGAAATCTTCCGAGCCACATATTATCCATAACATTGCGCTTGAGTGCTTGGTTAAGTTCCTGATGCACCATAGCAACACCGTTTTCAAGGGCTTCCTTGGAGTTCTTGTAGTTAACCTCCTTGCCGTCAACATAGATTTGACCGCTGTCCTTGCTGTAAACACCGAAAAGGCACTTCATAAGTGTTGATTTGCCGGCTCCGTTTTCGCCCATAAGAGCATGAACCGTGCCTCGCTTTACCGTAAGCTGAGCGTGGTCAAGAGCCTTAACACCCGGGAATGACTTTTCTATATCAACCATTTTTAACAATACATCTTTGTCAGCAGCATCGGATATGTTTACATTTTTTTGCATAGCTATCTCTCCTATCTGCATTTATTTACGGTTGAGGCATAAAGCCCCAACCGTAGAAATTTTAATTGACACCGTAGAATTTAATTATTCGGCGCTATCTGCTGTGTATGCAGAGTAAGGGATGTTAACTCTCCATGTGCCTACTACATTTTCGGTATCGATACCGTCAAGAGCGTTTGCTCCGTCGAGGTAGTTCTTCATAATTGTTGTGATTGCGGTTGCCATACCTTGAGCGTCCTGCTTGATTGTACCAACCATTGTGCCTGCCTTAATTGCTGACTTTGCAGCGTCTGTTGCGTCAACACCAAATACAGGAATGTATGTGCCGCCCTCTTTGTTGTAGCCTGCTGTCTGAAGAGCAGAAACTGCACCAAGAGCCATTTCGTCGTTGTTTGCGATAACAAGTTCAATCATATTCTTGTTAGCTTCTGTATACTGTGCAAGAGCTGTGCTCATATAGTTTGTTGCAGCAGCTGATGACCAAAGACCGTCCTGGTCAACAAGATACTTGTTCTTGTTTGCCTTGTCGTAGAATTCAAGTTCAGGCTTGCCTGCTTCTTTGAGAACTGTGTTTGCGTCCTCAACACCGTACTGTGTACGAGCAATAGCTTCCATGTTGCCCTCTTGACCCTTGAACATTACATAGCTGATCTTGCCGTCGCCGTTAAGGTCGTACTTGTCATAATTTTCAACAAGGTATTCACCAATCATCTTACCCTGCATATGACCTGCCTGCTCGTAATCTGTACCTACGAATACGCACTTTTCATAGCTTTCGATAACTGACTGATCAACCGAACGGTTGAAGAATACAACAGGAACATTCTTTGCCTTTGCAAGATTGATGATGTTCTGTGCAGCGTCGTTTGAGCCTGTGTCAACAACATTTACAATAAGCATTGATGAGCCTTTAGCAAGAGCTGTCTGAACCTGCTCGGTCTGTGTTGTCTGATTGCCGTTAGCATCATAATCGTTGAAGGTGTAGCCTGAATCCTTTAAGATTTTGTCCATTGAAGAACGAACGGTAGAAATATAAGCATCGCTGAATGTGTAGTAGAATACAGATATTTCACCCTTGTTCTTCGGTGCTTCGGTCTTTGAGTCGTCACCCTTGTTGGATGAGCATGCAGCAAAGCCGACAACCATTACTACTGCCAAAAGCAGTGCAAATAACTTTTTCATCTTTTTCATAAAGATTACCTCCTTAAATTATTGTTAAGTCATTTAGCATCTTCATTATATCGTTGGTCAATTGAAAAAAGAATGTAAAATCTTATTCAAATTGTATAAAATTTTATTATTTTGCAAAATAATTATGTGTAAAAAGTTAACCCCCGATATATTATTACCAATAAATCGGGGTTTTATTTATGCAATATTAACAAAACAGGATATTATATCCAACCTTATTCAAAACTGAACAGAACTTTTTGAACATCCTTGTTGAACATATTTGTGCGATTAACAACATAAACCGAAGTTTCGGTCAAAGGATCTATACTCTTTCCTGCCATAAGCTGTGCGGCATTTGAAACCGCAATGTAGCCGATTGCAAAAGGATTTTGCACAATAAGAGTGTCAATCTCGCCCGTTTCAAGCATACCGACACACTTTACATTATTGTCAAAACCGACAACGCAAACTCTGTCTGCAAGGTCAAGTTCCGATATAGCCGTACCTGCACCGAGTGTCGCCCATTCGTTGAAGCCGATAACGGCATTGATTTCGGGATGTTTTTTCAAAAGCTTTTTTGTTTGAGCCGTTGCATTGTCCGCATCGGATGAAATATAAACGGTATCAACAATTTTTGCATTGCCGAGAGTTTCAATATATTCGGCAAAACCCTGCTGACGCTCGGTATTATTCTCGGTGTTTTCACCCGAACTTAATATACCTATATATATATTACTCTCATCCTTGCACAAATTTTCAACTGCCTCGCCTGCTTTTTTGCCTGCCTGAATATTATTAGTTCCGATAAACGCCTGTGTGTTTTTCACATCAACATCGCTGTCTATCATAATAACCTTTATTCCGCTGTCAACGGCATCTTGCACGGCAGGTGCGGTTTTTTCGTAATCTATCGCAGACAAAACAATGACATCGACATTGCGTGCAACAGCATTTTTTATCAATTTGTTTTGAGCCTTGCAATCAGATTCGTTGTCAGGACCTTCAACCGTAACATCGATGTTATATTCCGTTCCGGCAGATACGGCACCGTTTTTCAAATCGTTCCAAAAATATGAATCGCTGCCCTTGGTGATGACGGCGACCTTGCCGTGAACAGTTGGTTTTGCGGTGCTTGTGCACCCAATCAAGCATACGATAGCGAGAACCGACACCAAAAGCGAAGCCAATATTTTTTTAATATTCATTTTCGTGTCCTTTCTCTATCGTAGGGATTCTGACAGTAACGGTTGTTCCGACATCAAGTTCGCTTTCAATATTAATACCGTAATGTTCGCCAAAATAGATTTTCAAGCGGTCGTCAACATTCTTTACACCGATACCTCTCGAATCACTTCTGCCCTTTTCAAGAATTTTTCTGCATTGCTCCTCGGTCATACCGAGTCCGTTGTCGGCAATAATAATCAAAATATCCTCGCCGTCACGCTTAACGGTGATTTTGATTTCACCCTCATCAACCATTCGGTCAAGTCCGTGATAAATTGCATTTTCAATAAACGGCTGAACGGTGATTTTGTTGCACATACAGTTGAGCAAATCCTCGTCGACATCAAACGAATAAGTAAACTGATTTTTATATCTGTAGCTTTGAATAATCAAATAACTTTCTGCGTGCTTGAGTTCATCACCGATGGTGATAAATTCATTTCCGTGGCTGATACTGATCCTAAAAAGTTTTGCAAGTGCGCCAACCATCTTGACAGCATCCTTGCTGTTGTCCTGCTCGCACATCCACTGGATAGAATCAAGAGTGTTGTACAAAAAGTGAGGATTAATCTGCGCCTGCAAGGCTTTAAGTTCCGTCTTGCGCAAGATGATTTCCTCATTGTGCACCTTTTCCATAAGCGACTGAATCATACCAACCATATGCTCAAACGACGTTGAAAGCGTTTGGAATTCAACAACATTACTCATATCGGCATTGTACTTGAAAGTTTCCGCCTGCTTTTCAAATTCCTGCATAGATGAAACAAGCCGTCTTACAGGTCGGGTAACAGTTCGTGACAAAATCAAATAAATCACAAGAGAAATAAGCAAACTGAAAAGAAGCGCAAACAAAAATCCGAGAAGCAACTGTTCTCTCACCGATTTTGTAACCTCATCATTATAGCTGACTCCGACAATTCGCCAATTGCAACCGCTCATCGACATAAGGCAATAAATATTATCCTTTTCAATATGAGTGCCGTCCGTCATTTTTGAAATTTTGTCCGTACTCTCGGTTTTTATACCCGAAAACAACATCTGCTGTTGAGGATGATACACCACATCGCCCTTTGAATTGATGATGTAGCAATAGCCTCGCTGACCGATACTGATATTGTCAACATAAGTTGCAATCTGCGAAAACTTATAGTCAACAGCAACATAAACCTGCTGTTTGTAAAGACTTGAATACTCCTGCCTTGCAATAGTGACCACCCACGGATACTTGTCCTTATACATCGCATTGACATGTGGGTCGGTGACCGCAAAACCGCTTGACGCCGCAAAGAAATCCGCCTTGTCAAGAAGCATATCGGTTGCGCTGTCCTTTGCCTTGTCGTTGTTTTCGTTGCCGTACAAAAGGAGTCGACCGTCATCGTCATAAATCATAACACTGTAAATATCATCCTCAAGTCTTGCCGAAGTTGATAAAACGCTTTGAAGTTCTTTTTCACTTTTACAGCTGTTTGTTTCCTCACAAAGATTGTTGAGTTTTTTCTTTATGGACGACATATAACCCGACACCGCGACATCAGCTTGCGACACGGTCTGTTTTGACGAAACGGCAGCCGAATTAATCATCAACCTTTGGTGGAACATACCAAAGAATACAGTTGAAGCAAAAACAGAAAACAGAATTCCGCAAACAACAACTGCAATAATAAGACCCGACAGTCTTGTTTTTTTCAACTTAAACATTGCCTGAACCCAAGTGTTCCTCTCTGTACTTATTAGGCGACATACCGTAATATCGCTTGAAGCAGTAGCTAAAATAGTGCTGGTCGCTGTATCCGCATTTTTGCGATATTTCAAAAATCTTCATAGAAGTGCACAAAAGCAGGTCGCTTGCCGCCTTCATCCTGCGTTCCGTAACAAGAGAAACGAAGTTTTGCGATTTTGTTTTTTTGATGAGTGCACTCAAATAGTTTGGACTTACTCCGAGTTTTTCGCTTGCGTCGGTCAAAGACAAGTCCTCATTCATATATTCATCATTGATGATTTGGAGAGCCTTATCACAAATGGACTCGCTCTCGTGTCTTTGTGAGCGAGAAATCATATCTCTTGCATTAAGACACAGCGAAATAAGTTCCTTTTTGTATCTCTCATTATAATCAAACGAAAGACGGGAAGTGATGAAATTATTTGAAGAAAAAAGTTCCGACAAAGCATTTGCATCTGACAAAACGCTGACGCATCTGTGGGCGGTTGCAAGGATTTGAATGATGAGATAATCAATACCGCCTCTGCTTTTGCCTGCAAGCATTTCTTCAAGATAATCGTTGATTTCCTGCTTTGTGCCGACTTTAAGCAGTTGTTCAAGCCTGTCAACCGATTTGTCCACAGCCTCGTATTCAAAAGAACTTTTCGGCTCTTGGTCGTTGATATATCGAATATCGCCTGTGCCGTCGGAAGTGTATCTTCTTGCGGTAATCGCCTGTGTGCAAGCAAACGCAAGCAACGACGGACGGTCAACGGTTTGACTGATACCGATTGTGCATTTTTGAGAGAGAAGTTTCTTTGCACTTTGCACCATTTCAATAACAGGGATACGGAGTTTTGTTGACATATCTTCGGGAGTGCTTGTAACAAGAGTTACAATTCTGCCGTTAACAAGGAAACTTTCGCAATCCGCATACTTGCCGACAATAGTGTTTACAAAATCTATATGGTGATTTTCTGTTACATTTTTGCCTTGAACATTTTTGAATTTTGACACAACAACACTGAAGCAATCGCCGTCGCTTTTGACAATTCCAAGCCTCTTTGCAGTTTGCACAAGTACCTCATCGGGATAATTATCATCACCCGTTCCGAGAAGAAGCGGAAGTAAATATTCTGCCTTTTCAAGCCTGATTGAAGTGTTTTCATCAGAAGTTCCACTTTTGAGTTGTTCAAATTCAAAATCCATTTCTTCTCTGATTTTTACAAGTTCATCACTAAGTTCTTGTGCAGAAATAGGCTTTAAAAGATAGCGGATAACATTATATTTAAACGCTTCCTGTGCGTATTCAAAATCATCATAGCCACTCAAAATAACAAGTTTTGTGGCAGGACGAACTTCTCGAGCCTTGCGTGCAAGCTCAAGTCCTGTCATAAGCGGCATTTTTATATCCGTCAAAATCAAATCAGGCTCAAGTTTTTCGAGCTGTTCGAGAGCTTCGATTCCGTTTTCGGCATCGCCTACAACGTTAAAACCTGCACCCTGCCAATCAACACTTTTTATAACCGCCTCTCTCTGGCGAGCTTCATCATCAACAACAAGAACACTGTACATAATTTACCCTCTCATCAAAATCAGTTATTTTTCGCCTATTAACCTAATTTATATTATATAAAACACTCAGGAATTTATCAAGAAATATTTACAAATAAAAAAGGCATAGTCAAACTATGCCCTTTAAAATTATTCTCCGTATTCGGAAATTTTGCTTAAATTCTTATAAACCTCTGCTTCGCCCACACGATTATCAAGCCAATTCTTTATGTAAAGATAAACCATGCTCTTGTCGATTTCGTTCAAAATTTCATGGCGGTCATAGGCAAACAACTTCAAATTTGAATTCTGCAAGCCTGCCATATAATACTGATTTATCAACTTATTGCAAGCCTTTGTTCCGCCGACAGGGTCTTCCTCACCTGAAGTAATCAAAATCGGCAAACGCTTTCTTATACCGTCAAGGTTACTGTTTGAGGCAATTTTTTGAATAACGGTGAACAAATCCTTGTATGCGCCTGCTGTGAAATCAAATCCGCAAAGTGGGTCATCCATATACGCATCAACATTGTCCATATCTCTTGAAAGCCAATCGCAAGGTGTTCTTGCAGGCTCAAACGCCTTGTTGTACTGACCGATTGACATATTAACAAGCATTTTACTGACATAATGCGGAGAGTGTTTTTTTATTTCTCTCTTTGCCAAAAGCACACCCATATCTGCCAAAATTTTAGGAAACCAACCTGTGCCGACAATGATTGCGCCGTGAACATCGGAACTGTACTGTGTCAAATACTGACGAACAAAGAACGAACCCATACTGTGACCGAGAATATAGTTTGGAAGTTCCGTCCATTTTTCACGGACATATTGAGTCACTCTGTAGACATCGTCAATAACGATTTCGTCACCGTTTGCATCTGCAAAATAACCCAAATCATTTTCAGACTTGGCGGTTTTGCCGTGCCCCAAATGGTCGTGACCGATAACTATATAACCGTAATTTGTGAGATACTCCGCAAAATCGCTGTATCTTTCTATATGCTCCGCCATACCGTGAACAAGCTGCAAAACAGCTTTTGCCCCCTCATCAGGTTCCCAAACAACTGTGTTGAGCAAATTTTTTGAGTCGCTTGACGGAACGGTTACATTGTATTTTTTCATATATTCACCTCAATTAGTTTTGTTCAAATTTGTGCTTACGCCTTTTTTAATCTTTCTTGTCGGAGGGTTTTCAGTAAATAATTATTTCAGTATAAGTTCATTATAACCAAATAATGAACAAACAAGAAAGGGTCAAAAAAAAGAAAGTATGCAATTTTCGCACACTTTCTCGATTTTGTACTACAACAAATCTATTGAATTGAGTATATTCTGCGGGAATATCTTGCCGATTTTTTTGATAAATTCCTCAGGGTCGGTTTTCATTCCCTTTTGTATCCACTCTATAAATGTGCCCGTAACGGCGTGCTTATAGAATATTGAAATAATAGTTATGTTCTCATCACTGATAATACGATTTTCCGCAACGCACTGCTCTCGGATTTTGCTTGCAATGAGTATACCCATTGCATTGACGATATATGCCTCTATTTCTGCAAAATATTTTGACGAGAAAATATTGTAAATAATATTTTTGTTAATCAAAACGCTTCCTGCCATTTTTTTGAAAGCGTCCTCCCAAGTGAATTCGCTTGCATCAGTTTCAATCACCTTTTCGAGCGCTTCGTTAAAAATCTCTTTGAGCACATCAAAAATATCATCATAGTGATAATAGAATGTGTTTCTGCTGATGGAGCAATCATCTATGATATTTTTTACCTTTATGCTGTCCAGCGGCTTTGATTGAAGAAGCCTAAGCATAGACAATTTTATTTCCTTTTTTGTAAACTGTTGCATAAGACCAAATTCCTCAAAAACAATACAATTACAGTCACATTGATAAATCCTTTATCTATTAATTATAACATTAATAATGTTCATAAATCAAGCACTTTTGACTATCCGTTTTTTATCAAGTGACAATAATCACCAAAAGCAGAATTTACAAATCGGCAAAACTTTTGTATTGACAAACCACATATCGCACGCTATAATAGTTCTAAATAGAACGATTAACAAGGAGTGCCAATATGCATTTTTGGGACAGGCACAAAACAATTACCGGCTATTATGAATCGCTCACAAGTTCGATTTGCGACAAGTACGATTTGACCCAAATGGAATATGATATACTGATGTTTTTGCACGGCAACCCCGAATTCAACACGGCGGCAGACATTGTCAGAATTCGCAAATCAACAAAATCTCATGTTTCAACCTCGCTCAAATCGCTTGAAAACAAAGGCTTGATTGAAAAAAAGCAAAGCGAAAACAACAAAAAACACATAGAGATTTTTGTTACCGAAAGTGCAAAAAGCATAATTTACGAGGGTATCGACACGCAAAAGCGTTTTGCCCACGATGTGCTCAAAGGATTTTCGGATGAGGAAATCGCAACATTCAAAAATATTTTTGAAAAAATCTGCAATAATGCAGAAGATTGTTTAAAGAATAAATAAAATCCGAAATGTTAATATATTTAGAGTAAAAAGGAGTTTTAATTATGGCAAACGAAAAATACAAACCGCAAATTCCCGATATTATGGAAGCAATTTTTGACGCAGGATACTTGATTTTCGACTTAATCGCAGGTATTTTATTCTTCGCATTTTCAAATGGCAATCCTTTGTTCATCTTGTACGGAGTGTTGACATTGACGCTTTGCGGCGGTGACGCATTCCACCTTGTTCCGAGAATTATCAGAGCAGTTCACGGTAGCAACGACAAAATCAAAAGACAACTCGGACTCGGCTTGCAGGTTTCATCAATCACAATGACAGCGTTCTACATTGTTTTGCTGTATATCTGGAAGCTTACATTCCCCGAATTGACAGCACCTGTTGCAGTTGAAGCAATGATTTGGATTTCTGCAATCATCAGAATAGTAATCTGCGTTTTTCCGCAAAACAACTGGTGTTCAGACGAAGGCAATATGAAGCTTTCCGTTATCAGAAACGCAGTTTTTGCAGTAACAGGCATCGGCGTAATCATCCTTTACGCAATTTCAGGCAATACTAACAACCTTCATATGACAAGAATGGTTGCCGCAATCATCATTTCATTCGGTTGCTACCTCCCTGTAACATTGTTCAGCAAAACAAAACCAAAGGTTGGCTTGCTTATGATTCCGAAAACCTGTGCATATATGTGGATCATCGCAATGGGACTTCAGCTCTTATTTTAAATAATTTAAAACAATATATAGACAGCAAAAGACTCAAGAATTTTGTCCTTGAGTCTTATTTTTCATTTACGAGTGCCATCATCATTGAATGTAGTTTTCAATGCCTTTTCGGTAGGAACAATTGAAGCAATCAGCACCGCACACTGAACCAAAAGAAGAACAGATACTGCAATACCAATAGTTTTTTCGTCAGAACGGCAAACAAAAGCGAAAACCAATGCAGATCCGGCAAGCATAACAAAGCCGATTTTCCACCAAAGTCGCCCGCAAAAATCGTGTGCAAACTGCCAAGTGTCCATATTTTTCATTGAACGGGTTGTTCTATATCCAACAAGACCATTGATGTCTTTCGGACAATGTTTCCACATCATCCAACCGGCAAAAATCATAATCGCAGGAGTTACAAAAACAAAAATCAGCCACAACCACATATTAACACCTTCATAACTTAATCAAAATTTTTTAATTCAAATGGCAAGCAAGTTTTTGATTGCTTCCATATAGATTTCCACTGCTTCCTCCATTTCGGAAACAAGGATGTATTCATCTGCACCGTGGATACGATAATCCACTCCCAACTTTTCGGGACCAAATGCAATGATATTTTTCAGCGACTTTGCGTAAGTTCCGCCACCGATTACCATCGGTTCGTTTTCTGTGTCGCCCGTTACATCCACATAAGCCTTGTACAAAGCGTTTACAAGCGGAGATTCTCTCGGATAAAACAACGGCTCACCTATTTCGGTGATCTCAATTCGACCGTTTTCGTCCTCCAAATTGCCGTCTACCAATTTCAAAATATCGTCTTTTTTGAATGTCACAGGCACACGAATATCAATCGAGCAAGAAATCACGCCGTCAGCGGTTTTTACAATTCCGTTGCAGAATGTCAACTCGCCGAATTCATCGGAAATTTTGAGACCGACTCCCTCGCCGTCACAAGCCGTGCCGATATGCTGATTGTAGAACTTCACGAAGTCGTCCTCAAAACCTGCCTTTGCAAGACATTCCATAGTCACGCCTGCTGCATTGACACCGAAGTTCGGAGTGCTTGCGTGAGCCGGCACACCCTTGGCGTAAATCGTGATTTGCCCATTTTTCTCATCAATCTTGTATTCCTGCAACTTCGATTCGGAAAGTGCCTGTTCCAACTTCTCTTTAAGTCCGATTTCTGACGGAACGACAGTGGTGCAAGTGTCGCAAACTGCGTTTGAAACAAAGCCACCGTTCATAGAAATTATCTTTGTATTTTTCGAATAAGCCATCATTGTGAGATGACCTTTTTCGCCGTGAATACACGGAAAATTTGCATCGGGAGTGAAACCGCAAGACAGTTCCTCCTCAACCTGATTGTAGTGCTCCATACATTTTGAGCCTGTTTCCTCGTTGCAACCCATAATCAAACGAACTCGTTTGTTCAACTCAACGCCCGATTCACGAAGCAATTTCATAGCATACAAAGCCTCGATTACAGGGCCTTTATCGTCAGTTGTGCCACGACCGTAAACGAAGTCGCCCTCACGAGTGAGTTTGAACGGATCATAGCTCCAATCACCGCCGACAGGCACAATATCCAAATGCCCTGCAATGCCGACAATTTCTTTGCCCTCGCCAATTTCTGCATAACCACAGTAATTATCAAGATTTACGGTTTTGAAGCCAAGCTCCTCGGCAATTTTCAGTCCGACTTCAAGCGCCTTTGCCGGACCGTCACCAAAAGGCTTACCCTCTGACGGAGTGCCAAGCTGTGAATCAATTTCTACCAACTTGCCGAGATTTTCAAGCATTTCATCGGACAAAGCGTGGATTTGTTCTCTTGTATTCATATTCATTCCTCAATGTTAGTGTAAATAATTATTATGTAATAATCATACCACATTCATCACGAAAATCAAAGGGATAAATAAAAGGTGAAGCAGTTTCGCCTCTGCCTCACCTCTGCACTTAAAACAAATATTGCAAATTTATTCTTTGGATTCATTCAACACAGTCATTTTCAGCAAAACATAGGATTTTGGATAATTTGCTTTGACAAAACCCTCATCGTTTTTCTCAAAAACAGTTTTTATATGACTGTAAAAATCATCAAAGTATTCTTGCGGATTATTCGGATTTGCTTTTATTGCCTCATCGCCAAGCATTTCAATCAAAACAGAAAGATACATATCTGCATACAAACCTTTTTGATTACCCTGCAAAAACTTTGAATAAATATATTTCAATGTGTAGTCGCAATAAGAATTAAGATTTATATTTTCTTCGCAAAGTGAATAATCACCGTTTGCCTTTGCAATATTTACCAAACCGTCAAATTCATTTGAAATATATTTGTTTATATCAATGTTATTGCTTTCGACTGCGATTTTTACCGCCTCGTTTCGAAGCCTATAATTATCATTATAAGAAATATTTTGATATTTTAAATATGCCTCTTGCGGTAAATATTTCTTAATGTCTTTCGGATAATAGTCGCCGTCTCTCGGTATCCAAGAATCAACGCAAATATACTTGTCGCCGTCTTTTTTTACCGTAATTCCATATACATTCAAACTCCCGCACGAATTAACGAAATTATTGCCTTGTTCCTGATAAGAAGCGATGAAAGCATAAATAAAATATGTTGTTAAATTTTCCGAATTATTTTTGTTTATATCTCCCTTTTGTTTACCGAGAACTATATGGCTTTCAACAGGTTTCAGTTCTTCTTCCGACTTTGAACTCATAATTTGCTCGGTCAACGAAGCACTTATCACACCGCTTAATAATGTGTTTTTTGATAGTTCTCTAAAATCCTGCTTATTAACCGTCTGCTTTGGATTGGCACTGCACAACACAAGGACAGCCAAACTCAAAACGACTGCACAAAGCGACATAAATCTTTTTGGCTTTTTATATCTGAGCGCATTTTTTATTCTGCTTTTAACATCATTCTCGCTGAACGACAACGGATTTGCCAACGGCATACGATTTGCCGAAGCAAACGACAACAGGGCATAGGAATATTTCTTTTTTATGCTTGGATTCTGTGACAAAACCCACTCGTCACAGCTCATTTCCATATCTTTGGACATAAGATAAAATGCCAAATAGCACAGCGGATTAAACCAATGCAATATCAAAAGAAGATACGCTGTTATTTTTATCACATTATCGCAACGCTTGATGTGATATTTTTCGTGTTGCAACACATATTGCAAAAAATCATCACTTACATTGTACGGAATATAAATTTTCGGCTTAAAAACTCCTATTATGAACGGTGACGATATTCCCTCTGCCTGATATACATTATCGTTAAATAAAACAGCTGTATCGAGGCTTTTTCTGAGGCGCATATATTTTACCGCAGAATAAATGACTAGCGAAAATATACCGATTGCCCATACAGAAGACAAGACCAACAACACCCAATCAATATTTGCCCAATACAAATAGCTTGAAGTAATATCCCCAATGACAGAATCTGTATTCGGCAAACCTACGCTCACATTATTTGCTGTTTGATTCGGAGCGGATTTGATATAATCCATAGATGATGTATCGCCCGACTGCACCATTGTCATATCAAACGGCTTCAAGCTAAACAGACTGACAATCGACTTAAAACTGACAGGGCAAACAAGCCTAAATCCCACAACACTCCAAATCAGATAGGAATATTTTTTAGGCATATCTTTCAGAAAAAAGCGAACAACCAGCACCGCCAATATGACATAACTTGCGGTTATGCTCATATTCAGAACGCTTATAAACAAATCGGTCATAATCAGTCCTCCTTGTATGAATCAATAAGGTTTTTCAATTCCTCTGCTTCTCCGTTGCTGATTTTTCGTCCGTTCAAAAATGCTGCCAAAAAACTCGGCAACGACCCGCCAAAGGAATTTTCAACAAATCTTGCACTTGCATATTCCTGAACATTTCTTTTTTCAACAAGCGATTTTATATGCGAATTTTCATTTTGCGCAAAGCCCTTTTCGCACATTTTTCTGAGCACGGTATAAGTGGTGGATTTTTTCCATCCGAGTGCTTTTTCGCATTTCTCGACCAATTCGTGCGAGGTCAATGGCTCGTTTTCCCAAATCACATTCATAAACTTATAATCGCTTTCGCACAATTTCAAATCCATAACATCACCTCATTTCGGTTTATAACTATCGACCTCACTTGTAGTCTATAACAATAAACCAAATTTGTCAAGCAAATTTAACAAAAACCCTCTCAGTGTTCGAGCCCCTACAACCCAAAATAATAAAAACGAGGAACATCCTAAAGAACATTCCTCGTTTTTGGTACGCTGGAAGGGACTTCGTCAAAACACACTTCGTGATTAAAGCAAAATGCAAGCATTTGCAAACAATCACTGCGTATGTTTTTCCTCTCAAAATCTGCCGTACAGTAGTGCGTCAGATTTTGTTAAGGTGTGCTGCGCACACCATTACAACATATTAAAAAGCCCAAAGTGGAAAAATCCACCTTGGGCTTTTTGGTACGCTTCGTCCAAGCATATTCCGTGATTAAAATAATTGCTAAAGCAATCATTAACAATCACTTCATATGCTTCTCCTCTCAAAAACCGTCGTACAGCGGTGCGTCGGTTTTTGTATTATAGGGTTCGAGTCCCTACAACCAAAAATAAAATAGCGAAGCAGATAAATATCTACTTCGCTATTTTGGTACGCTGGAAGGGACTCGAACCCCCGACCTACTGGTTCGTAGCCGTACCGACAAATCTCTTTTACACCGTTTTAAGCCATATTTAACACTATTATTCCCATTATTTCCATGCTTTACTGAAAATATGTGGTCAATAAGTGGTCAGTTCAACACAAAATATTTTTATGCTTTAAAGAAATGCCATTAATTACTATGATTCACAAAAGAAGTATTTATTGTGGTGTTTTGAATCGTGGTATAGCATTATATTCTCCATCAAGATAGGATTTACATATTTTTTTATCAAATCGTTCGTTAAATGTATTCAATGAAAATATTGTGGATTTTCCATCTTCACTTTTGTCAATAAAGTTTATTTCATCTTTTCTCAAAAGATTAAAATCCATTAGTTTTGATTCGTGTGTTGTAACTATTAATTGGATATTTCTAGAAATAGCAAGTTTGAGATATTCTTCTACAAATTTATAAGTTAATAACGGATGAAATCTTCTATTGATTTCGTCTATTATATATACTCGTTCAGTATCTTTACATAATAGTACTTCTATTAAATCAAGTAAACGTATTGTTCCATCTGACTCTTCATTCAATGAAAAAATAGCATCGGTTTTCTCATGCTTGAATTCTAATGTTTTGCATTTTATTTTCTCGTGTTCAAGCTGGATGATAAACATCGTATTGTCGTCACTTGAACGTAAAATTACAGATGGGATTTCAGATAAGCCTTTTTTATCAAAACGTTGCTTTTGTTTATTTAGATTATCGATTATTTCTTGCATTAAACCTTTAGGAATGCTAGAAGAAACTTTCTCTAAAGAAACATCAGCTATAGCAAATTTAGAAACGCCTGTTCCAAACATAGAAAGTAGCTTACTAATTTGTTCTACACTGTCGCTATTAATTAAGTAAGAGTAACCTGTAACAGGTCGATCAGGTTGATTTACACTTAATTTGTATTTAAACCAATTGTATACCTTTTTGTAAATTGATAACGGTGATTCATGTGTATACAAAGAATCTTTGTTTTGGTTCATTAATCGCAAAAAGAGTATTGAGCCATCAGATACTACATCTTCTGCATATATTTTTAAACGTTCATTAATGGTATCATCTTTAAAAAATGTATCGACTTCATATTGGCTGTTTTTTATGTCGCGGAAGAATATTGTTTTGTATGTTGTTCCGTATTTATACTGTTTTAAATATTCATCTGTGAAAATACCTGAATTTATTAGTAGATGAAATCCATAAATGTACTTTTTATCTCCGATTTTAATAGTAAACTCAAAATGAGATGGCTTATCTATGTTTTTGTTATTAACTCTGCAATAACAATTAGCATATGAGCTAGGAACTTCTCCAACGATTACAGACTGTGCAAAATCAAATGCGGCAACTAAATTCGATTTTCCAGAAGCATTTGCTCCATACACTGCCATAAATTTTAGAAGTTTAAAGCCGTCTTTTGTATATACTCGTTTGATGTTGCTGCGCACTTTTCCAGCTTCCATTGAAAAAACTTGTTCTTCGTCAAAAGATAAAAAATTGCTAATTCTAAATTCTGATAACATAATTTGTTCCACCTTTACTGTTTATATTAATATAAACGAAAAAAACGCTGTTGTCAATAAATTATTTTGTGATTTTTACATTGACTTTTTGCGTAAATGAGAAAAAATCACAAAATCTTTGAAAATGCTATTGACAAATTGATAGCTTATGCTATAATATCAATTAGGGTTAGCACTCAAAAGTTAAGAGTGCTAAGAAGTGCATTCAAATATATTCATAATAAATGCAATAAAATTGCCAAACTAAAAATAAGGAGATATAAAATATGAATATTTACGAACCTTCTGAACGTCAAAACGATATTATTAAACTAATTAGAAAATTGGATTTATCACCAACGCAGTATCAAAATGCAGTATCAAAATATCAAAGAATAGCGAAGTATCTTGAGAGTAATGGCATAGAAGCTGAAATATATCCACAAGGTTCATTTTCACTTGGTACAGTAATTCGACCTGTTAGCAAAAGCACAGATGCTTCTTATGATTTGGATTTTGTTTGTCAGTTAAGAAAAACACGTGATCAACAATCCGCTGCAGAATTAAGAAAAGAGGTTGAAGAAATTCTTACAAAAAGCGACTTGTATGAAGGTAAATTGGAGATTAGTGACAAGTGTATTACTGTAAGATATGCAGACATTGATGGCGTTAGTTTTTCAATCGATATTGTACCAGCAGCAGATGAAACTGAAGAAAACAAAAAACGCTTATCACAAAAATGTTTTAAACCTAACTTAATAAAGACAGCTATTGCAATCCCAAAACATTGTAATGTGAATTATAATTGGATTACTAACAATCCAAGAGGCTATAGAGAGTGGTTTGAAGAAATTAATCAACCTTTTTTGATAGCTTGCGAAAAGCGTCAACGTCAAATGATAATTGAAGCTAATAGTAATATGTTTTCAACTATAGAAGAAATACCCAATGACCTGCTTAGGTCTTCAGTGCAACGTGTGATACAAATACTAAAGTATCACAGGGATGTATATTATAGCTCATTTGTTGATGGGGAAGATACGAAACCGATTTCTGCAATCATTGGCACAATTGTAGCAAAAGTTGCACAAACACAATTGCCTACATTATCAGTGTTTGAACTGCTTAACTGTGTACTTGATGAAATTACTACATATAGTAATTATCAATTTGTAACAGAAAAAGTATTTTTGGAACGATATCCAGATAATAGGTTGATTTCAAGAAAAGGTAACAAGTGGTTTATGGAAAATCCAGCTAATCCAGAAGATAATTTAACAGATCAATGGAATGAAAACCCGAATGTTCCAAAAAGATTTTTTCTATGGATTAAAGCAGCACAGAATGATCTAATTAGTTCGGTGAATTTAAATGAAAGTGAGTTTAGGGCGACAATGGAAACAGCATTCGGTTCTAATTTAATTTCGTCAGTATGGGGAAAAAAGTATTGTCCAATCCCATCTACATCTGTTTCATCAACCAATGTTGCAAAGCCATGGAAGAAAATATGATTTTTACCGAAAAAAGTGCGAATTGTCAAATCAATAGCTTGTTATGTGAATATCCTAATTTGAAATTAGTTGATTCAAATTCAAAACTTGTACACTTGAAAGGAAGTATTTTAGTAAATAGGCATTTCAATAAATTCATTTTATGTAAGAACTATAACATTGATGTATTTATACCAATAGAATCTTATAAGTTGCCGTATGTTGTTGACAGCGACAAATATATCAGTAGAAATTATCATCATTATTATTCAAATGGTGAATTATGTTTGGCAACTGATACACAAATTAGGATTCGTTTTTTAAATGGGTTTGATTTAGTACAATGGATGAAAGAATATGTAGAAATATATTTCTTATCATATGAATATTTTCAACGTTTTGGAGAATTTCCGTTTGGAGAAAGACAACATGGATGTATTGGAATTTTAGAAACATATCAAGATCTTTTCTTCGCAAAAGATCTTGTTGCAACATTTAATCTTATGAAATATATTGTGCACAATTCATATAGAGGTCATCACATTTGTCCTTGTGGAAGTGACAAACGTCTGCGAAAATGCCATGGAGAAGTATTACTAGAATTTTATAAAAATGAAAAATTAAGAGCAATTTTATTACAAGATTTTGACAATATTGTTGAGGAGTTAAAAAATGACAAAAAGCGAAGAAATATTTAAAAGGCAAAACGAAGAAAATATGCTCCGATATCAATTTGCTTCACGTCAATGTTACAATAGAGCCGAGAGATATAATAGAAGCAGTTGGATATTCTGCTTGTTGAGTTGGGCGACATTCTTTTTGCCTAGCTCAGAGCCATATGATACAATTACGATATGTGTTACGTCTGCCATTGATTTTCTGGCTCTGTTTTTATCGTGGAGATTTAATGAGAATATAAAAAAAGCATCGAGTATGCGTAATTATTTTGATTCATATGTTTTAGGAACAAATAAAGATTTATTTTCCAATAATGATAAAATAAAACTGAAAGAGTATGCAGTAAGAGAAGAACATAAGGCACCCAAAAAGTATATTCAACAAATTCAACGTACAGGGCATGATAATCCACCAGGAGTATTAGATTGGTATGAATTTTCTAGTCCTTTAGAAGGTGAAAATGCAATATATGAATGTATGCGACAAAATTGTTGGTGGAATAATAAATTAACTAAAATTAGAATAGTACTGACATCAGTTTTTTTGTTTATTATGTTATTTATTTGTGGCCTTTTTAAGATAAAATTTTTTGCTAGTTTAAGCATAACTCGTATTCTGCTTAGTTCATCTCCTATAATATTAAGGATTGTTGAACGAATCGTTCAAAACATACACTACTTAAAATTATCTGTTCAAATTAGTGGCGGAATGAAAATTGTTGAAAGAAGCAAAACAATAGAGGCTATCAACTCTTTACAAGAATTAATTAATAAACGCAGAACTCTTCCTGTTCTTGAAAATAATTCAGTTCATAGATGTGTGGCCAATGCTTTTTCTAATCTAAATTTGGAAATAACAAATAATTAAATAGTTATATGATGAAATCGAAATTGCAAATAAAATATCATAAAAGTTGAGTTGATATGTTAATTGAATGAAAATATTGTGAATATGAGGTGAAACGATGACATACAAATATTTCAATGTAAGAAAGGAAATTGGCAATGATTATTCTGAAAAAGAATTGAAGCGATTTAGAACATTTTCGGAAATAAAACAATTATTTAAGCCATTTCATTGGACGATATTTATTTTGACAATAATATCTATAGTGGCTTTAGTAATATTGCTGGTTGTTTCAATAAATAAATTGTGGTGCATAATACCTGCGTTATTAATAATTATATGTGTAAAAATATGGGATGCAAAAGCAGAAGAATTATATGATGTCAAAATGCACGAAAAAGAGATAAAAGGATTAGATAACGCATATGATGAATATTTGAGTAATATTAATAGAATACTAGTAGATAACGGAATAGACACTGCAGAAAAACGCAATTGCTTAAAAAAAGAGTGCTGTTCTGTTTTTGAAAGAAGAGATTCTAAGTATTCGTCTTTGAGCAACAAAGCGTTTGAAATATTGATAGGCATTCCTATTGGTGCTGTAATATCTTTGCTTGTTAATGGTGATAGTGTGGTCTCTGTTGAACAAATCATTGCAGTCGTTATTGCCTGTGTAATAATTTATGTTATTATTAAATTTGCAAAATTTATTACATATTATACCGATGGGTGCAAGCAAGATCAAAAATTATTAGATGCCCTTAATGAAATGGAATATTATTCAGGTAGAAATGATAAATCTAAAAGTAAAGACAATTAAAACATAAAAACAGTATCTCGGATATATATGATTATTGTATTTTTGGCAAAACGCAAGTGTTTAGTGATGTATTAAAATTAAATATTATTAAATTTAAGCGTGTGATTTCAATAGAGATTACACGCTTTTTTCTTTTAAAATTTAAAAGAAAGGATAAGAAAAATGAAATTTACTCAATTCTCCGAGTTTAATTTATTTAAGTGCTTAATTAATGCACCCTGACACCTAATAAATAAGAGTGAAAACAGTATCAAAGTTTATACAAACACACAAAAGAAGATAGCAAATGAATTAACAGTATAAATAAAAAAGAAAGTGGACTGTACCCAATCGGTTTGTCCGTTCCTGCAGGAACGAGTCGATTGGGTACAGCTTTTTCTAATAACAAAATATTCAATCGTCGCCTAAAAAATATATGTGATTATGGAGGTAACTGTATGAAATATACAAAGCAAAAACATTTGCAACGATTTTATAAAGCCATAGAAGGTAAAAACCAAAATAACGACGCTCTTATGTCGGCAATATATTTGCTGACTGTAGATACAATTGTGTGGAAACAAGTTTGTTCCCAAGTAAATGTGAATTCAATATCATTTGACAAAATCACATTGAAAAAAACAGGTAAATATGGTTATTGCCTGTTTTGTGCTGCAAGGGATATGTATCTTGGCACAAAGTATTTAAGCGTATCTGATATGACAGATAAAGATGTGATACCACTAATGATATTTAGAATTATCTGCAATTCAATGGCTATACGAAGATTTGGATTGTTAGCCATTGAATGCGAAAAAAATAGAAAGGAGTGATTTTATATATGATTGTATTAGGTTCAAATCACAATGATAACGATAAATAATTGCGAAAGGAAATTAGTTAAATGAACGAATGGGAAAGACTTCAGCAACAAGCTGAAAGATACAAACAGCTATATCCCGAAGGAACAAGAGTTTTGCTCATCCAAATGGACGACGATCGGAATCCTGTTGAGCCAAACACAAGAGGTACAGTAAATCATGTTGATGATCTTGGCACAATCCATATGAACTGGGATAACGGAAGAACGCTTGCAATTTGTCCTCACGCAGATAGCTTCAGAAAACTGACTGAACAGGAAATTGAAGAAGAAAACAATGCTATCTGTGTTGAAGAAACGACAGATGACCTGGTCGAAGAATCAGGAATGACACAGTCAATGTGAGGTGAATCAGAAAAAACGATGATGAGCAGTAATGCCCTATGTCAATTAAATATTTAGATATGTTTTCAGGAATCGGTGGTTTTAGGTCAGGACTTGAAAAGGTCGGTAGCTTTGAATGTGTCGGTTACTGCGAAATCGATGAATATGCCCGCAGAGCGTATGAAGCAATGTATAACACAAAAGGAGAAATGTATTTTGAAGATGCAACAAAAATCAATCCCGATGACTTACCCGATATCGACCTTATTACAGGAGGTTTTCCCTGTCAATCATTTTCAATCGCAGGGCGAAGAAACGGATTTAATGATACAAGAGGAACGCTCTTCTTCGAGATTGCTCGAATTGCTGCCGTTAAAAGGCCCGCTCTTTTGTTCCTTGAAAACGTTCCCGGCTTGCTTTCGCATGACGAAGGCAGGACATTTGCTGCCATCCTTAATGCATTGGATGAAATTGGGTATGATGTCTCATGGACTCAGCTTAACAGCGCAAACTTTGGTGTTCCCCAATCCCGCAATAGAGTGTTCATTACCGGATTTCTTAGAGAAAAATGCAGGGGCGAAGTATTCGCTTTCAGCGAAACAAATCCAAAGACTATTGTCAGACGAGTGCCGGGAAGTGAAGGTAATCGAGTTTACTCAGCTGATGGACTCTCAATTACCCTTACAGCAGGCGGCGGTGGAGGCGGAGGAAAAACAGGACTCTATCTGATTCCTATTCCTGTTAAATCCAAAACAAAAAGCGGTTATCAGTTTGCATTCCCGAATGACAGTATTGATGTTTCATATTTAACTATGAATTCAAGGCGTGGCAGAGTAGGATCAGAAATTGCTCACACTCTGACAACAAACAGTACACAGGCTTTTTACTTTATAGATATGAATCCGAATGCTAAACTAACGCAGCTTGCAAGATGTATTACTGCAAGACAGGATTCTGGAATCAGTCATCGACACGGAGAACATTCGGGAGTTATGGTTATACTCAAGGAGTTGACAGCAGATGAACTGGTTTCTATCGGTGATACATTCCATAATTATTGGACTTTTGAAAATCCAAACAAAGAAACTGTAACAGCAATGATTATTGTTGATGAAAACAGAAACTTCTTTGTCGGATATATCAGACGATTGACACCGAGGGAATGCTTCAGACTGCAAGGCTTTACAGACGAACAATTTGATAAGGTTAAAGCACTCGGAATGTCCGATGCAAGACTCTACAAAATGGCTGGAAACGCAGTTAGCGTACCAGTCATTACTGCTATTGGAGAACAATTAAAAAGAATATTTTATGGTGGTGATAAATAATGCCAAATTGGGTACAGAACAATATTAAATTCAGTGGTGATACTGCTGAAATAAAGAAAATGCTTGAAGCAATCAAGAATGATGAAATCAGCTTCGGTTCTATTGATTTCAACAAAATTATTCCTATGCCGGAATCACTTAATATTGAGTGTGGCTCAATAACAAACAAGGGTATTGAGATGGTTAAGAATTATCTTGAAAGTATGCCTGAAGAACTGAAAGGCAAGGAAGGAACATACGAAGAATTTATTGCTGATTTAAGAAACCATAGCACAGATATTTCAGATGAGAAAGAAAAGAAAATCTGGGATATCGGTGTTACGGCAGTAAGTAATTTGTATCAATACGAAGCACCGACATGGTACGAATGGCACTGTAAAAACTGGGGTACAAAATGGAATGCCTGCGAATGTACAGAGGTTGATGAAAATGCAAAATCAATCAGTTTTCAGACTGCATGGAGTACACCGTTTCCTGTTATGAAACGATTGTCGGGATTGTTTCCTAATATTGAAATACGAACAGAATTTGCAGATGAGGATATCGGACAAAACTGCGGCATGTACACCTTTAAAGGCGGTGAAATCATATCAGAATGGAATCCGGCAGATGAAGAAACAAACAAGGAAGCATTGGAATTTGCCGCAAGAGTATGGGAATACGACCTTTCGGATTTTCAGCTGCATCTTAATGCAACGGGAACGGATTATATCTATACAGGCGAGTCGGACTATGAGTTGATTGAGTTATTCGGCAAGCCTGCTCTTTTTACAAATGAACGTTTAACGCTTAATGATATACCTTTGGGTTTTAACCTTTATCACATAAGAAGATCAGATAACGATGATGAAATTCTGTCGACGCTTGAACCTAATGTCAGAGTGAATCACGGCGGTACTATCATTACTAATGAAGCTATTGATTTCGGAGATAAAGGATATATTGAATTCAATGCAGAAAACAGTATCAATTTTATCGGAGGAGATAATCTGTCTATTGACGATTATGTAACCGAAAATTTCACTATGGATATTTCAGGTCAGCAGTCAGGAGGTATGGGCTTATGCCAATAGAAAATATAACCACAGATGAATTGCGAAAGATGAGTGATAAGGAAGGACTTATCCTGCAAGGCTGCGGTGGTGATTTGCAAGAATGGATTGACGGTGTCAATGAAATGCTGACAGAGAGTGGAATCCTCCTGAACGGTACTAAATTTGAAAAGGTGTATGCATTTCAGAATGATAATCTTACAAATCTGCTCTATCCATTTGAAGATGTAGAACTCAGTATAGGTAAGCTCGCTATGTGGAGAATAGCAACGCATACACAGTTTTATGGTACTTGGTTATCTGATTATGTGCCTAATTATCTTGGTGGATTTATTGTTGCAAAACAAAAGCCCGATTGCGAATTAATCGGACAAGACGGCAATATATTCAATCTTATGGGAATTGCATCAAGAACACTTCGCAATAATGGTATGGCTGAACAGGCATCTGAAATGTGTACTCGTATAAGAGCATCGGAGAGTTATAATTCGGCTCTTTGTATTATCGGTGAATATGTTAATATCACAGGACCGAATGAAGATATGTGTGAAAGCAATGATTTTACACAATCAATGTGAAATAAAATTAAAATAATATATTAATTTGAAAACAGTGCGTGGTTGTTTTGTGTATTTAACACAAAGCGGCCACGCTTTTTTGTTTTATGCACAAATCATCTTAGCACGGATCGGAGATGATGATATGTCAGATAATGCCAGTCCGCTTCAGTGGACAGGCAACAAAGGGTGTATTTACACCACTATTGATGCATTTATGCCACCGCATAAAATTTATATTGAACCTTGTATGGGCAGTGCTGAAGTATTCCTGAGAAAGAAACCGTCAGAAAAAGAAATACTCAATGATTATAACGGCGATTTGGTTAAGTTTTTCAGAGTTTTGCAAAGCTCACAGAAACTTGCCTTTTTACTTGGTCGCTTGTATTTTTCATATAATTCCGAGCAGATATTCAAAGAAAATAAAATGCTGTTAAAAGGTGTGCCGAATATTCTTGATGATGTAACTGATACAGCCTTAAAAATAGAAAACGCTTCATGGGAAGATATAAAGCTCGCAGTCGCATTTTTTGAAAATCAGACATTCAGTTTCAGTTCAACAGGAAAAACCTTTGCCATTGATAAACGGGATATGACAAGGAAATTCGGCAGATTAGTGGCAGCTTGCACACGCTTGCGTGATGCAATTATTCTGCATAGGGATTATAAAGACGCAATTCTTTATGCTGCGGGTCCGAATACCTTTATACTGCTTGATCCTCCGTATAAGGACACGGAAAAGTATTATCAAAAGTCTAATTTTGATGTTAGTCAGCATGAGGTATTATTTGAATTTATGAATGACATTCATCTGAAATATGACGGTAAATGCAAATTTATAATCACCTATAACAATAACCCGTTTATTGTTGGCCTTGCTGAAAAATACGGATTTTATACCTATGTGCAGAAAAGGCTTCACAACATGAGGCAAGGTATTAATCCCGGTGAAATGTACGAAGAACTGCTCATAGCAAACTATGATTTAGAAGCACAGGCAAAGGAAAACAAAAAAACATTGATGGATGAAACAAGGCAGATATCCTTGTTTGATTTAAAATATGATTATTAAAGGAGAAAACAGATGGAAATTGAAGTAAAAATCAAAATTGCCATGCCAGATGAAGTGGCAAATACTCTTGGAATTGATGAAGATTCCGTACTTGAATCCTACTATGAAGATGGGTATATCTATATCTGCAAGGTAGACGATGATGAACTTGACGAATTGGCTCATGAGTATGATGACTGCACAGATTGTGAAAGCTGCGAAATGTTCTGTCCTCATTGTCAGAACTGCATACTTGATGATTAGTCGGAGGTGTAAAATGAAAATTTTAAGAATTCTCGGAAAGCGAGGCAGAGTTACAATTCCTTTTGAAATCAGAGAAATAGTCGGCTTCAGTTACAACGATGTGCTGTCATTTACGGTTGATGATGAAAACACCGTGACAATCAAAAAGGAAAGAATCTGTGACAATAACTGCCCAAAATATAATCTGTCCCCTGCTGATATGAGGGATGATGAACTGTTAAGGGACTTTATTGACAGACTGCCTTCATCCAAGCAGAGAGAAGTACTTGTCCATTTATCATTGAAATGGGCAGCTAAGAATGGCGGTGTTGTTAATGCTTGATTATGTGCCGTTTTACAGGCATTCACTCAGCAGTGCAAGACATTGTAATGAGGTTGATAGGTGGCGTGCAAGCCATAAAGCAAACATGGATTGTGCGGTCGCTATCAAAAAGGCTATCGGTGATAACTTCAAGGATAATCATTTCAATTCCGATTGTGTAAATGCAATTATTAAGAAATTCGGATTTGACCGTGTAAACTTCATTCTGCGATACAATTTGAAGAAAGCACAGCACGATGAAAGATATTCAAAAGAAAACAGAGAATGGGGCAAAGGTTTATGTGCTCCAGACAGCAATATGCGAACAGATTATCTTATAAATGAGCATCCGGTGTTAATAAATGCTTTTATCGACAGAACAAGAAACGAGTGGGGCAAACTCAATCTTTATGACAGTTCACATTGTGATGATAAGACAGGTGTTGAATTGGAAGAAAAAATACTTGTTCTCAATCCGACAAGGTTGAATGATAAGTATAAAACACCTGAAGATCAGCTTTTTGTTGCAACAGGAGGTTTTGGCTGTTCCCCTTCTGCAAGCGGCAGAGCGGTATATGGATATTTTCTTAAAGATAATGAGGAATGCCGTTGGGACAGAAATGATTTTATCGGTATTCTGAAAGATGAATTCTTGCCTGATTGGGCAAAAGAAAAACTGAATATCTCAGATGATACTGCCGAGTCTGTAGAGGACAGCGGTATTTCTATGTCATAAGGAGTGTGAAATATGAGAATCGTAGTTGTTGAACCCGGTAAGGCTGCTTATGAAAGTGAAATCGAAAATTCACTTAATGCAGAACAAGAAATTGTCGGTGGATATATTGAAGTCGTATATAATGACGATGATACAATCATCATTTGTAATGAAGAAGGCAAACTGCAAGGCTTAAAAGGAAATCGTCATCTTGACAACGGTACTTCTATTATAGCAGGAACATTCTTTATTGTTGGTGACGGCGGAGAAGATTTCAGATCATTAACGGATGAAGAAACAGAAAAGTATTTACACAAGTATGCTCAGCCCGAAGAAATATCAGATGAAGAAGTTGAATCTGATATGGGTTGTGCAATGTATTTTATGTAAAAATGGAGGGTAGTAATTATGGCAGCAACCAATAACAAAGCAAAAACGAATAAGGTGAAAACACCGTATATCAAAGCATCAATTGACAGACTTACAGACGGAAATACAAGTCTCAAGGCATATGCTTCTGCAACAATCGGCAGTTCATTTGTAATTACAGGAATCAAAGTGTGCAATGGTAAAAACGGTTTATTTGCACAGATGCCTACTCGTTCTTATACTGATAAGAACGGCAAGGTGCAGTATCCCGAAACCTTTTATCCGATAACTGCCCAGGCTCGTGAAAATCTTAATAAAGCAGTTGTCAATGCCTACGAAAATGAAATTTCACAGGCACAGGATGATGGCGAAGATTTTGAAGAGATTGCTGATGAAGATGAAGGGCTTTCGCCCTCTATGTAAAAATGTCTGGACATTTGAATTCGTTTGTATATACTGTGTGTTTGAAAGGAGTCGATTATATGACTAAAACTAAATCAATTATTTTATGTCTTGTAATTCTGATTGCAATCTTTTCAGGATGCAGTACACAAGAAACCAATTCAAAGTCAGAAGTGCAGGCAAACACAATTAATGCAATAACAAATGAAATCACAGCAGAGCAAGAAACATCAGAATCTGAAACTACCACGCAGAAAAGCGATAATTCAGAAACAACTGTTGCAAACAAAGCAAGACCTGCTGAACAAAAATCAACAGGTCGGACCACAACCAAAAAATCAACTGCAACGCAGAAACAGACCACTACCAAAAGGCAGACTACAACAAAGAAAGTTACCACAACGCAGAAACCTGCTACCACCAAAAAGGTTACAACAACTGAAGATGATTGGGATTGTAATGTAGACGGTCACTCCTGTGAGGTTGGTCCGATCGGTTGGGTAAACAGTGAGGCTGAGGCTACAGATAAAGCACTTGAATATATAGCAAGCCACGATGCTTCAGGTAATTTCAGAATTAGAGAATGCTATTGGTGTGGTAAATATACTGCAAAAATCACATTGGATTAAATATCAATATGGTACATCAAAGAGTCGAATTAAAATTCGGCTCTTTTTTTGTACCCAAATATAAAAGAAAGGAAGATTGTTTTGAAAAACAAAATAAAAAAATATTCAAAAAGAGTAATGTCAATGCTCTTATCTTTACTGATTGTTCTGTCAGCATTTCCTTCAACGGTATTCGCAGCAACATATATTACAGATATGAACAGCAATGCTAAGTTTGGAGTTATTGAGGGCAGTCTTGATGACTATGGACACGAGATGCATTATTCTACCTATGACGGCAAAACATATATCGTATTTTGTGTTCAATACGGAAAAACATCTCCTAATGGTAGCACCTACGAATATGGCAAGGAATTTAAGAAATATCTTAATAGATCAAGTGACTTATATGAAAGAATAGCAGACTATATCGCATTCGGATATACCTTGCAGTATGGCGATGGATTACCAAGTACAACGGCTGAATGGAAAGCAGCTTGCTGTACTCAACAATTCGTTTGGGAAACCTTAGGAGTAAATCCATCCCGTTCCTCTTGGAACAGCACATATATGAGTGATTCTCTATACAAGCAATGGAAAGCTGATACCGAAGAATTAATCGACTTGTACTATAACAAGCAGATTTCATTTAACGGAGATACAACAAAAATCAATCTCGGTGGCTCTGTTACCCTCACTGATTCAAACGGTGTATTGAAATATTACCCCACTTTTTCTAAGACCATTAACAAGGTCACATTTTCTCATACTAAAGGCGAAAACAAACTGAACATTTCAGTTGCAAGTGATTGTACTACACATTCAGTATCGTTCAATTCGGCATCACAGAAAATATATAAGAATTTACCGAATGGCAGTAGTTATGATGAAGATACTACAAATTATGTTTATTTTGAATTTAAGGGTGATATTCAGAATTTAATGTTTTCAAAGAAAGCCGACCCACAGACCTTTAAACTTGATGTTAATGTTGAGTTCGGTAATCTTAAAATCAGCAAAACATCCGAAGATGAAATCATTAAGAATATTCCCTTTACGGTTAAGGGCAACGGCAAGACATATAACCTCACAACAGATGCAAACGGCATTGCGGAATTGAAGAATATTCCTGTCGGCACTTATCAGGTGTATGAGGGTGATATTCTCCGCTATGTAAAACGGACAACACAAACTGTAACAGTAACTAACGGAAATACTGCTATGGCATCCTTTAATAACAAACTCAAAAAATTCAGAATTAAAGTAGTTAAATCGGATATTGAAAAGGGTCACGCACAGGGTGATGCAAAGCTCGGCGGTGCTAAGTATGGTATCTATAAAGGCAATCAGTTAATCGACACATATACAACAGACGAAAACGCATCATTCACAACAAAGTATTATGCTTGTGATACAGACTGGACAATTCGTGAACTTGAATCAAGTGAGGGTTATCTCATTAATGATGAAATTTACAAGGTCGGTGCTGATCCGAAATTGTATACAGTTGAGTATAACGAATGTAAAAACGCTGTAACCGAACAGGTAATCAAGGGTAAAATTGCAATTATTAAGCATACTGATGATGGCTCAACACAGATTGAAACACCTGAAAAGGGTGCAGAATTTCAGGTGTATTTGAAATCGGCAGGCTCATATGCAAAGGCAGATAACGATGAGAGAGATACCATTGTGTGTGACGAGGATGGTTTTGCAAGTACAAAGTTAATGCCTTATGGTGTTTATACCGTTCATCAAACAAAGGGTTGGGATGGCAGAGAGAAAATCAAGGACTTTGATGTGTTTATCAATCAAGATGGTAAGACATATAAGTTCTTGATAAACAATTCTAACTTCTGTTCGTATCTCAAAGTGGTAAAGCTGGATAAAGAAACCGAAAAGCCTATTGCTTATGCAGGCGCAGCCTTTGAGGTTTACGATACAGACGGACACAGAATTACAATGCAGTTCACCTATCCCGAAGTAACAGAAATTCATACTTTCTATACAAATTCAGAAGGATATTTAATTACGCCTGAAAAGCTACCTTATGGTGATTACACACTTAAAGAGGTACAAGCACCATACGGATATGTGCTTGACAGCACACCTATTCCGTTTACAATAACACAGGAGAATTCGTCTACTGATACGGGCGTAACTGTTGTAAAGGTCAAGGCAAGAGATATGGCACAGAAAGGTGTTATTGAAATTACCAAAACAGGCGAAATATTCAAGTCGGTAAATGAAAATGAGGGTATTTATACTCCTGTTTATGAAATTGGAAACCTTGCAAATGCAGTATTTGAAATCTATGCTGCTGAGGATATAACTACTCTTGACGGTACAACAAGATATTATCAGGGTGAACTTGTTGATGAAATCACAACAGGAAAAGACGGTATTGCTAAATCCAAGCAGCTCTATCTCGGCAAATACACTGTAGTTGAAAAAACAGCACCAAGTGGCTTTGTGAATGCAAATGAGCAGTACGATGTAGAATTAACTTATGCAGGACAGAATGTATCCGTAACATCAACTGCACTTTCTGTTTACAATGACAGGCAAAAGGTGTCCGTTTCACTGTTAAAAGAATTATCTAAAGATGAACGCTTCAAACTCGGTATGAATGATGAAATTCTTTCCGTACAGTTTGGTATTTATGCTGATGAAGATATTAAGGCAGCAGACGGCTCTGTTATTCCGAAAGATTCTTTAATCACTTATGGTAACTGTGATGAAAACGGAAAACTAACATTTAACTGCGATCTCCCTATCGGCTTTAAGTGGTATGCAAAGGAAATTGCAACGGATAAGCATTATATTTTATCTGATACAAAGTATGAATTTAATACTGAATATCAGGGACAGGATATTGAAACAATTAATATTGATTTGAACAACGGCGAACCTATTGTAAATGATTTAATTTACGGCACAGTCAAAGGCTTAAAAATTGACCGAGAAACAGAAAAAGCAATCAAAGGGGCTTTATTCGGACTGTTCAAATCTGACACAACTGAATACACAGAAACAAATGCCATTCTTACTGCTAAATCAGATGAGAACGGCATTTTTGTTTTTGATAATATTCCATTCGGTGATTGGATTGTAAAGGAACTACAGCCAGCCGAAAACTATCTGCCGAGTGATGATATTCACCACATTACTGTAACTGACAATGAACAGATTATTGAAATCACAGCAGTAAATGACAAAATACCTGAACTGAAAACTACTGCAACGATTAACGGTAAAAAGGAAGTTACGGCAAAGGGAGAAATTACGATTGATGATGTGGTTGAATACAAGCATCTTGTACCCGGCAAGGAATACAAGATTGTCGGCACGCTTATGGATAAATCCACAGGCAAGCCATTTGAAATTGACGGAAAAGACGTTACAAGCGAAGTAACATTCACACCCGAAAAAAGCAACGGCAAGGTAACTGTATTATTTACCTTTGATTCCAAGTATATCAAGTCCGATACTGATATTGTAGTCTTTGAATCATTATATAAAGACGGCAATGAGCTTGCTATTCACGCAGATATTGAAGATGAAGGTCAGACCGTTACAATAAATGTTCCTGCACCTAAAAAGCCGTCTACTCCTAAGACCGGGGACGAGAGAAACTACGGCTTTTGGATTGGTCTTGGATGTATTGCTGTAGGCGGTATTGTTGCCGGTGTTATTCTCAAGATTAAGTCAAAGAAAGACGAGGATGAAGAATAATGGAAAAAGCATATATCTGCAGCCCTCTCTCCGGGAACGAAAAGAAAAATATCAATAATGCCATTGCCTATGCAAAATTTGTTTATCACAGATGTGAAATGATACCGATTGTATCACATTTTTATGCTTTGATTTTTGATGATGCAGATAAAGTTGAAAGAGAAATCGGCATATCAATCGGACTCGGACAGATACTTGATTCCGAGCATGTCTGGGTATTCGGAAATACCATTACTGAAGAAATGGGAGAAGAAATCCGAAAGGCAATGGCTCTGAAAAGGACCATTCACTACATTGATGATTATCAGTGCAAAGAAATATTAAAGGTATATGGAGGTAAAGTAATTGACGAAAAAATTAACTAAATTCAGCAAAAAGCAGTGGCTTATATTCGCCACTGCTCTTGTTTTAATTATTGCATTTTCTGCAACAACAGTTTATGCTGCCGGAGATGTGGCAAGTGCTATTGAAGGCACATGGAACACAGCAAAGTCGCAGATTAAAACTGTTGTGAATAATGTTGTATTCCCTGTTGTTGATATGGTGCTTGCTGTCCTTTTCTTTGTCAAAGTCGGTACAGCATATTTCGACTATAAGAAGCACGGACAATTTGAGTTTACAGCTCCGGCAATTCTTTTTGCGTGTCTTATTTTCACCCTTACGGCACCGTTGTATATCTGGGGTATTGTAGGAATGTAAGACAAAAGAGTCATCAAAAAACATCGATGATTCTTGATTGATAATCTATATTTTGTTTTGAGGAATTGAATTCTTTTTAAGTGTTTCGACTAATAAAACCATATCAACTGAAAAATCCTCATAGTATTTTGGATATGTTTTAGAAAAGCTCGTTTCTAATTTGTATTTTTCAGCCATTACAGTAATATTTTCGATATTACCATTTGGAGTTAATGCACAATAAATTTTAATAAGTTTCATAATCATATCTTCTACTTGTTTATGTAGGTAGTCCATTTCATTAAATATTTTGAAAATTATTTCTTGTGTTTGAGGCTCTCTGATAGAATATGAAAGTAGTTTAATATTTGTTGATAGAGTTTGAATATTATCAGGAACAGAAAGCAGTTTGGTCTGAATCTCTGTGAATTCAGAATCAGTTATTTCTTTAGGTGTGATTTTATTAATTATTGTATTTAAATAATTTGGATCGGTTATAGTTAATAGCAATGATGTTTTTTCAATAATCTGATCTGATAATTTTTCTTTTTGTGTAAACCTCATATTGTCTATGTTGTTGTTATATGAAATTTGAGTTGCTTTTTTAGATGAATATGCAGATGTGACTAATGCAATAATTGCAACACTTGCAGTGATTACACTGGGAATAATAGCTTTTAATAATTCAAAGGTAGTTTCTGTCATAATTCAATTCCTCTCTTTTTTGATAATTATAAACCAATTTATATTTAAATTCAATGGAGGTGATTTACATTTTTGATTGGCTCGGTGATATTGTATCAGGGTTCGGTGATGCAATAGGGAACGCCTTTGGAAGTATTTCGGACAAATTGATTGACGGAATACTCAACAGAATTATTCAATGGATATTTACAGTTATTTATGATGGTATTGCAGAATTCTTTACTATGATCAGCGGACTCGGTGTTGAAATATTTACTCTTGATTGGGTAAATGCAGTAGTAAAATTATTTTCTCTGTTCGGCTGGACTTTATTCGTTGTAGGTCTCGTGGTATCTGCATTTGACCTTGCTATTGAATATCAGAACGGCAGGGCAAGTATTCACGGAACTGCAATAAACTGGATTAAAGGATTTATGGCTGTATCGCTGTTTACTGTAACACCTATAGAACTATATAAATTCTGCGTTTCGTTGCAGAATACTCTGTCAGGTGATTTAACAAGAATATTTGCATCGCAGCAAGGAACAACGCTTGGTGAGGTTGCACTCAAAACATTGGAGTTTGCATTTTTCAAAGATGGTGTAATTGTTAAGGCAGGGCTGTTTGAACTTGCTGCAATTATTGCACTTGGATATTGTGTAGTAAAAATCTTTTTCGATAATATAAAACGAGGCGGAATACTGCTTATTCAGATTGCAGTCGGAAGCTTGTATATGTTCTCAATTCCGAGAGGTTACGGTGACGGATTCACACAGTGGATGAAACAGATCATTGCACTTTGTCTGACTGCATTTTTACAGACAACGCTGTTATTTTTAGGCTTATTAACATGGACAGACAATATGCTCCTTGCAATTGGTATTATGATGGCAGCATCTGAAGTGCCGAGAATAGCAGAACGCTTCGGTCTTGATACAAGTGTCAAGTTTAATATGATGAGTGCAGTCCATATGACTTCAACTGCTGTTAATCTTGTTAAGAGTGTTGCAAAGTAGGTGGAGATATGAGTGATTTTACTAAAGATGAAATTGTAATCGGTGATATGGAAATCAATGATGATTGCACAGGAGTATCATCATACATTGAAACATATTTTGATGTAGGCAAGAAATTCGGAACGAATATAAATGATGACTGTGATTCGTGGGTAAATTTCTATGCAGAATACTTTCCTGAAAGTGATGAACTCAAATGTGAATATTTCGTTGATACTCCGTATGACTGTAAATGCTATTCATATATTCCCACTGAAAATGAAAAAACACTCATAATTTCTCTAATGGAAGAATACTGCCAAAAGGAAGAAAATATGAGTATCAATGAATTTATTCAGAGTATGCAGAAATGCGAATCTATGGAAATGTCTATGTAAGTTACAAAAGACGTTGACAAAACAATATGATTAAAGTATAATATAAATGAACAAGGAGCTATCCGATAGACGGTTAGCCCCAAATGAAATTAGTTAATAAAGAAATTAACCGCTTAGTTTGGAGACCGGGCGGTTATTTCTTTATTATAAGAACAATTGCTAAAATAAGTACGAGAGTAATTATTGTTGCGTATTCCATAATATCGCCCTCCTCAGATAAATCTCAAGAGGGTTAAAAGAATCTACCCTCTTGGAAAAAAGAGGGACTAACCGCCTATATGTCTATGATAGCTCCATGCCGGATTAGAGTGCTATGCACAATTCCTGCCAACATTATACTCTATATACAACCATATTTCAACAAATATTTTAACTTTAAGCTCATCATCAGATGGGCTTTTTTAATGCCTAAAATTAAGGAGAATCAATGAACAAACAATATATTTATCCGCAGAATATGAGAGCATCTGCTACTCTATGGCTCTGGAGTCTTAAAGACTTTGCCGTAATTGTAGTCGGTGCTCTTTTTTCTGCAATGGTGCTTGCCACCACAAGAATATTAATTCCTGCGGTGCTTACTGCTGCCTTTGCATTTTTAAGCATCCGCAGTGATGAAACAACAATACTTGATTTCATTAAATATGCAGTCAGGTATTTCATATCAACTCAGCAAGTATATTATTGGAAATTAAGAGGTGATAAATTTGATTAACTTATTTAAGCGAAAAAAGGACAAAAACAGTGTTCAGGAATTTATCGGTATTGAAACATTTACCAAGCGAGGTCTTAAAACCAAATACGGCGAACTTGTATTTTTTCAGATAAGTCCCACAAACATATCCGTTTTATCGAATGAAAATATCCAAACTAAGATATGGCATTTAATGCAAGTGATATCTGCATATCCCGATATTGAAATAACCTGCCTTGACTCGTGCGAACGGTTTGACGATAACAAAACCTTTATGGTTGATAGAAAAAATAAAGAATGCAACCTAAGTGTTAAGGATTGCTTATCAAAAGATATTGATTATCTTGATAATATTCAGATTGAAATGTCAACAGCAAGACAGTTTATGTTTTCTGTTCGCTTTAAAAAGGAAAAAGATGAGCAGATATTCAGTCAGATCAACAAGGTTGAAAAGGCTATTGCAGAACAGGGATTTGAGGTTAAGCGAATGAAAAAGGAAGATATTAAACGATTTCTCGCTATATATTTCGATGCATCAATGCAGGGTGAGCTGATACCCGACATAGACGGAGGTGACTGCATTGAAGAAGATATCAAAAAAACGGTGGCTTAACTTTATGATTACAATTTGCTTTATAATTTTTGCCATTGTACTCTGCTATCTCATTTATAATTTTAATGTTGATACACAGGATCAAAAACAGTTTGATGATATGGCACAGACAATTACTGTTGATAAGGATAATGAAACAGATAACAACGATAATGGCATTGAATCTCTCATTGCAGAAAACTATGACTGTCTCGGCTGGTTAAGAATCAGCGGAACAAATATTGATTACCCTGTAATGCAGACAAAGGATAATCCACAGTATTATCTGCGCCGTGATTTTAACAAGCAGTATTCATATATGGGTACACCCTTTATGGATTCAAGATGTGATATAAACTATGATAACAATCTTATCGTTTACGGACACAATATGAAAGACGGCAAGATGTTTGCCGATCTTTTGGAATACGGAAATAAGGAATACTGCAATGAGCATAGAATAATTAACTTTATCACCTCAAGCGGAATTCAGGAATACAAAGTTATTGCAATCTGCAATGTTAAGCCCGATGACGAATGGTACAGTTACACTTGTCAGAAAAATAAAGACTCATTCAACAATTTAATATCCCATATCAAAGAAAAATCCTTATACAAAATTGATGAATCAATTGAGTATGGGGATGATTTTTTAACCCTTTCCACTTGCGAATATTCACAGAAAGACGGAAGGCTGATTGTTATAGCTGTAAGGATTTAATTATGTTGATTTTATCAGAAAGAGTGTGTATAATAAATGAAAGAGTATATACAGGAGAAAAACACCATGGAATATGTTTTGATGCATAAAAATATTCCTGTTACCGAGCTTGAAATAGATTCGATTACGGGATATATTCTTAAAGTAAATAATACCGAAAATCCAAAACATCTTCCTATGGGTATTGGATTTACAAAAAATACTGTTGACAGGGCGGCACTTAATGAGTGGTGGCGCGACCGTTCAATTCCTGCAAGCCGTTCAGGTATAAATAAAGCACTTGATATTCTTGAACTTCCCTCAACACAGGCGCTTTTAACAAAGTGCTATGGTTTGAGCCTTTCAGATCAGTATTGGCTAAAACCTAAGGGCGGTGATATATCGTGGGAAAATATAAACTTTTTTGATAATCCTTTTTCCGAAGATATAGGTGATGTATTGATCGGTAAGGTAAAGCACAGCGGTGTGTTTGATTTTAATTCGCCTGATAATACTTCTGATGGTTGTCTAAAAAAAAGATGGAAAATTATAAATTCCAAAAGATGTCTTGTTAAGGGCGGAAGCAATCCTTTTATGCAGCAGCCTTTTAATGAGGTTATTGCCTCAAAATTAATGAACAGATTAAATATACCGCATATTGAATATTCATTGATATGGGATGATAATCTTCCATACAGTGTATGTGAAGATTTTATTGATAGAGATACCGAGCTTGTCAGCGCGTGGCGCGTAATGCAGTCTTTAAAAAAAGACAATAACATATCCGTCTATCAGCATTATATTAACTGCTGTGAAAGTCTCGGAATAAAAAATATCACCGATGATATTGACAAAATGATAGTTGTTGATTTTTTGATTGCAAATGAGGACAGACACCAAAACAATTTCGGTTTAATTCGCAATGCCGAAACATTGGAATGGATAGGTACTGCACCGATATTTGATAGCGGATCATCTTTTGGTTATGATAAACTTGCTGCACAGATAAGTAACGAGAAACTCTTATCCTGCAAACCATTTAAGAAATCACACAAAGAACAGCTGAAATTAGTTAAATCATTTGACTGGATTTCTTTTGACAACCTTAATGGCTTTTCAGAAGAAATCGGAGAAATTCTTTCAAATTCAGGTGATTATGCTGATAAAAACCGTACAAATGCTATTGTCAAAACTTTTGAAAAAAGGCTTGAATATTTGCAGGCTTTAGCCATCAATCATTCTCAGAATAATATTATTGACGATTTGGGTGCAGATGTCGAGGAAGATATTGCGGAAGATTATACAAACTCAATAAATATGTGTTAAGGACTGTTTTAACAGTCCTTAATTTTTATCCTATTAAATAGTTGTTTTGCGGCAGAAGGCAAAACAATTACAATATGGGATTATTGCCTTCTGTCGCAAAGACAGGAGGTAACATGAAATTTAAAAAGAAAAAGCAGATTGAACTGACAGAAGAACAAAAAGAAGAAATCAGAATCAAAGATTTCTTTGACCGTATTCTGCCGTCAACAATAAAGTTTTTAACCGACCATTATATTGTCGGTGATTCTTATCGCTATGTATGGGCAATTAAGGAATATCCGCCTACAACCGAAGAACTCGCATTGTTTTCACAGCTTGCAGACAGAAACAATGTAACTGTGCGTCTTTATTCAAGGCTTGTTGATGCGCTTGAACAGAGAAAAATCATACAGAATGCAACGAGAAAAAACAAACTCAGCACAGGCAGTAACGATGCAATAGAAAACATTACTGCCGAAGGCAACCTTCAGGATGTAGTCACTCTCATTGCAGAACTGAGAAAAAACAAAGAACCTCTGCTCCATTGTGCTGTATATCTTGAACTGAAAGCAGAATCTATGCCGAAACTCCGTGAACTGCAATCCGATATTATTATGGAACTAACTCGTTCAAAGATGTCGGTTGACAGATTAACGCTCAGGCAAAAGGAAGGCTTTTTATCTGTTCTGCCGTGCGGAGCGAATATATTTAAGGAACAGTTTGAGCGTGTGCTACCTGCAAGCTCTGTTGCAAATTTATATCCTTTCAACTATTCAGGCAAAACCGATCCGAAAGGCTTTTTTATCGGTAGAGATAAATACGGCACGAACATTCTTGTTGACTTTGACAGACGAGCAGATGATAAGACAAATGCAAACTGTTTAATACTCGGCAATTCAGGACAGGGCAAGTCATTTCTTATGAAGTTGATCCTTACAAATCTGCGTGAATCAGGCAAGAGAATAATCAGTTTGGATCCTGAAGCCGAATATGAGCCATTAACAAAGGCTCTCGGTGGATGCTATATTGACTTTATGTCAGGTGAATATATCATCAATCCTTTAGAGCCTAAGTCCTTTGGTGACAATGATAAAGATAGTTCAAGCAATGATGAATCTGTACCGTTAGCATTCCGCAGAGTAACAAGATTAAGTCAGCATATTGCATATCTTAAAGACTTTTTCAGAGCATACAAGGAATTCAATGATGAACAGCTTGATACCCTTGAAATCATTCTCACCAAGTTATACAAGAACTTCGGCATAACCGACTATACAGATTATGACAAACTGAGCAAAACAGACTATCCGATTATGTCAGACCTTTATGAATTGCTTGAAAAAGAATACAAGGACTATCAACATAATCAGAAGAATATTTACAGAGAAAAAACCTTGCAGGAATTATGCCTTGGTTTGCATTCAATGTGTATCGGAACTGAGTCAAAATATTTCAACGGACACACGAATATCGTTGATGACAAATTCCTTTGCTTTGGTGTTAAAGGACTTATGGATACCAACCGCAGACTCAAGGATGCAATGCTTTTCAATGTACTCTCATATATGACAAATGAACTGCTCGGTAAGGGTGACACTGTTGCAGCCATTGATGAATTATATTTGTTCTTAACTAATATGACTGCGATTGAATATATCCGAAACGCATCCAAGCGTGTTCGTAAAAAGGACAGTTCGGTTATCCTTGCAAGTCAGAATATTGAGGACTTTATGCTTGACGGAATCAGAGAGTACACAAAGCCGTTATTCTCAATCCCGACACATCAGTTTTTATTCAATGCAGGCAACATTGAACCAAAGGTGTATATTGACACCATGCAGCTTGAGCCATCAGAATTTGAACTCATCAAGTATCCCGAAAGAGGTACTTGCCTGTATCGTTGCGGTAACGAACGCTATCTGCTCCAGGTTATTGCTCCCGAATTTAAGCAGAAGATGTTTGGTAAAGCCGGCGGAAGATAAAGCAATAAAAATATGCCATACTCTATATATAAAATAAAAACAATTGCTGAGATAGTTATAAATTAAAATATTGTACATTTTATAAAAAATATTTTAAAATATAAATAAAATTTTAAAAAATGATGTAGAAACAATTATTAAATTGTGTTATAATTCATATAATATATTAAAGAGGTGAAAAAATGGGGTTTTATATTGGTATAGAAGATTTAGCTGCAAATGCTTTAATTGAGTGCCTTTTAAAAACTGAAAATGCTAGATTTGTAACATACAAGCAATTAGAGGAATACGGTTCAGAAGTTATTCGCTTTTTAAACAACAAGGGAGAAAACGCAATTCTTATTCTTTCAAGGGAACGTACCAATGACATGTTCAGAAATTATTCTGATTTTTTTGAAGAAGAAAGCACAGAAAAAGGATTAGGAATAAAACTTAAAGAAGGAAAAAGTTGCAATGACCTTATAGAAAAGTTTCGGGGATATTTAGCATGGGATGTTTTGTTGGCCTTTGTAAATGAACAAACCGTAGCTAAATTGGATTGTGCTGATGCCTAAAGAAACAAAAAAATTTAAAGATCCAATTTATGGATATATTGAAATAAAAACCGCTTATGTAGAACATATTATTGACAGTCCAGAGTTTCAAAGACTTAGAAGAGTTGTTCAAACTAGTTACTCGCCTTTATATTCGTCTTCTGTTCACAATAGATTTATCCATTCTCTAGGTGTATACCATTTAGGCGAAATGGCAATTAACAATATTATCAATAATTTGAATAATAATATCGAAACATTAATCGGTATATCTGCAAATGATTTGAAAGAAGTCTTTTTGTTGGCGTGTTTATTGCACGATGTTGGACATGCTCCATTTTCACATACGGGAGAAAAATTTTATTTAACTAAAGATGAAAAATATACTGATTTACACAGTAAATTGGTAGATAGTATTGGCGATAATGCGATTGAAGAAGATATTCCTGAGGATAGTAAAGCAGCAGCGCCACACGAAATAATGAGCGCAATAGTTGCACTTAACAAATTCGGACAATATTTTGATAGCGAGTTAAAAAAAGAACTTTTTGCCCGTTGTATAACAGGATATAAATATAAAATTAAAACGGATGTTGAAAATAGTATAATAGATCCTGACAGTGACAAAAAAAGTTTTTTTAATTGTATAATTTCTTGTCTTAACTCAAAGGTTATAGATGTTGATAGATTAGACTATTTAATTAGAGATGCTTATTTTTCTGGATTTGAAACAATAAATATAGATTATATTCGCTTGTTAAGTTCTTTGATAGTAAAGTACGATGATAATGAATATGGTTATAAATTATGTTATTTGAAAAATGCAATAAGTATTATCGAGAATGTAGTTTATGCTCACGATTCTGAAAGAAAATGGATACAAACACACCCTATAGTATTGTATGATATGTATCTATTGCAACATATTATTGGAGATATAAATAAAGAATATTCAAAAGAAGATTATCAGCTGTTTTCTTATGAGTCGTTATCCGTTGAAGGTGTTGAACTTGCTAAAAATACACATGTTTCATTATTATCAGATGACGACATTATGTATTTTTTGAAAAATATGAATGATAATCGGTTTTGTAAAGAGTATTTTTTTAGAAGTGATAGACCTCATACTTTGTGGAAGTCCGAGGCTGAATTTAAAGCATATATATGCGTTAGATTTGGAAAAGGTAGCACATATGATCAATTGTTAGAAGCATTAGACAATACTGCTACATATATTGAGAAAAATTTCGTGTCTGGAGTCATTAATGAAAATTTAATACAACAAATTAACGAAGAATTAAATAATATTGAAACTGATAATACAATTAAAAATCAAGCTTCTAAAAGCCAACAAATAAAGGTTAAAAAATCAATATTAAAAGTGTTAAATTGTTTGAAAAAATTTGCAGATGAAAACAACTCGGAATTTGATTTTATTCTCTTAAGAGCAAACCAATTTTATAGTGGATTTAATAAAATGGATTTTGAAAAAATCAAAATTTTGTTTCCAGAATCAAATGATTTATACAATTTTGGCGATGTTGTGACAACACTCGGTAGCGAAAAAGACAATGATAAATTTTTTTATATGTACTATAGAGAAAAAAGTGGAGGTTCGATAAATAGAATTGATTTGTGCAAAGCACTATATACAAGTTTTTTGAGTTGATACTTTAATCCAATATAAATTAAAATAAAGTTTATTATGCATAACAGATTTCAACAACCTGTTATGCATTTTTTTGTAAAGAAGGTGATATTTATGAGCGCAGAAGTTGCTGCTGCAAAAGCAGTTGTTGTTGTCGCATCGGATAAGCGTGGCAGAGCTGTAATCGCAACAATTCTTTGTTCAATAATTATGCTGTTTTTTCTGCCTTTGATTGTGTATATGGGTGTTATGAGCAGTCTTGAAGAAGTTAAGATTGACAATGTACAGGCTCAGCAGATGATTGTGCAGAATATGTCAGCAGAAGAAAAAGCAAAGTTACAGCACATTGAGAATGTAATGACCGGTATATCAAAAGAATGCACAAAGCGAAAACTAAAAAGCATTGTAGGTAAAACGGCACAGGCGGTTTACGCTTGTGCCTTTTATGATGTCGAGAAGACTGATAATGATTTCATTTCAAAACTTGTTGATTGCTTTGAACAGGCAAAGGACGATGACGAACTACTTAATATGTTGAATTCCACTTTCGGTACGAATATATCAGCCGAGGATTTCAGTTACTTAATGTCTGTAATTTCAAATACCGTTATCGATATTGATTTGAGTAACACAGATAAGAATAATCTTGATTTAGTTAAATGGGCACAAATGGCTTATGACAATAAATGGGGTTATGTTTGGGGTTCACACGGAAATGTTTTAACTTCAAGTGAGTTTAAACGACTTAAAAAGGTTTTCGGTGCTAATGTTACAGATAAAGAGGATTATATAAAGTCACATTGGCTCGGCAGAAGAACATCGGATTGTGTTGGCTTAATTAAAGGCTACGGCTGGTATAATGAAGAATCAGGAACTATTAAATACGGAACGAACGGAATGGCAGATGTTACTGCAGACGGAATGTTTTCGGCAGCAACAGAAAAAGGACCAATCAACACAATGCCCGATATTCCCGGTCTTGCCGTATGGCATCAGGGACACATCGGTGTGTATATAGGAAATGGATATGTAATCCATGCGGCCAACACCTATGACGGAGTTATCAAAACACCGATAACCTCAAGCGGCTGGACTCACTGGCTCAAAGTTCCGTATATCAACTATATTGAAGAAACAGATGAATAAAATCAAACAAACCGATAACGGCAGCCACAAGAAATCGAGTGGCTGCCAAATTTTATTTGCGGAGGTGTGAAAATGAAAATACGAGCAAATATGCATTTTAAGGATGAATATACTTGTGATGAAGAATGCATTGTTGAAAGAGCAGTAACAATCAGTCCTGCCGAATTTGATTATATATGCAAACACTTGCTTGAGGACAATAGTTATATTGCAGATAATCTTGATGCAATGTACTATGACGGAAACAAACTGCATTGTTTGCTGTTAATAAATGATACCACAGGTAACGGACTTCTTATCAACAGCGAAGGTAGTGAATATGCAAGGTATCATTCGTATATCCCGAATGCTCGGCAGATTGTTATTCTTAATAAATATCCCGTGCTGAATAACTTTATTGAACGAATGTCAGATGTTGCTGATGATATACTTGCAAAAGCAACTGCCGAACTGAGTGAAGATAATGACGAGTACGAGGTTGATGTTGAAAGATACAATAAACCGGGTGAGCCTGTTATAAACGCAGCCTTGCTTGACGATATGCTTATGGAAAGCGGAATGGTTGAGGACTCAATATTACACGAAGGCTGTATTGAATTAAAACTCAATCGGCAGATACCCGATACTTCATACCGAAAGTGCTATAACGCAAATGATTCTACTGAAATAGAAATCATTTGTGCAAAACAAGCATTATGGATTTACGATGAAAGAGGCGGAGAGCGTGCCGACTTTTCAAATTGCCTGCTTGAAAATGTTGATTTATCAAACTGCAATTTATGTGCTGCTGATTTCAGCGGAGCAACATTGATTAACTGTAATCTTGATGACGCGTCAATGTGCGATGCAGATTTCAAGAATGCAAAAATCAGTAATTGCAGTTTCAAACATCATACAGCTGAAAATGCTGATTTCAAATGTGCAGTTTTTGAAAACTGCAACTGCAACGGTGCTTACTTCGGTGCTTCAAATTTTACCAATGCACAGTTGAATTCTGTGTCGGTTATGAATGCTGACTTCGGACATTGCTGTATGCAGGCTATTCAAACCAAAAGTACAAATCTTTCTCAGGCAAATACTCAAGGTGTAATGTATGATGAATTGGAATGGATTGATGAAAGCGAAGGACACGCAATTTCTATGTAAAGGAGAATGCTAATGAAAAAAGTAAATATTACTATTCAGTATGACGAAAGCAAGGCTGAGCCTATTCGGAAATATATGAACAAGAAAGGTTTATCACTTGAAGATGAACTTGTAAAAATTCTTGATTCATACTACAACAAATATGTTCCTGCTCAGGTTCGTGAATATTTTGAAATGTGTGCCGAGGATTATAAGTCCCCGGCATTATCTGTTCCAAGAAAAACAAATCAGAAGGCGGTTGATAAAAATGAGTAATGATGGTGTAGATTTTTCAAAAGCAAAACTGCTTGCAGACGGGTGGCAGTGGAAAATGTATGCTGACGGTTCAGGCCATCTTGAAAATGCTGACGGTAAATCCTATTTCGGTTTTGATTTGCAGACAGGAGAATACAAGGACTTAAATGATAAGTGGCAGTTTATGATTGAATACCCCGATCATACTCCATATGAAAAATTCAAGGTTGAAATGGAACTTGATTGGGGGGGAATGATGTTTCATCTGAAGTTTACAATGTTTATGATTTAATCTGTATGGAGCAAGGAGAAAGCAAAGGTCAGGAAATGCAAATGTAAGCCGACATCGCACCGCTGTTCGCCCCTGTGTCGCATTTTTATATCAATACTGGGAAAGTAATCCCAAACAGTTAAAATCGACCTTGTGAGGGATTGTTGATAAGGGCATAGTGTATCAAATATCAAGGTCGATTTTTAAGCAGGAGAAAGACTCGGTGCCTATGAAGGCTCCGAGTCGCTTCACTTCGCACGGCAACGCCGAGCGTTAGGCAGTCTTTGGAATTTTGATGACAGGTGCTTAATTTAAGGCATAGGTTCCTATGGCGTGTGCCGAAAGCAAAGAAAAACCACTTGTTACCACACTTTTGAAAGGTGATGGTGATAGGCGCTTAAAGAAAAATGGAGGTAAATATGGCAGAAACAGAAGAAAACAAAAAAGAATTAAAAAGGCGTTTCCAATTGTGGATACGACCTTCAGTATTAGACTTAGCACAGCAGTTCTATAAAATGGATAACTGTGAAAGCCGAAGTGAATTTATTGAAAAAGCAATTATTTTCTATGCCGGATACCTATCATCAAATAAAAATGATGAATATCTTCCGAATATAATCACATCATCCTTGAAAAGTATTGTGAAAGAAAGTGATAATCGTATGAGCCGTGCAATATTCAAAATCGCAGTTGAACTTGCAATCACAATGAATCTTATCGCCTCCTCTCAGGATGTGGACAAGATTACTCTTGACAGACTGCGTGGAGAATGTATCAAAGAAGTCAAAAGACTCAACGGTACTTTTTCATTTGATGATGCATACTATTGGCAAAAAGGCAATGAATAAGAATGGCAAAGCTCGTCACAAAGTTCAAATATCTTAAGCCCGGAAGTAACTCCGCAGGAAAATATTTGAAATATATTGCTACCCGTGAAGGAGTAGAAATGATTGATAATTCTAAAAAATATGCTCCTGCAACAGTGAAACAAAAACAATTTATTGAAAAAATGCTGCTTGACTTTCCCGATGCAACTGAGTCATTAGAGTATGCAGATTACATTGCAAAGCCTAACCGAATCAATGCATCGGAACTCATTTCTCGTACTATTGAAAACAACATTGATGTCATATCAGACTCTAAAACTTATGCAGACTATATTGCTACACGACCTCGTACACAGAAATTCGGCTCACACGGACTATTTACTGACGATGGTGTTGCAATTAATCTGTCAAAGGTTTCTGAAGAACTGAATAATCATAACGGAAATGTATGGACAATGATTGTTTCCCTTCATCGTGAAGATGCAGAACGACTCGGATTCAACAGAGGTGAAAGATGGAGAGATATGCTGCGAACACAAGTGGAACAGCTCTCAACTAATCTAAAGATACCGATGAAAAATCTTCGTTGGTACGCTGCCTTTCACAATGAATCACATCATCCACACATACACCTGATTGCTTATTCTGTTGTAGAAAACGAAGGTTACCTGACAAAGCAAGGGATTGAACGAATGAGGTCTTCCCTTGCCTCCGATATTTTTCAGCAGGATTTAATTTCAGTTTATGAAAAACAGACAGAGCATCGCAGAGAAATCAAAGAGAGCAGTAAGGACATTATGGATAAAATTATTTCTGAAATCAATTCAGGAGTATATGACAATCCCCTGCTTGAAGAAAAACTGTTACAGCTTTCAAAAAGATTATCAAGAACATCAGGCAAAAAGGTGTACGGTTATCTCAAGTCAGATGTCAAATCTTTGATTGATTCAATAGTGGATTTAATTGCAGATGATGAAAGAGTATCCAAACTTTATGATTTATGGTACGAGAATAAGCTCAATATCATTCGAACCTATACAGATGAAATGCCTGATAAAATTCCTTTATCACAGAACAAGGAATTTAAATCCATTAAAAATATGGTGATTACTCAGGCAATGAATATTTTTGCAGAAAAAGATGCATTCGATGATAATGATGGAAATATTGAAAAAGAATTTGAACAGTCGGAAGAATCTGATAATGAACAATTCGAGTTTACAAATAATTCTATTGAGGATTTATATGAGCAAGCTAAAAATAATAATTCGTATGTGCAATATATGCTTGGAAAGAAGTATCTTAAGGGCGATGGTGTAAAGCAAGATGGAGAATATGGTGTGAGATGGCTGTTCAGAGCAATAAAGCAGAATAACAATTACGCACAATATCTGTTAGGAAAAGCAATACTCAAAGGTGAATATTTACCTATGGATAATAATTTACCTCTTGATATTGACAGCGCAGTAGAACTGCTTTTGAAATCATCAGATCAAGGAAATGAGCTTGCCTCCTATACATTAGGTAAGGCATTCGTAGAGGGTGATTTATTGCCACAGGATATCAGTGCAGGATTTGAATTGTTATTGAAAGCATCAGAAAAAAATTGCGTTCCTGCATGGTATTATCTCGGCAAGATGTTTTACAAAGGAATCGGTGTTATCAAAGATATTGATACAGCCATTTATTATTTTGAAAAATCAGTTAAAGTGAACAACACCTATGCTGCGTATAGCTTAGGCAAGATTTACTCAAGTGAGGATGAGTATATTGATATGAACAAAGCAATTTATTATTTCAGAACTGCAGCAAATGATAATAACGCTTTTGCTGAATATCAGCTCAGCAAGATATATCTTTATGGCAATGGTGTTGAAAAGGACTATGATATTGCAATGCACTATCTCCATTTATCTGCAAAACACGGCAATCAATATGCCGAACAGTTATTATACAGTATTCAAAAGCAAAAGAACATTATGGCTGCAATGAGTTCGCTGAGATTGCTTCAACACATTTCTAATTTGATTCGCAGAAAGAATCAGGAACAGAATAAAAGAAAAATTGGTCAGGTTGACCATAAAATGCAACAGAAGATTAATGAGAAAAAACAAGCTCACGGCTTGAAACCGAGTATGTAAAAAGCCTACAGAAATCAATCTGTAGGCTTAATTTATGCTTTGATATATTTTTGATTTTTGCTTGTAGGTTTATCAGGAATTGTTAATTTGAGTTTACCAGTTTCAACAAGTGGCTTAAGATATTTGCGTGTAAAATATGTCAGGTTGTTATAACCTAAATGTTCACATATTTCTTTTTTCGTTCTTTCAGAAGAACAAAATTGGAGAATTTTATACGCTACATCTTGATCACTATCTTGGTCACTATCTTGGTCACTATCTTGGTCACTAAGGTAATTCACATTTTTAATTATAACAGTAAATGATGTCGGTGTAGAATAAAATTCAGGTTTTAAACTATCATTATATCCTGGTAACTTTGATGTTTCGTTTATTATTTTCATCAAGCCACTGCCTCTGCGTTCCATATACTTCATGCGATGGAACAAATCAGCAATAATAGGATTTCTTCTATCTGATTTGATATGAGATATATCTTGATCCTGAATATTAACTCCGCCAAACATTCCACCAGGCGAGGTAATCTCCAATCTGTCATCAAACATATCAATGTGGACTTCACTGCCCATAGCCAAGTAATCTCTGTGAATTAAAGCATTTACCAATGCCTCAGTAATTGCCCGTTCAGCATAATCAGGTTTATCAATTCTTTCAGTAGCTTCTTTTACAAAACGAACCTTTGAATTATTCTTTATAAAATCATTTGTATTTTGCAATAAGTAAATCAGGTTGCCTTCAAATTCTTTATCATCAAGGGCATCATCAAATACTGATCCTTTTTCTAAGCCATTCCATCTTGTGCAAAATACTCTTGAATTATATACAATATGCTGATCTGTAAGCAGTGAGCCTGCACGAGTTAAGAAATTATCATCGGTTACAAGACCAAAAGATTCATAATCCTTTGACTCAAAATGCAGTTTAGTTTTTTGCAGATATGTTGCTTCGAGTAAAGTGAAGCTATAATCATTTTTTGCAAATTGTGTTGGGATTGCATCATAGGTCTGATTTGTTCCACGCAAAATCAACTCGTTAAGGATATGTTCAGGGGCAGGAACACTTTCATTACCAAGCCTTATAAATGCTTGCTTTTGTCCATCTGCTGAATAGTAATATGGTGTAGAACGCCCCGGTTTAATTACAAGTGTAAGATATCCTTTGCCATTTTCTTCATATGGAGTCAAAATTATATTTGGCATAGGTGAAATTTTGCTTTTAATGAGCTCACTGATTTTTTCTGCACAAAATTGAATATCATCAAGTCCTACGATAGTTGTTTCATCAGCTACACCAAAAAACAAAGTGCCCCCAATTCCATTAGCAAAAGCACTTACACTTTTTAGCCAGCTCTTAGGCTTTTTTATTTCAAGATTTTCTTTAAAGTCACATTCAGTTGCCTCTGCAATTAACTTAAAAAGCACAATTTCACATCCTTAATTCATATTATCTGTATTATATCATTTGATATGCAATATTTCAACTTAATATCACCCATGAAAAATGAAAGCAGGCAATTAAGCCTGCTTTTTTAGTGGTGAGAGTCAGAGGGATTGAACCTCTAAGCGCTGTTACCTTATTTTATCGTGTAATAGTTAATTATGTTCATTATGTCTGCTACAACTCTCACATACGCCCGTAGAACTCACCAAACAAATCATCGCAATAATCAATCTCATTATATCCCCTCCAGTAAAACTGATGCCGAATTCGAATCCATTTTTGAATTTTTTTGAGATAGTTATAGAGAAGCCCATAATTATTCCAATTACACTGATTAAGGACTATGTTATTTTGTTTTTATTAAACTAACAAATCATCAGAATATGGCTCTTCATCATCACCAGTTAAGTAATGAGCCGTAATTGTTAGCTTTGGATACTGCTTTTTTAGTTCTTTGAAACAGGAAATTGCATATTCATTGTCACTTGAAAAATCATTACTCTGACGGACAATATTGAATAATTCTATTCCACATGTTGTAAGAAAATAAGCATCAATAGACATTGTCACATCGTCATCAGGATTAGCCATAATAAATGAAACTATATTTTGATTATATACTGATAAAACTCTTTCTGATTGAAAGCCTGTTGCTAAAGAATTATCAATAGATAATAAACCACATTCAATTAAAGGAATAATATGAGTTGAATATTTATATCCTCTTTTTGTTATTATTTCTTTGCTTAACTTATTTGTATTATCAAGTTCACTAAAACCGTTAGAGTATATGAAATAGCAATCTCCGCTTATTAATATGTATCTGCAAAAATCATTAAATAATTTTGCCTCTTTTTGAGTCATATTTCTGACAATATCTAATGTTCTAAGAGAGAAGTTACCCGGATTTTTAACCTCTCCAGCTAAAACTTTACCCCAAAGCTTTTGTAATTCTTCATTGCTTATATTTCCAACTGCATCAAAAAATCTCATGAGCCAGTCAAAATCAATGGGCTCTTCGCAAAAAACGTCATCGCCATCCATATCTTCAGCAGCAAAGTTGGCAGCATTAATGAAATTTTTTAATTTAGTTATTTCATACAAAGTAAATGTTTGATTTTCTAAAAAGCCTTGTTCTTGCTGTTTTCTATACATTTCAACATCCACTTCTGCCTTACCCTTTTTAAATGTTAAGGTAGGAAGATATAACGCTTTAACAACATTACCGACAGATTCAATAAGTTTAACTACTACCGGTGATGCAGCAATTATAGGTAAATTTGTGTTAATTAATTCAATAATTTGATTTTGATCCATATTGTCTCCTTATTATTTAATTTAATAATCGTTATGATTATACCACTGATATATTAAAGACTCAACAAAGGATAATATTCAATTATCAAATA
>NZ_CAKSZA010000002.1 GCF_934525195.1 uncultured Eubacterium sp.
CCGTTGACTTTATAAAAGCTCGGGTGTATAATCAAAAAAATAAAGCTGTCTCGGCTGATGAAGACTATAAATTTTGCTGTTTCTGAACACAACAGCAGAGTTTACAGTCTTATTTTTTTGTAGGTGATAATGTGAAATTTAAAAAATATGCAACAAAAACGCTGATGATCGTTATCGGATCAATAATATCCGCATACGGAATTACGCTTGCAATAGGCGCAGGTTTCGGCGGCGCAACACTTGCGATATTGTGGCAAGGGTTGACGAATGTGACAGGTATTTCAATCGGCACATCGTCATTTGTTGTGGCTGTGGCAATGATAATTTTTGCCTTTTTCTATGACAGAAAGCAAATCAATGTCGGCACAATTCTTTACCAAATTATTTACAGCTTTTTCGTGGATGTATTCACAAAAATTCAGCATTATACAGATATTAAAGCGGTTAATTTTGTTATAATGCTGCTTGGCATTGCTATATTTTCGTTCGGAACGGGGCTTTACTCCGCCGCTGATTTCGGCAGGGGCTCATATGAAGCAGTCACATTTTCGCTTGCCGAAAAAAACGGGTGGAAAATCAAAATCGTACGAATGGTTCTTGATATTATAATGGTAATTATCGGCGTTTTGCTCGGCGGTAAATTCGGAATTTGCACAATTGCCACCGTTTTGCTCTCCGGTCCGATAATTCAGGCAACCGTAATCACTGTTAAGAAATCAAAGATTTTAAAAAAATTTCTTAAAATTCTCATACAAGCCTAAAAGTGATAAGACATTCAAAAAGGATGAAATTCGATTTGAACAAGTCCGTAAAAAATGGACAATAGAAAAAAGAGCCCTCTTGTTGTAGAATATACATCAGGAAGGATTTTTAATGCCAAGAAATTATTGAAACATAAGTATTTATGAAAAAATATCAGAATTTGAGTCAATACGAAAATCTTTATAAAAGAATAAATAAAGAATACGGCTTTGCGTACTCCTTTACCATCCTTTGATATTTATTAAAAAACAAAAAGCTGCAAACAGCAAAAACCATTTACAGCTCAAATATTACTTTTAATATAATTATATCAATTTTTGGTTCAAAACATTTAGTCGTCGGCAGAACATATTGTATTGTTCCTCAGAGCCAAACCACTCCTTTGTATGCTTGTTAAGATATGATATATTTGTAATGTGTAATTCTGCATATTTTTAAATGCAAGTTTAATAACCGCAATAAACATCTCGTGAAGATTTAACATATAACATTTTTTCTTGAAGATTCTATTTGATTATGTTAAACTTAATTATATAAATTATACGGAGTGATGAGTATGTCACAAGTTACAAAAAGGGCACTTGAGGCTTCGCTAAAAAATTTGCTTTTAAAAAAGCCGTTGAACAAGATAACCATAAATGATATTGCAGAAGACTGCGGAATAAATCGAATGACTTTTTACTATCATTTTCAGGATATTTATGACCTTGTTGAGTGGGCGTGCCTTGAAGACGCAAAAAAGGCTATCGAAAACCAAAAAACACACGACACTTGGCAACAAGGACTTATCTCACTTCTTTATGCCGTCAAGGAAAACAAGCCGTTCATCGTCAATGTTTATAACTGCGTTGACAAGGCACAGGTTGAAAAATATCTCAAACCGCTTGCAGACGACTTGCTTTTGGGTGTTGTTGAGGAAGAGTCTGTAAACATAAGTGTTCGTGAAGATGACAAAAAATTCATTGCCAAAATTTATTCTTATTGCTTTGTCGGCATTATGCTTGATTGGATTAAAGATGATATGAAAGAAAAGCCTGAAGATTTGGTTGAAAGACTTGCACTCGTTTTAGACGGTGACATAGGCTCGGCTTTAAAACGCTTTAATTTATCAAAACCGCAAAAATGATTAAAAAAATTACAAATTCTGCACTGTGATAAAAATCTTATCACGGTGCTTTTTTTGATTATTGTTAAAACTAATTGCACACAATATAATGAAATTACAAAAAAATTTTAGGAGGTTTTGTTATGTATTATTCATCAGGAACTTATGAAGCATTTGCTCATCCGGAAAAGCCAAAGGATGTTGACAAAAAATCTGCTTATATTATCGGCACAGGACTTGCAGGACTTGCCGCAGCATTCTATCTTGTTCGTGACGGACAAATGAAGGGCGAGCACATTCACTTGCTCGAAAAACTTGAGCTGGCAGGCGGTAGCTGTGACGGCAAAAAGGATGTAACAAAAGGCTTCTATATGCGTGGTGGCAGAGAAATGGACAACCACTTTGAGGTTATGTGGGATATGTTCAGAGATGTGCCGTCAATAGAAACACCGGGCGTGTCTGTGCTCGATGAATACTATTGGCTTAACAAACACGACCCTAACTATTCTCTTTGCCGTGCGTCAATCAATAGAGGTCAGGATGCCCACACCGACAAAAAGTTTAAGCTTGACAAAGAATCTGCAATGGCACTTTCAACTCTTTTCATCACACCCGAAAAAGATCTTGAGGGCAAAAAGATTTCAGATGTTCTGCCTGATTCGTTCTGGTCAACAAATTTCTGGCTTTATTGGCAAACTATGTTTGCTTTTCAGCGTTGGTCAAGTGCTCTTGAAATGAAAAGATATTTGTGCCGTTATGTTCATCATATTGACGGCTTGCCTGATTTCAGTGCACTTCGTTTTACCAAATACAATCAATACGAAAGTATGATTTTGCCGCTTGTAAAATATCTTGAATCACACGGTGTTAAAATCGAATTCGGTATGGATGTCAAAAATGTTGTGATTGAAAACAAGGGTGACAAAAAGATTGCAAAGCAAATTGTTTATGTTAAAGACGGCAAAGAGCAAAGCATTGATTTAATTGAAGATGACCTTGTATTTATTACAAACGGTTGTTGCACAGACACATCTTGCTACGGCGACCAAAATACCGCTCCCGATTTGTCGGGTATCAAAAACGGATGCGGCGAATCTTGGGATTTGTGGAAAAACATTGCAAAGCAAGCTAAACACGATGAATACGGCAATCCTGACGCATTTTGCAATGATGTTGAAGCAACAAACTGGATGAGTGCAACTGTTCAAACATCTGACGAAGAGATAATCAAGCACATCATCAATGTTTGCAAGCGTGATCCTCGTGAGGGCAAAGTAACAACCGGTGGTATCGTAACTGTTAAAGACAGCACGGAAAATTGGTATCTTTCTTGGACAATCAACCGTCAACCTCAATTTAAAGCACAGGACAAAAACACCGTTCTCGTTTGGCTTTATGCTCTTAACACAAACAAAGAGGGCAATTATGTTAAAAAGGCAATCCGAAATTGCACGGGCGAAGAAGTTTGCCGTGAGTGGCTTTATCATATCGGAATTGACGACAGCAAAATTGATTACCTTGCAAAAAATGCCTGCAACACTACAACCTGCTATATGCCATATATCAACGCTTTCTTCCAGCCAAGAAAAGAGAGCGACAGACCAAAGGTTGTGCCTGACGGAGCAGTTAACTTTGCGTTCATCGGTCAGTTTGCAGAAACTCCGAGAGATACAATTTTCACAACCGAATACTCAATCAGAACAGGTATGGAAAGCGTGTATACACTTCTTGATGTTGACCGTGGCGTGCCTGAAGTTTGGGGCAGTAAATACGATGTAAGAGAGCTTTTGCGTGCTTGTTATTATGCGATTGACAAAAAGACAATTGACGAAGTACCTCTTTCATTCAAGGAAAAACTCCTGCTCAAAACAGTGATGAAAAAGGTTAAAGGTACTGATGTGGAACAGTTTTTAAAAGAAAGCGGATTAATTAAATAATAAAAAGCATGGGAGGCAGTTTAAATCGAATTGCCTCCCTATTTGAATATTTTATGAGGATTTATTAGTTAAACTTCTATGGATGGCTTTATTTTAAGTGCTGTCTATATTCTTTTGGTGTTTGACCTTTTTCTTTTTTGAAAACAAGGTTAAAGTTTCTGATAGTTGTAAAGCCGCATTTCATTCCGATTTGTGTTATGTCATCATCTGAATTTTTTAATAATTCACATGCATATTGTACTCGATATTTGTTTACGAACGAGGCAAAATCCATGTCGAAATTTTTATTAAAAAATGATGAAAGATAGCTGTAATCATAACCGAATTCTTTTGCTATTTCTTGCAGACTTAATTTCTTTGTGAAATTGTTTTGGATGTACATAGAAAGAGAATTAGTAAGTGCAAAGTATGATTGATCTATACTTTCAATCTTACTCTGCTCAAATACTGTGGCACAAAGTCTGTAAAGGACAGACTGCTTTGCAAAAATACTTCTGTTTTCATCTGTTAAAATATCAATATCATTCCGGTTATCAAACGAGAATGTGGTGTTTGTGAGTGATTTCATCTTTGTTTTTTCGTAAAATGAGTAAACAAGATCGGTAGAAAAAACACAAATATAGTTTTCGCTTTTTTCAGGCGTACGATAAGAATGAATATAACCCGGAAGAATCAGTAAACCATCGCCCTTATGCAGTTCATATTCTGTGTTACCAACTTCGCATATTAAGCAACCGCCTAAACAAAATACAATTTCATAACTGCAATGCGTATGTTTTTGAAAGTTCAGATTTTTGTCAAACTGATTATAGAGATATTCACCTTTTGAACTTCTGTGCGTTTCATAAAAAATCATATATCTCACCATGCAAAAATATTTCTATTATTATAAAATATATTTCTTTTTTCGTCAATAAAATCATTATATAATGGAATTAGAAAAGCAAAATTATTTCTTTGAAAGGAGTAGTGTTGTAAATTATTCTGAAGCGGTTAAACTGTATCAACAAAATCCTAACGATAAAATCTTAAAAGAGGTTTCCGAACAATTATGTAAGGAATGGTATTTAGAAAATAACTATACATTCTATGTCGGTCAAGACAGTGAAGGTGCAATGGCAAATGCATTTGATTTTTCACTTTGATAGAATAATAATTATATTTAGTAAAGGAAGAGTATTATGGAATATTTTGATTTTGTAAAAAAGGTAAATTATGAGGGCGAGAAAAGTACAAATCCGCTTGCGTTTAAGTTCTATGACCCTAACCGAGTTATTCTCGGTAAAAAGATGAGCGAGCATTTACCGTTTGCAATGGCGTGGTGGCATAATTTAGGAGCAAACGGTGTGGATATGTTCGGTGTAGGCACCGCCGATAAATCTTTTGGTGCAAAACCGGGCACAATGGAGCATGCAAAAGCAAAAGTGGATGCAGGCTTTGAATTTATGCAAAAACTCGGAATCAAATATTTTTGTTTCCACGATGTCGATTTAGTTCCCGAAGATGCTGATATAAATGTTACCAATCAGCGTCTGGATGAAATCTCTGACTATATTTTGGAAAAAATGAAAGGCACGGATATTAAGTGCCTTTGGGGTACGGCTAATATGTTTGGTAATCCGAGATTTATGAACGGTGCCGGCAGTACCAATGATGTTGATGTATATTGCTTTGCCGCTGCTCAAATTAAGAAGGCTCTTGACATTACCGTTAAACTCGGAGGCAAAGGCTATGTTTTTTGGGGCGGACGAGAAGGGTATGAAACCCTGTTAAATACAGATGTCAAATTTGAACAGGAAAATATTGCTTCGCTTATGCATATGGCTGTTGATTATGGTCGCAGCATTGGATTTGACGGTGATTTTTATATTGAACCTAAGCCGAAAGAACCGATGACACATCAATATGATTTTGATGCGGCAACCGCAATAGGATTCTTACGCCAATTCGGTCTTGATAAAGATTTCAAAATGAATATCGAAGCAAATCATGCCACATTGGCAGGTCATACCTTCCAGCACGAATTAAGAGTTTCCGCAATAAACGGTATGCTTGGCTCTATTGATGCAAATCAAGGAAATATGCTTTTGGGATGGGATACGGATGAATTCCCGTTTGATGTTTACAGTGCAACAATGTGTATGTACGAGGTTCTTAAAAACGGCGGATTGACGGGCGGATTTAACTTTGATGCCAAAAATCGAAGAACAAGCAATACACCTGAAGATATGTTCTATGGTTATATTCTCGGTATGGATACATTCGCTCTGGGTTTGATAAAAGCTGCTGAAATTATAGAAAATCAAATAATTGATGGCGTGATTAAAGAAAAATATGCTTCTTTTGATTCTGAATTAGGTCAAAAAATCAGAAGCGGTAACATCTCTTTAGCTCAATTATCAAAGATAGCCTGTGACAAAAAGACTTGTATGACTCCTTGTTCCGGCAATCAAGAAAAAATTCAAAGCGAGATTAACCGGGTTTTATTTGGATGAGGAAGTACAAATGAGATATTTTATAGGTTTGGATATAGGAACATCTGCCGTAAAGGGTATTCTGTTGTCTGAAAGCAGCATAATCAAGACTGCATCGAAAGATTATCCGGTATATTATCCTCATGACGGTTGGTGTGAGCAAAATCCGCAGGATTGGTATGAGTCGTGTATTTCCGTACTCAAAGAGCTTGTATCCGATATAGAAAAAAGCAATGTTGTGTCTATTGCTTTTTCAGGTCAAATGCACGGTTTGGTTATGCTTGATGATAAAGACCAAGTGATTCGCCCGGCTATTTTATGGAATGATAGTAGGAGCGTGCATGAAACAGAGTATTTGAATAATATTATAGGCAAAAAAACACTTCAGCATAACACGGGCAACATTGCTTTTGCTGGTTTTACTGCTCCTAAACTGCTTTGGGTAAAAAACAATGAACCGTCGAACTTCAAAAAAATCCAAAAAGTTATGCTGCCAAAAGATTATGTATCTTATAAACTCAGCGGTGTTTTTGCAACAGATTGTTCAGATGCTGCCGGTACATTGTATTTTGACACAAAAAATCGCTGCTGGTCGTTACCAATGCTTCAAATTCTCGGAATAAGCGAAGAAAATTTACCAAAAATTTATGAAAGCAATCAAGTTGTAGGAACGTTAAAAAAGTCTGTTGCAGCTGAAATCGGGCTGTCGGAAAATGTTAAAATCATTATCGGCGCAGGAGACAATGCAGCCTCCGCAATCGGAACAGAAACAATAAAAAACGGAGATTGTAACATTTCTTTGGGCACATCCGGTACTGTTTTTGTTGCAAGTGATGTGTTCAATTATGCACCAAATGGTGCAATTCACACTTTTTGTTCTGCAACTGGAAAATATCATTATCTTGCTTGTATTTTGTCGGCGGCGAGCTGTCAAAAATGGTGGATTGAAGATATAACGAAATCTTCATATAATGATGATTTTTCAAAATATGTAGGAAAAAGTCCGGTTATGTTTTTGCCGTATCTTATGGGAGAGCGTTCTCCGATAAACGATTCTAATATTCGCGGTGCATTTTTTGGATTGTCACTTAATACAACAAAAGATGAAATGACACTTGCCGTATTAGAAGGCGTAGCCTTTGCGATTAGACAGAATTTAAATATAATTCGTGATTTAGGTGTACATATAGATACATCAAAGATTTGCGGAGGCGGAACAAAAAATATACAATGGGTGAAAATCATTGCTTCTGTTTTGAATATAAATATTCTGCTTCCGAAAAATGAACACGGAGCTGTTTTGGGTGCTGCTTTGCTTGGCGCAAACGCCTGCTTGACTGGAGATGAATACGAGCGCTTGAAAACAAGTATTGAGCCGGATTATGTTCATATTACGCCAAATAATCAATTCGTGAAATATTATAATGAGAAGTACGGCAAATGGATTAAACTGTATCCTAAAATTAAAGAATGATATTTACTTCTTTCTTTACGCTGTTTTACTCCGGGAAGTTTTGCTATTTTTCAAGAGCATCAAAATTGATATTTATAGAAAGACAAAAAGGTGCAGTCGAATGACTGCACCTTTTATTTTATAAATTCAAAAAATCTTTTCTGTAATCAACTCCGAAGTATTCGGCGAGCTGTTGCATTTCGCTGTCTTTGATTGTGTTCACCCTTGGCATATTGCAGGTGAGCATATAAATTTGCGCCGCCTTTTCAACGGTTTCGATAAGTCCAAAGGTTTCATCCATCGTTTTGCCGGCACCGTAAATGCCGTGCATGCTCCAGATGACGAGCCTAAACTCTTTCATCTTTTCTGCTGTTGCTTCGCCGATTTCATTCGTTCCGCAAAGCATCCACGGAAGAACACCGACGCCGTCAGGGAACACAACAATGCACTCGGTGCACATTTCCCAAAGTGTGTGCGTTATTTTTTTCTCGTCAAGCTCGTGAACATAGTTCATGGCAAGGGTGTTTGTCGGGTGAGAGTGCATAACAACTCTGTTTTCGGGATCAACCTTGAGGCGTGCCATATGGCTCATCAAGTGAGCAGGAAGTTCGGAAGTGAATTTTCCGCCGTCGCTGTAACCCCAAAGCAGTTCTGCCGTTGTGCCGTCTTGCGCAATGCGAATAATGCCGAGATTGTTTTCAGGGTCTTTCTCCACATTTTTGAAATACTTGCCTGTGCCTGTAACGATAAAAATCTTGCCGATAAGTTCGGGTGCGTTAAATCCTGTCGGAATTGTTCTGATTACATTGTTAAGGTCGAGATACTCCGCAACCTCGTTTTCATCAAGCAAATAACTGATGTTTCCGCCGTTTCGTTCGTCCCAACCAAGGCGGTACATATTCGCCGTTGTGTCGCACATTTCACGAACAAAAGGGGAAGTTAAAATGTCTTTCATTGTCTGTTCTCCAATACTTCTTTTTCGTATTTTTTAGCCTCTGCAAGATAATCGGCAGGGGCGTTTGTTTCTTTCAAATATTCTGTCCAAACATCACCAAACGGCATAGTTTTCAGTTCTTCGTGCATAACCATAAGGGAAGTAAAATCTGCATTGTTTTGTAATTCTTTCATTGTGTTGCTCGGCTCCAAAAGCGCATAAAGCAAAGCCTTTTCAACGCTTCTGATACCTGTAACCCAAGCAGAAATTCGGTTTATGCTTGCATCAAAATAGTCTGTTGCGATGAACACTCTGTCAAGTGCGTTTGCTCTTACGATTTCCTTTGCAATCTCCTTTGTTTCGTCATCAAAAATAACAACATGGTCGCTGTCCCAACGAACGCCACGGGTGATGTGCAAAGCCAATTTTTCGTTGAACAAAAGCATAGACGAAATTTTGTCGCTGACAAGCTCTGTCGGGTGATAATGTCCGTTGTCCATAAGCGGAGTAATGCCCTTATTCGCAACATAATTCATACAGAATTCGGATGAACCGACCGTATAACTTTCAAGTCCGATACCGAACACTTTTGATTCAAGCGTTACAAAAACCTTGCTTTTATCATACGATATTGAGAGAATTTCATCAAGTGATTTTTTGAATCTTTCTCTCGGTGTGAGTCTGTCGGCAGGAATATCCTTGTAGCCGTCAGGAATCCAAATGTTCATAACACAAGGCTCACCGGTTTCGTTTGCAAAATATTCTGCGATTTTAAGACATCTTTTGCCATGTTCAACCCAAAACGAACGAACACTCTCCTCAGGTGAAGAAAGAGTCAAATTGTCCTTTACCATAGGGTGAGAAAAGAATGTGGGATTAAAGTCGATACCCATATTTCTTTTCTTTGCAAAGTCAACCCACTTTGCAAAATGCTTTGGTTCAAGCTCGTTTCTGTCGGCAAATTCGCCCTCGTCAAAAATCGCATAGCAAGCGTGTAAATTCAACTTCATTTTGCCCGGCACAAGGCTTATGACCTTGTCAATATCCGCCATAAGCTCGTCGGGTGTTCTTGCTCTGCCTATGTAATTGCCGGTAGTTTGAATACCGCCCGATAACGCACCTTTTTGGTCAAAGCCTACCACATCATCACCCTGCCAGCAATGAAGTGAAACAGGTACGGTTTTTAACTTTTCAATCGCCTTGTCGGTGTCAACTCCGATTTTGGCATATTTTTCTTTAGCTTCCAGATAGGACATTGTCAAATCTCCTTTATGTAAAATGAATTTTTAATCAAATCTCTTGCTGCTGCAAGGGATATTTTTTTGTCACGCATAATCTGCGATACAATATTGCCTGTGGCTGTTGCTTCAATCGGTCCTGCCGTTACGCTTTTGCCTGTGTAATCACGGGTGAGGGCGTTCAGGTATTTATCCTGACAGCCACCGCCAACAATATGAATTGCATTAAATCTTTTGCCTGTTACGGCTTCGATTTCCGTCACGGCTTCGCTATATGACTTTGCAAGGGAATGATAGGCAGAATTGAGAATCAATCCTAAATCATCACTTCCAATCAATTTGCCGATTGCGTCAATCATATTTTTCGGTGAAACAAGCGTGCTGTCGTTCACATCAAAATATTTGTACTCTCCACAATTTTTCGCAAGTTCCATCATCTCGTCATAAGTCATCGACTTGTCAAGATTTCGCCTGATATTTTGGAACAGCCACATACCCATGTAGTTTTTGAGAAAACGAAAACGGTAATCAATTCCGCCCTCGTTGGTGAAATTGAGTTGTCTTGCATTATCACTCAAAATCGGCTCGGTGATTTCCGTTCCGATAAGCGACCAAGTACCTGAGGATATGTACAAATCATTGTCTGCCATAGGGCAGGCACACACGGCACTTGCAGTATCGTGGCTCGGTGCGAAAAGCACAGCACAATTAAAACCGACTGCTTTTTGAATATCCGCACTCAAATCACCCACAAGGCTTGACGGAAGAAAAAGGGGTTTGAAAAAATCCTCCGTCAAACCGAGTGCGTGGATAATCTGAGAGTCCCAAGTTTTCGTTTTAGCATTAACCAAGCCTGTAGTTGTAGCATTTGTGTATTCGTTTTTGCAAACGCCTGTCAGCTTAAATGAAAGATATTCCGGCATCATCAAAAAGTATTTTGCATTTTGAAGTCTGCCGTTTTTCTTGTCTGCATAAAGCTGATAAATCGTGTTGAAATTCTGCTTTTGAATACCCGTTTTTGCATATAACCGGGCAGGGGAGACAAGGTTTTCAACCTCGTCAACAACAGCGTTTGTTCTGCTGTCACGGTAGCAATAGCAAGGCTTGATTTCTTTCTTGTTTTCGTCAAGCAAAACATAGTCAACACCCCAAGTGTCAATAGCGATACTTTTAGGAATTTTGCCTATTTCCTTGCATTTCTTAATTCCGTTTAATACTTCGCTAAACAGGCTTTCAATATCCCAAATAAGTCCGTCTTTGCTTTGCGAAAGATTATTGTCAAAGCGATAAATCTCCTCAAGCACAAGCCTTTCGTTTTCAATATGTGAAAGAATATGCCGTCCGCTTGACGCTCCGATGTCTATGGCTAAATAATATGTCATTTTACATCAAGCTCCGATACTTCTTTTGGATATTCTCTCATTTCGTCTGCCTCGTGAAGTGGTTCCCAAACCTGTGCAAAGAATGGGTCAACCTTTGCACGTTGACCGTAGTTCCAGCTTTTACGCTCGCATTCATCGCACCAATGTCCGCCCTCCAAAACAAGTCGAGGACTTGCCTTAAAGGTGTGACCGAATGCACACTTAAATTCAAGTTGTGTTGACCAATCGCCCTTTTTCATCTTTGTTGAAAGACATTCACCGCCACGGAACATTGCCGCCCTTTTCATATCGTCAAGGGTCAGTTCGCTTTCCGGCTTTGTTTCGTCATAGCCATGGTCGAGAACAACCTTTTTGTCCCAATCGAAGAAGTGGTTAAAGTCGTTGTAGCTTTCAGGCAGAGCCTCCCAAGCCTTGCGACTGCCCCAATATGCCTCGATTCTGTCCTCCATATTGCAGTCGATAAAATGCTTTGTGCCATGCTCGCCGTCTGCAAGTTTGTTGAACATATTGCCCATAACGGTCGCCATCAGTTTTTCGCCGCCAGGCACCTTACACATTACCTTTGCCATAGGTGCTGTTGCACCCAAATCTTTGATGTAGCAATCATAGTAATATTCCATACTGTCACGCTGAAAATGAACAAAGTGTTCCAGCTTGTCGCTGTCTAAATAGTAGTGACCGTGGAAGTTGCGTGTTGCCTGCATTTTAGGCTTGAGAATGAGCGACAAGTCTTTAATTCCGATGTCGCCGTAAAGTCTTTCAAACATTTCGGCTGTTGATACACGGCACTTTTCGCCACCGCCGATATTGTAGATATGTCCCCAAAACGCTGTGTCCATTGTGTCTGTTGCATCTTGATAAGAAAGGTTACGAAGTAGAACGCCGCTGTCCCTGTCAGACACATATTCAAGCACATTGTCATAGCAGTTGTGGAACATAATTGCGTCACGGATTTTGCTCATAGCAGGGCCTATAATGCCTGTTTGATGAAGCGAAACCAATATTTAAGCCCGCTTTCAATAACATATCTTTCAGCGGCAACCTTTGAAACAGCGTAGTAATCAAACATACTCGGTTTGATCGGGTCACCGACTCTGCCCCAATGGATAGGTGGCATACGGTCGCCTGTTTCTGCAACTGTTCCGATATATACAAACTTAACTTCGTTTTCTCTGCCTTGCTCCTTGATTGCGGTGATCAGATTTTTTGTTGAGCCGTAGTTTACCTGCATTGCCTTTTGTGGATTATAATCCGCCTGCGGAGAAACAAAAGCTGCCACATGCAAAATCAAATCCGATTTTTCAACGCATTTGTACACGGTGTCGTAATCGTTGAGGTCGCCCCAAACAATTTGCAAATTTTCGTATGACATATACGGAGCGAGCATAGTTCTGTTTTTATCGCTGTCACGAACAAGCACGAGAGTGTTGTAACTATCGCCGTCCTTTAACATTCTTGTAAGACCTTGAAAGCCCATTCCACCACAAGCACCTGTTAAAAATACTGTTTTCTTTTCCATATTATTCACCCTTCATTGCCACAATGTTTTTTGCCTTGCCGTCCAAAATATCCACGCAAAGTTTTACGCTATCGCCGATTGCAGAATCTATATCATCAGGTTTAACACCAAGCGGAATACATCCAAGCTTTTTGTCAATAAACTGATTTGAGCATTGAAGCTCTGTAAATTTAATCATATCCAGTCCGCCCTGAATACCGTCTTTTTTCTGCTGTTTTACAAGGCTTTTGCCTGCCATACCGTACATCCAATCGGGAATAGTGATTATCTTTTTATTTGGACAACCGAGATGCTTGTGGCAAATGGTAAGCATTTCTTTCCAAGTGAGATTGTAGTAGCCGATAGGATAGCAGTTGCCGCCCTTGTTGCGTTCAATGGCACCTGCGATTGCCTGACCAACCTGCTTTACCGTTACCATGGTTGAGCCGCCCTTTGGCCACATAGTCACGCCCGGCATTTTGCGAATACTTTCAACAAGGAAAACCCAAACAGGCTTTCTGCCCGGCTGTGTGCCGAAAATGTACGGAAGTTCAAGCACAGCCACATCAAAATTTTCATCCGCAAAGCTCATGGCAACCTTTTCTTGGTTGATACGAGAACGGATATATGGGTGATATTCTGTAAGGTGCATTTGCGGTCTTGCCTTTGCAAAATACGAAAAATACGAGCCAAGTACAACACAATGCTTAACTCCGCATTCTTTTGCGATTTTAAGCAAACGCTTTACAGGATCAATGTTGTATTTTTTGTAAAGGTCATAAATCGGTGCAGGACCCTCAACTCTTTCGTCAACGCCTGCCGCAAACACAAAGCCCTCGCAACCCTCAAACATTTTCTTTACTTCATCATCGTTCATTTCCAGGTAATTGCCGTAGGAAATTTCCATTTCCGGCGGCAAAACCGCACCTTGGGGAAGGGGAGGCAACGCAATGGCTTTTACCTGGTGACCTCTTGAAATCAATTCTGCGGCACCCTGACTGCCAAGCAGTCCTGTGCCTCCGATCATACAAATTTTCATAATTCTGTCCTCCTAAAATATATGTTTACCTGCTGTAACTGTTTGCTTTTCGCCGTTTGGCAAAATTATATCTGCCGTGCAGTTTGCAGGAATTTCGATTGTATAAACTGTTTTGCCGTCCTTTATTTCCCAGCCTGATTTAACCTCGCCGAAAACGCTGTTGTACTGTGCATTTGCAACGGTGAAGTGCCCGCCCGGCTGTGGCTTAATGACAAAATGGTTTTCACCGCTGACATTTATTCCGCACATTGTTCTGAACAGCCATTCGCAAACAGCACCCTTTGAATAGTGGTTGAGGGAGGCAATTCCGCCCTGTGCCTGTGTTCCTTCCCAGGATTCCCAAATGGTTGTTGCACCCATTTTAGCCATAAAGAGCCAGCCCGGCATCTTTTCGTTTTCAAGGAGCTTGTAGGCATATTCAATGTTCATATCCGCAAGTACATCAAGAATGAACGGAGTTGACAAAAAGCCCGTGCCGAGTCTCCAACCGTAATTATCAAGTGCCTTGATAAGTCGTTTCTTGGCAAATTCCGTTGATTTTTCATCAAGCAGGTGCATATAAAGCGGACGCACAAGTTTTGCCTGACGGTCGGTGTCGATTGAATAACCGTTTTTGGTAATCAACTCTCTGTACGCTTCTGCGCAGCCCTTTTTGTATTCCTCAAATAACGGCAAATTCCGGCTGTCGTTCATATATTTTGCAATCTCGCACATCAACGACATAATGTATGATGTGTATGCAGTTGATTCCTCGGGATTCGGCAATACGGTATTTTTCCAATCGTTTGGAAAAACATCCTTTGGTTCTGCCCATTCACCGTAGGACTGACCGAAGTTTACAAAATATTTTCTGTTTTTGCCCGAAAGCTGAATGTTGTGTTTGAGCGGCGTCCATTTTCCACATCGGGAAATCATAAACTTTGCGTATTTCACCATACCGTTGTAGTATTTTTGAATTAGGCAGTCGTCATTGTAAATCTTCCAAAAACGATAGGGGAGAAGTACGCCCACATCCGACCAACCGACCGAGCCGTTCATCCACGACATAAAGAAATCAACGCCACCGTACGGAACGATTTGCGGTAACTTTCCGTCTTTCTGTTGCCAATCGTATACATCACGAATGTATTTTTCGCTGAATGTGGCATAATCAAAAAGATAAGCCGCCGTGTTGAAGAAAATCTGTGCGTCGCCCGTCCAGCCGTGTCGCTCTCTTGTGGGGCAATCGGTAGGCAAATCAACGCTGTTTGATTTTGTTGACCACTTTGTTGCGCTTACAAATTTGTTGAGCAATTCGTTGGAGGAAGTGAAAAATCCTGTTTCTTCCATATCCGAATAAACCGCAATAGCTGTGAAATCATCTGCCGATACCTCAATATCCGTGTCAATTTCCATATAAGTAAAGCCGAAAATTGCAAAGTTTGGCTTGTATTCGTTTACACCGTCCTTGCAAGTGTATTTAATTGTTTGCAAAGGTGTGGTGATTTTTTTGTTTGAGCATTGAATGTTCTTCAGTGTCAACTCTCCCTTTTCGTCAAGCATTTCGCCAAAACGAAGCGTGATTTTCTGTCCCTTTTTGGCATTGATTTTGAAGGATACATAGCCTGCCATATTCTGTTTGAAATTAATCAATTTCTTTCCGCTGGGAGACGTTGTCATCTCGCCCTTAAAGATTTCTTTTTCCGCAATAGGAACATTGTTTGAAGCGGTCGGCACAACATTATGTAATGTGAGTTTTGCCCTTGTGTAATAGGTTGGAACTTTGTTTGCATCAACAATTTCGCCGTCCTTGTTGTCTGCAAAAGAAATTGCGCCGTCATTTGACCAAAGCCAAGAGCTGTCTGTTGCAACCTTGTCCGTTGTGCCGTCTGTGTATTGAATTTCAAGCTGTGCAAGAATTTTTGTTTCGCAGCCGTATTGATTTTTAAGTCCCCAAGCACCGACCGAGCCACGATACCAACCGTCTGCAAGGTCAATGTTAATGATGTTGCTTTCCTTTATTAAATTTGTGACATCATAGGTTTGGTATTGCACTCGCTTTCTGTAATCCGTTACGCCCGGTGCAAGAGGCATAGAAACCTTTTTGCCGTTTATGTAAGCCGAATAAATGCCGCAGGCAGTTGCGTAAAGCCTTGCTGATTCAACTTCTTTTTTCGCCACGAATTCCTTTTTGAAGCAGTCAACAGGGAAGCGGTCGGGTTCCGGCTTGTTTGCTGTTGCAACAAAATTTATGCCTGAAAGGAAAAATGATTTGTCTATTTTCGCCTGCTTTTCGTAGCCTTTTTTGTCTACCTCATAGTTGCCGGTAATCCACTTTGCCGACCAGTTTTTGATACCGTATTCAAAGAAGTTTTCTTCGCTGAACTCGCCATCGGTGTCGTTTTCGTCCCAAAGCTTGATTTTGAAAGTAACTCTTTTGCCTTTTTCAAATTTTGCCGGGATAACGGCACGCATAGAATTTGATTCAACCTTGCCGCTGTCCCAATCATCTGTAACGATTTGATACGCAGTTTGAGTTACACTTCCCTCGCAGTTCCACATAACACGAGGGTTTTCTATATCAATACCCAAAGGATTTTTCAGGTATTCTGTTTTTATGTTAATTGCTTTCATTTTCAATTACCTCTGTAAGTTTTTGATTAAATACAGGTGTCCACCATTCAAGATAGCCTGCTTTTGTGGGATGAATTTTATCTGCCATATAAAGATTTCTTTGCTCATCCGAAATATTGTTAAAGTCGGCATCGTTCCACATATCTATAATTTCAATATTCCATTTATCTTTTACTTGGTAAAGAATATCAACCATTTTTTGATATTCTTCGCTTTCGTATTTGGGATTTGTGTAGAAAACAACAGGACAATCCCATTTATTCTTGGCAAACGCAACTATATATTCAATTGCTCCTGCCACGGTTTTTGTATTGAAATCATCAATGTTTTTTGATTCGATTACTTGGCCGAGTTCTTTTTTCTGCGTTGCGTCATTTGTTGAAAGCTGGCAAACAAAAATATCAGCATTATCTTCATCCGATTTCTTGAGTCTTGATATATATGAACTAACGCCTTCATCAACAAGAGTAGTTCCCGATACGGCCTCTTTAAGCACAGTACATTCGTTTTCTTTGCCTATGTAATCGGCAAATGATACACCGCCGGAAGCCGCACCGTATGTTACCGATGAACCGAGAAAAATAATCTTTTTGTTTTTTAATGGGCTTTCGCTGATTATTTCTGCTTTATTTAGTGAGTATTCTTCCGCATTACCCAACAATGAGGCTGTTTTATAATTATGCAGGCTTAAAAAAGGCCCCCAGCCCCACTGATATCCGCAAAAAGCAAGCCAAGCAACAATAAAAATTATTATCGCTGAAAGAATCGAGACTGTTTTTATTATTTTACTCTTCATTTTCTTTTTCTTTCCTTGCTTTAATTTCTGCCTGCTCCTTGTTGATTTGCTTTTCAACATTGATAAATGCAAGAATTACGATAAGAATAATTGCAGTAATACTTTCAAGTCCCACGAATGAGAATGTGATTGCGTTCTTTGTTGCAACATTTTGAACGGCAGCCACGGTTTCGCCGTTGATGATAGACGGTGCAACATATCCGCATTTTGAAAGGAGCATATTGAAAAGTCCTGTAACAATTCCGACGCTTGTAACTGCAATGATGTTGAAAATAGACATTGCAATGCCGTCGCATCTAAAGCTGTTTTTCCATTCCAAATGATCAAGCACATCTGCAAACAGCGCCATAAATACATATGAGCAAGGAAGTCCGCCGATATTCTTGATGAATTGGCCTATAAGAACAATTACCATATTTGTTGGGAAAATCCAGCAAATCGCACTGCCGATTGCATACAGCACAAAGCCTGCCATAGTGAGATTGCGCTTGCCGAATTTCTTTGCAAGAGGCCAAACGGCAAAGATACCGATACCCATCGGAATACCGCCGATAACGGAAATCATTGTTTGTGTTTTGCCGTCGTTGTAAGTACCGAGAACATAGTTGCAGAAATACACAAGACCGAGGTTTTTGAATTGTGTACCGACTGTGTAAATCAAGAAATAGAGCAAAATCAGCACCATATATTTGTCTGTAAAAATTGCCTTGAGAAGATTTTTATACGGGATTTTCTTCTCCTCTTTCTTGTTGATGTCCTCCATTGTTACACGCTCTTTGGTGAAGTAATATTCCATAAGAGTAAGCGGTAAAGCAAGGCAGGACAAAATGCTCATAGTAACAATCCACTTTGATTTGTCAACGCCAAGATGTGGCATAATGAGCATTGGGAAGATGAGAGCAACTATAATGCCGCTCATCATAATTGTTGAAATCTGATTAAATACAGAAAGTGAGCCTCTTTGTTCGGTGTTTCTTGTTGACAAAGGCACCATAAGATTATGGCTCATATTGTAAATGGTATAGGCAAACGAATAGAACAGATTATAGGACAGCATTACCCAAATTACCTGCACGGTTTCATTGCTCTGCGGAACGGTAAAAAGCAAAATGCCGCTGATTAAAAGAAGCGGAGCGGAAAGCAAAAGCCACGGGCGGGCTTTGCCCTGTGCTGTTTTAGTGTGGTCGATTATGTAGCCCATAATCACATTGGTGATTGCGTCAATTATCTTTGAAATAATCGGGAACACGGTCAAAAATGCACCGCCCCAAATTGTTGTCAGCTTTAACACATCCGTGTAGTACACATTCAGATATGTTGCAAGCACGGCGTTGAGAAGCAACGCTCCCGACGGACCGAGCAAATAACCCAGCCATTTTTCACTTTTCTTTACATTATCACTTTTCACCCTGCTGTTGAGCAAGGGTGTGTTTAATTTGTTTGTCATAATTTTTCCCCTTTATTGATTTTTGTTTGTTAAAGTATTTCGCCGTTCGATTCAATCACTTCTTTATAGAAATGAGCCGAATCTTTAAGCGTTCTTTTTTGTGTTTTGTAATCAATATGGATTAACCCAAAGCGTGGTGTGTAGCCGTGCGTCCACTCGAAATTATCCATAAGCGACCAATGCTGATAGCCGAGTACGTCAATACCTTCGTTTACTGCTCGTTTTACACAGCCGAGATAATCACGCAAAAATGCAATTCTCTTGTCATCATGTACCTTGCCGTTTGTGCCCACGCAGTCATTGTCTGCCATTCCGTTTTCCGTCACCATAACAGGCAGGTGATAGCGTTCGCTGTAAAACCTGATCGTCCAATAAAGCACATCGCCGTCAATCGCCCAGCCCATACTTGTTTTTTGGCTGTCGTCCAGCTTGCGCTTAGACACTCCGTACGGCTGATACACATTCAGTCCCACAAAATCAAGCGGTTGATAAATCTCTGCCATATCCCGTTCGTGTGTTTTGAAAACGCCGTATGCCGTAACCGGTTTGCCAAGCAAAATCGGGTCAGACCACCAATGATTGTTCATAAGCCCAATGCCGGAATTAAAGGTTTTGTGCCTTGCTTTTTCAATTTCTTCTTTACTTTCATTTTGAGGAATAAACGCTCCTGCCGCCATAGCGATACCGATTTTCGGAGGTGTTTTTGCATACTTGCGAATGGCTTTTACAGATACAGCGTGTGCAAGCATACAAATTCGAGATGCCTTTGGAATGTTTTGCAGACCGAACTTGAACGGAGCGTGCACCGCATAGCAATAGCCAAGCATTATAAAGCATTGAGGCTTGTTCATCGGTATCCAATAGGTAACCTTATTCGACAAGGCATCTACAACAATCTTTGTGTATTTTTCAAAAAGCGGTATGATTTCCTCACTCAAAAATCCGCCCTTTTGATGCACCCAAATCGGCAAATCCCAATGATAAATTGTCACAAGCGGTTCAATGTCTGCTTTTCTTAATTCGTCAACCAAATTTATGTAAAAGTCTAAGCCCTTTTGATTGATTTCGTTTTCCCTCGGCTGAATTCTTGACCAGCTTATTGAAAAGCGATAGGATTTAAGCCCCATTTCTTTCATCAAGGCAACATCTTCCTTAACTCTGTGAAAATGGTCGCAGGCGGTATGGCAGTCGGCATTGCCTTTGATTTTGCCATTTGGTGTCAAATCCCAAATGCTTGGCGTTCTGCCACCTTCGTTCCATCCGCCCTCAATCTGTGCCGAGGCAGTCGCTGCGCCCCATAAAAAATCATCTCTGAATTTGTTTTTCATATTTTCTCCTTAGCCGTTTATAAAATTGTAAATATCCTTTGCCGCAACAACTTTGTATTTGCCGGTGAACACATGCGGTTGACCGTCATACATAATCATTTTGCAATGCTCTTTGTTTTCGCTGTTATAATAGTTGCAAAGCTCGGTTGAATACTTGTCAGGCACGATTTTGTCATTGTTGCCTTGCAAAAGCAAAACAGGATTTTTATAGTTTTTAACATTGTACTGTGCACCTGTTTCGTATGCTTGTTCGTTCAAGAAAATAGCAGGGTACTGCAAAATTATTCCCTTTATGTCATCTGTATGCGTTACGGCACAGGTGGCAACCGTAACACCACCCATACTGCTTCCCAAAAGATAAATGTTGTCCTTATCTACAAAATCAAAGGTCTTGACCTTTTCGATAACCGCATTCAAATCCTCAACCTGCAACAGAACTTTGTTTTCATAAGCGTCATTATCCGATTTCGGCGTACCTTTAAACCACTTTGTTCCTTTCGGTCCCGTGCTTTTTGAAGTCCAACCGTAAAAATCAAAGGTGTAGCACGCAATTCCGCTTTCTGCAAGACTTTTAAGCGTTGTTATATCCGATTTATAATTGCTTTCGGCACCGTGTGCGTAAATCACGGTTTTGAATTTCTGCTCGCTGTCGCTAATCGGAATCAGCGCCTCGCCGTATAGATTGATACCGTTATATTCAACCGATATTTTTTCTGTTTTATAATCGTATTTCTTTTCGCTAACACACTTTGATATGCCTATAAAGTGATACAGGCATATCCCTGCAACCATTGCAAGAATAAGAATTATGCTGACTATAATCGTAAAAGCTGTTTTCATTTTTTTATTTTTCATTTTTATACCCTTATTTCAGATTTTTATTTATAAAATCATAGGCGTATTTGACTGCTTTTTCGCTGTCTTTAGAGTTAAAGCCGTGTCCTGCATTTTTAAATTTTATTAACTCGGAATTCCTGTAAACCTGATTAGCCTTTTCCGAGCAACTGCAATCAACCGTTTTGTCGGCTGTTCCGTGCATCAATAACACAGGGTTTTCAAATTTTGAAATTTCTTTATAAACATCAATGCCGAGAATATCCTCATAATATTTTTTTCCAATGGTCAATCCCATAAATGCCTTGCTTGTGTCAGGTATATCATCAGCGGATTTAAATTGCTGATTTGCACCTTCAATAATGCTGAATGCAGGGAAATATAAAACAATGCTGTTAATATCCGTTCTTTCTGCGGCAGTTAAAGCAGTTACGCATCCGCCCTGACTTTCTCCGATAAGAAATATGTTATTTTCATCAACCCAATCCCAAGCTTTTACTTGGTCAATTACAGCATTCAAGTCACTTTTTTCTGTGATAATTGACATATCAACAGGCTCACCGTCACTCTTGCTCTTTGTTCCGCCACCGCAAAAGTCATAAGCATAAACAGATATACCGCTCATAGCAAGTGATTTTGCAATGTATTTGTTATATTTACTGCTTCCGTTATATCCGTGTGAAAGTATTGCTATCGGCTTTTTTTCGCTTTGCGTGTCTGCTTTGTAAAGCGTTCCGTATATGGACTTTTCGCCGTTTTTAAGCCACATTTCTTCAGTTGAATATTTATATTCGGTGGTTGATAAAAGCGTTGGCTCTTTATTATATTTGATAAAGGCAAACGGACCCCAGCCGACTTTCGCACCCGTAACAATAAGTCCGATTAAGCAGGCAGTCATTAAAAAGCTGATTACACCGATAATTATTTTCTTTGCCATATGATTACCTCATAACATTTGATAAATTGTTTTCTTTAATCACTTTGTCAAGTGCAGGTTTGATATATTCATCTCTCCACAAAAGCTGACCTGTGTGATTGAGATGAATGCCGTCCTTGATGAACAAATTCTCTCTGTACTCACCGTTTTGATAAGTCATATCTTCTGAATCGACAAAATACATATAATCTTTAGAATTGCAATATTCCTCAAGCTTATCATTCACCATTTGTGTAAGCTCTCTGTATTCGCTTCTGCCCGGCAAAAGCAATCCGCTCATCACAACGAATTTTGCATTCGGGCATTTTTCGTGAAAAGTATCAAACATTTGCTTTTTGTATTCCATACAAGCCTTAACCTTTTCTTCGTCTGTGCCTGAAAGCGAAACATAGTCGTTTGAGCCTGTTTGGAAGAACACGATTGACGGATTGTACGGATATAAAAGCTTGTCTGCGTATTCTACAAGCAGTTTATCCGTGCTTCCGCCGAATGCGTGATTTTGTACCTTGTATTCGCTCAAATCCTCTTCCATTTCCGGCCAAAGTCTGAAATTTGATGCACCGTAAAAGATGATTTCGCCCTGTCTTTCATCTGCATCATATTTTTCGGCAATAGGATTAACTTCTTTATCCCAGCTGTAAAGAGAAGCAAACGGACCCCAGCCGATTTGCGCACCTGTTATGATTAAACCTAATAAACAGGCAAGTGCCAATGACACGACTGAAATGCCTGCAATTTTTACGCCTTTTTTCATATTTCATTCTCCTTAAAATTTAATGAATACAAATCAAATTTTCCTTTGCCGAAAAATCGGATTGAAAGGTCTTGTTTGTTTTTGTTTTCAACCTGATATTCAAGCACAATCGTTTTTCTGCCAAACGGATTTATGCGTTTTCTCGCAATGGTTTTACCGTTTGTAAAAACTTGAATTTCACCGTCTGCGTTTGAATCTATATCCAATTCAAGCGTGCCGTTTTGATTTTCAAAATCAAACCATTTGTAGGTGATTGTGGTCTTGCCGCCTATGTTCGCAATGTATCTTTCATCGTTTTTGTGCGTTACCATCGGAATAGGTTTTTTGCATTGCTTGTTTGAAACTCTCGGCATTTTACCGTTCGTGATGTGGCAAGCAATTACAGACGGATATTTGCCTTTGGCAATCAACGGTTTTGAATTTAATCCGCAAGAGCTTATTTCTGTCTGCTCAATGCTTCCGTCTGTCTTAATTTCAATAGGTTCCGCACACGCTTGGCGACTGTAATCACTTCCGTGAGTAAGCCTGTGATAAAACACATACCACCTGCCGTTTATGCACTCAATGCTTCCGTGCGTTGTGCCGACGGTGTTTAGGCTGTCCTTTTCTTTTCTGCCGTTTAAGCCAACATCACCTGCGGAAACAATCGTACCGCCGTACTTAAAATCTCTGTCGGGATATTTGCTTGTGGCATAGCAAAGCTCGTGATTGAGCTGTGAGGAATATATAAAATAGTATGTATTGTTTATCTTCCTGATTGATGAGCCTTCAAAAAATCCGTGTCCCTCAAAATCCGTACCTCTTGTCTTTTCGGGAATAATACGAACTGCATCGGTTTTAACGGTCAGCATATCGTCGCAAAGGGTAATCATATTTGCACCCCAAACGCTTGGCTCCGACAAAATTTCTTCCTTGCTTTTGCCGTATATTTTTTCAAATATAGGTGCTGCGACAGCTTTTAACGGCTTCGGCAAACACATTCCACGAGGCATTGCCGTTCCGTAATAAAGCCTTATTGTTCCGTTGTCATTCATCACAGCCGGGTCAAAGCAAATAAATTTGTTGAATTCTGTTCCGTCTTGATTTTTGACATAACCGAGATATTCATATTTCCCATCGGGTGTGTCGCAAACCGCAACGCTGATAGGGCCGTAGTAACCTCCGTCACCCTTGTTGCCCGCAAGGCAGTAATATAAATAATATCTTCTGTCATTGCCACGCACCACATCGGGTGCATACATGTACGGTCGCTCTTTTGAATAAAGTGTATCCTGCTTTGCACTGTAATTGATGCCCTTACTGCTCCAATCGCTCAAATCGTCAAGCTGGGCAGAAAAGAATTCGTAATCAAGTGCACAAAAAGTGTCGCCGCCCTCTTTGTCGTGACTGCCAAACAAATATATTCTGTCGCCGAAAATGTGTGGCTCACCGTCGGGAATATATTTATTGAGAGGCAAAAACGGATTAAATATTTGTTTTTTCAAAACATCACCTCTTGACTTTTTCGCTGTCTTAGTTTACACTTTAATTATAGCAACACTGTGTTGGATTAACAATCATCAGTTTGCATAATAGTGGCTTTAAAACCAACAAAAACACAAAAAAGTGGTGGAATAATATGAATACAAAAAATAATCAGAGAACTCGACTTTCCAAATTGCTATTCAAAAATGCGTTGATGGACTTGCTCAAAGAAAAAGGCTCAGTAGCAAAAATCTCTGTCAGAGAGCTTTGCGACCGAGCCGAGCTTAATCGTTCTACATTTTATGCACATTATAACGAGCCGAACGATTTGCTGATGGAAATCGAAACGGAATTGTTGGAAGCTACCGAAGAGCATCTTAAAAAAATCGGAGAAGAAAACGATGCGGGAGCGCACAAGTATTTGCTTTCTTTCCTTAAATATATAAAGGAGAACGACAAGCCGTTCCGCACCCTTTTAGTTGATGCCGCCGACCCTGACTTCCGTTCTCGCTTTATGCAACAATCCATAATTCAGTTTGTAGATAATTTAAGAGTTGAATTACCAAAGGAATTTGAGCAGTACATTTTTTCATATATCTTAAATGGAAACACAGGAATTATTATTCAATGGGTGCGTTCAAATTATGCCGTTGACGAAAACGAAATAGTCAACCTCCTGTTTTCAATCAACCAAAGCGCACTTGTAAATCTTAATTTAAAATAAAGCTTACGAAGCAACAGGCTAAAATGAATTAGTATATAAATTTTATATTTATGACAACAAAAAACAATATAATTAGCATTTTGCCCTCATTATTGCCCTCATTTGATTTATACGTGTTGGTAAAACAGCCTATTTATAAGGGTTTTGATAATAAAATATAAGCCTCAATTCCTTCTGCCCCTGCCGCTTTCGTATTTTTCAATGAAATACTTTTGTAAAACGCTTCGGTTTACATAGAAAACATTGCCGATTTAACACTAACAATGGATGGCGGTTATAAGACTCTTAGCCGTGATGAAAAAATCAAGGTGTTGAGTGACAGTTTATAATGACTTTTTAAAAACAGGTCTGCCCTAAGTTTTGGGACAAACCTGTTTTCTTATATAATGTGAATATTTCTAAGCCAATTTTTCTTTTGGCCAAGATTTTCTTAGTGCCGCATATGAAATTACAAAGTTGGCGAGCCAGCCTGCCGGTACTGCAAGCCAAACGAATTCAATGCCAAAATGCGGCGCAAAAATCAATGCTACGGACAGGCGAATTGCAAGATTGACCATATTGGCAATTAAAAACGGACGCATGTTTCCAAGTCCGCGAAGAACACCGTCTGTTGCCATTTTGATGCCCATAAATATGAAAAAGTAGCCGATCCATTTCATATAATCACCGGACACTTGATATGCTAATTCTGTTCCGTCTTTGCCTAAGAAAAGAGAAGAAATTTGAGTGTGCATGGTTTCGATAATTACAAATGCAAGAACAGCGAAGCATACATCTAACAGCAATGCGGCACGGTAACCTTTCTTGATACGGTCGATTTTTTTAGCGCCGAGATTTTGCGAAACAAAAGGTGACACGGCATTTCCGATTGATACAAATATCAGCGAAAAAACATTCTCTACTCTCATTGTTGCCGCATATCCTGCGAGTGCTTGTGTACCAAATGGATTTACAACTGCTTGCACAATCATCATCCCGATTGATACTGTTGATTGCTGAAGGACAGACGGAACAGCGATTTTAAGCGTGCAAAGCAGTTCGTTTTTGTCAAACCAATGAAACGGACTTGTGTATTTGCGCATACGGCGAAGAAAAATCAAAAGGGAAAATACTGCGGAAATGCCTTGCGCAATAAGAGTTGCAAGCGCTGCACCGAATACACCGAGTTTTAGACCGCCAACCATCCATAGGTCCATAATGATATTCATAACAGATGAAAATATTAAAAGCCATAACGGAATTTTCGATTCACCGATGGAAGTAAACATGGTTGACAGGATGTTGTACATAAACAAAAACGGAAATCCTGCAAAATAGATACGCAAATACAGCACCGCATCATCCATTATATCTGCCGGTGTTTGCAATATGCTCATCATCCAATGAGAACTGCATAATCCAAAAACACCGAGAAATATGCTTAAAAGCAGAAAACTGATTAGCGAAGTAGAAACGATTGTTTTCATTTTGCCGTAATTTTGAGCACCGAAATAACGGCTGACAAGTACGCCTGCACCTACGCCTGCACCGAGTGCTATGCAAATAAAAACATTTGTAAGTGCGGCACAAGCACCAACGGCTGCAAGAGCAGAAGAACCGACAAATTGACCGACGATGATTGAATCCGCCATATTGTATACTTGTTGAAAAAAACTGCCCAAAATCATAGGCATTGCAAAAACAGTCAATGCCTTGAGCGGTGGATCAGTTATTAAATATTCATCTTTTGTCATTTTTATTCTCCCGAAATTTGTTTAAAGAATTTCTGCATCTGTTCTTAAAAAACACTACATATAATCGAAAAAACCGAACAAGCTACAGCTATCTCAGTCTGCACCTGTTCGGCTTTTGTTTTTACTGAACAATCGCTCCCTGAGCGAACATAAAAAGTATAGCATTATAAAATATAATTGTCAATGCAAAGTGATGTAATTTACATATACGGTAATAGAAAAAATCAAAGGGAATAAAATATTCTGTGTGTAATAAGTATGTAAAAGTAGGTAATAGAAAACCCTCCTGCGGTAGTTTGTTCTGCCACAGGAGGGTTTGGTTATTATTCGTTATTTGCGATTTTTAATGATTCGACAGCGGTTTGAGTATAGTCATCATTGACTGCACTTAAATCGCTTTTTTGCATATCATCTTGAATTGTAAAGTCTAAATTTTTCTCATCAACTTGAGTTATTTCCTGACCTGATTGTTTGAAAATATGGTTGTCGGAAATAGCATAAAATGTGTATTTGTCTTGAATGATATAAACTTCGTTATATCCGTTCTTTCTCATTTCGTTCAACAGCGGTGCATAGTCCTTGCCGACCGAAACATTATAGCTACAAGCTGTCAAAGAAATAGAATAAATTAACTCAATGTTATCGTTGATAACAACAGGAATACTGATAACATTTCCTTTGTCATTTGAAAGATTGTTTATGTTGATTTCGTTTAAAATTTCTATATCACTCGAAGCGTCAATGTCAGACAATCCAAAATCGCTTGGATTATCCAAAATAACGCTCATCGAACTGCCAAAATCGTCTTTGATGATTTTCTGTACATCTTGGTTTGATTTGCAAACAACGGCAATCACTATCAAAGCACAAAGCAAAATTGAAACGATTGCGATAATTATCTTTTTTGTTTTGCTCATATAATCATCTCCCTTTCAATTTCTTTATATCATAATACTTCTACTGTGTCAACGCTTTATAACATATTAATAAATTTTAAACTTTTATTATTGTAATATTGTTCAAAATGCTGTATTATAGTTGTTATAAGAGCAAACGAATTTCGTTTTATTCTGGGAGGCTATACTTTGAGAGAATTATTTTTATATTCTGATATAACCGATACGGGAGGGTTTTTATTAAGAATTTCATTGGCAATTATTTTGGGCGCTATTATCGGCTTGGAAAGACAGCTGACCCGTCACAATGCAGGGATTATCACTAACATAATTGTATGTGTTGGTGCTTTTTTGTTTACCTCGTTTGGTTATCTTATTCAAGGACCCGACACAGATTTAACCCGTATTGCCGCACAGGTTGTCAGCGGTATCGGTTTCCTCGGTGCAGGTTTGATTATCAGAGAGGGTGCAAATGTTAGGGGACTCAACACCGCAGCTACTGTTTGGACAAGTTCTGCTATCGGAATTTTGTGTTGTCTTAATCAGCTGAAATATGCCATTGTTGCGGCACTTGCAATAGTGGTTGTTCACTTGGTTATTCATCCGTTGTCGGATAAAATTGACCAAACACGCAAATATGAAAAATCAAAAAAAGAGAACAGAGAAAAGTTCTACAAAATTACTGTTGTTTGCCCTGAAGAAGCAGCTCTTGAAATCAGAAAAAACATTATGTCTATCATTAAAAACGAACCGAATGCGTTGTTGCATAATTTGGAAACTATCGACGGAGAGAATAACGAATCCAAAATCAAGGCTTTTATTACAACAAAAACAAACAACGATTATTTGATTGAAAATATTTTAACCAAGGTCGGCAAGGCTGAAGATATTATTTATGCCGGATGGAAAACTGTCGAGGAATAATTTTTTAATTTGATAGCGGAGTAGGGGAATGAATCGGAGCGAATTAGAAAAATTTATATCAGATAATTATGTTTGCACTTCGGATTTTCCGTGGATTCAGTATCCGAGCTTCCGTGTTTTTCGACATCCAAACAATAAAAAGTGGTTTGCTGTGATTATGGACATACCGAAAAGTAAAATCGGTCTTCCGTCTGATGATATAATTTCTGTTGTAAATTTAAAAAGCGACCCAATAATGGTGGGATCACTTTTGCGAGAAAATGGCTTTTATCCGGCGTATCATATGACAAAAAACAGTTGGATTTCTGTTGTGCTTGACGGCAGTGCCGATGACGAAAAGATAAAAATGCTTTTGGATATGAGTTTTGAAGCAACGGCAGTGAAACTAAAAAAGAAAACAAAAAATATTGATTTGTAAAGGAGAACGCTATGAACACTGAATTTGATTTGTACGGTTTTGACATTCCTTGTGGTTTAATTCACGACCAAAAATTGTCGAATGTTAAGGTAGGAAATGACACTATCGTGCTTACCTTTGATATTGAATTGTATCCGCAGAATTATTCTGATGATACTATTTATAATCAATATAAGGACTTTAAGCATTGCGATATGATTATTGAGATGCCTGAATGTTCAGACCCAAATTTGCAATTCCAAACCTGTGCAAACAGCAAAGGGGTGTTTAAAGGACTTCAGCTTGAAGTTGACGATTTTGTTGACGCATTGAATAATGCTTCAAGTGCAGAATTTGTTGATTGTTATGTCAGATGCGGCGAGGTCATTGTTGATTTGGATGTTGGATTTTATGACGCCAAGGGTGACTACAAAAAATACAAGAATTACACTTGGTGCGTCATTAATACAGAAGCATCGAAACTTAAATGGAATTGGTATTAATAAATATTCTGAAAGCTAAGTTGTTCAATAAGAAATAAGAATGATTTTACTGCTGATGACATTCAGTTAGATTGTAATTAAAATTTGCAGAATCTATTAAAAGAAAGGATAAAATTATGAAAAAAACAATTATATTATGCACGATCGCAATATGTGCAACAATATGCGGTGCCGGATATTTTATTGCCTGTACTTGCGGAAACGGTGCATACTCAATGCCGTCATCTTATTTGGATTTTCCTAATTACATATTTTTAATTTTGTTCGCTATTATAGCGATAGGCAGTTTGTTTTTTGCTTTTAAAGATTTAAAAAATAAACCGTAAGTTTTTATTTCTTAATTTTTGGCATCAGTTGAACTTGCATATAGACAAAAAAATTATGATGGCAGTGCTACGCTTTTAGGAAATGCTCTTCATCCATATCAAGATATTTATGCTCACGGATATATTAGTTATAATAATTCCGTTTCTGCTTCCCATGGCGTAAATCAGGATAATCCAGACTATGTATGGAAAGACACTTCTGATAGAGGACGCAGTGTTTTAGCAGGGGATGCAGTAAAAAAGGGTACAGGTCCTAGACCTAGAATAACAGAAACAAAAAATAAAAGTGTTAGTGTAATAAAAATTGTTAATGGTTGGTAAAGAATATTATACTGATAAAGGAGAATTTATGGATAAAATTATTGATTTTTTAATTGATGGCTATACATTGATTTATATTGCATTACCAATTATTGTTAGTATTGTATGTGCATTTATTTTATACAAAAAGAAAAATAAAACTAAAACTATATGTGTATTTTTGTCTATAATACTCACCATTAATTTTTTTACTGTTTGCGTTGGCACATTCAATTGCTTTCGTAAAGAATTTGTCAAAAATGATTTGGTGACAGATGCAGACATTCAATTACTAACAGAACAATTATCAAATAATGAGATAACAGAAATATTTCCGTATGACAATACTGCTGGTGACTTTGATTATCATAATGAAGGTTCTAATGTCTCATACAATAAAAGATTGTATTTTCCTTGCAAATTTTTCATACATGATGAGGTGCCTATTTATAGCAACAATTATATTGATGTAATTTATACTTCTCATGGAACCTTAGAAGATGCAACCAAAAATTTTAATGACTATGTATTAGATTTCAATGAACAGAGTAAAAAAACAGAAAAATACGAACAAATTATTCCTGTTAATGAAGGTGAATTTTTCGTTGCTGTTTCACCTATCGACATATATCATCCAGATTATTTGGGAACAATCAGAATGGAAAAAACATATATGATTGCGATTATGCACAAAAAAGAGACTTATATATTTACTGAAAACTCAACAGCACTAGGATTTAATATGCATCTCTCTAAAATGATACAAAACGAAAAGTTGTTTGAGTATTAGTAGTTTTGATTTAGATAAAAAACACCTCTCAAAAAAGCAATATTAATTTACTCATCAGGCGTAAACCTTATGAAATAAAATAGTCGGTGAGGTTGTAATTAGTTCAACCTTAGATTTCTTGGTTGCCGCCATTGGCAATCCTGATATAATAGCGAAATGCTGAGGAATTGACAGCTGTGGTATTGTTTCGGCTATGCCACACTTACCGATTTTCTGACGGAAAGGCTGGGTTTGGTTAAATCCACAATTGAATATGATGACGATTGTATTGAAGTAGATGTTTCCGATGAAATTTATGAATATCTCGAACAAGACAGGAAGCGTCAGCAGGCACCTTAGTAAAGGAACCTTTGAACAGGACTGCATTGGAATAATAACAAAAACAGATTAAAACAGCATTTATTGATAGTAACTTTTTGTCGATTTTTAGTTGAATAAAAATTTAATATATGGTATATTATAAATCGTTATTTTATAATATACTAATTATGCTTAGACAAGTATGTTTGAGTTACGGAGATGTTGTGATGAAACGGATTTTGTGCGTTTTGCTGTCGTTGTTTATATTTCTGTCGGCTTATCCTTTTTCTGCTTTCGCCCAAACTTTCGGCGATGAACTGTGTGATGGAATTGTTTATACGGTGAATAGTAAAACAGGAGAAGTAACTATCAAGGGCAGCGGCGAAATTCCTGATTTTAACAATTCTCCTTTTTTGTATTTGAATGGTGACATAAAAACAGTTTCGGTTGAAAGCGGAATACTAAAAATCGGCGCAAGGTTATTTAGAAATTGCACGAGTCTTGAAAAAATAAATATCGGCGAAAGCGTTATTGACATTGATAATACCGCTTTTGACGGATGCGTCGGAATAAAAGAATTTAATGTTAACATTGAAAATATGGTCTATTCATCGTTTGACGGGGTGCTGTATTCAAAAGATTTGTCAAGACTTATAAAATACCCGCCGTCAAAAACAGACGAAAGATTTGTCACTCTGAAAAACACGGTTACAATAAGTAAAAATTCTTTTAAGTATTCACAGCATCTAAAAACCCTTGTGCTGTCAAGCGAAACAACCGATGTTGAAGAAAACTTTGACGACTCCGCAATTGCCGTTGAAAAAGAAAACGGAACTTTGTCGGGAGGCGGAAAGCATCACCACGAGCCTGTATACAAAACGGTGTTCCCAACTTGTACAGAATTTGGATATATTGAATATACATGCAGAACTTGTGATATAAGATACATAAATAAATATTATTGCCCGACCGGTCACAGACTTGTTGAAAGAATTACTCCTGCCACAACAGAAACTGTCGGACACAGAGTTATGGTCTGCACCGTTTGCGGACAGGTTGAAAAAGACGAAATTATCGATAAAATCGAATCTTCTGCGCTTGAATATCCAAACGCCGTTTACAACAGATATTCGTATTCTCCGAATGTTTGCGTGCTTGATTCAAAAGGCAACGAATTAGTGTGCGGGGAAGATTATATTTTAAGCATACCGTTGGGCAGAAGATATGTCGGTATGTATAGCTATGACATAGCTTTTATCGGAAATTACAGCGGAATTCAAAGGCTGATGTTTTTCGTTTATCCGCAAAGTCCTTTGTTTAGAAAAATCATTCTGAGAAAGAACGAAGTTGAACTTTGTTGGGATAAAATCACCGCTCAATGTGACGGATACGAAATCTTTTACAGCAAGAATCCACAATTTTTAAATAGCACGGTGATTGATGTTAATAATAAAAATGCAAAAGGAATCAAGCTTCACGGCTTAAAGTCAAAGCAGATTTATTATTACAAAATCAGAAGCTACAAAATCGTAAATGAGGGTGACAAGTTCTATTCATCCTGGTCGGAAATCGGCAAAGCTAAAACATTGTAAAGTTTGTAATCTCCTGCTTGGACACTTCTGAAGCAGGAGATTTCTTTTGATTACTTGACTTTTACCCACAATATATTGTATACTTATTTAGTATGTATACTTCTTATGGAGGGATTTGCTTGGCAAAGAAACAAGAATACGGAAACGAGAGTATTAAGTCATTAAAGGGCGCTGACCGTGTCAGAAAAAGACCTGCGGTTATTTTCGGCTCAGACGGTATTGACGGTTGTCAGCACTCTATTTTTGAGATTATGTCAAACTCTATTGACGAAGCGAGAGAGGGTCACGGTACAAAAATTACCGTAACTCGTTTTCTTGACGGCTCGGTTGAGGTTCAGGACCACGGTCGTGGAATTCCTGTTGATTACAATAAAAATGAGGATAAATATAACTGGGAACTTCTTTTCTGTGAACTTTATGCCGGCGGTAAATATGACAACGGCGGAGATAACTATGAGTTCTCACTCGGCTTGAACGGTCTCGGACTTTGTGCTACACAATATGCGTCCGAATATATGGATGCAGAAATTAAAACTGACGGTTTCAAGTACAATCTTCATTTTGAACACGGTGAAAATGTCGGAGGCTTGCAAAAAGAACCTTACGGCAAAAGAGGCGACACCGGAACAAGAATCAGATGGAAGCCTGATTTGCAGGTGTTCACCGATATAAATGTGCCTGTTGAGTTTTATAAGGAAACTATGAAACGTCAGGCAATAGTTAACGATAAGATTAAGTTTATTTTCAAAAATCAACTTACCGCAACTCAATTTGAAACATTTGAATACTGCTATGAAAACGGTATCAAGGATTATGTTACCGAGCTTGCAGGGGATAAGGCTTTCACGACTCCGCAGTATTGGGAGTGCGAGAGAGTCGGCAGAGACAGAGAAGATTTGAAAGATTATAAGCTGAAAATCAGAGCCGCTTTGTGCTTTTCTCTTGAAACACAACTAAAGGAATACTATCACAATTCATCATTCCTTGAACACGGAGGTGCTCCCGAAAAGGCGTTTAGAAGTGCTTTTGTAAATCAAATCAACGCTTATCTTAAATCGACTAATAAGTACAACAAAACCGATTCTCAAATTACTGTTCAGGATATTGAGGAATGTGTAATCTTTGTTGTTTCATCGTTTTCTACTCAGACTTCGTACGAAAACCAAACAAAAAAGGCTATTACAAATAAGTTTATCCAAGAAGCTATGACCGATTTCTTCAGGAAACAGCTTGAGGTATATTTTATTGAAAATAAGATGGACGCAGACAAAATTGCAGACCAAATTTTGATAAATATGCGTTCTCGTGTTAAGGCTGAAAAAACAAGAAAAACTCTTAAAACAACCTTGCAGACAAAGGTGGATATGACAAATCGTATTCAAAAATTTGTCGATTGTAGGTCAAAAAATGTTGATGAGAGGGAACTGTTTATAGTAGAGGGTGACTCTGCTCTCGGTGCTTGTAAGCAGGCGAGAGATGCCAATTTCCAAGCGATTATTCCGGTCAGAGGTAAAATTCTTAATTGTCTTAAATCCGATTATGATAAGATATTTAAGAGCGATATTATAACCGATTTAATTAAGGTTCTCGGTTGCGGCGTTGAAGTAAAAAGCAAGGCGGCAAAGGATGTTTCGATGTTCGATATGGAGCAACTTCGTTGGAACAAAATTATGATTTGTACCGATGCCGATGTTGACGGATTCCAAATCAGAACACTTATTTTGACAATGATTTATCGTCTTATGCCAAAACTTATTGACGAGGGCAAGGTTTATATTGCTGAATCTCCGCTTTATGAGGTCACTTGCAAAGACCAAACATATTTTGCCTACAATGAAATTGAAATGGACGCAATCAAGGCTGAAATCGGCGATAATAAATACACTGTTCAGCGTTCAAAGGGTCTTGGTGAAAATGAGGCTGATATGATGTCACTCACCACTATGAACCCTGCAACAAGACGACTTATCAAGGTTAACCCGTGTGATGCACAGGCAACAAGTGAAATGTTTGATTTGCTCCTCGGCGACAATCTTGACGGAAGAAAAACATACATTGCCGACTACGGTCATTTGTACCTTGATGCGGCAGATGTAAGCTAAAGGAGGTATTCGTTATTATGGCAAGAAAAAAGAATAGCAGAGATAATGAAGCACAAACTCCTTTGGCAGATAATGTGCATATTCAGGACGCAGGACTGATTAAGGACGAAAAGATTATTGACACTCTCAAATGGAACTATATGCCATATGCAATGAGTGTTATATTGTCCCGTGCGATTCCTGAAATTGACGGATTTAAACCGTCTCACAGAAAGCTACTTTATACAATGTACAATATGGGACTTTTGCAAGGCGGAACAATTAAGAGTGCCAATATTGTCGGAAGAACAATGCAGCTTAACCCTCACGGTGACGCTTCAATCTATGAAACAATGATTAGATTGTCACGAGGCAACGAGAGCCTTTTGTATCCCTATGTTGAGTCAAAAGGTAACTTCGGTAAGGCTTACAGCAAAAATATGATGTACGCCGCTTCTCGTTACACAGAGGCGAAACTTGCACCGATTGCAAAAGAACTTTTTGATGACATCAACAAAGATACGGTCGATTTTGTAGATAACTATGATAATTCTATGAAGGAACCGACATTGTTGCCTGTAACTTTCCCATCTATTCTTGCGAATGTTACAACGGGTATCGCTGTAGGTATGGCATCATCTATTGCTTCATTTAATCTTAAAGAACTTTGCGATACTACAATCGCACTTATCAAAAATCCTGATCATGATGTGTCCGAAACGTTGCTTGCACCGGATTTTGTCGGCGGCGGATATATCATTTATGATAAGGACGAATTAGACAGGATTTACAAAACAGGCAGAGGCTCTGTAAAAGTGCGTGCAAGATACACTTATGATAAGTCATATAATTGTATCGATGTCACTCAAATTCCGCCAACAACAACTTGCGAGGCTATTATCGACAAAGTTGTTGAGCTTGTTAAATCAAATAAGATTAAAGAAATCTCGGATATTCGTGATGAAACAGACCTCAAAGGTTTGCGTATAACACTTGATTTGAAGCGTGGTGTTGACCCTGACGCTTTTATGACAAAACTGTACAAACTCACTCCGCTTGAAGATACATTTTCTTGTAATTTTAATGTGCTTATAAACGGTTATCCAAAGGTTCTTGGTGTAAATGATATTCTCAAAGAGTGGATTAATTTCAGACTTGAATGTGTAAAAAGACGCACACAGTTTACACTTAATAAAAAGGCTGAAAGATTGCATTTGCTTCAAGGTCTTGAAAAGATACTTCTTGATATTGACAAGGCAATTAAGATTATTCGTAACACCGAAAGCGAAGCCGATGTTGTGCCAAACCTTATGATTGGCTTTGGAATTGACAAAATTCAAGCCGAATATGTTGCGGAAATCAAGCTCAGACATCTCAACAGAGAATATATTTTAAAGCGTACAAAGGATATTGAGTCCCTTAAAGCAGAAATCGAGGAACTTCAAGCTATTCTTGACAGTAAAAATAAACTTAAAAAGATTATTATTAAGGAACTTAACGAAGTTGCCGATAAATATTCGGGCGAAAGAAAATCGGAAATTCTTTATGAGGTTGAAGAATTTGATGCTTCTGTCGAGGCTGAAGTGCCTGACTATCCTGTTACTTTGTTTATTACAAAAGAGGGATACCTTAATAAAATCAGAACAGCCAATCTGCGTATGTCGGGTGAACAAAAGGTAAAGGAGGGCGACGAGGTTGAAACAACTTTTGAGTGCTCAAACAAAGATGAACTTTTGGTGTTCACCGATAAAGGACAGGTTTATAAGGCAAAAGTTGACGACTTTCCTGACGGCAAGGCGTCTCAACTCGGTATTTATGTTGCCGGCAAACTTGAGATGGAGCAAGACGAAAAGGTTGTTTATATCTGCGTAATCAAGGAATATGTCGGATATATGATTTTTGTTTTTGAAAACGGCAAAGTTGCAAAGGTTGACATCACCGCTTATCAAACAAAGACCAACAGAAAGAAACTCTTAAAAGCTTATTCGCTTAAATCTCCGCTTGCTTGCATTGAGTATATCGAGGAAGATTGCGAACTTGTACTTTGTTCTACAAGCGGAAGAATGTTGATTTTGAACACGGGAGCGCTTACGCCTAAGTCGTCAAAGGACACAATCGGCGTTTCCGTTATGACACAGAAGAAGAACCATAAGGTTGAATCTATGCATCATTATGAGGACGGCGAGTTTGAAAAAGCATGGAGATTCAGAACCAAAAATCTGCCTGCTGCCGGCGCTTTGCCGACCCCTGCGGACAATGCCGCACAAATAACATTTTGATAAATTAAAAAAAGGCTTGCATTATGTATTTTATTATGTTATAATGCAGTAGTCGAAAATTCTAATGGAGGAAATATTATGCTCTGGTATCATTACGTATTTGGTGCAGTTCTTATTGTTGCATCAGTTATTATTACAATTATTGTCCTTATGCAAGAGGGCAGATCATCAAACCTTTCCGGCGTTATTGGCGGCAGCTCAGAGTCTTACGGCAGTAAGTCAAAAGGTATGACAAACGAAAAGAAGCTTGAAAGAGTAACAAAGTGGTTTATTGCATTCTTCTTTGTTCTTGTTTTGGCAGCATTTTTGGTATTTCTTTTTGTATAACAGTTAAGTAATAACCTTGCGTTATGCAAGGTTATTTTTGTTTTGAGGTTAGAAATTGAATTATATTATATTTGATTTGGAATGGAATAACGCTTATAGCTATGCAAAAAAAGGTTTTATGAACGAAATCATAGAAATAGGCGCAGTAAAATTGAATGAAAGACTTGAGATTGTCGACACCTTTAAGCAACTTATTTTGCCGAAAATTACAAAAAAACTCTCCGGTAGATGCAAAAGTCTTACTAATATTACAAACGAAGAGTTGAAACAAAACGGTATTCCTTTTGCTGATGCTATCAAGGATTTTTCAAGATGGAGCAGGGGAGACGGCAATGTTTTTATGTCGTGGAGCAATTCCGATTTGTACGTTCTTACCAATAATTATCAAACTTTTTTGGGCAATTTGAACATTGATTTCATCACAAAATATTGCGATGCTCAAAAATATTGTATGTCTTTTATCAAGAGGGAAAACAATAACCAAATTTCTCTTGCGGATTGCGGAGAAACTTTTGGAATTGAAATTGATGTAGACAAGCTTCACCGTGCACTCACGGATTGCTATTTAACCGCCGAGTGTTTAAAAAAAGTGTTTGATAAGGATAAACTTCAAAATTACATTCATGATTGTGACAGTTCGTTTTTTGAACGCCTTATTTATAAACCGTATCTTATCGTCAAGCCTGTAACTCAACTTTTTGATGTTTACAAGCAAGACCTTTTGTGCCCTGTGTGCAAGAGCAAAATGGTGCGTTTGAAAGACTTTGAGTGTGTCAACAAGTCGTTTAGATGTCCTGCTAAGTGCAAGAAATGCGGAAAAACTTATTGGACAACCGTCAGAGCGAAAAAAACATATGATACTGTTGAGGTGAATCAACGCAGTATTGAAATGAACAGAAAAAAAGCAAAAAGGATAAAGAAGGATTAATTTTACAATATTTTGTTAATATTTAAAATACTTCTTTATTTTTTTGTTATTATATATTATAATAAATCTATATTGCTTGAAGGAGGCTGATTTCGTGGCGAATAAAGATTATGATGATCTTCTTGAGTCTTTTATGAACAATTCACAAAAGGCTTATAACGACGACAGAGAAACACGAAAAAAGAACGGCGGAAAATTACCGTCTGCCTATAATACTTTTTCAAATACAGACAATGGCAAGAAATCCAAAGCAGGATATTCAACCTCTGTTAATACAAACAAAAACAAAGGCGGCAAAAAGAACAACAAAAACAAAACTTCGGGTCAAAAGGCACTTGAGGGATTAGGAAAAGTTCTTTTGGGCATTGTTCTTGTAATTGCAGTTGTTGGCATCATCTGTTCTTCCGTACTTTTTGTTTACGGATTTTCCGTTGTTCACGGTGATGTTGTTTTCAATCTTGAGGACGAGGCATCAAGTCAAAATCAAACTTCGTTTATTTATGGCTACGATAACAATAACAAACTTATCGAAATCACTCGACTTCACGGTGAGGAAAATCGTATTTGGCTCGATAAAAACGATATGACAAAATATATGTCAAAGGCGTTTATTGCTATCGAAGATGAGCGATTTGAAAAGCACCACGGTGTTGACTGGAAACGAACCATCGGCGTTATGGTTAAACCGTCTAACAGCGGACAGGGTGGTTCAACAATCACTCAACAACTTATCAAGAACCTTACCGATGAAAACGATGTAACATTTATCCGTAAGTTTAACGAGATTCTTTCTGCTCTCAATTTGGAAAAGCATTATTCCAAAGATGAGATTATGGAAGCGTATCTCAACACGATTTATTTGTCGCACGGTTGCTATGGTGTAAAAACAGCGGCAGAAACATATTTTGGTAAAGAGGTTAAGGACCTTAATATTGCCGAATGTGCTTGTATAGCAAGTATAACCCAGTTCCCGACAAAGTACGACCCTCTTCTCAATCCGGAAAATAATAGACAGCGTCAGCTTCGTGTTCTTAAGAAAATGCTTGAAAAAGGATTTATTTCTCAACAAGAATATGACGAAGCTGTTGCATATAAAATGGTGTTCACCAACTCTCCCGATTATAAGGGCAGTCAAATCAAAAAGTCTGCTTCTGAGAAAAAGCAGGCAGAAAAAGTTAATTCTTACTACACCGACTATGTAATCGACCAAGTAATCAATGACCTTCAAAATGCAGGTTACAGCGCCAAGAAAGCAAAGAAACTCATTTACGGCGGCGGATTGAAAATTTATTCTGCTATTGATTTTGATGTTCAAAACGCTATCGAGGATGTATATGAGAATTACAGAAAGATGCCTGACGAAACAGTACAAGGTGCTTGCGTAATTATGGATTATCACGGCAGAATTCTCGGTATGGTCGGCGGAACAGGCAAGAAAAAGGCGAACCGTGTACTTAACCGTGCATGGCAGTCAAAGCGTCAGCCGGGTTCTGTTATCAAACCTCTTGCCGTATATGGCCCTGCACTTGAAAAGACTTTGCAGGACGGCGACACAAATGTTTATTGGTCAACTCCGACTAAGGACGCACCGCTTACAAAGATTGACGGCAAACCGTGGCCGACAAATGAGGGCGGCTCATATTCGGGTCAAACAATCACGGTTCAAAAGGGTCTTGCTCTTTCAAAGAATACAATTTCTGCAAGAACACTTGACAAAATCGGAACAACTTATTCATATGAATTCCTTACAAATAAGTTCCACCTTTCAACTCTTACTGTTCAGGACTGTGACCTTGCTCCTTTGGCAACAGGCTCAATGACTTATGGTGTAACCGTACTTGAAATGACAGCCGCTTATCAAGCGTTTGGCAATGGCGGTTATTATTACGAGGGCTATAGCTATTATAAAATTGAAGATGCTCAGGGCAATGTTATTCTTGAAAAGAATCCTGAAAAAGACAAGGAAGTTGCTTTGTCCGAGAATACTTCTTGGGTTATGAACAAGATGCTTCAAACAGTTATGACAGAGGGTACAGGTCGTTCGTATAAGATTGACGGTGTTGAGTGTATGGGCAAAACAGGTACAACAACAGGTTCAAACGACCGTTGGTTCTTTGGCGGTACTCCTGAATATATCGGTGGTGTTTGGTATGGGTACGATAAGAACAAGGAAGTTGTTTATCGTCTTTCCGCAAACCCATCAGGTACAATTTGGAACACCATTATGAAAGAAATCTATGAGAAGAAGGGAAAGAATGTCAAAAAATTCCCTGAATGTGACGGAATTGTTCACAAGGAATATTCTTCGAACGGACTTCTTCGCAGCGGAACGGGCAGATGGGGCTGGTTTGATGTAAACAACTTGCCAAAAACCGCCTCAAACGATTATTTGAGCGACTATGATTCGGATAATTCATACAACAGAAGATATTCCACAACAAAGCGCAGGGAAGATTATACCGAAGATAATTCCGATGACGATTCAAATGACGACATCGAAAATCCTGATGAAAATCCCGATGATTCAAATGATGATGAATCAGGGGATAATTCGGACGAAAATTAATATTAAAAATAATAGGAAAATCAAATTTGGTTTTCCTATTATTAATGAGGAAATATGAAAATAATGTCGATTGATTACGGAGATGTCAGAACAGGTGTTGCGATATCTGACATAAGAGGAATTCTCGCATCTCCGCTTTGCGTTATAAAAGAAAGCTATCAACCAAAACTTGTTGATAAAATAATTGAACTTATTGGTGAGAATAAAGCTGAAAAAGTTGTTATCGGTCTGCCGAGAAATATGGACGGCACCTACGGTTACCGTTGTGATGAGTGTAAATCGCTCGGTGAGGCAATAGCTGAAAAATCCGATGTTAAAATTGCTTTTGAAGATGAACGACTCACAACGGTTATGGCTCATAACATTTTGTCGGATAACAATGTTCGTGGTGCAAAGAGAAAACAAACTGTTGACGCTGTGTCGGCGGTTATGATTCTTCAAAGCTATCTTGATAAAAACAAGTAATTTTATATAAAACTTCGCCGTATTTTTATATGGTGATAGTTTGAAATTTAAACTTTTTGATGTAGAATTTGAAGTTAGCTTTTTGTTTTTCGTCATAATATGCACGGCTTTGATTGCAAATAATTATGAATTTATTTATGTTTTGCTTTTTTCGTCACTTCACGAATTAGGGCATATTGTTTCACTTTATTTGCTTGGCGGAAAGGCTGACAAAATCACAATTTCGTTTTACGGAATCGGATTGAAACACAGTTCCGATTTGCCTGTTTCAAGAGAAATATTGTTCTTGCTTTCGGGCATACTGATAAATTTGCTTTTTGTTATGTTTAATATAAAGCGAGATATAAACCTTGCATTGCTTGTAATTAACGCTCTGCCGATTTATCCGCTTGATATGGGCAGATGTTTAAAGCTTGTGCTTGAAAAATATTTTGATTTTAGAATATCGTATTTTTTTATGTATGTTTTGAGTGCAGTCGCTCTTGTACTGTTGGTCGGATATTCTTTTTATTGCAAAAAGTTCAGTCTGCTGATTATTTCGGCATATTTGGCTTATTGGCTTTTTAGAGGTAATTTATGATAAAAAAAGAAGTAGAAAAAATATTGCAATATGTTCAAAAACCTGCAAGATATTCGGGCGGTGAACTCAATAGTGTAATCAAAGACGCAGACAAGGTTGACATTCGCTATGCGTTTTGTTTTCCTGATATATATGAAATCGGTATGAGTCACCTCGGAATGAAAATTCTTTACGGACTTGTAAATGAGCGTGACGACGCTTGGTGCGAGAGAGTTTTTGCACCCGATATTGATATGGAGGAGCAGATGAGAAAAAACAATGTTCCTCTTTTTGCTCTTGAAAGCGGAGATTATATCAAAGATTTTGATATGATTGGCTTCACTTTGATGTATGAACTTTGCTACACCAATGTGCTCAATATGCTTGATTTGGCAGGTGTACCGCTGTTTTCTAAGGACAGAACCGAACTTGCACCTATTGTTTGCGTCGGCGGTCCTTGTGCTTGTAATCCTGAACCGATTGCGGATTTTGTTGACATCGTATTTTTGGGTGACGGCGAAGAAAGCACAAATGAAGTTATTGATTTGCTTAAAGAATGTAAGAAAAACGGTGCGACAAAGCAGGAATTTTTGCTTAAAGCAAAGGATATTACAGGCGTGTATGTTCCGTCATTCTATAAAGACAGCTATAACGATGACGGCACTTTGAAGGAACTTGTGTCTATTAATGACGCACCTAAAAAGGTAAAAAAATCTATCGTTTCCGATATGAACAAGTGCTATTATCCAAAGGAATTTGTTGTTCCGTTTATCAGCATTGTTCACGACAGAGCGGTTGAGGAAATTTTCAGAGGTTGTATCAGAGGCTGTCGTTTTTGTCAGGCGGGATTTATTTATCGACCAATCAGAGAAAAAAGCGTTGAAACAATCAATGCCCAAAGTAAGGCACTTATTGACTCAACAGGATATGATGAACTCTCTCTTTGCTCTCTTTCAACTTCCGACCATTCACAGGTTAATGAGATGCTCACTTCTCTTATTGATTGGACTGTTAAGGATAAAATTAATCTTTCGTTACCAAGTCTTCGAGTTGACAATTTTTCAGATGAATTGGTCGATAAGCTCAATAAGGTCAGAAAAAGCGGACTCACATTTGCTCCCGAAGCAGGAACTCAAAGACTCCGTGATGTAATCAATAAAAATGTCACTGAAGAAGAAGTTATCAAAACTTGCACAAAAGCATTTGATAACGGTTGGACTACCGTTAAATTGTACTTTATGATGGGACTCCCGACTGAAACCATGGAGGATATTGAGGGTATCGCAAATCTCGGTATGGAAGTTATTCACGCTTTTTATAAAAACCCTAACCGTCAAAAAGGAACAGGACTTCAGGTGAATATTTCTTGTTCGTCATTTATTCCAAAACCGTTTACTCCGTTCCAATGGGAGCCTGAGGACACTATGGAATCACTCAAGGCTAAGCAGAAACATTTGCTTGAATCAATCCCGTCAAAGAAGATAAAGGTTTCTTATCACGAAACCCCTACTTCACTTCTTGAGGGTGTTCTCGCAAGAGGTGACAGACGACTTTCCGCAGTCCTTTATTCAGCGTATAAAAAAGGCTGTAAATTTGATTCGTGGGATGAACATTTCAAATTTGACGCTTGGATGGAAGCTTTTGAGGAAAACAATCTTGACCCATATTTTTACACGCACCGTAAGAGAGAGTTCAGCGAGGTATTGCCTTGGGATCATCTTGACTACGGCATCAGCAGAAAATTCCTTGAAAGAGAAAATATGAAAGCACACGAAAATGAAACTACACCGCATTGCAGAATTCAATGTGCCGGTTGCGGAGCAAACAGACTGAACGGAGGTCATTGTGATGCGAGAGGTTAGACTTAGATTTTCAAAAACAGGACAGGCTAAATATATCAGCCACCTTGACACAAACAGAGTGTTTTCACGAGCACTTGCAAGAGCAAAGATAAATTTGTGGTACACTCAGGGTTTCAACCCTCGTCCGTATATGAGCTTTTCGCTTCCGCTTTCTCTCGGAGTAGAAAGTTATTGCGAAAATGTGGATTTGCGTATTCTTGACGATTTGACAGATGAGGAAATAAAAGAGCGTATGAATGACGCTTTGCCTCTCGGTATCAGAATTGTTGATGTTTACGAGGATTTTATGGATTGCCACGACATAGTTTATAGCGACTATGTGTATAAGTTTGAATTTAAGGACAATGAAACTGCTCTTAAAAAAATCATTGCTGTGCTTGAGTCAGATGAAATCTTGGCTCAAAAAAAGGCAAAACAGGGCAGGAGAAGAATTCTTAAAGAAACCGACATCAAGCAGTTTATAGTAAAATATAACGCTTCGATAAGGGATGATAATATTGTATTAAATATAAGACTTCTTGCAGGACCCGATAAAAATCTTAATCCTACATTGCTTTTTGATACTATTATCAGGCTTATTGATATGGATTATGAGTGGAAAAGCATAGGCAGAATCAGTCTTTTAACAAAAGATTTCAAAGAATATAAATAAAATGCTTGCATTTTGTGTAAACATATGGTAATATATATCAGCATTTATCCGTTGCATATCCCTGCAACGCGTAAGATGTAGCGTTTCGCATTTTAGAAGATGGTCCGCTTTCGTATTGATATGAACATCTCATAAATTATAAAGGAGGAAAATAAAATGGACGCACTTAAGATTATTGCTCAAGACAACATCAAGGCAGAAGTACCAAAGTTCAACATTGGTGACACAGTAAAGGTTTCTGTTAACATCCGTGAAGGTCAAAGAGAGAGAATTCAGAACTTTGAGGGTACTGTAATTGCAAAGAGAGGTTCAGGCATTTCTGAAACATTTACAGTTCGCAGAGTATCATACGGCGTTGGTATTGAGCGTGTATTCCCGGTTCACTCACCTAACGTAGTTGATGTTCAGGTTATCCGTGCCGGTAAGGTTAGAAGAGCTAAGCTCTATTATCTTCGTGATAGAGTTGGTAAGGCTGCTAAGGTTAAGGAAGCACTTAGATAATAACCAAAAATAGTCGTATCGTAGGTTTGCCTGTGATACGGCTTGTTTTTTATTTGAAAATAATTGTGTTTTATTGTATAATACATTAAATATATATGGTAGGTGAATGATATGCCTGAACTGATAAAACAGAATGTGCAGTGGTTTCCGGGGCATATGGCAAAGACAAGACGACTTATAAAAGAGTCGCTCAACCTTGTTGACGGAGTTGTTGAAATTCTTGACGCAAGAGTGCCGTATAGCTCACAAAATCCTGAACTTGACGGAATAATAAAGAATAAACCGAGAATAATTTTGCTCAATAAATGTGATGTTGCAAACCCAACTGCCACATCAATGTGGATAAAGTATTTTGAAAGCAAGGGTGCTTATGCCATACCTGTTGATTGTAAGACAGGAAAAGGTCTTAACAAGTTTGACGAGGTCGTAAAAAAGGCTTTGGCAAGAGTTATTGCCAAGAATGAAGAAAAGGGAATGACAGGCAAACCGCTTCGTCTTATGGTTGTCGGTATTCCGAACACGGGCAAGTCCTCATTCATCAATCGAATGGGCAAAAACGCAAAAGCAAAGGTTGCGGACAAAGCGGGTGTTACAAGGCAAAACCAATGGTTTATTGTCGGAAACGGAATTGAGCTTCTCGATACTCCGGGAGTTTTGTGGCCGAAGTTTGACGACCCCGAAGTTGGCGATAAACTTGCTTTTATCGGTTCTGTAAAGGATGAAGTAACCGACAAGGAAACCATCGCTTGCAGATTGCTTGAAAGCCTTGCAAAAACAAATCCGAGCGCTATCGAGGAAAGATATAAAATTTCAGGTGTTGAGGGACTTCAAGGCTGGGAAATCCTTGAAATGATTGGCAAAAAGCGTGGTTTTTTGATAAAAGGCGGAGAAATTGATTACGAGCGAGCAGCCGTTATTGTTGCCGATGAATTCAGAGGAGGAAAATTGGGTAGAATTACCCTTGAATTACCGTAATGAAAAAAGAAACAGAACAAATTGATTGGCTCAAATTTGAAAATGAAGCTTATGAAAACGGCTACACCTGTGTTTGCGGTGTTGACGAAGCAGGCAGAGGACCGCTTGCAGGTCCTGTGTTTGCCGCTGCCGTTGTGCTTGGCAGAGGTCAAGTAATCGAGGGCGTAAACGATTCAAAAAAACTTTCAGAAAAGAAAAGAGAGGCTCTTTTTGATAAGATAAAGGAAGAAGCGTTGTACTATTCTATCGCTTCTGTTGATGAGAAAACCATTGACGAAATAAATATTCTTAACGCAACTTTTCTTGCGATGAAAAAGGCTGTCGAGGGACTTGAAATCAAGCCCGATTTTGCAATGATTGACGGCAACAAAACACCTGATTTGGATATTGATTGTGAGGCTGTCGTCAAGGGCGACGCTAATTCTGTGTCTATTGCCGCCGCTTCAATTCTCGCAAAGGTTTCAAGGGATAGATATATGCTTGAAATGGCAGAAAAATACCCTGAATATAAGTTTGAAAAGCATAAGGGTTACGGAACAAAACTCCATTATGAAATGCTTGATGAGTTTGGTGCAAGCGAAATCCATAGGCAAACTTTTTTGAAAACATGGTACGCTAAAAAATGAATAATAAGGGCAGAATTGCGGAAATGAAAGCCGCAAATTATTTAAGAGGAAAAGGCTATTATCTGATTGAACATAGCTATAAATCCCGTTTCGGCGAAATTGACCTGATTTTTGAATATAAGAATTTCATTGTTTTTGTTGAGGTAAAAGCAAGGAGTGAAAACTCCATTGCTCAACCGAGAGAGTTTGTTGATGAGGTTAAACAACGAAAAATTATTTCAACAGCCAACCTCTATATGTCACAATATAAGATTAAATTACAGCCGAGATTTGATGTGATTGAGGTTTTTTTGGAGAATAACCGAATAAAATCCATTAAACATCTTGAAAATGCTTTTAGTTTGTAATAAAATAGTACTACTAAATTTTAGGAGGACATATTATGTTCTATACTTCTACACGAAATAAAAATATAAAAGTAACTGCATCGCAGGCTATTGCACAGGGTATCAGCGAAGAGGGCGGACTTTTCGTACCATGTGAGCTTCCGAAGTTTTCACTTGATAAAATTGCGTCTATGGTTGATATGCCATATACAGAAAGAGCAAAGACAGTTCTCAAGGATTTCTTGACAGACTTTTCCGAGGAAGAACTTGACTATTGCGTAAACGGCGCTTATGCCGCTGAAAAATTTTCTTCATCAAAAATTGCACCGACAGTAAATGTTGCAGGCAACAAGAATATTCTTGAATTATGGCACGGTCCGACTTGTGCATTTAAGGATATGGCGCTTCAGCTTTTGCCTTATCTTATGACTGCTTCCGCAAAAAAAACGGCTGACGGCAAAACTATCGTTATTCTTGTTGCAACTTCAGGCGACACAGGCAAGGCTGCTCTTGAGGGCTTTAAGGATGTTGACAACACAAGAATTCTTGTGTTCTATCCTGTTGACGGTGTTTCTCCGATGCAGAAACTTCAGATGACAACACAGGACGGCGAGAATGTTTCTGTTTGCGCAATTAATGGTAACTTTGACGATGCTCAAAGCGCTGTAAAGGCTATCTTTACAAATGATGATATTAAGGCTCAGCTTGCACAGAAGAATATGATGTTCTCATCTGCAAATTCAATCAACTGGGGCAGACTTGTTCCTCAGATTGTTTACTATTTCTCAACATATTGCGATTTGCTTGAACAAAAGAGAATTGCTCTCGGTGATGAGATTAATGTTGTTGTTCCAACCGGTAATTTCGGCAACATTCTTGCGGCTTATTATGCAAAGAATATGGGACTTCCGATTAAGAAACTTATCTGTGCTTCAAACTCAAACAATGTTCTCACAGACTTCTTAAAGACAGGTGAATACGACAAGAACAGAAAGTTCTTCATAACAACTTCACCGTCCATGGATATTCTTATTTCGTCAAACCTTGAAAGACTCCTTTACCATATGAGCGGCGAGGATGACAATCTTGTAAATGAGCTTATGAACGCTCTTGCAACAGACGGAAAGTACGAGGTTTCAAAGACTCTCATTGACTCTATCCAAACTGTTTTTGATGCGGGTTGCTGTGATGAAGCAAGCGTTGATGCAACAATCAAAGAGCATTTTGACAAATATCATTATCTTTGCGATACTCACACAGCTGTTGCTGTTGAAGTTTATGACGATTATGTAAAGCGTACAGGCGATGACATTCCTACTGTTATTGACTCAACTGCTTCACCGTATAAGTTCTCAAAGAGCGTTTTGACTGCTGTTATGGGCGGTGAAGAAGCAAATCTTGATGAATTTGCAATGGTTGATGAACTCAACAAGGTTTCGGGCGTTGATGTTCCAAAACCGCTTCAGGCACTTAAAGATAAGGCGGTTCGCTTTAACAATGTTTGCGACAAAGAAAATATGAGCGAAATGGTATTTAAACTTTTGAATTTGTAAAAATAAAAGAGGCCCGTTATTGAGCCTCTTTTTTATTGAGTGTAGCTTAATTGCAGTTGCAATCGCTGCAACATTCAAATGTTTCACAATTTGTTTCGTTTGTTGAAGTTGCGTTTGTGCATCCTACTTTGATACTTCCTGCTGTACAGCAGTTTGACATATCGTGATGAATACAGTTTTTAACTTCGCAGTTGATTCCTTTAATTTCTTGCTTCATTTTGCTTTCACTCCCTTCAAATTTATTATTTAGTTTATTTTTGCTTTTATTCAAGGAGATTTTATGTCAATTTTTGCGATTGCCGATACTCATTTGTCTTTCGGCACAGACAAGCCGATGGATTCATTCCCGGGTTGGAATGATTATGTTGGCAGAATTGAAAAAAATTGGAACAAATTAGTGACTGATGATGACACGGTTGTCATCGCAGGAGATATTAGCTGGGCAATGGATTTTGACCGGCTTGTTGCTGATTTTGAGTTTATCAATAACCTAAAAGGCAAAAAGATTATTCTAAAAGGAAATCACGATTATTGGTGGAATACTGCCAAGAAAATGAATGAATTTATCGAACAACACGGTTTTGATACAATAAAAATTCTTTCGAATAATTCGTATTCGGTTGAAAATATTTCTATTTGCGGGAGCAGAGGCTGGCTGTTCGATATAAACGATGAACACGATGAAAAGGTGCTGAACAGGGAAGTTGGCAGACTGAAAATGTCGCTTGACAGCGCAGAATGTGAGGAAAAAATCGTTTTTCTCCATTATCCGCCGATTACAACCGACACCAAATGTGATGAAATTTTGAATTTGCTCAAACAATATGGTATAAAAAAATGCTATTATGGGCATCTTCACGGTATAGCAGCTAAAATGGCGATTGACGACACAGTTGACGGAATTGAGTTCAGACTTATTTCTTGTGACAGATTAGGCTTTACACCAAAGCTGATTCGTTAATATTATATATAATAATTTATTTAATAAATATATTGAAATATGTTTGTTTATGTGGTATAATGCTACGGTATCAAATTGTAATTTAATTAAGGAGGGTCATTATTATGGCACTTAAGTCATCTAATAAAGTAGAGACAAATGTTTATGAACTTGAAATTACTGTAGATGCAGAAACATTTACAGAAGCATGCAAAAAGGCTTATTTGAAGCAAAGAAAATCAATCCAGATCCCTGGCTTCCGTAAGGGTAAGGCTACTCAGGGTATGATTGAAAAGGTATACGGCGAAGGCGCTTTCTATGAAGAAGCTCTTGAAATCGTTTATCCTGAAGCAGTAGGTGCTGCATTTGAAGAAGCAGGTCTTAATGTTGTTGACCAGCCATCTGATGTTGATTTCCCTGTAATGAGTAAGGCAGAGGGCGTTGTAATCACAATGAAGGTTACTACATATCCTGAAGTAAAGCTTGGCGAATACAAGGGCATTAAGGGCAAGATGCTCGATACAGACGCAACTGATGAAGATGTTGAAACAGAACTCAAGAATATGCAGGAGAGAAACTCTCGTCTTGTAACTGTTGAGGACAGAGAGGCTGCAATGGGCGATACTTGCGACATTAACTTTGAAGGCTTTGTCGATGATGTTGCTTTTGACGGCGGCAAGGGCGAGAATTATCCTCTCGAACTTGGTTCAAACAGCTTCATTCCGGGCTTTGAAGAGCAAGTTGCAGGTCATAAGGCAGGCGAGGAATTTGATGTAAATGTTACATTCCCTGAGCAGTATGAACCTTCACTTGCAGGCAAGGACGCTGTTTTCAAGTGTAAGATTAATGAAATCAAGGCTAAGGAACTTCCTGAACTTGACGATGAATTTGCAAAGGATGTATCAGAGTTTGATACTCTTGATGAACTTAAAGAAGATTTGAAGAAACAAATCGCTGACAGAAAAGCAGAAAATGCAAAGATTGATTTTGAAAATCAAATTCTTGAGCAAGTTTGCGAAAATATGGAAGTTGAAATTCCTGAATGTATGTTCACTCAAAAGTGTGATGAAATGGTACAGGATTATGCATACAGACTTCAAATGCAGGGTCTTGACCTCAATACATATCTTCAGTATCTCGGTCAAACAATGGATCAGTTCAAGGAACAATTTATGGAGGGCGCAAAGCAACAAGTTAAGTCAAAGCTTGCTCTTGACGCTATCGTAAAGGCTGAAAACATCGAGGCTTCTGAAGAAGAAATCGAAGCAGAAATCAACAAACTTGCAGAACAGTACAATATGGAAGCTGACAAGATTAAGACTGCTGTTCCGACAGAGCAACTTTCTGCTGATATTACTACTCGCAAGGCTGTTGACTTTATCGTTGACAACGCTGTTAAAGAGTAATTAACCATTCTAATTAAAGGATAGTGATAAGTATGGCATCAATGCCTTATGTAATTGAACAATCAAGCTCAGGCGAGCGTAGCGTAGACATTTTTTCAAGACTTTTGTCAGACAGAATTATTGTTCTGTCTGATGAAGTAACCGATCAAACAGCGTCACTCGTTGTTGCACAGTTGTTGTTCTTGGAAAGTCAGGACAGCACAAAGGATATTTCTTTGTACATCAATTCTCCTGGCGGCTCTGTTACCGCAGGTCTTGCTATTTATGACACGATGAACTACATCAAGTGTGATGTTTCAACAATTTGTGTCGGTATGGCTGCAAGTATGGGTGCTTTCCTTTTGAGCAGCGGTGCAAAGGGCAAGAGAATTGCGTTGCCAAACAGCGAAATCCTTATCCACCAACCTCTTGTTGGCGGTAACGGAATTACAGGTCAGGCAACAGATGTTGAAATTGCTGCTAAAAATCTTTTAAAGACTAAAGAAAAACTTAACAGAATTCTTGCTGAAAACTGTGGCAAGGATTACGAAACACTTGTTAAGGATACAGACAGAGATAATTGGATGTCTGCAAACGAGGCTATGGAATACGGTCTTGTTGATAAAGTAATCGAGAAAAGATAAGGAGTATCGGTTTTGGCAAAAGACGAGACTAATGTAAATGTAGCCAGATGTTCTTTCTGTGGCAAGAGCGAATCTATGGTTAACCGTCTTATCGAAGGTCCGGGTGTATTCATTTGTGATGAATGTGTTGCTTTGTGCGAGGATTTGATTCGTCAGAGCACGCCTGCACCAAAATATGATAAGAAGTTTTCAGAAATGGTTATTCCGAAACCTATGGAAATCAAGGCAAAACTTGATGAATATGTTGTAGGTCAGGATGAAGCAAAGAAAAATCTTTCTGTTGCTGTTTATAATCATTATAAGAGAATTTATTATGATAATGGTTCTGATGTTGATTTGCAAAAAAGCAATATTTTGCTTCTTGGTCCGACTGGTGTCGGCAAAACAATGCTTGCACAGACTTTGGCAAAAATCCTTGATGTGCCGTTTGCTATCGCAGATGCAACCACACTTACCGAAGCAGGTTATGTCGGTGAGGATGTTGAAAATATTTTGCTTCGCTTGATTCAAGCTGCTGATTTTGATATTGAAAAAGCACAGCGTGGCATCATTTATGTTGACGAAATTGACAAGATTTCCCGCAAGAGCGAAAATCGTTCTATCACCCGTGATGTAAGCGGTGAGGGCGTTCAACAGGCACTTCTTAAAATCCTTGAGGGTACAGTTTCAAACGTTCCTCCGGGAGGCGGAAGAAAGCATCCACAACAAGAATTTATACAGATTGACACAACAAATATTTTGTTCATCTGTGGCGGTGCATTTGATGGTATAGACAAAATTGTTGAAAAGCGTTTGGGTAAAGGTTCACTCGGCTTCGGCTCTGAACTTTCAAAGAATGTTGACAATAAAGAAGAAGTCCTTAGAAGTATCAATCAGCATGATTTGGTTAAATACGGCTTAATTCCTGAACTTATCGGCAGAATTCCTGTTCTTACGGTTCTCGATGAACTCGACAAGGAAGCTCTTGTTAAGATTATGACAGAACCAAAGAATTCAATCGTTAAGCAGTACACCAAGTTGTTTGAAATGGACAATGTTGAACTTGAATTCGAACCAGGTGCTCTTGAAGCAATGGCTGACATTACACTTGAAAGAAAAACAGGCGCAAGAGGACTTCGCTCGGTGTTTGAGAGTGTGTTGGGTGATTTGATGTTCAGCGTTCCGTCTGATTGTTCTATTGAAAAAATCGTTGTAACTGAGGATTCGGTTCGTAATTCAACTCAGCCGCTTCTTCTTACAAACAAATCAAGAAAGCCGACTGTTCTTCATCCAAAGGACATCAAAAACGCATAATTTAATATGTTTTAACTGCATCGAGAATGTTTTTTCATTCTCGGTGTTTTATTTTTGCCAAGCTGTGATATTTTTTGTTTCTTTCGCATAGTCTTAATTGAAATAGAAAGGAGCAAAATTATGGAACTCGAAAAAGAATATTCTTGCCTTGAAAAGAATGAATTAGTGTTTTGCAAAGCTATAAACATAGACAAGAATTATCAGGAAACACCCGAAGCCTATCTTGATGATATTTTTAAGGTGGTGAAGTGCACCGCACACAGTTATGTGACCTCTTGCGATATAAAGGATTCGACCGTTTACATAATCGGTAAGACAGAAATTTGTTTGACCTATTATAATGAGCAAAATGAACTTTTGTACACAGATTTTGTTGAGGACTTCAACGAAAGTGTTGCGATTGACAGTGTGTCTGAATATGCTTTTGGCATTGCTTCAGTATGCAATAAATACTGTAATTTTAGGATAATTAACCAAAGACGAATTGATGTTCACACTTCTTTTGCTCTTAATGTTAGCGTTTTTGACAAAAAGAGTTGCCCTTGTGTCTGTAAGTGTGAAAAATCAAAACTAAGAAAATCTGAAGAAAAAATTGCTTATGTTGAAAATGCGGTTATATCCAAAATTGATGTTGAAGAATCATTTACTTTGCCTGCAAATTCAAACGGAATAAACAGAGTTGTCAGTTTTGAACTGTATGCAACTTCAACGGACATTAAGACTATTAAGGATAAGGCTTTGATTAGATCGAATGTTTCGCTTTCGGTTTTGTATACAAATAACGAAAATAAGATTGACAAAGCTAACTTTACTTTCGAAGCCTCCAAAATAGTTGAAATATCGGGCATTGACGAAAAATGCAGTTGTATTGCAAAAATCAGCAAGGGCAGTTTGTATGTCAAAGCAAAGAGTTCAACTGATGATAACGGTGGGAAAATTGAATTGTACGGCGATTTGTCTCTTGCTGTGATTGTTATTAAAGAAGAATGTAAAAATATAATTTCCGACGGTTACATTGTCGGTCAAAAAACAAAAAATTCGTATTCTTCCTTTGATTGCTTAACAAACGGTCAGTATGTAAACAATTCTCAGAATACAAAACTGTCGCTTGATTTGTCCGCTTCAATAACTAAAATTTATGATTTAAGTGCAGTTGTCGGCAGTTGTACTCAAAAAAACAATAAACTGTGCATTGAGTTTGAGATTTCTGTTTTGGCTGAATCCGCCGAAAAGGGAATAGAATATATCACTCAAACAAAGACGATTGAAATCAAAACCGAAAATTCAGAAATTGCAAGTTCTGCATTTGTTTCTTCTTTTGATTACACAATTGTTAATGATAAGAATATTTCCGTCAATATTATGTACAGCTATTGCGGATATATGGGAAAGCAAAAGACGATCAATGCTCTGAGTGAAATCGAATGCACAGATGATGCTGTGAGCGTTCCTGCTCTGACTTTGTATTTTGGAAAACAAAACGAAAAACTGTGGGATATTGCAAAGAAGTTTTCATCTGATATTGAGCTTATAAAAAAAGAGAATAACATTACCTGTGAAAGTCTTGACAGCAACAAGGTAATTATTATTCCGGGATTATAAGGAGGAAATATGAATACTGATATTTACAGCGATATCTCTAAGCGAACAGGCGGAGATATTTATATAGGAGTTGTCGGTCCTGTTCGTACCGGCAAATCAACTTTTATTAAGAAGTTTATGGAAACTCTTGTAATTCCAAATATTGATGACGACTTTGTAAAGCAAAGAGCGAATGATGAACTTCCGCAATCGTCGGCAGGCAAAACGATTATGACTACCGAACCGAAGTTTATTCCTGAAGACGCAATTGAACTGAAACTTGACAATTCATCAAAATTTAAGGTGCGAATGATTGATTGTGTCGGATACATTGTTCCGAGCAGCGAGGGATACTTTGAGGATGAAACACCAAGAATGGTGATGACTCCGTGGAGCGAGGAGGAAATTCCGTTTAATCTTGCTGCTGAAATCGGCACTAAAAAGGTTATTGAAGAACATTCAACTATCGGCCTTGTAGTGACGACAGACGGCACAATCAGTCCCATACCGAGAAATGAATACGCCGAGGTTGAAAAGCGTGTTATAGACGAACTCAAAGCGATAAATAAACCGTTTGTTGTTCTTTTGAACAGCACAAATCCAAACAGTAAAGCGTGCAAGGATTTGGCTTGTAAACTGTCAAAGGAATACAACAAACCTGTAATTCCCGTGAATTGCCTTGAACTTGATGAAAACAAAATCAAAGATATTATTTCGGGAATTTTGTATGAATTTCCTGTTACAAGTATCGGAATTGATTTGCCTAATTGGTTTAGAAGTCTTGACGAGGACGACAAAATGCGAACCGTTGTGACTTCCGCAGTCCTTGAAAATTCGTCAAAAGTTTCTAATGTCCGTTCCGTAAGTGATTATATAAACTGTGTTTCCGCTATTGATGAAATAACGGATATCAGCGTTACATCAGTTGATTTGTCCTGTGGCAAGGTCAGCGTTAAGGCGAATATTGACAATTCGTATTTTTACAGTATTTTGTCCGAAAAGTGCGAAATAAAAATCAGTAACGAACAGGATTTAATGCGAGAAATTTCTGCACTTTCAAAGATTAAAAAGGAATATTCACGCATTAAGGACGCACTCAATCAGGTTGAACAAACAGGTTACGGAATTGTTATGCCGACCCTTGATGAGCTGTCGCTTGAAGACCCGGAAATTATGAAACAAGGCGGAAAGTACGGTGTAAGGCTAAAGGCTCACGCTCCGTCAATTCATATGATAAAGTGCAATACCTACACGGAGGTTGCTCCGATAGTCGGCAGCGAAAGTCAAAGCGAGGAACTCGTGATGTATTTGCTCAAGGAGTTTGAAAATAATCCGTCACAGATATGGGAAACAAATATTTTCGGAAAATCGCTTCACTCTCTTGTTAATGAGGGCTTGAACAACAAACTGTATCGTATGCCGAATGAGGCAAGGGATAAGTTTAGAGAAACGATCGAAAGGGTAATCAATGAGGGTTGCAGCGGTTTAATTTGTATCATTTTATAAAAAAATTCGGCAGTCAAAAACTGCCGAATTCTGTTTTAAGTATTAAATATGTTATTATTGCAACCTGAAAACTAATGATTGCAGGAAAGCCAATCATAAAGGATTTGTGTTGCGTTTTGTGTCTGATTGTTTTCATTGTGATGTAGCTTCCGATTGAACCGCCGAGGAGTGCAATTGTCCAAAGTGTCGCTTCGGATATGCGCCATTTGTTCTTTTTTGCTCTCTGCTTGTCAACGATGTTGACTATCGCACCGACAATGTTGATTACAATAAGATATATTATTATAATTTCATACTTCAAATTTTTTGAGTTCCTTTAAATCATAGTTGCCGATAGCAAGCTTTTCGCCGTTTCTAAAGTTAACACCTTTTTTGTTGTCAACACCGAAAACCGATGCACATTCAGGGCAAACGAGAAAATATACATTTTCGAATTTTACAACGGGAAGTTGTGGAATTAGCTTTGTATCCAAGTTTGTGAAAACAGAAAATTGAACCTTGTTTTTGCAATTCGGACATTCAAGAACAGCGGTTTCTCCTTGCTCAAATATTCTTTTGCCTTTGCCGAGTCTGTATTCCATAAAATCACCTCATTTGTTATATAATACTATATTAGAAAGAAGTGTTCAAGTGAAAAAAGTAATTCCTTTGATTTTAATTTTGTGTTTTGCTTTTTCTTCTTGTTCTTTGCCACAGGAAAACACACAAAAGGGAATTGTTAAAAGTGAGTACAGAAAAGCAATTTGGATTGCTTATTATGAACTTTCCGAAATGACAAATGGTAAAGATAAATACGAGTTTGAAAAAACTGTCAAAGAAGAATTATCAAAAATCGCTTCAAAAAGTTTCAATACAGTTACTGTTCAAGTCAGACCTTGCGCAGATTCTTTTTATAAATCGGCATATTTCCCGACAAGCAGATATTTCAACGGCGAGCAGGGGAGTGAAATGAATTATGACCCGCTTGAAATAATATGCTCTTATGCACAGCAGTTTAATCTAAAAACAGAAGCTTGGATAAACCCTTATAGAGTAAGTCAGGATGACGATTATTCCAAACTTTCACCGAACAACTTTGCTGTTAAGAATAAGAAAATGACCAAAGCTGTTGATGGCAAAATATACTTTAATCCTGCATATGACGAGGTCACAAACCTTATTGTCAGCGGCGTAAAAGAACTTGTTGAGAATTACAATATTTCTGCTATTCATTTTGATGATTATTTTTATCCGACCCAAAACAAAAACTTCGATAAAAAAGAATATAAAAAATATGGTGGAGATTTGTCACTTTCGGATTGGCGCAGACAGAATGTAACAGATATGGTTAAGCGTGTTCACGATGCGGTGAAAAATATAAACAAAGATGTTGAATTCGGAATAAGCCCTGCATCAAATATTGAAAATGACAGGAATAATCTTTATGCCGATGTTGAAATGTGGGTTAAAAACGGATCTGTTGATTACATTTGCCCTCAAGTGTATTTTGGCTTTAAAAATGTGTATCAACCGTTTATGTTTACCGTAAAAAAATGGGTTAAACTATGTGAAAACACAGATGTTGATTTGTATATAGGTTTGCCACTCTACAAGGTGAATACAAAGGATGAATATGCTGCTGAAAACGACAGCAGTATAATCAATGAATTTAAAAACAACAATGATATAATTGCACGGCAAATTACATATATTTCAAAAATAGACAAAATAAAAGGATACTACATCTTTTCATATTCGCAATTGTCAAGCGAAAATGCCAAGGATGAAGTATCCAATATGTATGAAGTTATGCAAAGCAACAGTCAAGGCTGATGTCGGCACTTTTGATGGTTACTTCTATTTCTTTGCCGATAATGTCTGTGTCGCTTTTCATACGAACAGGCACATAATTCTTTGTGTAGCCTTGATAGGTGTTACCGCCGATATTGTTTTCAAACAAAACAACTTCTTTTGCACCGATTAATTTGTTGAAATATTCGTGACGAATCTTGTTTGTTTCTTCAATCATAACAGAGGCTCTGCGCTCCTTTTCCTGCTTTGGTACATTGTCGCCCTTGCGAGATGCAACTGTGCCTTGTCGCTCGGAATAAGGGAAAGTGTGAACCTTTTCAAATCCGATTTCTTTTGCAAATTGAAGGGAAGTGTTGAAATCTTCCTCGGTTTCGTCGTTGAAACCTACCATAATATCGGTTGTGACGGTTGCGTCATCAAATGTTGCACGTAGCTTTTTGCAAAGCCGGCGATATTCATCGGAACTGTAGTGACGATTCATATCTTTCAGCGTTTTGTCACATCCGCTTTGGAGTGAAATATGAAATTGCGGACAGAACTTTTCGTATTTTGCAAGTCCCTCAATAACTTCATCGGTTATATGATCAGGTTCTAGCGAACCGAGGCGAACTCGTCTGATGTTTTCGTCCTCATTGCAAATCCTGACAGCATCAACAATGTTGAAATTTTCACCTTTGCCGTATGACGACAGATTGATTCCGACAAGTACAATTTCCTTTATTCCGTTGTTGCCGAGCATTTTGATTTCGTCCTTCAAATCGTTAAGAGATTTGCTTCGAACTCTGCCTCTTGACATAGGAATAATGCAGTATGAGCAAAATCTGTCGCACCCATCCTCGATTTTAACAAATGCTCTTATTCTTTCGCTGAAATGTTCAATCGAGCATTTTGTAAATTCGTCGCCTTTTTGGTGCTTGTCAATTTTTACAATTCTGTTGTGCGAAACATTGTAGCGATTGATAAGGTCAAGAATATCATCGTTGCTCTTGTTTGAAAGGACAATGTCGGCTTCATTGAGTGCCGATGCCTGCTCAGGAAACGCCTGTGGCATACATCCGGTGAGAATAACAACAGAGTTAGGGTGCTGGCGCTTGAATTTACGCACATTCTGTCTTGTCTTTTGGTCTGCCGTGGCAGTAACCGTGCAGGAATTTATTATGTAATAGTCTGCATCCTCGTTGTGCGAAACAATTTGCATACCCGCATTTTTGAGAATTTCAGCCATATATTCGGTTTCGTATTGGTTGACCTTGCAACCAAGTGTATAAAATGCTGCTTTCATATATTTGATGTCCGCCTTTAAATTTTATGCTATTATATCAAATTTCAAATATTATTACAATATATAGTAGGTGTTCTTATGAAAAAAATATTGGCAATTCTGCTGTGCATTGTTGTTATGCTTCAGCTGCCTGTGACAGCTTTTGCAAATGACAATACGGAAAAGGACGACAAAATCAATGCAAAATCAGTTTGTCTTATGGCACTTGATACGGGTGAAGTGCTGTATGCGGAAAACGAATATGAGGAACTTTCTCCTGCTTCTGTTACAAAAATTATGTCGCTATTGCTTGTCCTTGAGGCACTCGACAGCGGAAAAATCAAATTAACGGATAAAGTTTCGGCTTCAAAAGAAGCTGTGGCAATGGGTGGTTCTCAAATTTGGCTTGAAGTAGGGGAAGTTATGACAGTTGAAGAGTTGTTTAAAGCTGTTATTATCGCAAGTGCTAATGATGCTTGTACCGCGTTGGGAGAACATGTTGCCGGTTCTGATGTTGCATTTGTAAAGATGATGAACGACAAAGCAAAATCACTTGGATTGAAACATACAAATTTTGAAAATTGCACAGGTCTTGACGACACCGTAAAGGCACATTATTCCTGTGCCTACGACCTTGCCGTTATTTCTTGCGAAGTGATGAAACACCCATTGATTACAAAATATTCGACTATATGGCTTGACAGCCTTAGAGGGGGTAAAACCGAACTTAACAATACTAACAAACTCGTTAAATCTTATAATGGAATAACAGGCTTGAAAACCGGAACAACCTCTAATGCAGGCTTTTGCGTCAGTGCAACCGCAAGTCGTGACGGATTAAACCTCGTTGCCGTTGTTTTGGGTTCGGACACAAGTGAACATAGATTTAACACAGCCTCTTATTTGCTTGATACTGGTTTTGCGAATTATTCTTGCATAAATATAAATGTTGATAAAAAGAAAATAAAGGCTGTAAAAGTAAAAAACGGCAAAAAAAAACAAATCAAACCTGCGTATGATAAAGATATAAAATTGATTGTACCCAAAGGCAACGATGAATTGACATACAATTATAAGATAAAGAATGAAGTAAAAGCACCGATTAAAAAAGGCGATAAACTTGGTAAAATAGAGGTTATTTCTAAAAATAAAAAAATAAAGAGTGTGCCTTTATATGCTGACAAGACTGTTGAAACGGTTGATTTTAATTATATATTTTTAAAAATTTTTAAACATATTTAGAAAAGTCGGTTTTTTTATTGCATTTTATTTCAATATGTAGTATAGTATCTCTATAAATTTATTAAATTAACACAAGAGGTAAAATATAATGTCATTGAAATTTAATTCAAAATACAGTGAATCTATTGTATCTCCTGCCGACATTGAGGCAATCGCTCCAAAGGCAGTTGAGGCTATGGATACACTTATGTCAAAAACAGGTGAGGGCAATGACTTTTTAGGTTGGATTGACCTCCCTACAAACTACGATAAGGAAGAATTCGACAGAATCAAGAAGTCAGCCGAATATGTCAAGAAAAATGCGGATGTTCTTATTGTTATCGGTATCGGCGGTTCTTATCTCGGAGCAAGAGCTGTTATCGAGGCTGTAAAGTCTTATAACTACAATCTTCTTGCAAAGGATACACCTCAGATTTACTTTATCGGTAATTCTATCAGCCCGTCAAGTCTTAACGAAATCGTTAGCCTTTGTGACGGCAAGGATGTTTGCGTAAATGTTATTTCAAAGAGCGGAACAACAACCGAACCTGCTATTGCTTTCAGAGTTTTCAGAGAACTCATCAACAGCAGATATTCAAAGGAAGAAGCCGCAAAGAGAATTTTCTGCACAACTGATGCCAACAAGGGCACACTCAAGGAACTTGCAGATAAGGAAGGCTACGAAACATTCGTCGTTCCTGATGATGTAGGCGGTAGATTTTCTGTTTTGACAGCAGTTGGTTTGCTTCCTATTGCTGTTGCAGGTATTGATATTGACGAGCTTATGCTTGGTGCAAGAACTGCACAAAACGAACTTTGCGATACAGACCTTGAAAAGAACGCTGCTCTTAAATATGCCGCAGTAAGAAACTGCTTCTACAACAAGGGCAAGAAAATGGAATGTTTCGTTTCGTACGAACCTAATATGACAATGTTCAACGAATGGCTCAAACAACTCTTTGGCGAGAGTGAGGGCAAGGACGGCAAGGGCTTGTTCCCTGTATCTTGCGTATTCTCAACCGACCTTCATTCGCTTGGTCAGTATATTCAAGAGTCAGGCGCTGACAAGATGTTTGAAACCGTTGTTAAATTCAATAATTGCCTTAACGACTATGTTATCGACGAGCAAAAGGGCAATATTGACGGCCTTAACTTCCTTGCAGGTGAAAAGATGAGCGTTGTAAACGATAAGGCAAGACTCGGCACATTGCTTGCTCACACAGAGGGTGGTGTTGGCAACCTTATCATCGAGGCTGACAAACTCGGAGCAGAAGAAATCGGTTATCTTATTTACTTCTTTGAAAAGGCTTGTGCCATTTCAGGTTATATTCTCGGAGTAAATCCGTTTAACCAACCCGGCGTAGAAAGCTACAAAAAGAATATGTTTGCTTTGCTTGGCAAACCGGGCTATGAAAGCGAAAAAGAAAAACTTGAAAAACAATTAGATTTATGATAATATATAAAAAAGATCATATTTCTTACAGGAGGAATAAATAATGATTAAACTTATCATCGGTAATAAAGGCGCAGGAAAAACAAAGAAGCTTATTGATTTGGTAAATTCCTGTGTAGAGAATTCTGACGGAAATATCGTTTGCATCGAGAAAGAACCAAAACTTACATACGATATTTCATCAAAGGCTCGTTTGCTTGAAACAGAAACTTACGGAATCAATGGCCATAAGGCATTCTATGGTTTCCTTGCAGGCATTTGCGCAGGCAATTACGATGTTACAGATATTCTTATTGATGCCACATTCAAGATTGTTGGCAGAGAGTACGAAAAGCTCCCTCAGTTCTTTGAGATGCTTTCAGGTTTAAGTGAGGCTTCGGATGTAAACTTCTATTTCACAATCAGCTGTGATAAAGAAGATCTTCCGGTTGAAATCTTCGATTATTGCGAAGAAGCGTAAAAATTATGGCACACTTGGCGACGAGTGTGCCTATTTTTTTAAATTTTACTATTGACAAAAAAGCTCTTTATATATATAATATCTAAAGTGCAAACATGAGGTGAACTGTATGCAACTTGATTTTACAAATCTTCTTAATTCATCGGCTGATGAAATCAATATAGATTATCACGCAAAAACCGATGATTTTATGTATAGCACCTATAAACCACTCAAAAACGGTGTTGATATAAAAGGAAGAGCTTATCAAAAAGTCGGGGTTGTGTATCTTGACCTTGATGTTAACTTTGACTTTTTCGGTGTGTGCGACAGATGTGCCGACGACATCGAAAGAAGATATGATTTTTCTCTTAGCAAAATCATTGTCAGCGCAATGAAAAACGAAAATGATGATTACGATGATTATATCGTTGTTGAAAACAATGTGCTTGACCTTGATGAACTCGTTAATGAGGAAATTCAGTTGTTTTTGCCGGCAAAGATGCTTTGTAAAGAAGACTGCAAGGGATTGTGTCAAAAATGCGGCAAAAATTTAAATTACGAAAAATGCGAATGTGCAAAGGATGTTGACCCAAGGTTGGCTGCTTTGGCAGATTTGCTGATTGATGAGTAAACTAACTTGTTTTTATAATAAGGAGGAAATTAAAAATGGCAGTACCAGCAAGAAGAACAGGTAAAGCAAGAAAGAATAAGAGACGTTCAAGCGTTTGGAAGGCAGAAGCTCCAACACTTGTAAAGTGCCCAAAGTGTTCTGAATACACAGTTCCACACAAGGTATGTGCAAGCTGTGGCTATTACAATGGCGAAGAAGTTATCAGCAAGGACTAATTATTTGAGCATTGGCGACTTTATTTAAGTCGCCTTTCTTGTTATAAGGAGGTTTTTATATGGCAAAACCCGTTGTGGCTATTGTCGGCAGACCGAATGTCGGCAAATCTACATTGTTTAATAAGTTAATAGGCTCAAGACTTTCTATTGTAGATGACACTCCCGGTGTAACAAGAGATAGGATTTATGGCGATTGTGAATGGCTAAATCACAATTTTTTGCTTGTTGATACAGGAGGTATTGAGCCGTACAGCACAGATGTAATTCTATCCCAAATGCGTACTCAAGCAGAAATTGCTATCGAAACTGCTGATGTAATTATTCTTGTTACGGATTTGAAATGCGGCGTTGTTGCCTCTGATATGGAAGTTGCCTCAATGCTTCAAAAGAGCAATAAACCTATTGTGCTTTGCGTAAATAAGTGCGACAGTATCGGTGCACCTGACCCTGAATTTTATGAATTCTACAATCTTGGTTTGGGCGACCCTATTGCCGTTTCTTCAGTTCACGGTCACGGCACAGGTGATTTGCTCGATGAAGTTATCAAATTTTTCCCTGAACAAGAAGAGGAAGAGGTTGAGGACGAGGAAATTATCAATGTTGCTGTTATTGGCAAACCAAATGTCGGCAAATCATCGCTTATAAATCGTATCAGCGGTACGGACAGAGCGATTGTCAGCAATATTGCCGGCACAACAAGAGATACAACAGATACCTATATTGAGAATAAATACGGCAAGTTTAATTTTATTGATACTGCGGGACTTCGCAGAAAAAGCCGTGTGAATGACAGCATTGAAAAATATAGCATTATCCGTGCCAGAATGGCTGTTGAAAGAGCTAATGTATGTGTTATTATGATTGACGCAACAGAAGGCTTTACAGAGCAGGACAGCAAGGTTGCAGGCATTGCAATCGAACAGGGTAAGGCTTGTATTATTGCGGTTAATAAATGGGACGCTGTTGAAAAAGACGGCAACACTATGAAAGAGTTTAGAGAAAAACTTTCTGTTGATTTTTCATTTATGAGCTATGCGCCATTTATTTTCATTTCTGCAAAAACAGGCATTCGTATTGACAAACTTTATGAAATGATTGTTCATGTTCATTCTCAAAACTCAATGCGTATTTCAACAGGCAAACTCAATGAAGTTCTCGGAATTGCTACCGCAAGAGTTCAACCGCCTACCGATAAGGGAAAGCGTCTTAAAATTTACTATATGACTCAGGCGTCTACAAGACCGCCTACATTTGTTTTCTTTGTAAACAACAGCGAACTTTTCCATTTTTCATATCAAAGATATTTGGAAAATCAAATCAGAGAAATTTTCGGTCTTGACGGAACTCCTGTTAGATTTATCGTCAGAGAAAGAAATGAGGGTAAAAAGTGATAGCTTTCAAATTTATCATTATCGCCGTAATTTCGTATTTGCTCGGCAGTCTTAATTTTGGCGTTATTCTTTCAAGAGGTATGAAAAACGAAGATGTCAGAAATTCGGGTTCCGGAAATGCAGGCACAACAAATATGATGCGCACCTACGGTAAAACTTTGGGTTTGCTCACAATAGCAGGTGACATTTTAAAGGTTGTGCTCGCTATTTGGCTCGCATTTAGGATTGTTTCTGTTGAAGAACTCAAAATGACTCTCGACAGCGCCTCCGATTATCCGCAGGTGGTTCTGAAATCCTTTGCAGGCTTGTTTGCCGTGCTTGGACATATCTTTCCTTGCTATTTCAAATTTAAGGGCGGCAAGGGCGTTGCGACAAGCGGCGGAATGGTTATTGCGATTGATTGGCGAATTGCTCTCATATTGCTTGCAATTTTCGCTTTGACTATATTGATAACAAAATATGTCAGCCTCGGCTCAATCTTGATGGCGATTTTCTATCCTGTGTTTATCGGAATTTTTTACAAAGATATTATTCTTGTGCTCATTGCTCTTGTGTTTACGGTTATAGTGGTTGTGGCACATAGAGAAAATGTAAAAAGACTTATTAATCATACAGAAAACAAAATCGGTTCAAAAAAGAAAAAGAAAGAGTAGGCGAGCCCTCCTCTTTCTTTTTTTACTATTTTATAAAACAAAAAAATAAGCTGTTCGCAATGAACAGCTTTATCTTTTGCGTATCTCTTACGCTCTTTCAACCTTACCTGAACGAAGGCATCTTGTGCAAACATAAACTCTCTTTGGAGATCCGTTTACGATAGCCTTAACTCTCTTAATGTTTGGTTTCCATGTTCTGTTTGATCTTCTGTGTGAGTGGGATACCTTGATACCGAAGGACATTTCCTTACCACAGTATTCACATTTAGCCATTTGCGAACACCTCCTTAATAATTTACAACGGAAATATAATAACAGAAAGTTACATAAATTGCAAGCATTTTTTCAATAATTTTTTTAATAGTGATATTTATGGTATATTTGTACTATATTTTCTTGATTTTATATACCATATATAGTATAATATATCTGTTAAATTCAAAATATATTTCGGAGGAATAATCAATGGCTGTAGATAAAAAAGCAAATGATAAAAAAACCGCCCTTGAATCCGCGTTAAAGCAAATTGAAAAGCAGTATGGACAAGGTGCTATTATGCGTCTTGGCGAAAGCACACATTTAAAGGTTGACGCTGTTTCAACCGGTTCACTCACACTCGACCTTGCAACAGGTATCGGAGGACTTCCAAAGGGAAGAATTATTGAAATATACGGCCCTGAATCATCAGGTAAAACCACACTTGCACTTCACTGTGTTGCAGAGTGTCAAAAGCTTGGCGGTGAGGCAGCATTTATTGACGCAGAACACGCACTCGACCCTGGATATGCAAAAAATCTTGGCGTTGATGTTGATTCGCTTTTGGTGTCACAGCCGGATAACGGAGAACAGGCACTTGAAATCACCGAACAGCTTGTAAGAAGCGGTGCGGTTGATATTATTGTTGTCGACTCAGTTGCGGCTCTTGTTCCTCGTTCGGAAATTGAGGGCGATATGGGTGATTCTCACGTTGGCTTGCACGCAAGACTTATGTCACAGGCGCTTCGTAAACTTACAGGTGCAATCAATAAGTCTAATTGTATCATTATCTTTATCAATCAGCTTCGTGAAAAAGTTGGCGTAATTTATGGCAACCCTGAAGTTACAACAGGCGGTCGTGCACTCAAATTCTATTCTTCAATGCGTATTGATGTAAGAAAGATTGAACAGCTCAAGGCACCGGGTAATGAGTTTATCGGTTCAAGAACAAGAGCAAAGATTGTTAAGAACAAAGTTGCTCCGCCGTTCAAGCAGGCTGAATTCGATATTATGTACGGAACCGGTATTGATAAAATCGGTGAAATTGCAGACCTTGCCGTAACACTCGGTATCGTTTCAAAGGGCGGTGCTTGGTTTACATACGGAGAGGAGCGTTTCCAGGGTAAAGAAAAGTTCAAGGATTATATCAAATCAAATCCTGATGTTCAGGCAGAACTTGAAAAGCAGATTAAGGATATTTTGGCAAACAATGAGGCTGACGAAGCTGTTTCGGCTGATGAGCCTGAAGCACCAAAAGCTCCTGTTACTCAAACAAGAGCTGCTGCAAGAGCAAAGCTTGACATCGCAATAGACGATGATGAGGATTAATGAAAATATCTCATACAAAGGGCAGAGGCAAAAAGATTCATATTTTTGTTGATGACGAATATACAATAACAACCGATATTGATTTCTGGGCAGAACATTTTTTTAAAGACGGTCAAGAAATAACCGAGGAGCAATGGCAGGAACTTTGCAATGGGATTTATTATAAAAAAGCCGTTGACAAATGCTATGATTTGCTTTCAAGGCGTGACCATTCCGTCAAAGAACTTAAAACAAAACTTCTTCGTACGGTTGATGAAGAAAACGCCGACAGAGCAATAGAAAAAATGATTGATTACGGATATTTGGATGATGAAAAATATGCAAAAAATCTTGTGAAATATCTGTCCGAAACAAAACGTATGTCAAAAAATCATATCAAACAGGAAATGTATAAGCGAGGTGTGCCGAGCGACATCATCGCATATACTCTTGAAGATACGGAAATTGACAATGTGTCGGCTGTTGTTGATTTGATTTTTACAAAATACAGAAACAAATTAGACGCTCAAGACGGTAATAAAAAAGTTATAGCCGCCTTGATGAGAAAGGGATTTTCATATTCTGACATAAGGGAAGCCTTTGAAAGAATTGAAAATGAAGAATACGATTAATGGCAATGGGTTATAAAGTCGGAATGATATCTCTCGGTTGTCCGAAAAATCAGGTGGACGGCGAGGCTCTGCTTGCAAAACTTGCACATGCAGGGTACCAAATTGTAAATGAAATTGAAAATTCGGATGTGATGATTGTCAACACTTGCGGATTTATCGAAGACGCCAAGCGTGAAGCTATTGATACAATTCTTGAAGTTGCACAGTACAAGGAAGCAGGGCTGATTTCCGCAATCGTTGTTACGGGTTGTCTTGCCGAAAGGTATCAGGACGAAATCTTAAAGGAAATGCCGGAGGTTGACGCAGTTATCGGTATCGGTGCAAATTCCGATATTGTTAAGGTGTGCGACAAGGCTCTGTGCGGCATTAAAACATCGAATTATCCGAATAAGTGTTATCTTCCGCTTGATGATGAAAGAGTGCTTTCTACGCCTCCTCATTGGGCATATTTGAAGATTGCCGAGGGATGCGACAACAGATGTGCTTATTGTGCTATTCCGGGTATCAGAGGCAGTTTTCGTTCAAGAACAATTGAGTCTGTTGTTGATGAAGCAAAAAACCTCGTAAATCGTGGAGTTAAAGAAATAATTTTAGTTGCACAGGATACAACTAAATATGGACAGGATTTGTACGGCGAATATTCACTCGACAAACTTTTGAAAGAACTTGTTAAGATTGACGGACTTGAATGGATTAGACTTTTCTATTGCTATCCACAGAGAATTACCGACAGCCTGATTGATGTTATTGCAAAAGAAGATAAAGTTTGCAAGTATATTGACATTCCGCTTCAACATTCCGACGCTACTGTTCTCAAGAATATGAACAGAGTAGGGGACGGAAACGATTACAGAGTGCTTCTCAATAAAATGAGAAAAGCTATTCCGGGCTTGGCACTTCGTACAACATTTATGGTCGGCTTCCCCGGTGAAACCGACGAGCAGTTCGAAAATCTTTGCGATTTCGTAAAAGATATGAAGTTCGACAAAATGGGTTGCTTCACTTTTTCACCTGAAGAGGACACTCCTGCTTTTGATATGAAAAATCAAATTGATGAAGATGTCAAGAAGCGTAGACAGGAAGTTTTGATGAACGCTCAATTCTTCATTACCGAGGCTTCAAACAAAAGCAGAGTCAGCAATGTATACAAGGTAATTGTTGATTCTTTTGCAGACGGAAAGTATACAGGTCGTTCTTATATGGATTCGCCTGAAATTGACAGTGGAATTATTTTTACTTCAAATAAAGAACTTAATATCGGCGACTTTGTTGATGTTAAGATTACAGATTTTGACGGATATGATTTGATAGGAGAACATTATGAATTTACCTAATAAAATTACAGTTTTCAGATTTTGCTGTATACCTTTTTTGTGGCTGTTTTCTCTTTGGCAGTTCAGATACCATTGGGTTGCCGCACTTTTGGTATATTTTATAGCTTGTGTCAGCGATACCGTTGACGGCAACATTGCAAGAAAAAGAAAACTTGTAACTGATTTTGGCAAGCTGATGGACCCGCTTTCAGACAAGGCTCTTGTGCTTGCGGCATTTCTTATTCAGATAAATCTCGGAATCAGAACAGATATTGTCATTATGATTATGATGGCAAGAGAATTCCTTGTTGCAGGTATGCGTATGGCAGCCACAGTTGAGGGCGAAGTTATTGCCGCCAATGTTTTTGGCAAGGCAAAGACATTTATTCAAATGGCAACAACGGGTATGACCTTCTTGCTCCTTGCTATTATGGAAAAAGACGGGGAAATAATTATCGCCACAAACGGCTTTAATGCTCCGCAATGGCTCACTGTTTACTGCACAATTGCTTTTTGGATTGCAGGTATAGTTACGGCTTTGTCGGGTATAAAATATACAGTAGATGGCTGGAAGCATATTAAAACAAAATAATTCCGTTATTTTGAATCGATAAAAAATTAAAATTTATGCTTGCATTTTTTTGAAAAATGAATATAATGTATTTAAAGGCTGTGATTGGGAGAAGTAACAGTTTTCCGCCTATTCAGAGAGCAAACGGTCGGTGAGAGTTTGTATAGGTCAAATTGTGAAATGCACCCATGAGCTTCTCAAAGGAATTTTAGTATTTTGAGACGGCAGGCACCGTTATCCGCAAAGGCTATATTGGTAGCTTGAGTATAAATCAGAGTGGAACCGCAGTATTACTGCCTCTGTCGTTTGACAGAGGCTTTTTATTTTTTTTGAAAGGCGGATTATTAATGTTCAAACAATATAAAGAAGATATCCAAAGTTTTATTGACCACGACCCGGCAACAGATAATCCGTTAGAGATTATTTTGCTTTATCCCGGCTTTAAAGCACTTCGTTCTCATAAAAAAGCACATTGGTTTTATAATCATAAAATGCCGTTTCTTGCAAGAGCAATCAGTCAACGCTCCGCACATAAAACCGGTATAGAAATTCATCCGGGTGCAAAGATTGGCAGACGAGTTGTAATTGACCATGGTCACGGTATCGTTATCGGCGAAACCGCAGAAGTCGGCGACGATGTTATGATATATCAGGGCGTAACTCTCGGCGGTACGGGTAAAGATATAGGCAAACGCCATCCTACCGTAGAAAGCGGTGTAATGATAGGTGCGGGTGCAAAGGTACTCGGACCCATCACAATCGGAAAAAACGCTAAAATCGCTGCCGGTGCGGTTGTGGTTAAGGATGTTGAACCTAACTGTACGGTTGTCGGTGTTCCGGGTGAAATTGTCAGAATTGATGGTGAAAGAGTCGATGATTTGGATCAAATCAATATTCCTGACCCGATTATGAATGCAATCAGAAAAAATGAGGAGCAAATCAGAAAGCTCCAGGGAGATATCAAAGAATTAAAGGAGATTGTTAATAATGAAAATATTTAATACAATGTCAAGACGAAAGGAAGAGTTCGTTCCTGTTGATCCTAATGAAGTAAAGATTTATGCTTGCGGACCTACCGTATACAACTTTATTCATATCGGTAATGCAAGACCGCTTTGCGTATTTGATGTACTTCGCAGATATTTGGAATACAGGGGATATAATGTAAAATTTGTTCAGAATTTTACCGATGTTGATGATAAAATTATCAAGAGAGCAAATGAAGAAAACAGCACTTTTGAAGAAATTTCAGAAAAGTATATCAAAGAATTTTGGACTGATGCGCACGGTCTTAATTTTAAAGACGCTACCGTTCATCCAAAGGCAACAGAGAATATTGATGAAATTATAGAAATTATTAAAACTCTTGAAGAAAAGGGTTATGCTTATGCCGTTGACGGAGATGTTTATTACAGAACATTAAAATTTAGGGATTACGGCAAACTTTCTCATCAGCCTATTGACGATTTACAATCGGGTGCAAGAATTGCTGTCGGAGATAAAAAAGAAGATCCACTTGATTTTGCTTTGTGGAAAGCCGCAAAAGAAGGCGAACCTTACTGGGATTCTCCATGGGGCAAAGGCAGACCGGGTTGGCATATTGAATGTTCTGCAATGAATAAAAGATACCTCGGTAATACAATTGATATTCATTGTGGCGGTCAGGACCTTATTTTCCCTCATCATGAAAATGAAATTGCACAGTCAGAGGCTGCAAACGGTTGTATGTTCTCAAAATACTGGATGCACAACGGTTATATCAATGTAGACAATGTAAAGATGAGCAAGTCACTCGGCAACTTTAAAACTGTTAGAGAAATTGCCGATGTTTACGGCTATGAGGTAATCAGATACTTCCTTATTTCTTCACATTATCGTTCACCGATTAACTATAATCTTGAGATTATTGAGCAATGCAAGTCTGCACTTGAAAGACTTTATAACTGCCGTGAAAGCCTTGATTTTGCCATCAAGAATGCAAAGACAGATATTGCCGATGATGAAGAAATTATTTCTTTGATTGACAGCAGAAAAGAGCAGTTCATCAATTCTATGGATGATGACCTCAACACAGCTGACGGCATTGCTGCTGTATTCGATTTGGTAAGTGACATCAATACAAAAATCATCAACAAGGATGTATCAAAGAATGTTTGCCAAAAGGCTACCGATATGTTTGACGAGCTTACAGGCGTTTTGGGACTTGTTTATAACAGAAAGTCAAATGACATCAATGACGATATTGAAAAGCTTATTGAGGAGCGCCAGCAAGCAAGAGCCAACAAAGATTGGGCAACTGCCGACAGAATTCGTGATGAACTAAAGGCACAGGGCATCATTCTTAAAGACACACCTCAAGGTGTAACTTGGATTAAGGAATAAAACTATGGTTGACAGGGTTAAATTTAAGGATGTCGAGGTTTCACGATTAGGGCTTGGCAATATGCGTTTGCCATGCAAAACCCCGATAAAAAGAGAGTCAAATCCTCTCATTGATTACGACAAGGCACAACAAATAGTTGATATGGCATATAAAAACGGCGTCAATTATTTTGATACTGCGTATATGTATCACTGTGGCAAAAGTGAGAAATTTATTGGTCAAGCACTTAAAAAGTACCCAAGAGACAGTTATTTTTTAGCTGATAAACTTCCGATTTGGATGTGCAAATCTCCTGCCGATATGGAAAAGATATTCAACAAACAGCTTCAGCGTACCGGAATTGATTGTTTTGATTTCTATCTTCTTCATTCGCTTGATAAGGATAATTTTGCAAAGTGTGAAAAATACGGCGCTTACGATTTTGTTCTTAAAAAGCAGGCAGAGGGATTGGTTAAAAATATCGGCTTTTCATTCCACGGAACAGTTGAAGATTTGAAGAAAATCATTTCTGCACATCATTGGGACTTTGCTCAAATTCAGATGAACTACCTTGATTGGAAAAATCAGGACGCAAAAACGCAATATCAAATTTTGACCGATGCAGGTATTCCTATAATCGTTATGGAACCTGTAAGAGGCGGAAAACTTGCGGATTTGCCGAAAGATGCAGAAACTCTTTTGAAGAAAAACGCTCCCGAAAAAAGCGTTGCTTCTTGGGCTATGAAGTTTGTTGCAAGTTATGACAATGTCATCACTATTCTTAGCGGTATGAATTCATTGGAGCAAATGCAGGATAACGTCAATACTTTGACTGATTTTGTTCCTATGAATGAAAATGAATTCAAAGTTTGCGAGAATGTTGCGTCTATCATTAATAAAATCGACATTATTCCGTGTACGGGTTGCGATTATTGTGCCGACTGTCCAAAGAGTGTGAAAATCAGCACGATATTTGATGTGTATAATAAGCTCAAAACAGGGGATTACACCGAATTTCAAGCCAAGAATAAATACAAAAACATTGATGTGAATCATACTGCTTGCGTAAAATGTGGCAAGTGCAAGGAGCATTGCCCACAGGGAATTGACATTCCGAATGAGTTGGCAGGAAAAATCAACGATTTGTTTTCATAATTTAATATGACTAAAAAAAAGAGCAAACCTCAATTGGTTTGCTCTTTAATGTTTTTCGTTTTATTTTACAAGTTCTGCCATATCATACATACCGGCTTCTTTGCCTGCCATAAATACAGCAGCATTTACAGCGCCGACAGCGAAAACTTCTTTTGATCTTGCCGAGTGAGAAAGTGTGATAATCTCATCTCTGCCTGCAAAAATAATTTCGTGCTCACCAACGATTGTTCCGCCTCTGATTGAATGAATACCGATTTCGTTCTTTGTGCGCTTTTCACGCTTTGAATGACGGTCGTATTCATATTTCATACGGTTGTCGAGTTCCTCATTGATAGCATCTGCAAGCATAAGCGCAGTGCCCGAAGGAGCGTCAATCTTTTGATTATGATGCTGTTCAACAATTTCGATATCGAACTCATCACCCAAAAGTGCAGCCGCTTTCTTTGCAAGAGTTGCAAGAAGATTGATGCCCAAGCTGTAATTGTATGTGAAGAACACAGGACATTCTTTTGAAGCATCTGCAATCTTTTTCTTTTGGCAATCGTCATAACCTGTTGTAGCAATTACAAGAGCAGTTTTTGTGTTCTTGCCATATTCCAAAAGATTTTCAAGAAGTGACGGGTTTGAAAAGTCAATAACAACATCTGCTTCTTCTTTTACATCCAAAATGCTTTCGTAAACAGGGAAGTCGGTCATATTGTTGTTGAACTTGTCAACACCTGCAACGATAGTTGCATCATCACGGTTCGCAACAATGTTTTGGATTACTCCACCCATTTTACCACAGCATCCTGATAATATAATTCTTGTCATTTATACTTCCTCTGAAATCTTATTTTATAAGTCCGTACTTTTGCATAACGCTCTTTACATATTCTGTGTGTTCATCAGTCATTTCGCAAAGAGGCATCTTGCAAGGTCCTGCTGCCCAGCCCATCATATTGCAAGCAGCCTTTACAGGAATTGGGTTAACTTCAACAAACATAGCGTTTGCAAGCTCAAGATAATCAGCCATCATCTTTGTGCACTTGTTTGCATCGCCGTCAAGATAAGCCTGAACCATATCGTGAGTTTCCTGTGGGCAAATGTTTGAAAGTACAGAGATAACACCCTTACCGCCACAAGCCATAACTGCAGGGATTTGGTCGTCGTTACCGCTCCAAATGTTGAGGTCATCACCGCAAAGTGCGTGAATCTTCATAACCTGACTGATGTTGCCTGATGCTTCCTTAACACCATTGATTCTTGGAAGCTTTGAAAGTTCCTTGAGAGTTTCAGGAGCGATGTTTACACCTGTTCTTGACGGAACATTGTAAAGAATGATAGGTACATTTGTTGCATCATGATACATTGTGTAGTGCTTGATAAGACCCTTTTGCGTGCACTTGTTGTAGTAAGGAGTAACAAGAAGTAAAGCGTCAACGCCATATTCGCAAGCCTTTACAGCAAGTTCAAGTCCACATTCTGTGTTATTTGAGCCGGCACCTGCAATAACAGGTATTCTGCCGTTAACATAATCAACACAGAATTTAATTGCTTCAAGGTGGTGAACGGTTCTGAGAGTTGAGCTTTCACCTGTTGTACCGCAGATAACAATAGCGTCTGTGCCGTTGTCAATCTGCCAATCAATAAACTTCTTAAATTCATCGTAATTAATGCTGAAGTCATCATTCATAGGAGTAATGATAGCAACAGCTGAACCTGTAAATACCGGATTCTTCATAATAGTATATTCTCCTTAATAGATTAGTCAAAATAACCTTCAGCGGCAAGCAATTCTGCAAGCAATACTGCACCGCCTGCTGCACCACGAAGTGTGTTGTGAGAAAGACAAACAAACTTGTATTGATACTGTGTGTCCTCTCTGAGTCTGCCGATAGAAACTGCCATACCGTTTTCAAGCATACGCTCTGAATGAATTTGCGGTCTGTCAGGCTCTGTGAAGTAGTTGAGGAAATGCTTTGGTGCAGACGGAAGCTCAAGCTCTTGTGCTCTGCCCTTAAAGTTGTTCCAAATATCAATCATTTCTTCTTTTGTTGGCTTCTTTTCAAAGTTTACAAATACTGCGCCGAGGTGACCGTTTGAAACAGGAACTCTGATGCACTGTGCTGTAAAGTTAGGCTTTGTAGCGTTTTCAATGTGGTCGCCTTCGATTTTACCCCAAAGTTTGAGAGGCTCTTTTTCGCTCTTCTCTTCTTCGCCACCGATGTATGGAATAACATTGTCGATCATTTCAGGCCATGTTTCAAATGTTTTACCTGCACCTGAAATAGCTTGGTATGTGCAAACCAAAACATCTTTTACACCGAACTTGTCGTGAAGAGGGAAGAGGGCAGGAACATATGACTGAAGTGAGCAGTTTGACTTAACTGCGATGAAACCACGTTTTGTGCCGAGTCTCTTTCTCTGTTCAGGAATGATGTGGATATGCTCAGCATTAAGCTCAGGCACAACCATAGGAACATCAGGAGTGAATCTGTGAGCAGAGTTGTTTGAAACAACAGGGCACTCGTGCTTTGCGTATTCTTCCTCAAGAGCCTTGATTTCGTCCTTTTTCATATTTACTGCACAAAATACGAAATCAACCATTGAAGTGATTTCTTCAATATCGTTGGTAGCGTCCATAACTACCATTTCTTTATATTTATCTGCAAGCGGTGTGTCCATACACCATTTGTTGCCGATAACCTCGCCATAAGGTTTGCCTGCCGATCTTGATGATGCTGCAAGCACAACAACATTGAACCATGGGTGATTTTCAAGCAAGGTCATAAATCTTTGACCTACCATACCTGTGGCACCTACGATGCCGACATTAAATTTTTTCATAAATAATTCTCCTTAGAACTTGTATTATTTATCATTTTGCAATATAATAGACAAAGTGCAATTCGCACAAGATAATTTAGTATATATAATATCACTATTTATATATGAATGTCAATTAATAATTATATAAATTTGGAGAATATTTGATGAAAACTTCTGACTTTTATTATGATTTGCCTCAAGAACTTATCGCTCAGACCCCAATGGAGCCGAGAGATATGTCAAGACTTATGGTTATTGACAAGAATACAGGCGAGATAGAACACAAAATCTTTAGAGATTTAACCGATTATTTAAGACCCGGCGACTGCCTCATTTTGAATGATACAAGAGTTATTCCTGCAAGAATTTACGGTGTGAAAAAAGAAACAGGCGCTGTTGTTGAATTTTTGCTTTTGAAGCAAAGTGAAAATAATGTGTGGGAATGTCTTTGCAAACCCGGCAAAAGAGCAAAGGTCGGTACATCTTTTGTGTTTGGCGATGGAATTGTTGAATGTGATGTTATAGATGTAACCGATGACGGCAACAGAAAGGTTCAATTCAAATGCGATTCCAAAGAAATATATACAATATTGGACAAGATTGGCAAAATGCCTCTCCCACCATATATTACGGAAGAACTCCAAAATGGTGAATTGTATCAAACCGTTTATTCAAAAGAACTGGGTTCTGCGGCAGCTCCGACAGCCGGTTTGCACTTTACCGAGGAAATGCTCAAACAAATTGAAGATAAAGGTATTAAGATTGGCTATGTAACGCTTCATGTAGGTCTTGGTACATTCAGACCTGTAAAGGTTGACGATGTTACAAATCACAAAATGCACAGTGAACATTATCATATCAGCAAGGAAACCGCAGATTTGATTAATGATACAAAGAAAAACGGCGGCAGAGTTATTGCGGTTGGTACAACAAGCACAAGAACTCTTGAATCTGTCGCAACCAAAAACGGCTGTATTTGTGAGGACGAGGACGACACTTCAATTTTTATCTATCCGGGATACGAATTCAAATGTATTGACGGCTTGGTAACAAATTTCCATTTGCCTGAAAGCACATTGATTATGCTTATTTCGGCGTTTGCAGGTTATGACAATGTAATGAATGCTTACAAAATCGCAGTGAAAGAGAAATACAGATTTTTCTCATTTGGCGATGCGTGCTTCTTTGCAGATATAAAATAAGGAGTTAATATGGGATATAAATTATTAAAGACAGAAAATAAGGCAAGACGAGGCGAATTCTCAACTGTTCACGGCACGGTTCAAACCCCTTGTTTTATGAATGTTGCAACTGTTGCCGCAATAAAAGGCGGTCTTTCAACTGTTGATTTAAAAGAAGTCGGCGCACAGGTTATGCTTTGCAACACCTATCATCTTCATGTAAGACCTGGTGACGACAAGGTCAAAACTCTTGGCGGACTACATAAATTTACAAATTGGGACAGACCGATTTTGACCGATTCGGGTGGATTTCAGGTTTTTTCTCTTGCAAAGCTCAATAAGATTACCGAGGAAGGAGTTACTTTCAACTCTCATGTTGACGGCAGAAAAATCTTTATGGGGCCTGAAGAAAGTATGCAAATTCAGTCAAATTTAGGCTCTACAATCGCAATGGCTTTTGATGAATGTGTTGCAAATCCTGCAAAGTACGAATATTCAAAAGAGGCTTGTGCCCGTACTTTAAGATGGCTTGAGCGATGCAAAGTTGAGATGGACAGACTTAACTCTTTGCCTGACACAATCAATAAAAATCAAATGTTATTCGGAATCAATCAGGGTTGCACCTTTGATGATTTGAGAGTTGAGCATATGAAAGAAATTGCAAAGTTGGATCTTGACGGTTATGCTATCGGAGGCCTTGCAGTAGGTGAGCCGAAAGAGGATATGTATCGAATTATCTCTGCCGTTGAACCGTTTGCTCCTGTTGATAAGCCAAGATACCTTATGGGTGTCGGTACTCCGGGTAATATTCTTGAGGGTGTCGGCCGAGGTGTAGACCTTTTTGACTGCGTTATGCCTGCAAGAAATGCCCGTCACGGTCAGCTATTTACTAAAAAAGGTATAATTAATATCAACAATGCCAAGTATATCCTTGACGACCATCCGATTGATGACGAATGCCAATGTCCGACTTGTCGCAATTATTCAAGAGCTTATGTTCGACATCTTCTTAAAGCAGGAGAAATGCTTGGTATGCGTCTTGCGGTTATGCATAATCTTTATTTCTACAATAACCTTATGACCGAAATCAGAGAGAATATCGACAATAATTCATTTGAAGATTACAAAAACGAATATGTTGACAAATTGGATACAAGAATTTAAAATAGTTCTTGCAATTATTTGACAGATACTATATAATTGTAGTACTTAATGTATTTTAGGAGGAAAAAAATGACTTCAATATTATTAATGCAAGCAGCACAACAGTCGGCTAATCCAAAGGCAGGTTCAACATCTTATATTATACTTATGGTGGTACTTGTTGCCGTTATGTATTTTATGATGATTCGTCCACAAAAGAAGCGTCAAAAGGAAGAACAGGAAATGCGTTCTTCTCTTGAAATCGGCGATGAAATCATTACAATCGGCGGTATCGTTGGCAAGGTAGTTACAATCAGAGAAGAAGATTTGATTATCGAAACAGGTGCTGACAGAAACAAGATGAAGATTCAACGTTGGGCTGTAAACACAAATGTCACCAAGACAGAACAGCACAAGAAAGAAGTTGAAAAGGCAAGAGAAGCTGCCAAGGAAAAGAAAGAAGCTAAAAAGTCAGGCAAGAAGTCAGACAAATAATTAGTGTAATAAACAAATCAACCCCCGAATATCTTGTAATAAAGAATATTCGGGGGATTTTTTTATGAAAAAAACTGATAGTGTACTTTTAGGATTTGTTCTGAAATCTGTATTTTTATCAATTGTTTTTGTCGCTTTCTTGACCGCAGTTTTTACTAAATTAACAATGATGTTTGATTTAGACATTTCTTATTGTTCATATTTTGGATATGTCGTTTTATTTATTGCAAGTTTTGCTACAGCTTTTTTAACAACGATAAATTTTAAAAACAGCCTTGTTTTAATGTGTATATTGTCAAATATTCCTGCTATAATACTCTCGGTAATAAATTCTATTATAAATAAATCGTTTTTTCAGCTTGTAATATGCGCTGTGATTATTATTGTTGGGAGTTTGCTTTCGGCAATCATAAATGCAAAAAGAACAAGAAAGTTTAAGGTATAAAAATGAAAAGTATTGTTGTTTCAAAACAAAAATTTAATTTTGAAAATTTTGTAGAAAGTAACCGTCAATTCATTTATCTTTTGCTGATATATATTGCAGGAGTTTTGGCAGGTTCATTACTTTTCAGAAGCCTTGAACTTTCAAAATTTTCGAATCTTTTGAGTGATTTTTTAACAATAAAAAGCGACAGTCTGCTTTCCGTGGTAATTGACAGACTGTCGGTTTATTTGTTGATTTATACCATAACGATTTTGCTTGGATTATGTATCATCGGTTTTCCGATAATAAATGCCGTACCGTTTCTTTGCGGATTTGAAATCGCTGTGAAAATAGCATTTTATTATAATATGTATTCGCTAAAGGGGATAGGGTACTCACTTTTGATGATTGTTCCCGAAGCTTCGGCATTTATGGTGATTTTGTTTTTTACAATTTCGTCTTCAAAAGAACTTAGCAAAAATATTTTTGATATTTCACTTCAAAAAAACAATGAAAAACAGCTTGTTTTAAAGGATTATCTAAAATCATTTTTAATTTATGGAACTGAAATTACGGCAATATCATTTGTAAATTCACTGATTATATTTTTGCTGAATTCAATAATTAAGATGTAAATTTAGGCTTGTTGTTAGCAAGTGGATTTGAATCGATTGCCTGCTTTGAAGCGTCACTTTGAATATGTGTGTAAATTTCCGTTGTGCCAAGATTTTCATGACCAAGAATTTCTTTGAGAACAAGGACATCAACATTTCCGTGTTGATACATCAGAGTGGCGGCAGTATGACGAAGTTTGTGTACAGATAAACCTCGACCCCCAAGTCCTGCTTTTTCAAGATTTTTAGTGACCATAATCTCAACCATTCGAGGACTGATTCGTTGGTAACGACTGCTAATGAAAAGTGCTTTGTCCTTGACCTTGTCGTTTGGTCTGACTTTCATATATTCGGTTACGGCGTCAATACAGGCTTGGTTGAGATAGACAGTTCGTTCTTTGTTGCCTTTACCGGTTATAACAAGAGTACCGTCGGATTTAATGTCGGAATAGTCAATCGAAACAAGTTCTGCAAGACGCATTCCGCAATTCAGGAACAGGGTAATAATCGCAAAATCTCGTTCTTTATACTTTCCGTCTATTACAGAGAGTAATTTTTGCGCTTCTTCTAAAGTTAAATATTTTGGAAGAGATTTTTTGGTTTTAGGTGCATCGAGGTTTTTCATAGGGTTGACTGAAAGCAAACCAAGGTTGTCCGATAGGTAACTAAAAAATCGTCTGATGCACACAACACGGCGAGCACGGGTTGTTTCGTTGTTGCCACGAACATTTTTGCAGTACACTAAAAAGGTATACGCATCATTTAATGTTATACCTTTGATAAAGTTTATATCAATTTGAGATAAATCAATTTCGTCATTAGGCGTGGTGTCGGAGCAAAGTCCTTTGTGTTTTGCCATAAAACGAAAGAATGTCCTCAAATCGCTTGCATATTCTGTTACGGATAAAGAACTGTGTCCTTTGATTGCTTCAACATATATCAAATAGTCTTGCACCAAAGAGGGCAGTTTTGCAAAATCTTCTCGTTTCAAGAGTTTGATTTTGATTAACAACCTTTTGATATTTCGCAAAATTAATATTTTGCGAAATAAAGGGAAGTTATTAATCGTTTTTCCTTTCAATTTATTTAGATTTAGGTATATTTTAATAATATTGATGTAACATGCTGATTTCATAATAATTATGTTTTATTGTGAAATCAGCTTTTTGTTATTCTTCGGTAATTGCATCGAATGCTGAACGGATGTTACGTACAGGCACTATGTCCATATTGATTTTTATTTCTTTGGACAAGGATTTATAATTATGAAACGGAATTATACATTTTGTGAATCCGAGTCGCTGTGCTTCGGTAATTCGTTGTTCACAATTATTCACGGCTCTGATTTCTCCTGCAAGTCCTATTTCACCGAATGCAAGTGTGTTTTCGTTTACAGGCTTATCCTTTAATGATGAAATCAATGCCATAGCAACGCTTAAATCTGCCGCCGGTTCATATAGCTTCAATCCACCGATTACATTCAAATATGCATCCATTCCATTGAACAGAAATCCGGCACGCTTTTCAAGCACGGCAATTATCATACTCATTCGGTTGTAATCAAAGCCTGTGCTCATTCGTCTTGGTGTTCCAAAACCTGATGAAGTAACCAAACCTTGCACCTCGGCAAGAATCGGTCGTGAGCCTTCCATTGTACACGCAACACAAGTTCCGCTCGTGTTTTTAGGTCTGCCTGAAAGCATCATCAATGACGGATTTTCAACCTCATTCATACCGCTTTGAGTCATCTCAAACACGCCAATTTCGTTTGTTGAACCAAATCGGTTTTTAGCACTTCGCAAAATTCTGTATGAATAATTGCGTTCACCCTCAAAGTATAACACAGTATCAACTATATGTTCAAGCACTTTCGGACCTGCAATTGCGCCGTCTTTGTTGACATGACCAACTACAAAAATCGGGATTCCAAGCGATTTTGCAAGGTGCATAAAGATATTTGTGCATTCTCTGACCTGCGTGATACTACCTGCCGATGACGAAATATCATCAATCATCATTGTTTGAATCGAGTCAATTATAACCATATTCGGCTTTTCGGCTTTAATTGTTTCAACAATAAGCGAAACATCGGTTTCTGCAAGAATGAACAGATTTTCGGTATCAACATTAAGTCTGTTTGCACGGAGCTTGATTTGTCGTGCTGATTCTTCACCGCTAATATACAAAATCGTGTGTTTTTGTCCTAAGCTTTGACAAATTTGAAGCAAAATAGTTGATTTACCGATACCCGGATCACCCGAAAGAAGAATCAAACTTCCCTCTACAATTCCACCTCCGAGCACTCGGTCAAATTCTTTTATTCCCGTTGACAGTCTTTTTTCAATATCACTGTCTATTTCGTTAAGCCTTTGAACAGGTTTAATGCTTGCTTTAGACCTTGTAATGCCTTTTGCGGATACAATCGGAGTTTGCTCCTCCATAGTGTTCCATTCGCCACAGCCCGGACATTTTCCGAACCATTTTACGCTTTCGTATCCACATTCGCTGCACACATATACGGATTTTACTTTTCCTGCCATTTATACTTCCTCACAAATTCCTGCAAGAATAGAATAAGCCATATCTCGCTGATATTCCTTGTCTTGCAGTCTTTTATTTTCATTTTCGTTGCTTACAAAGCCACATTCAACCATAACAGACGGCTTTTGTGCTTTGTATAAAATATAATAATTGTCGTCAGATTTTTTGTTTATTCGTTTGTTTTCAGGTTGAATATTCTTTTTAACGCTGTTTAAGATTTTGTCTGCAATCGTTGGACTTTTTTCATCGTTTGGAGAATACCAAATTTGAGTTCCCCATTCGGCTTCATTTTCAAAATGATTTTGATGGATTGAAATCAAAATACTGTCGGGTACGGTATTTATATAATCCATACGATTATATAAGTCGGATTTTGTGCGTTGCTCCCCTGCCCTATACACTTCATAATCGCCGTCACGAGTCAAAACGGTATTTATCCCCGACACCATAAGAAAATCGTACAAATCGAGCGAAATTGAAAGATTGATGTTCTTTTCAAGCGAACCGTCAATTCCGACAGCACCGACATCGATTCCGCCATGACCGGGGTCGATAATAACTGTTTTTCGTGTTTGAATATTATTTATTCCAACTGTTTTTACAAGATAGTTGTCAATCTTACAGCTGAGATTGATGCAAACAGCTATCAAAAGAAAACCTGAAAATAATATCATTAATGCCTTTTTCATACTATCACCAAAGCCTATATAAAATGTTCGACATTAATAATATGATTTAATTATACAACATATTTATTAATCTTTCAATAAATCGGTTGATTTATTTATTTAGAAGGGATATAATTTGTACTGTAAAGGAGATGATATTTTGAAGATAGTAAATTTAGACGGATATACAACCAATCCAGGCGATCAATCATGGGATAGTTTTAAGCAATACGGTGAGTTTACTGTTTATGAAAGAACAAAGCCTGAAGAAGTTATTGAGCGTGCAAAATATGCAGATGCTCTTATCATAAACAAAACTGTAATCACGGCAGAAATGCTTGACAAAATGCCAAACTTGAAATATATCGGTTTGCAGTCAACAGGATATAATGTTGTTGACTGTGATGCTGCAAAGAAAAAAGGCATTGTTGTTTCAAATATTCCTGCGTATTCAACAGCAGCGGTTGCACAGCTTGTTTTTGCACTTATTTTGCAAATTACAAACAAGGTTTCACTTCACAGCGATGCTGTTCATAACGGTGAGTGGACATCTTGCCCCGATTTCTGCTTCTGGAAAGCACCGCTAACAGAACTTGACGGAAAGACAATCGGCATAGTCGGTTTTGGTTCAATCGGACAAAGAGTTGCAGAGATTTCGAGAGCATTCGGAATGAATGTTTTGGTGTTTACTCCTCATCCAAAGCCTGAAGAATTCAAGAATGTTACATTTGTTGATTTTGACAAGCTTTGCAAGGACAGCGATATAATTACCTGCCATTGCCCTCTTACACCGCAGACTGAAAACTTGATTGATAAGAATGCTATTTCAAAAATGAAAAAAAGTGTTATCATAATTAATACATCAAGAGGTCCTGTTGTAAATGACCGAGATCTTGCCGATGCACTTAATAACGGTGATATTCAGGCGGCAGGAGTTGATGTTTTGAGAGTTGAACCGCCAACAGCCGATAACCCACTCCTTACGGCAAAGAATTGTATAATCACTCCGCATATTGCTTGGGCAGCTTATGAAACAAGAAAACGCCTTTTGGGCATACTTGAGGATAATCTCAAAGCGTTTATTGAAGGCAATCCGCAAAATGTAGTTAATAAATAAATTCAAAAAGGTACTTTCTAATTTGAAAGTACCTTTTTGCTTGCTCATAAATAATAAAAAGCAATGCTCAAACGAACACTGCTTTGGTGCTGGTGACCGGACTTGAACCGGTACGGTATTGCTACCGAGGGATTTTAAGTCCCTTGCGTCTGCCGATTTCGCCACACCAGCACAACACATACATTTTAATTGATTTTATGTGTAATGTCAAGGCTTTATTTTATTTTTTAGTTTATTTATGATTTCGAGTGCTTTGAATTTTGGGATGTATTTTTTTGATGTTATGAGTTGCTTTTCTTCTTTGGTCAGCACCTTGTCAAAATCATTTGTGCATGCAGAAATACAGACGGTCGGATACATAACACACCACCAATTATGACCTTTGCCCTCACCTATTACAACCTTAATAGTGTTGTAATTTCCTGACGGAAGAGTAAAATCATTGTATTCTCTGATGTCGAAAAATTCGTTGTCAACATAAACCTTTACGCTGTAATCGCTGTTGCAATTTTTTAAGGTGCGTTCGGCGGATTTTTGAAATAAATCAATGTTGTTTTTAGCAGCAACTATTGATTCGTCAAGGCTGTTGCAATCTTTAAATATATATGCAGTATCTTTTAACAAATTGTCTTTAAGTTTTAATTTTAATTCCTGATCGGCTTGAGTGTCGCTGTTTGCTAAAATATGAAGTCTTAAAACTTTGTGGCTGATGTCGTTTGAAAGCGTGTTGATTGGTGACATTATTCCGAATAAAATCAATGAAATGAGAAATATCGGAACAAACAAATAAATTTTTTTGAGCATATAAAAACCTGCCTTTCGTTTGAATGATTGGCAGGTTTTGTTATTTTTATTCGTTTTCGATTTTGCAACCCTTGTTTACAGGAGTGCAAATGTGAATATCTTTTGCAAAATTTTTAAGTTCTTCGGATGCTTTTTGCGCACTTTCTTTATCTGTGAAAATACCAAAAACTGTTGGTCCCGAACCGCTCATACAAGTGCCGAGAGCAGCGTTTGAACGCATAATTTCTTTGATATAAACTCTTTCGGGAACTTCGATAAACTGTTCAAAAACATTTTCCATTTTCGAGCAAATTTGTTCCAAATCCCTTGACTGCATAGCATAGAGCATACCGAGTTTGTCAGGAGTATGTACTTTGCCGTTTTCATCAAAAGCTTTGAACGCATTGCCTGTATTGACGCCTGTTTTCGGCTTTGCAAGCAGGATAAAGCACTTGCGAAGCGGTTTTACAGGATTGAGCACTTCACCGATGCCTTGCGCAAGAAGAGTTCCGCCGCAAATACAAAACGGAACATCGGCGCCGATTTTTACACCGATTTGGCACAATTCTTTATTGTTCAAATTTGTGTTATATATTTGGTTTAGCGCAACGATAACCCCTGCACCGTCGGCACTTCCGCCGGCAAGTCCCGCAGCGTGCGGAATTCGTTTCTTTATATCAATATGAATACCGGTATTTTTAATGTTGTTCGCCTTGAAAAACGCAACGGCTGCTTTGTATGCAATGTTTTTTTCGTCAAGAGGAATACCCTCTTCGTCACAAGAAAGAGTTATCTTTTTGCCTTTTGTTTTTTCAACGGTCACTGTGTCGTAAAGACTGACCGACTGCATAATCATAAACAAATCGTGATAGCCGTCTTTTCTTTGTGCAACAATATCAAGCATTAGGTTTATTTTTGCATATGCTTTTACTTTAATTTTCATTTTTTAATTCCTTAACAAATTCGCCTATTCTTGTAATAGCTTCCTTAATGTTGTCAATAGAATAGCAATAAGAAGCTCTGACATATCCCTCACCGCTGTCGCCAAAAGCGTTGCCGGGGATAACCGCTACGTGCTTTTCTTTGATGAGTCTTTCGCAAAATTCATCACTTGAAAGACCCGTTGATTTTATGCAAGGGAACACATAAAATGCACCCTTTGGCTCAAAACATTCAAGACCGATTTTTCTGAATGCATCAACCGTAAATCTGCGACGCATATCGTAGTCCATAACCATTTTTTTGATGTCGTTGTCACCGTTTCTTAATGCGTCAATTGCGGCATATTGTGAATTTGTCGGTGCAGACATAATTGCAAATTGATGAAGTTTTGTCATTTGCTTGATTACAGGTGCAGGACCGAGCGCATAGCCGAGTCGCCAGCCTGTCATAGAATACGATTTTGAAAAGCCGTTGATTACAATTGTTCGTTCTTTCATTCCGTCAATCGAAGCAATTGTGATATGTCCCTCTGGAGTGTATGTCAGCTCGCTGTATATTTCATCAGAAATAACAAAAAGATTGTGTTTTTTGATTACTTCAGAAATTTCTTTTAACTCAGTTTCGTTCATTATCGCGCCTGTCGGATTGTTTGGGAACGGAAGCACAATAGCCTTTGTTTTTGGAGTGACAGCGTTTTCGATATCACCAGGTGTAAGTTTAAATTCGTTTTCGAGTTTGGTTGCAACAGGAATTGCCTTACCGCCCGAAACCTCAATTATAGGTTTGTAGCAAACGAATGACGGCTCAACAACAAGCACTTCATCGCCGCTGTTGATAAGTGTACGGATAGCCATATCGATGCCCTCGCTGCCGCCGACGGTTACAAGCACCTCTGTTTTTGGGTCATATTGAACAAGATATTTTCTTGTGTAGTATTTTGAAATCTCGTTTCTGAGTTCGATTAGACCTGCGTTTGCAGTATATCTTGTTGCGCCTCGCTCAAGATAATCTATTCCCTGCTGTCTGATATGCCACGGAGTTAAAAAATCAGGCTCGCCGACACCGAGTGAAATAACATTGTCCATTTCCTCGGCAATAGAAAAGAATTTTCTGATGCCTGACGGTTTGACATTGGTTAGATTGGAGTTTAAAAAATCGTTATAATCAATCACAGCGAGACTGTCCCCCTGTCATCCTTTGTCGGTTCTGCAAAGCTGATGCCCTGCTCTTTATACTTCTTGAGGATAAAGTTTGTAGTTGTTGAAACAACATCTTCAAGCGGAGAAAGTCGCTTTACAACAAACATTGCGACCTCTTCGAAAGATTTGTTTTGAACTATACAGCAGAGGTCGTAGCCGCCGCTCATAAGGTAAATGCTCTCAACTTCTTCGAGATTTGCAATTCGCTGTGCAACCTCATCAAAGCCGTGGCCGAATTTTGGTTGAACCTTAATTTCAATAAGTGCAGTACAATCTTTTGCGTTTACTTTTTCTTTGTCAAGAATTGCACGATAGCCTTTGATTACACCGCTTTCTTCGTATATTCTGATTTGTTCTTTTACTTCTTCTTCGCTTACACCGAGCATAACCGCAAGTTCCTCGTTTGTAAGTCTTGGATTTGTTTCAAGTAAATATAATAATCTGTCCATCTTATCTCCTTATTATTCTATGGTAATGAGCTTTGGCTCTCTTTTTTCAAATATCGTGAAATGTTCAAAGCCGCATTCTTTTAGTATGTCATAGCCTTTGTCAATATTGTTGCACACTTTGTCAAAATAATGTGAATCAGAGCCAACTGTTACATATTTTCCGCCCATATCGTGAAACTTTTTGATATATGCTTTATTTGGCAATGTGTCGCTCATATCCATTGAAAGACCCGAAACATTTAGTTCAATCGCCTTGTTATTCGCTATTATTGTGCTGAAAATTTCTTCGATGATGTCATCGAATTTCGACATATCAACATCGATTTTTTCTCTTGCAACAATATATCTAAGCGGATAAGTCAAATGTGCAAGGCTGTCGATTTTGTTCCATTTTGCCAAATCAAGTAATGCGTTAAAATACTGTTGCAACAGGCTGTAAATGCCATACTGTTTGTAATTCAAAAAATAGAAATCTTCCATATCTTTTAGATTATGTACAGAGCCGAGCACAAAATCAAAATCGTATTTTGACAAAAATTCTTCCGAAAGTTCTTTTTCAAACAGAGGCTGACCGAGTTCAACGCCGTTGCATACCTTGATTTGAGGAAATGTTTTTTTTGCTTCAAGAACTTCTGCAAACTGCTTGTCCTCAAAATCCCAGCAACCGTCTTTTGTTCCGTCAATGTCGCAATGGTCGGTAATCGCTATACCGATACCGCCGTTTTTTATAATTTCTTCGCATAATTGCTTGCAGGAATGATGTCCGTCAAAAGAGTTGGCAGAATGAGTATGTGTGTCAAAAATGTTCTTGTATTTCATAATCATCACCCGGCTCATTATTATATCATAGTTTTCGGTAAAATAAAATACTTATAAATAAAATTATTTGTTTGACAATTATACAAATTAAAACTATAATATAGATTAATTGTATTATATAGAGGTAATTAAAATGAAAATAAAAAAGAAGCTTTTGTCAATCGTAATGAGCTTGGTTGTTTTGATGGCTTCAATTTTGCCTTTTTCGGCTATGACTGTATTTGCAAATGATTCAATTCAAATTTTGGATTCTTCTTCAAATTTGGTTGAAAGTGTTTCGGTTGAAACCAACAACATCACTCTGCCGTTGAAGCAGGCTTTGCAATATTGTGCAACAAATGCAACTCCTCAAAATGTTTTGACAATCAAAATACCTGCCGGTGAATACAAAATAACACAAACAAATACCGCAACAAGCAACACTGTCCTTGACCTTACAAACGGTACAGTAATATATAATGACTGCAAGAAGAGAGGTAACATAATCAATTCTCCAAGCGGATATTATGGTTATGACGGTCTTACCAATTTTACATTGCGTGGCGGTCAACTTACTTACACCGATGAAAACGCTAACGAATCTTGTCTTTCGAGAATTGCCCATGCAAACGGCGTAAGATTTGAAAATGTAAAGTTCACAGAGGGCTTCATATCTCACTTTGTAGAGGTTGCAGGTTCAACAAATGTTGTTTTTGACGGATGCGTTTTTGACGGCTTTATCGGTGATATCGATTCATCAAGCTGCGAGGCTATTCAAATTGACATTCTTGAAGAAGATGAGCACTTTTCAGGTTTCCCGTTCTATGACGGAACGATGAATAACAGCGTAACCGTTGAAAATTGTACATTCAACAATCTTGTAAGCGGTGTCGGCACAAAGTCTATGTTCCACGGATATTACCAAAATAATATAACTATTCGAAACAATACTTTTTCAAATTTGACAGGATGTGCTATTTTCTGTTCTGCATATGTCAACACAGAGATTTACGGCAACACAATTACAAATTGCGGTGAGGGCATTTATTATTTTATGATGCGCCCCGATTCAAGACTCGGTTCTGTTTGTGAATATGATAAAAACGGTTTTGTAAACAACGATTGCCAAACACGAATTTTCAATAACAACATCAGCGTAAATTCTACTGATGATGTTTCTGTTGCTTCGGCTATCTATATTTTCGGAAACAAAGTTACATCGGCAAAAAAGAAAAAATATGATTCTTATGCTGATGTTGCAAACTATGCGGTAAACAAGATTTCTGTTTTCAACAATATAATTTACACTACTGCTCACGGTATCAGAATGTATGATACTTTAAATTCAAAGATTCACAATAACACAATTACAAGTTCAAGAACAAACGGCGGATACGGAATTTATGCAGCAAATGCTTCAAATTCAAATGATATTTATTTAAATACCGTTTCGCAGTTTTCAAACAGTATTTTGATTGCTTCTTCAAGCGCTAACAACAGAGTTAGAAATAACAATGTAAGCGGTGCGGGAAGCAGCGGAATTGTTGTTAACTCGGGATGCAATAATAATACAATCCGTTCAAACACTATTTCAAATTCGGAAAAGAACGGAATTTTAATCGGTAAATGCAGCGGTACAACTATCCAACTTAATAACATTGTTTCATCGGGTACAGATGCAATTCATATTAATTCCGGTGCAAGCGTAAATACAATTTCATCGAATATATTTGACGGTCACGGAAAATATGCTGTTTATTTTGAAAAAGAAGCAGCAGGAAATGTATATTATAACAATTACAAAAATTCTTCTGCAAGATACGGTTACAGCAAGGGTGAAAAGAAAGATGTGCAGTTTGCAAATTACGGCACTCCTAAACTTAATCCGATAAAGAAAAAAGGCACAACCGTTACTGTGTCTTGGAAAAAAGTCGGCGGTGCTTCTGTATACTATATTTACAGAGCAACAAGCAAAAATGGTGCATACAGCTATATAGGCAGCACAAAGAAAACAAGTTTCAAAAACAAAAAACTCAAAAAAGGTAAAAAATATTACTACAAGGTATCGGCAGTTAAGGTTGCAAACGGCGTAAAGGCTCGTTCAAATCTTTCTTCATATCGTGGTAAAAAAATATAATTTTTCGGAGGACATATTATGAGATGTGTTATTACAGTTGTAGGTAAAGATATGGTGGGTATTCTCGCTTCCGTATCGGGTATTTGTAAGGAATGTAATGTAAATGTAACAGAGGTTTCTCAGTCAATTTTGCAGGATATGTTTTGTATGATGATGATGGCAGACGCTTCAAAGGCCAATGTTGACTTCCCTGTTTTTGCAGAAAAACTTGCAAAATACGGCGAAAATAACGGATTGTCTATTCACGCAATGCACGAGGACATCTTTAATTCAATGCACAGAATATAATCGGAGGACATCGTTTTGATTAATACATACGACATACTTGAAACAATTAGAATGATTCAAGACGAGTGTCTTGATATCAGAACCACAACAATGGGTATTTCCCTATTGGATTGCGGTGACAGCGATATAGACAAGTCTTGCCAAAAGGTATACGACAAGATTTGCAAAAAAGCAGAAAATCTTGTTAAAACAGGCGAAGACATTGAAAAGGAATACGGTATTCCTATTATTAACAAGAGAGTCAGCGTTACTCCTATTTCTATCCTTGCAGGTATCAGCGGCGGCGATCCTGTAAAGTACGCACTTACCCTTGAAAAAGCCGCAAGAACAATCGGAGTTAACTTTATAGGCGGATACTCTGCTTTGGTGCAAAAAGGCTTTGCAGCCGGTGACAGAGAACTTATAGAGTCTATTCCGCAGGCGCTTGCACAAACCGAACATATCTGTTCTTCGGTAAATATCGGTTCGACTAAGGCAGGTATCAATATGGACGCTGTTCGCCTTATGGGTCAAAAGGTTAAAGAAGCTGCTGAACTTACAAAGGATAACGATTGTATCGGCGCAGGAAAGCTTGTTGTTTTCTGCAATGCTCCTGAGGACAATCCGTTTATGGCAGGTGCTTTTCACGGTGTTTCAGAGCCTGATTGTGTTATTAATGTCGGCGTTTCGGGTCCCGGCGTTGTAAGAGCCGCTGTTGCAAAACATCCTGATTATTCAATTAACGAAATCGCAGAACTCATCAAGAAAACCGCATTTAAGGTTACAAGAATGGGTCAGCTTGTCGGTACTCTTGCAAGCGAAAGATTGGGCGTTCCTTTCGGAATTGTTGACCTTTCACTTGCTCCTACCCCGGCTGTCGGCGACTCGGTTGCTTATATTTTGGAAGAAATCGGTCTTGAACAGTGTGGTGCAGCAGGTACAACAGCTTGCCTTGCTATGCTTAATGATGCTGTTAAAAAAGGCGGAGTTATGGCTTCGTCAAGTGTCGGCGGTCTTTCAGGTGCATTCATTCCTGTTTCGGAAGATGCCGGAATGATTGCTGCTGCTAAATCAGGTGCTCTCTGCATCGAAAAGCTTGAAGCAATGACAGCAGTTTGCTCCGTTGGTCTTGATATGATTGTTATTCCGGGTGATACAACTCCTGAAGTCATCAGCGGTATTATTGCCGACGAAGCAGCTATTGGTATGGTGAACGGAAAAACAACAGCTGTAAGAGTTATTCCTGCTGTTGGCAAAAAAGACGGAGATGTGCTTGAATTTGGCGGACTGCTCGGTTCAGGACCTGTTATGAAAGTTAACACTAAATCACCGGCAAAATTCATTTCCCGCGGCGGTAAAATTCCTGCTCCGCTTCATTCACTTAAAAACTAAATAGTAAAAAATTAAGGAGTCGTTTTTTCGACTCCTTTTCTTTATTTAAAATAAAAATACCGCCGGAATTCGACGGTATAATTATGTATTAATTACAATTATGAAAGTAGGGCTGTGCCGTGGAATGTGATTGGTGTATATTCACCGTTCTCAACAACATATACAGCTGAAAGATTGATTGCAACTGCGTATGTTTTTCCGCTTGCCATAAATTCATAGCAATCAGCATTGTTAACTGTCACAATGTTTGATGTGTAGTTAATTGCTGCAGATGAAGGATCACTTGAGTATGAAAGAGTTCTCCAGTTGTCGTGGATAACTTGCTTCAAAAGAGCCTTTGCTTCAGATACACTGTAGCTCTTTGTTGTGGTAATCTCATGCTCATTTACATATCTGTCATATTCCTGAGATGATGAAGTACCGTTATCTTCTTCTGCTTCATTGCTTTTGATTGGCGCTACATAGCTAAACCACATAACCAAGAAATAAATAACTAACCAAATTAAAAGAATTAAAATGATAAGCGTAAATATTTTCTTGCCTTTGCTTCCTTGTACACCGGCAAATGCCTCTTCCTGTGTAGGAATTGGTGCGGGTGTAAACGGTTTACCCTTTTTGTTAGCTTTCTTTTCAGCCTTTGCATTTTTCTTGTCGATACTTTTAACAAGTTTTGCATATTGGCTAGCCTGCTTTTTTTCGGCTTTGGCGGCTTTCTTTGCTGCCTTTTGCTCTTTTTTTGCGATTTTGGATTCTTTACTCAAAGCAGTCCCCTCCTTATAAGTATGAATGTAGTATAACATTATTTATATTAAAATTCAATAACTATTTTTAATTTTATAGCCAAATTTTGTGAATAAATTGTAAACATTAGTAATAAATTTAACAAATATACACTCTATATTGTAGGTTTGTTAATAGAATATGATTGAATTGTGTAAAAAAATGATATAAAATAAATATAGAAATCAATTGAAAGGAAAATAAGATGAATAAATTTATTGAAAGTTTAACAACATTTGTTTCTGATACAGATAAACTGGTTGATTTGGTTATAGGCGTTGCTGTGTTTTTGATATTGTTTATATTCAGATATAAGATTTCAAACGCACTTATTAATGTTTTTGGAAAGTTATTTTTAAGGAACAACAAAGAAAAGACGGATTCTCTTGTCAATTCTCTGCAAAAACCCCTTGCCTATCTCATCGGAACGGTTGGCTTGTACATTGCATTTGCAATTAATTATAATAAGCCCGGCGTTACAAAAGTATTTAAAATACTGATTATACTAATTATATGTTGGAGTATAATTAATTATTTGTCCAACAACTTGTTCATTCATATACACTTTGGTGAGAATGCAGACGATACAATGAACACCACCGCCTTGCGTTTCTTGGCAAATATCTTAAAAATTGTTGTTATTGCATTTGGCATTGTAATGATTATAAGTGAGCTTGGCTATAATGTAAACGGATTGCTCACAGGTTTGGGTGTTGGAGGCTTGGCTGTTTCTTTGGCTGCACAGGACGCCGTGGGAAATCTTATAAGCGGTTTTATAATTATTTTTGACAAACCGTTTAAGGTTGGCGATTTAATCGAATCTGCGACTGTTAAAGGCTTTGTTGAAGAAGTTACAATGAGAAGCACAAAAATTCGTACTCTTGACGACAGCGTTATAACCGTTCCTAATTCAACTTTGACAAAAGAAGCTGTTACAAATATTTCAATGATGGACAAAAGACGAATTAAGATGACATTCGGTCTTGTTTATTCAACTTCAAATGAAACCATTGAAAAGATACGAAACGAGATAAAAACTTATATTGTTCAAAACAAAGATATTCTTCCTGAACCTTGTCGAATCCATTTCAGAGAATTTGGTGACAGCGCCCTCAATTTTGAGGTTGTTTGTTACACTGAAACATCCGATATGGATGAGTACCTAAAAATCGAAAATGAGCTTAATCTCGCCATTAAAAAGATTGTTGAAAACAATGATACGGATTTTGCTTTTCCGACTCAAACTGTATATGTTCAAAAATAAAAAGGGGTTAATTTCCCTTTTTTATTTTATCCACTTGATAATGTCACTTGGCTCTTTGCGTTTTGGCATTTCAGGCTCAATATTAGGATAGCCGACAGCAATCACCGCAACGACAGTTTCTTCGTTTGGAATGTTGAGAGCTGACTTGAGCATTTCACCGTCTCTAATGCCCATTACAAGCGTTCCCAAGCCCATTTCTGTTGCCTTTAGCAAAAGATTTTCATTTGCAAGACCTAAATCGTAATATCCCCATCCGTTGCCACATTCATTTTGTGCTTCGCCATCAGGTTTGAAACCGGAACGATTATGTACAAATGTTGTAACAATCAAAGCGGAGTTTTCAGAATTTTTCTGATTAAATTCCGGCAAGCAATTTCTAACCTTTTCGATTGCGTCTTGCTCAACTGCACAATAATATCTTGCTGTTTGTGAGTTTTTCCAAGATGGCGCATAAATTGCCGATTTAATAAGTTCTTCGATTTGTTCGGCTGTTACAGATTTTTCAGCGCTGTATTTTCTGATGCTTCTTCTTGATTTGATGACTTCGTTAAAATCCATAATAATCATTCCTTTGCAAAAATAAAAACCCGAATCGTAGGACTCGGGTTTTATGGAGGCACCACCCAGACTTGAACTGGGGATAAAGGTGTTGCAGACCTCTGCCTTACCTCTTGGCTATGGTGCCATAAAAGTAATAGAAAACACATTGCGTGTTTTCTATTATGTGGAGCGGATTACGAGACTCGAACTCGCTACCTTCACCTTGGCAAGGTGACGCTCTACCGGATGAGCTAAATCCGCAAATTGGTGCTTCCGGACGGAATCGAACCATCGACACGAGGATTTTCAGTCCTCTGCTCTACCGACTGAGCTACAGAAGCATATAAATGGCGACCCGGAACGGGCTCGAACCGTCGACCTCCAGCGTGACAGGCTGGCGTTCTAACCAACTGAACTACCGGGCCATTTATATTCCAAGGCTTTCGCCTTGGAAGTGGTGGAAACAACAGGGCTCGAACCTGTGACCCTCTGCTTGTAAGGCAGATGCTCTCCCAGCTGAGCTATGCTTCCGAATTGCTACTTGCAACGTGTTATACTATACAGTATTTTGACTAAAATGTCAACACTTTTTTTCAACTTTTTTTAAATTTTTATTTTTTAGTTGAAGCGTCAATAATTTGTCTTATGTCTTGAGGTGTGAATACATACTCCTTGTTGCAAAAATGGCATTCCACCTTTGTATCTTGGTCATCGTTTGCCATTTCCGTAAGTGCTTCAATACCTGTTGATATAAGAGCATTTTCAACTTTTTTTCTTGAACAGTTACATCTGTATTCCGCTGTGCTTTCGTCAAGTTTGTCAAGTTCAATACCCTGCATTGCCTTGATTGCAATATCATCAGGAGTCATTCCCTCGTCAAGCATTGTTGTAACTGACGGAATTTTCGAAACGTTCTTTTCGATAATGTCAATAATTTCATCAGGACATCCCGGAAGAAGCTGAATGATATATCCTCCGGCTTTTTTAACAGTTAAATCAGGATTAACCAATACACCAAGAGCGCAAACAGACGGTGTTTGCTCGCTTGTTGCAAAGTAATTTGTAATATCTTCGGCGATTTCACCGCTGATAATCGGAACTTGACCAACATACGGCTCTTTCATTCCAATATCTTTGATGACACAAAGTTGACCGTTTGTGCCTACTGCACCCGATACATCAAGTTTTCCGTTTTCTTTAAGCGGAATTTCAACAACAGGGTTCTGTACATAACCTCTTGTATTGCCCTCGTAGTCTGAAACTGCGATTAAATCACCGCAAGGACCTGCTCCGTTCATTCTGACGGTGATGCTGTCCTCTTTGTCCTTTAGCATATCGCCCATCATTGATGTTGCCGTTAAAAGTCTGCCAAGTGCGGCAGTAACAGTTGCAGAGGTTTTGTGAATTTGCTCTGCTTCGTATACAATATCGGTAGAGTCGGTCGCAATTACAAACGCAGAACCGTCTACTGCAATATATCTAACAATCTTTCCCATTATTACACCTTTTTACATACAAAATATAATCTTTCGCTATCGTTTTTAGGTTCGTCATATGATAGCTCATCATAAACTTTAATATCAACAAAACCGACTTTGTTTAGTAAACTTAACAATTCTTCAACAGAATATGCTGTTTCTTCAAATTCTTCGCTGAATCGGTCATAGCTTTCGCCGTTAAGAATAAACATATCAAGAAGAATTCGAACGGTTCTGTCATCAACAGCTTCATTATCCCATACAAGATAATAATCATCTTCGTCAAAAACAAAAGTATTGTCTGCAAGAATTTCATTGTGCTTATAAACAGTATTGACATCAAAAACGAATAATCCACCATTATTCAACGAATCATAAACATTTTTAAATGTTGCTTGAACATCGTTAATATTATTGAGATGATTAATACTGTCAAGACAGCAAATGCAGGCGTCAGCCTTTTCAGAAAGCTCAAAATCCTGCATTTTCGCTTTTAGCAAAGAAAAGTTGTTCCCTGCTTCAAAAAGTCGATTAGAGGCGATTTCAAGCATTTCTTCGGACAAATCAACTCCGATAATGTTATACCCTTTTTTCATAAAAGGGATACTCATTGAGCCTGTTCCGCACGCCAAATCCAAAACAGTACCCGATTTGATACCGTTTTGTTCAAAAAAAGACAGGATATACTCGCATCTTTTTTCGTATTCAACATTTTGAGTCAACTCATCATAAAGATAAGCAAATGTTTGGTAACTACTCATTGCTTTCTTCTTCGCTGATTCTGTCAAAAATCTTGTCGTATCCGTCACAACCGTATTGAAGTGAGCGGTTTACACGGCTGATAGTGGCTGTTGAAGCGCCTGTTTGTTCAACAATATCGGTGTAAACGCATTTTTCAGAAAGCATTTTTGCAACAACAATACGCTGACTGAGGGTTTTAAGCTCCTGAACGGTGCACAAATCCTCAAAGAAGTCATAACATTCTTCTGTGTTTTCAAGTGCTAAAATTGCTTTAAATAAAAAATCAACATTTTTGTTTTGTAGCTTATTATTCATAACTAAGCCTCCGTTTAAATTATGATAATATTTTAGCACATTAAATCGTGATAGTAAAGCATAATTTAAAAAAAGCGGTAAGAAATTTTCCCACCGCCTTAAAAATCAATTATTCATTGATTAATTCATCATAAAAGTCAAAGCAATCAAATGTTGCAAAATAATCTTTTGGTGTTTCTGCTCTTCTGATGAGTTTGTATGAACCATCCTCACAGAGGAGAATTTCTGCACTCTTGAGCTTGCCGTTGTAGTTATAGCCCATTGAGAAGCCGTGAGCGCCTGTGTCGTGGATGTAAAGAATATCTCCCATATCAATTTTTGGTAACATTCTGTCGATTGCAAACTTATCGCAGTTTTCGCAAAGTGAGCCTGTAACATCATATTTGCTGTTGCATTCGTCGTTTTCTTTGCCCAAAACCGTAATGTGGTGATAAGCGCCATAAATTGCAGGACGCATAAGGTTAACGGCACAAGCGTCAACACCGATGTATTCCTTGTGTGTGTGCTTTTCGTTGATTGCAGTAGTTACAAGCGCACCGTAAGGACCCATCATAAATCTGCCAAGTTCTGTACAAAGTTTTACATCGCCCATTCCGGCAGGAACAAGAACTTCGTCAAATACCTTATGAACGCCCTCACCGATAACACGGATGTCGTTTGGCTCTTGGTCAGGTCTGTATGGAATACCGACACCGCCCGAAAGGTTTATGAAACCGATATGTACGCCTACTTTTTCTTTAAGTTCAACAGCAAGTTCAAAAAGAACCTTTGCAAGCATCGGATAGTAATCGTTTGTAACTGTGTTTGAAGCAAGGAAAGCGTGAATACCGAATTCTTCAACACCTTTTTCTTTCATAATTTTGAATGCTTCAAAGATTTGCTCGGTAGTCATACCGTACTTTGCATCACCCGGATTGTCCATAATATCGTTGCTGATTTTGAAAAGACCGCCCGGATTGTAACGACAGCTCATTTTCTTTGGAAGCTTGCCACAAGCCTTTTCAACAGCTTCGATATGAGTAATATCGTCAAGATTGATGATGCCGCCTAAATCATTACAATACTTGAACTCTTGAATCGGTGTATCGTTTGATGAAAACATAATGTTATCGCCTGTTGCACCGAGAGTTTTCGCCATCATAAGCTCTGTTTTTGATGAGCAGTCACATCCGCAACCGTACTCTTGCAATATTTTAATAAGAAATGGATTTGGAGTAGCTTTTACTGCAAAATATTCCTTGTAACCCTTGTTCCAAGAGAATGCTTCTTTAAGAGCCTTTACGTTTTCTCTGATTCCCTTTTCGTCATAAATATGAAAAGGTGTTGGATAATCCTTGATGATTTCCTGTGCTTTTTCTAATGAAAGAAATGGTGTTTTATTCATTTTTATCCTCCTCAAATCACTTATGCACCGAGTGATTTTTCAATTAACATTTTTATTTTATCAAGACCTAGTCCCGATTGTGAAGAAAACGGAATAATCAAGTTTTCATCCACCATAGAAAGCTCTTCTTTGATTTCATGTTCTCTTCTCTTAAATTCTTTTACTTTAAGCTTGTCAGCTTTTGTGCAAACAACGATGAACGGAATCTCCATCTGCTGCATAAAATCAATCATACCATAGTCATCCTGTGACGGCTTATGACGCATATCAACAAGCTGAACAACAAGTTTTATGTTTCTTCCGCTTTGGAAATAGCCTTCCATCAGTTCTCCAAAACGGTCTCGTTCTGTCTTGCTGAGTTTAGCGTAGCCGTAACCCGGAAGGTCAACAAATTTATAACCGTCAACATCATAAAAATTGATAGTAATCGTTTTACCCGGAACGGAACTGACTCTTGCCAAAGATTTTCTGTTAAATAATTTATTGAGCAGTGAACTTTTGCCGACATTTGACCTGCCCGCAAAAGCGATTTCAGGAACTTCGCTCGGCGGCAACTGACCCGAAATACCAAACGCTCTTTCAAATTCTGCTTTATTATAATTCATATTACTGCGTTACTGCCGATGAAACCGACTCATCGGACTTTATAATTATGTTTTGTTTCTTTTCTTTTTTAGGCATATATTCAAGTGCCTGAGTTATAACCTCGTCAAACGAAGAAACAGGAATAAATCTTACGGCTGTTTTTACTTCATTGCAGATTTCGTTCAGATCCTTGAAATTGTCCTTTGGAATAATAACTGTGTCACATCCCGCTTTATATGCTGCCATAGACTTTTCTTTAAGTCCTCCGATTGGGAGAGCTTTACCTTTGAGTGAAATTTCACCTGTCATAGCAACATTGCGTTTTATAGGAACACCTGTAAGCTCGCTTACTAAGGCAGTTGTGATTGCGAGTCCTGCCGACGGTCCGTCCTTTGGTATGGCAGCTTCAGGAGCATGGATGTGAATATCCTTTGTTTTGTAGAAATCAGATTCGATACCGTATTCCCCTGTTTTGCTTCTGACATAGCTAACAGCCGTTTTGGCACTTTCTTTCATTACATCACCGAGATTACCTGTAAGCTCGATTTTGCCTGTGCCGTCAAGTGCCGATATTTCTATCGGAAGCATCGTTCCGCCGACCTGTGTCCAAGCAAGTCCGTTAACAACACCTATTTGATTTTCATTTGGGATTTCATCCTTTGAATATTTTTCAACACCCAAATAATCGGAAAGATTTTTATATGTTACCTTAAACGACTTTTTGCCGTTTTCAAGGTCAACCGTTGCTTTTCTGCACAGAGTAGCAATATTCTTTTCAAGAGTTCTGACACCGGCTTCTCTTGTGTAGCATTCAATGATTTTGTAAATTGCATCATCGGAAATTTTGAACTCACGAGCCGACAAATTGTGCTTTTTAAGTTCTTTCTTTACCAAATGCTGTTTTGCAATACTGAATTTTTCCTCAATTGAATATGAGTTAAGTTCAATTATTTCCATTCTGTCGTGAAGCGGAGCAGAAATGGTTGAAGTATCGTTTGCTGTTGTGATGAACAACACCTTGCTCAAATCAATCGGAAAATCAATGTAATGGTCGTTGAATGAATTGTTTTGCTCCGGGTCAAGTGCTTCCAAAAGAGCAGATGACGGGTCGCCTTTGTAATCATTTCCAACCTTGTCGATTTCGTCAAGCAATACAATCGGATTCATTGTACCTGCATCGATGATGGCTTGCATAATTCTGCCCGGCATTGAGCCTATGTATGTTTTTCTGTGACCTCTGATTTCTGCTTCGTCGTGAACACCGCCGAGAGCGATACGAACATATTTTCTGTTCATAGACTTCGCAAGCGATTTGACAATGCTTGTTTTACCTACTCCGGGAGGTCCATATAAACAAATAATTTGACCGTTGTATTCAGGATTACGCTTTAATACAGCTAATGATTCAATAATACGTGTTTTAACTTTATCAAGCCCGTAATGGTCGGCATCAAGAATTTTCCTTGAGCGGTCAAGATTTATTCTGTCCTTTGAATATTTGCCAAATGGAATTTCAAGGCATTTGTCAAGATAAGTTCTGACAACCGTTCCCTCGTGTGAACCTGATGGCATTTTTATCAATTTTTCACATTCCTTGAGAAGCTTTGTTTTAATTTCATCATTACATTTGAGGTTATTGATTTTTGATTTGTATTCATCAGCTTCTTCAAGCGGTGTTTCACCCTCACCGAGTTCGTCGGATATAACCTTCATTTCTTCACGGAGGTAATATTCACGCTGTCCTTTGTCAATTTCCTTTTGGAGCTTGTCCTGAATTTCCGCTTCTATTTCAAGTGAAGTAGTTTCCTTTTTAAGAAGCACAGTCAGCTTTTTAATTCTCTCTTGCGGGTCAAATTCCTCAAGCATTGCCTGCTTGTCCGAAAATGAGAAAAAGCTGTTTTCGCAAATATAGTCGGTAAGTTCCGCAATGTCCTCACAGCAAATTATTTTTGCAACGACTTCGTTTGAAATCTTTTTGAACATCGAAGCATAAACTTCGTATTCTTTTTTTACAGTTCTGATATAGGCTGTGTTTTCCGCTGAAACCTCAACATCATAAATCGGTGCTCTGTCAACAACTGCGTTGAAGTGGTCGCCGTCGGTATACATTGTAACAATGGTTGCTCTTGCTATGCCCTCAACAATAACACGGAGATTTGATGAATTCGGTATTTTTATCATTTGCTTAACCTTGCAAATAACGCCTACTTCATAAACATCTCTCTCGCTTGGGTCTTCAATACTCGAATCAATTTGAGAAACGAGAAAAATCATTTGATGAGTGTCCATAGCAGTATTAAGAGCCGCAACACTCTTTTTTCTGCCGACATCAAAATGAAGCGTCATATTTGGATATACGACAAGTCCACGAAGCGGAACAACCGGAATATCTTCAAAATTGTTTAAGTCAATATAATTATCCATATAGTTAATCCTTAAAAATATTTATAATATTATATAATAAACAGAAGTATATTTCAATACCAAAAATTTAAAAGGTGCACCTTGGCACCTTTTTACTATTCTTCATAATTTATTTTCTTCACTTTGAAAATTGAACGCAGGATAGGCGCAAGCAATTTCGGACTTTTTATAAGTATAACCTTCATATATCTCCCCTACTTTCTGCAACAGATGATGATTCCGAGGACGATGACTGCTATAGCAAGAATACGGGTTACCCAAACGGTTGGCAAACAGCACGCCATAACACAACCGAGTCCAAAGGCAATCCATAACAAATCTCTCTTGCACATTTTCTTCATAGCAAACACCTCCGCCGTATCTGTGCTTACTATAATATATGCAGTTTATACTTAATCGTTACTTTCAATTAAAAGAAGTGTTCCCTCATCAATAGAGATTTCGGCATAATCTTCGCTTACAAAGTTGCTTTGTGCAAATTGATCGCTTGGTTTGATATTAAGTGTTTCCTTGTCGTAAAAACCTGCGGTGTAATAAGCGCCTTTAATCCTTACACCTTTACATTCAGACAGATAAGCAAAAAGAGAAAAATTGTCGTAATCTTTATTAACAATACCTTTGCCGTTAATCAAAGAAAGTCGATTATTTCTATTTTGGATATAACATTTTACCTTGTGTTTTTGACAGTAATCAAGGGAAAGAATATTTGAATATGTATGGTCAAGCCTTGAACCGATAGCACAAAAAATTCGGATTTCGCTAAATCCCCTGTCAACAGCTTCCATAACGCAATGGAATGTATCCGTAAAGGCCTTTTCAACCTCAAGTGATATAATCTCGCAATCAATATCAGGCTTTTCTGATGAGTCAAAATCCCCTATAATCAAATTTGGAGCAAAGCCTGCTTTTAAACAATTTTTATATCCCGAATCAGCACAAATGATAAACGATTGAGCATTAATATTATCTTTTAAAAAATCAATATCGTTATCAGGAGCGCCGGAAATAATGGTACATTTTTTTATTTGAGTTCCCATTCTTTAATATTTTTAACCTCGTTGTACATTGAAATATAGCTTTCGTGACGTGATTTGCAAATTTTGTTATCATTAACCGCATCAATAATCGCACAACCTTTATCGGTTGTGTGTGTGCAAGTTGAAAATTTGCAACAACCAAGATAATCTTCAAATTCTCTAAAGCAATACGGCAAATCGTCTTTTAAGATTTTTTCGCATTGCTTAAATTCTAATGATGAAAATCCGGGCGTATCGGCAATATAACCGTTATCTGTTTTAAACAATTCACAATGACGTGTTGTGTGTTTTCCTCTGCCCAACTTTTTGCTTGTTTCCCCTGTTTTCAAATCCAAATCAGGGAAAATATTATTAAGCAAAGTTGATTTTCCAACACCTGTGTTGCCTGTAAAAGCTGAGCATTTTCCGCATAATAAATCACGTATTTCTTTTGAGCCGTCGCCTGTTATATTATTGCAAATAATAACCTTAAATCCTGCTTTTTCATAGATGTTTTTATAAACTTCTGAGCTGTCGTCAAGGTCTGTTTTTGTTAAAACAATGATAGGTTCAATTTTTTTATACTCGGCAATTGCGGTAAGATTGTCAATTATTGTTGTGTTTATTTTAGGGTCAACAAGCGACGCAACAATAAACAATTGGTCAAGATTTGCAAGCGGCGGACGGATAAGTTCGTTTTTTCTCGGATAAATTGTATCGATTGTGTTTTCGGCGTTTTCGTTAACGCTGATTTCAACATCATCACCGACAAGAGGGGTTATTTTTTGATTTCTGAAATTACCCCTTGCCTTACATTCAAATATTCCATTGTCGGTATCAACATAGTAAAAACCGCCGATGCCTTTTATAATTTTACCTTTTGTCATATATCTTTAAAAACATCAACGGCGAGGATGTCGCCGTTGAGTAGAATTATTGTGGGTTTTGTGCGTTTTCTGTTTGAGAAGGAACAGTGGAGGTTACAGGATATTTTGACGCAGATGAGAAGTTAACTGAGATGTCGTTATCTTTTTTGCCGTCAATATGTTTTGTTTCTGTAACCCCGGTCTCATTGAGAGAAACCTTGATGTTTTGTGATTTTCCGCTCTCTGCTGTGATATTGATAGGAACGTTTGAACCGTCAAGAGTAACCTTTCTGCTTGAATAGGTATCCTTGCCAACTTTTACAACAAGCGTATCTGTTCCGTATGTGCCGTTATTATTTTGTACAACCGGCAAAGTGATGTTCACAGAATACTTAACAGCTTGAGCGGTTGTTGTTGTAACACCTGAACTGATAATTACTTTGATTGCATCAGTTGCTTTTGCCTGAGTTCCGGCAAGAGGGCTTTGCGCCAATACAATACCTTTTTGGAGTGCATCATCTTGTGTTACAAACGAAATATTACTGAAACCGAATTTTTCAAGGAAAGCCCTTGCACCGCTTTGTGTAAGACCAGAAACATCAGGAACAGTCAAAGTTTCTATAACGGTAGTTGTCGGTCCCGATGAAACATAAATTGTGATTTCCTGCTCAGCGGAAACAATCGTTGTAGCCTTGGGGTCTGTATAAATAACCTTGCCCTCAGCAACATTGTCGCTTGCAATGTTCATAGTCTTAAACTTTGTTAAGCCCTCAAGTTGAAGCGTCTGCTCAGCAAGTTCAAGTGTTAAACCGTATACATTCGGCATAGGTATATCTTTATCTGACGAAGCAACATAAAGTGTTACTTTTGAGCCAGCCATAACCTTTGAGCCTGCTTCGGGACTTTGGTTGATTACAGTTCCCGGGTCGTATTGGTCGGATTTTTCGTATTCTGCTACAAATTCGTAATTATAGCTTTCATTATCTTGAAGTTGGTCATAAGAAAATCCGACAAAGTTTTCGAGCTTTTGAGTCTTTGTGTTCAAACCCGATGTGAACATCATAACGATGCCGATAATTGCAGCAATCAAAACAATTACACCGATAACAACTGCAGCAATTGTTTTTTTCTTGCGTGACGAATCTTCGTATTCAACCTCCGATTCGTCATATTCTTCATCATCAACAATTGGTTCGATTTCTTGTGATACTTCTTTTATAACTTCGTTGTTTACATAATTAAAAGTTTTGTTAGGGTCCTTTACAATCTCCTCAATATCAAGGAGCATTTCGGTTGCCGATTGATACCTGTCGGCAGGATTTTTTTGCATTGCGTGGAAGCAAATTTGTTCAAGACCGAGCGGAATATCGGGATTTATCTTTGTAAGTTTCTCAGCATTTGAATTGACCTGCATAAGCGCAACAGACACAGCACTGTCAGCTTCAAAAGGTACTTTGCCCGAAAGCATTTCATAAAGAACAACACCGATTGAATAAATGTCTGCCTTTTCGTCAGTATATTCACCCTTGGCCTGTTCAGGTGAAATATAATGAACAGAACCGATTGCCTGTTCTGTTAAAGTCTTTGTGTCAGAACGGGAAAATCTTGCGATACCAAAGTCTGTAACCTTCAGGTTTCCGTTTGGAAGCAAAATGATGTTCTGAGGTTTAATATCTCGATGAACGATTCCTTTATCGTGAGCATGCTGAACCGCTCTCAAAATCTGAGTCATAAAGAACAGCGCATCGTTCCAAGTGATTGAGCCTTGTTTGTTGATGAATTCTTTGAGAGTGATTCCGTCAATATATTCCATAACGATATACTGGAGTTTTTCACCAAAATTGACATCATAAACTTTTACTATATTTTCGTGTGACAAAAGTGCAATTGCCTTTGATTCGTTTTTGAATCGACGCTTAAAATCATCGTTATTCAAAAATTCGTCTTTTAAAATTTTAACAGCAACAATTCTGTCATCAACATTGTCATATGCTTTATAAACAACAGACATTCCGCCAACACCGATAATTTCCTGTATCTCATATCTGCCGTCTAATCTTTTTCCAACATAATTATCCATTATTTTCTCCTAAATATGTTAAATTGCGATTGCTACAACCGTAATGTTATCGTTTCCGCCGTTTTTGTTTGCCCTTTTTACCAATCTGTCGGCAAACGCATAATACTGACCGTCCTTGATGTCCTCAGCCATTTCTGCATTGTTCACACAATTGCTGAGTCCGTCGGTACACAAAACAAGGGTTTCGTTTTCGTGCATTTCGACCTCTGAAAAATCAACATCAATTCTTTTGTCAACGCCAAGCGCTCTTGTGATTACATTCTTATTTGGATGGTGCTCGGCTTCTTCTTTGGTTATTTCTCCTCTGTCAACGAGGTTTTGAACAAGGCTGTGGTCAACTGTGATTTGCTCAACTCCGTCATCGTTGACGATATACGCTCTGCTGTCGCCTGCGTGGGCAATATGCGCAACATTGTCACGCACTACAACTGCGACAACTGTTGTACCCATACCTGTTAAATCAGGTCTTGAGTACGCCATATCATATACTTCGATATTGGCGGCGGTTATAGCGGAATCAAGAAGATTTTTGATTGAAGAATCACGCATTTTTTCATTGTACGAGGAAGTAATTTTATCGCTGATAACCTTGACAGCGAGTGCGGAAGCAATATTTCCGCCTGCGGCTCCTCCCATTCCGTCACAAACAACAGCCCATGCAACTTCTCCCGGAAGTTCACCGACTGCATATGCGTCTTGATTGTTTTCTCTGACTAAGCCTTTGTCTGTTTTAGCAACTATTTTCATATGTTACCACCTTCGTTCTTCTTGCGTCTGAGCTGTCCGCAAGAGGCGTTTATGTCCGAACCGAGCGTTCTTCTTATTGTAGCATTTATTCCGAGCGAATACAAGGTTTCGCAGAAATTTTTAATTGATTTATCTGTTGAGCGAACATTTCCTCGTTCCTCAACATCATTAACGGGAATCAAATTGACATGACAAAGAATTCCTTTAAGCTTTTCTGCAAGTTCGTGAGCACATTCTGTCGTATCGTTCACACCGTTTATAAGTGTGTATTCAAACGATACTCGTCTGCCTGTAACATCTGCATAATTCTTGCACGCTTTTATTGCTTCATCGACACCCCATTTGTCATTTACAGGCATCATTGTTGAACGAATCTTGTCATTCGGTGCGTGAAGCGAAAGTGTTAAAGTAATAGGAATGTTCTCATTTGCCAAATCGTACATTTTCGGCACAACACCGCAGGTTGAAAGAGTTATGTCACGCATTGAGATATTCAAGCCCTTGTCATTATTGACTGTACGGATAAATCTTATAACATTGTCATAATTATCAAGCGGTTCGCCTATACCCATAAGTACGATGTGTGAAATTCGAATGTTCAAATCTTTTTGTGCGGTATGAAGCTGTGATTCCATCTCGGCAGGGAGCAAATTTCGCTTAAATCCGGCAAGAGTTGAAGCACAGAATTTGCAACCCATTTTGCAACCAACCTGTGAAGAAATACAGATTGTGTAGCCGTATTTATACTTCATAATTACAGCTTCGACATATTCCCCATCGTATAATCTGAAAAGATATTTTACTGTATCATCGATTTTAGAAACATATTTATCTTCGATTTCAACGGTTGGTATAAAATAATTTTGCCTTAGCTTTTCTCTCAAATCTTTTGAGAGATTAGTCATTTCGTCAAAAGAATTGACGCCCTTTTCATGTAACCACGAATAGATCTGCCTTGTTCTGAATTTAGGCAGACCTATTGAAATAATTTCGTTATTCAGTTCTTCAAAAGTAAGTGATTTTATGTCAGTCATTTGTCTTTTTCATTATTGCATAGAAAAATCCGTCGCCACCATTTTCGCTTGGAAAAACGGTGACTTCATCTATAAGTTTAAAATTATTGTTATCGTTTAAAAATCTTTCAACAACTTTTTCGTTTTCTTTTTTATTAAGTGTGCAGGTGGAATAAATAATTCTGCCGTTATTTTTTAAATATTTTGACGATGTGCTCAAAATATCATATTGAATTTGTGGCAACTCTTTTATATCATCAAGATTTTTGTATCTTATCTCAGGTTTTCTTCTTATAATTCCAAAGCCGCTGCACGGAACATCGCAAAGAATTTTATCGGCAACAGGCATTTCGGCATTGTAAACAAGTGCGTCATTAATGCTCGCCGATATATTGTTTAATTCAAGCCTTTGTGCAGATTTTTTTATCAGTTCAACTCTATGTTCGTGCAAGTCAAAAGCATATACCGTTGCTCCGCTTTGAGCCATAGTAAAAGTCTTACCGCCCGGAGCGGCGCATATATCAAGAACGATGTCATCCTCTTTGCAATCAAGTGCCTTTGCACAGGAATATGAACTGTAATCCTCAATGTAAAACAATCCGTCCTTAAAAGCCTTTATATTGCTTAAATCAAAAGATGAATTGATTTTGACAACATCGCCATATATTTCACATTCAACGCCGTTATCTAAAAGTTCATACTGAAGTTCGCCCTCGTCAACAAACTTTCTGTTTGGAATTGCGAAAACAGGCGGTCTGTTATTGATTGCTTGAAGTGTGGCAATTGTTTTTTCCTCTCCGTACATCTTTTTCCACATATTAATAAGATGAGGTGGGCAGGAATACTTGATGCTCAAATCATCCGTTGCTTCAAGTTCGGATTTACATTCTATTATTTTATGTAATACAGCATTAATCAGCTTTTTATAATATGAAAGACCGATTAAATCCGCTATTTCAACTGTTTCAAACACAGCCACGGCATTTGGCACTTTATCCATAAACAAAATCTGATAAGCACCGATATAAAGTAGGATTTTAACCTTTGGTTTTGCCTTTGAAGTTAAATGCTTGTCGATAAAATAATCAAGTGTGAGTTTTCGTTCAACAACACCGTAAACAAGTCTTGAAGTGAATCCCCTATCCTTGCCGTCAACATCCGTAAGTCCTTTGTCAATGGCAATGTTTGAATATGCTCCGTTTTTTAGAATGTCATATAATATGTCAAATGATGCGAGTCTGCTGTTCTTCATCGTCTGTTTCCACCGTTAACCACAAGTAAAAGTCTGAAAATAGTTGCAATGGCAGAAGCTAATGCCGCAACATAAGTCAAGGCTGCGGCTGTTAGCACTTTCTTTGCACCAAAATACTCCGAGTCTGTCATAAAGTGATTTGATTCGATTGTTTCAAGTGCTCTTTTGCTTGCGTTAAATTCAACAGGCAATGTGATAAGCTGGAACAAAGCAACAAAGAAATAAAGTATAATGCCGATATATGCAACTGCTTCGGAACGAATGAGCATACCGATCAAGCAAAGCGGAATACCGAGAGATGAACCGATATTAGTTGCAGGAATGACAAAGTTTCTTATTTTAAGCGGGAAATATCCCTCTGCGTGTTGGCAAGCGTGACCTGCTTCATGGCAAGCAACACCGATTGCCGCAATTGAACGGGAGTCGAATACATCCTCGCTCAGGCAAATTTCTTTGGTTCGTGGGTCATAATAATCTGTAAGAGTGCCGGCAACCTTTTTAATTTTTACATCATTGATGCCGTTAAGTTGTAAAAGTCGCCAAGCGGCGTCAGCACCGGTCATCCCTGAACGGCTGATAACCTGCGAGTATCTGCGAAAGTTCTTTTTAACAGATGATTGGCAAATTAATGCAAAGATGAAAACAGGAACCATAATAAAGCCTGTCATATAATACATCATATAATATCCCATAAAATACTACTCTCCTAAAATTGTGCCGATTTCAATATTGTTGCCTTGCAAGAATGATTTTGAGTCCATTCTCTTTTTTCCGTCAAGCTGAAGCTCGAGAATTTCAAGGCAATGTCCGTCACCGCAGCAAATAACGAGTTTGTTTTTATTATCTACAATTTGACCCGCTTTATTTGCAGTGATGTCTGTATGAACGGTTTTGTGAATTTTTAAGCCTTTAGTATTAACTGTTGTTGTGGCAACAGGCCAAGTTTGCAAGCCTCTGACCTGATTGTGGATTTTATCTGCCGAATTGCTCCAGTCAATATTACACATAGATTTGTTAATCATTGATGCGTATTGACATTCAATATCAGCTTGTTTTGTGGCAACGGCAGAGCCGTCTTTTATCATATCGAGAGTTTTAACAAGAGCTCTTGCTCCGATTACAGACAATCTGTCAAAAAGTTCTGCACTTGTTTCGTTTTCGCCGATTTCGGTCTTTTCAACATAGAATACATCGCCTGTATCAAGTCCCTCGTCCATTTGCATAATAGAAACGCCTGTTTCCTTGTCGCCGTTGAGAACAGCCCATTGAATAGGAGCAGCACCTCTGTAAAGCGGCAAGATTGAAGCGTGAACATTTATGCAACCCAAAGGTGCAATTTCGAGTATCTCTTTTGGCAAAATTTTGCCGTAAGCAACAACGATAATTACATCGGGAGCAAGTTCTGTTAAAATTTCAACAGCGTTTGAGCCTTTGATTTTTTCAGGCTGATACACAGGAATGTTATGCTTTTGAGCACAAACTTTTACCTCCGGCGGAGTCAAAATCTGCTTTCTGCCGACAGGTTTGTCCGGTTGTGTAAAAACAGCAACAACATCGTGTTTTGCGTCTATTAAGCTTTCAAGACAAGGTACTGCAAAATCGGGAGTACCCATAAATACAATTTTCATCAGCCTTCCAACTTTCCGATAACTTTTGATACGAATAATATTCCCTCAAGGTGGTCAAGCTCGTGGCAGAAGCATCGTGCTTTGAGTTCTTCACCTGTGTAGACATGCCATTGACCTGTTCTGTCTTGTGCCTTAACCTGAACTTTTGCAGGGCGCTTGCAAACACCGTATTTACCCGGAACAGACAAACAACCCTCTGTTTCCATTTGTTCGCCCTCTGACATAGTGATTTCAGGGTTAACAAGTTCGATTGGTCCGTCGCCGCAGTCGATAACAACAACTCTTTTGAGCATTCCTACCTGCGGAGCGGCAAGTCCGACACCGTTAGCTTCATACATTGTATCAAACATATCATCAATAAGCGTTGACAATTTTTCATCAAAATTTTCTATTTTTCTGCATTTTTTAGTTAAAACAGGGTCGCCTATTTCAACAATTCTTCTTAAAGCCATAATATTCCCTCTTTTTATGATATATCCGGTGGGTTTAAGCTAATACTAATGCTTACCTTGGAATATAACTTATCTTTGTTAACATCTTTTAAGATTTTTGTTATCATTTGGCGAATTCTTTGTGAATTTTTACACTTAATTGCCAAACGGTATCTGTATGTATTATTAATTTTTGAAATTTTTGCTTGAGTTGGACCTAAAACGACAAGTTTTATATCCTTGTATTCATTACTGTTATATTCAACAAGACGGTCGAAAAACGCCTTTGAACAAAGTGCGACTGTATTTTCGTTTTCACCCGTAAATGTTGCTGAATAAATATCGCAAAACGGCGGATAAATCATCAACTTGCGAAGCATAATTTCGTTATTATAAAAACCGATATAATCCTGATTTGAAGCAAAATCAATCGTTTCGTTTTGCGGATTAACGGTTTGAATAATCGCCGTTCCCGAACTGTCACGCCTGCCTGCTCTGCCGACAACCTGCGTGATTAGGTCAAAAGAACGCTCGCTTGCCGTGTAGTTTTGGTCATAAAGCGAATTATCGGCATTGACAACTCCGACAAGGGTCACATCCTCAAAGTCAAGACCTTTCGCCACCATTTGAGTGCCGATTAATATGTTATATTCCTTGTTTCCGAATTGTTCAAGCAGTTTTTCGTGCGAAAATTTTGCCGTTGTTGTGTCGGCGTCCATTCTCAATATTTTTGCATCGGGAAGCAATGCTTGAAGTTCCTCTTCAATTCTTTGGGTGCCAAAACCGCTGTATCTGACAGCATCACTACCACATTCAGGGCAGATATTGTCAATTTTTTTTGTATAACCGCAGTAATGACACACGAGCCTGTTGTTATAGCTGTGATATGTCAAAGAAATTGAGCAGTTAGGACAAGTTATAACATGTCCGCATTCGTTGCAAGCAATAAAAGTATTGTAACCTCTGCGATTAATCAGCAAAATAGCTTGCTTGCCGTTATTGATTGTTTTTGTCAAATGCTGAAGAAGTATTGATGAAATAGGGCTTTTGTTGCCGTTTCTCATCTCGTTTTTCATATCAACAGTAATTACATTCGGCAAAACAGCGTTTCCGTATCTTTGCGTTACAGTTGAAAGAACATATTTTCCGTTCAATGCGTTGCTGTATGTTTCAATAGACGGAGTGGCGGAGCTCATAAGAAAATAAGCCTTATTGTACCCTGCCCTGAATTTTGCAACATCTTTTGCGTTATATCGAGGAGTACGCTCGGATTTGTAGGTTTGTTCCTGCTCCTCGTCCATAACGATGAGTCCGAGATTATGAACAGGGGCAAATATCGCCGACCTTGTGCCTACAACAATCTTTGCAATACCTCTGTCAATTCGTTTGTATTCATCATTTCTCTCGCCAAGTGACAAACCGCTGTGAATAACTGCAACCTTATCTCCGTATCTTCTGTGAAATATAGAAAGCGTTTGCGGAGTAAGTGCAATTTCGGGAACAAGAACGATTACATCTTTGCCGTCATCAATTACATCATCAATCAGTTTAAGATATATCTGGGTTTTTCCGCTTCCCGTTACACCGAAAAGAAGCCCCGTTTTGCCGGAGCCAAGCATATTCTTGTTTTTTAAATACGCCTCTTGTTGTTCGTCGGAAAGCAAAATTTCGCTATTATCAGCAATTTCTTTGTTTTCATACGGATTGCGATAAACTTCTTTTGAATAAAATTCAACAATTCCGCTTTTCTCCAAGTTTTTGAGAACAGAAATACCAACGCCACAAAATTCACAAATTTCATTTGCTCCTGCCGAACCGATATCTAAAAGCAAATCACATACTGTTTTTTGTTTTTTAGTAATCTTTGAAAGTTCTATTTCGTCATCAACAAGAAGTCTTACCATTCGCTCCGACTTGCCTTTTAGTGTTCCGTATTTTCTCGGCAACATCTGTTTTAAGCAATCATAAGTTGTACAAAAGCATCTTTCTTTAAGCCAGACAGCGAGTTTTACAAGTTCGTCATCCAAAAGTTTTTCATAAACACTTTTTATTTCTTTAAGACCGCTTAATTCGTTTGTTTCGGTTTCTGCAAGTTCAACGATAATGCCGTCTCTTGTTTTGTCACCTCTGCCAAACGGAACAGAAACTTTTGAACCGATTTTTGCGTTTTCTGCCAAACTTATCGGCACGATGTAGCTATAATCGGTATCAAAGCTGAAAAAGGTATTGTCAACAGCAACAGTTGCAACAACTGTTTTCATTATTTAGATTTGATTTCAGATGGTTCTTCGATAACATACTTGCCGTCCCAAATTTCCTCAATAGCGGTAGAAACGGTCTTTTCGTCAAGAATGGTGTTGTTTTCGATAGCCTCATCTCTGATTTCTCTTGCTCTTTTTGCAGTGCCTACAACAAGGCTGTATCTGCTGTTTACATTATTTAACATTTTCTTTAAATCCGGATTGAACATTTACTTAATCTCCTTACTGTTAAGAGTTAACAACTCTTTGTTAATTATATTGTTTATAGTTTTCACACATTCGTCCAAATCGTCATTTACCACCGTATATTTATAAAGCGGAGCCATATCGATTTCCCTTTGTGCAATTTTCATACGATTTTTTACATCCTCAATGTCATTGGTTGAGCGATTTATAAGTCGTTTTTCAAGGACCTCAAGGCTTGGAGGCAACAAGAAAATTGAAACTGCGTCGGGGCGAACCTTCAAAATGCTTTGAGCGCCCTGAACATCAATAATCAAGAAGCATATTTTGCCATCATTAATTGCTTTTTCAACACCTGAAATCGGTGTACCGTAATAGCAATTATTGTATCTTGCGTATTCGAGCAATTCGTCATTTACGACCATAAGCTGAAAATCGGACTCTGACTTGAAGTAATAATTTACTCCTTCAACTTCGCCCTCTCTCGGCTTACGAGTGGTTGCAGAAACCGATTCCACAACATCACTGCGCAATTTTTTTATTGCTTGAAATACAGTATCTTTTCCGCATCCGCTTGGTGCAGATAGGATTACAAGTAAGCCTTTGTTATTCGTCATTTTGCACCTCCACACCAAAGCGCACGGCAATTTGTTTTAAATCCATATAGCTCAAAACAACATTGTCGCTGTCGGTAATTATTATACTCATAGTTTTTCTGCCGTGAGTAGCGTCTATCAGCGTTCCGTCCTCTTTGCCCTTTTGCACAAGTCGCTTTGCAGGTGCACTTTCGGGTGAAATAACGGAAATAACTCTATCGGCATTGATTAAATTTCCAAATCCTATGTTAACTAAATTCATTTGTATCTCCGATAGTCAATTACTCGATATTTTGAATTTGCTCTCTGATTTTTTCAACCTCTGCTTTGATGTCTACAACCTTGCGTGCAATGTCAACATCGTTTGCCTTTGAACCGATTGTATTGGTTTCACGGTTGATTTCCTGAACCAAGAAATCCATTTTTCTGCCAACAGGTTCATCGGATGAAATAAATGTATTCAGTTGTTCGATGTGGGAACGAAGTCTGACTGTTTCTTCTGCAACGGCAACCTTGTCGGCATAAACGGCAACTTCTTGCATAATTCTGCTTTCATCAAGCGAAACATCACCTAAAAGCTCGTGAACTCTCTCAACAAGTTTGTCGTTGTATTCCTTGACGGTTTGCGGAGAACGCTCCTCGATGTATGATACGCAATCCAAAATGAATTGACCTCTTGAATAGATGTCGTCTTTCATTTTTGAACCTTCAACTTCTCTCATAGCAACGAATTTGTCAATTGCTTCAGAACAAACTTCCTGAACATATGCCCAAAGTTTTTCTTCGTCCTCGTCAGATTTTCTGACAACAAGAACTTCAGGAAAACGAGAAATTGTTGAAGCGCCGAAATCGTCTTTAAGTTCATATGTTTCGGCAATTTCTTTGAGCGCATCAACATAAGCGGCAGCCAAAGTGTGATTAACAACAACATCTGCTGTATCGGTGTTCAACGCTTCGATAGTAACATAACATTCAATCTTGCCACGAGAAACCTTGCCGTTAATATATGATTTTAGTTTTTCATCAAGAAAGCCGTACTGACGAGGAACTCTTGACGAAAACTCGAAATATCTGTGATTTACAGACTTTAGTTCAACGGTGATTACATAACCGTCAATTTCTTTTTGGGCTCTGCCGAACCCTGTCATAGATTTTAACATAATACTCCCCTTTATTTATATTAAAAATATTATAGTTACTGCAATATTAAGAGTCAACATTTTGTTAACAGTTTGTTTACAAATTTAACGATTTGTTTACAATATAAAAACGGCACAATCAAATTGTACCGTTTTCTGAATCGTATTGAGTTATTTTATTGTTGAACAGGTTTAGTGCTTGGAGCGGTTGACGGTTGAGTAGACGGTTGAGTTGTTGTTTCGTCTTTAGCCATCAAGCCTGTATATCCCTGATGAACAATGTTTGTGTTTTCATCATAAAAACCCATATCAAGCAATATAGGCAAAACATTGTTGTTGAGAAAATTTGAATCAGCATTTTCATCAATAATTGTATATGCTGTTGTTGACTTGTCAACATATCTCAAAGCGTCTTGAAGTCCCTGAATACCGTCAACTTCTTGTGCATCAACAAAGATATATGTTCCCTTTACAACGATAGTCCCCGCATAGGCTTGTTCAAGCGAAGTAGTTGTTTCGGTTGTAGACTCTTTTGTTGGCTTTTCTGCATTTTTATTGCCAAAGGTAATATTACCCGTGAAATAAAGCGCACAAAAAACACCTGCCAAAATAACAATAATCAAAAGAATTATCGGAAACTTGCTTGATTTCTTATCAGGGTCTTTTTTAAATCTGTGCCTTTCAATAGTAGGTTTCTTTTCTTCTTCAATATGAGTTTCGTTCATATCGACATTGATTCCGCCGTCATAATATGAGGCGTCTGTTTTTTTATGAACAACAAGAGGCGGGTCGAGCTGAACGTCTTTTATCTCATCTTTGAAATCGTCACTCATAATTATTCTCCTAATTCAGCAACATATTTCTCAATCTTGTTAACGATTGCAGTAATTTTTTCGTCGTTGTCAACAGGCAAGAACGGACTTCTCGGAACGCCTGCATTCACACCGAATCTTTGAGAAATAACATTCTTTGCTGCACCGTAAAGTGACGGCAACTTGAGTAAATCAAAAATAACATCATTGATTTTGAACTGCAAAGCCTTAGCTTCTTCAATTCTGTTTTCATTAATCAACTTATCAAGTGCAACAAAAAGTTCCGGCATAGTACCGTAAGTACCGCCGATACCGGCGTTTGCACCCATAAGTCTGCCGCCGAGCATTTGCTCGTCCGAACCGTTAAATATGATGAAGTCATCACCTGCAACAGTTCTGTATCTTTCCATATTGTAAACAGGTTCTTCGGAGTTTTTGATACCGATAACCTTTGGATTTTTAGCCATTCTCTCGAACAAATCAAGTGGAAGATTAAAAGATGTAAGCTGTGGAATATTGTAAATAATGAATGGCAAATTTGTTGAATCAATAATTCCGTTCCAGTGTTTTTCAACACTTGCAGGAGAAAGATGATAATAAACAGACGGAACAGCAGAAACTGCGTCTACGCCTACTTTTTCAGCGTGCTGCGCAAGCTTTATGCTTTCCTTTGTTCCGGCACATCCAACATGAACAATAATTGTAAAGTCGTCTGATGCAACTTCTTTAACCGCTTCAACAACTTGCATTCTTTCTTCTGTTGAAAGCAAGAAACCCTCACCTGTTGAACCGCATACATATACGCCTTTTACACCTTTTGACTCATAAACCTTAACAAGCTTTTGAATTTCGCTAACATTTATTTCGTCATTTTCATCGTAAATTGTATTAAGAGCTACGAAAATTCCTTTAAACTTTTCTAAATTCTTCATATTTCATCACCACAAAGATAATAGCATAAAAAAGAATACTTTTCAATATTAATATTGAATTTTAATACTTTAATTGATATAATCAAAATATGGATATTAAAAATGAAACACTAAACAAAATAAAAGGCGGTCTTATCGTTTCTTGTCAAGCGTTAAAGACTGAGCCGCTTTACGACTCTTACATTATGTCCAAAATGGCATATGCAGCTATGCTCGGTGGTGCTGTTGGTATCAGAGCAAATACAATAGTTGATATTTTGGCAATCAGAGAAAGAGTTGACTTGCCTATTATCGGCATTATTAAAGAGGAGTACCCGGACAGCGATGTTTATATTACTCCGACAATGAAAGAAATTGACGCACTTGTTGAAATCGGATGTGATATCATTGCAACCGATGCAACAAACAGAACTCGTCCTAACGGTAAATCGTTTGAAGAATTCTTCAAGGAAGTTCGTGCAAAGTACCCTGACCAACTCTTTATGGCTGATACATCTTGTTTTGAAGAAGGTAAATTGGCTGCCGAGCTTGGATTTGACTTGATTGGCACAACAATGGCAGGCTACACACCTTATACGAAAGGCAGAAAACTTCCTGATTGTGAGCTTATCGAAAGATATTCTAAGGAACTTGACAAGCCTGTAATTGCCGAGGGTGGTATTTGGTCTCCCGACGACCTTAAAGCTGTATACAAAGCAGGTGCGTTCAGCGCTGTTTGCGGAACTGCAATCACACGACCGATGGATATTACAAAACGATTTGTAAAAGCTTTGGAGGACTGATATGAGAATATTATGTTTCGATATTGGCGGTACATTTATAAAATACGCTTTGTGTAACGAGAAATTCCAGCTTTCCGAAAAACAAAAAATGCCTACCAATGCAAAGGAAGGCGGACAAGCAATAATTCAAAGAATTATTGAAGTAATTGAAAGTTATGACAATATTGACAGAGTTGCAATTTCAACCGCCGGTCAGGTAGACAGCAAGAACGGAATTGTTGTTTATTCAACCGATAATATTCCTTATTATACAGGAATGATGGTTAAAAGCATTATTGAAAATAAGACTGGCATTTTGACATACGTTGAAAATGATGTTAACGCTGTTGCTTTGGGCGAAGCACGATTTGGTGCTGCAAAGGGATATTCTGATTTTATTAGCCTTGCTCTCGGTACGGGTATCGGCGGAGCGATATATCTTAATAATAAGTTATACACAGGTTCAACTTCTGCCGCAGGAGAACTCGGTCATATGATTACCCACGCAGGCGGTAAGCAATGTACTTGCGGCGGCGAGGGCTGTTTTGAGTGTTATGCTTCGGCAAATGCTTTGATTAATGCAGTTAACAAGATTTCTGATGAACCACTTGACGCTTTTCAAATTTTTGAAAAAGAAAATATGTCAAAGCCTGAAATCAGGTCGGAAATTGACAAATGGATTGACGAAATCATTCTTGGTTTGATGAACATCATTTATATATTTAACCCACCTTTGATTGTTATCGGCGGCGGAATTATGAATGAAGATTACATCATTGAGTTGATTGATAGAAAAATCTACAACAGACTTATGGAAAACTTCCGTAATGTCAAGATTGAAAGAACAAAACTCGGCGGAGATTCGGCACTTTTGGGAGTTGCATACGAAGCATCAAAATTATAATGTTTTAAATTTGGGGAGTGAAAACATCACTTCCCTTTTTTAGTTAATTATTTTTTATACAACCGAAAGAACATTTATATATACAACAAAGCTCTCGACTTTGAAAGCCGAGAGCCATTTATTTTTATTTAATTTTTATTTGTACATCGGACCGTACCTCAAATCAAATTAATTTGAAATTTCTTAGCCCATTGGAATTTACCTCTTTATCTTGGAATTAAAATCTAAAAAGATAATACTCAGTACATTGGAGTTTACCTCACAATAAATTTGTTTGAATTTTAAGAGCCATCTACTCTGACTATCTGCAGGATGATAATCTTATATATCCTTACTATTCACTTTTTTCGACACCTACAAGTATTAAACCCAACCCTGCAATAACTAATTAATATCTCATAAGACGCTCAATCGGTTATTAATTCCGTTTTAATAATCTCGATTGAAAAAGTTCCGTTATCTATTGGGATACTGTATAGGTGGCTGGTGTATCAATCTGAAGTTTCATATCTCCAGCCTCCTTTCGATTATCGAACTATCCTTAAGTTCAACTAAATAATAGCATACCTTTTGGTAATTGTCAATAGTTTTTTTGAAAAAAATATAAAAAATATGTAAAATGTTACAAATGAATGTTCCCTATTGACTAATTTATATATTAATATTATAATAAGAGCAGAAATGAGGTGTAATTATGGAAAACGAAGAAATTTATGAACCTGATCTTCTCTCTGTCACAGACGAAGACGGAAACGAAATCGTGTTTGAACTTCTTGAAAGATACGAAACAGATGATGATGTTTATGTTGCTATTACAGAATATCACGACACAGCTGAAGAAATCGTTGACGCCGATTATGAAGTAATTATTCTTAAAGTTGTTGAAGACGAAAACGGCGACGAATTTCTTGAGGAAATTCAGGACGAAATGGAATACGAGCAAATTTCCGATATTCTTATGGCTAAGGTTGAAGAAAAATTCGATGTAGAATATTTTGAGCCTGAACAGTAATAATTGGATTGTTATTACATAAATTAATATTGTCTGCGCATCACGACAACCTATCGCCTAAATAACCCGAACAATTTTTATATTTAGGGAACCAGACTCCGATTTATGGGAATGCAGACCTCCCTGCTTTTGCAGGACGCTGGGAGCACAAAATTTATTGGGTGGTGCCCACCTGCCTTTAACAGCAGGTTATATTCGGCATAGGCGGATGTGTGGATGTTTTATAAACTCAAGTTTTATACTTGAGTTTATTCTTTTGCCCACAAATAAAAAAACGGATAGGTTTCCCTATCCGTAAAAAATATGTATTTTTAAAATATGGATTATTCACCCTTCATTTCGAGGAGCTTTGCCTTACCTTCAAATGATGCCTTTGAAAGTGCGATAGAATCAAAGATAGCTGATTCGATATCGTCAGGAGTACAACCAAGTTCCTTGGTGTCATCTGTTGGGATGAAGAGGTTCATACCCATAATGTCAGCAAGTCCTACAGGGTCGATACCTGCATCTACATTTCTCTTAGCATAGTCTTTTCTCATAACAAGACCAAAAGCCTGGAATGTCCATTTTGGAACGTCAACAATCTTTCTGTCAGGAATACCGTCCATAGCTCTGTAAACAATCTTGAGGAATTCTCTCCAAGTAAGGTTGTAGCAAGAAATACCGTAAGCTCTTGCGCCCTTAACTTGCTCAGCAGCACCTACAATAGCTTCACCAACCTGGCGAACTGTAAGCATTGCTGTACCTCCCTTTGGATACATTGTGAATGGCATCTTTTCAAATCTTTGAAGTTGTTCAATAAGGATAACCCAAACAGGTCTTCTGCCAGGCTGTGTACCAAAGATATATGGAAGTTCAAGAACAGCTACGCCCATATCGTCGTCAGCATACTTGAAAGCAACATTCTCTTGGTCGATTCTTGAACGGATGTATGGGTGCTTTTCGCAAAGCTTCATATCAGGACGATCCTTTGCAAGCCAAGCAAAATATGAGCCAAGAACTACGCAACGCTTAACGCCACACTTCTTTGCCATAGCAAGACATCTGTCAACAGGGTCAATATTGAACTTCTTATAAGCATCATAAACAGGAGCCGGGAATTCAACTCTTTCGTCTACACCTGCAGCGTAAACAAAAGCATCAACGCCTGTCATAGCCTTTTCAAGTTCTTCATCAGTGAGTTCAAGGAAGTTACCGAATTCAATTTCCATTTCCTCTGGAATTGGAGCACCTTCCGGAAGAGGAGGAAGAGCAATAGTCTTTACCTTGTGTCCTCTGTCAATAAAAATTTGTGCAGCTGCCGAGCCAAGAAGTCCGGTACCGCCGAAAATCAATACGTTCATAATACCCTCCCGTATCTAAAATTATTTTAACGTTATTTATTCTACTACAAAATTTTCCATTCGTCAATAAAAAAAGTTAATAAATTGTTTATTTTTTTGTGAAATATATATAGAAGCGTAATCTTTTGCATTGATATAACCATCTCGATTGATATCTAAATAAGGACTGAAGCCGTAAACAGATGATGTTGCATTGTATAATTCCATAAATATGTCAAGTTTATCAAGACGGTTATAGTTATATTTGTCGTCTAATAGTGCGTAATAAAGAGTGCCGTCTATTTCGCCTAACCCCATATTGCGATTAGAAAAGGTTTTAAATTCATTTTCTTTGTTTGTCAACAAATCGTAGTAATACAGATGTGATGAAGTGCTGTTTGATGCCGTAAAATATAAAACATTACCTATTTTTACTAAATATGCATAAGGCGAAGATATGCCCGAAGAATATTTTGAATACATACTTTTGTATATATTTTTATTTATAATTGATGTGTTGCCGTTTTTATCTCTTTTTATGATATTTATCTTAAAACTTTCTGCATCAAGGTCGAGATAATAATAATCCCCTTTATATGAATAGATGTTAGAAATATAATTGTCCCAAAAAGCATTATCGTATGTAGTGTCGGTACATTCAATGCCATCGGGATATATTATATCTTCGTGGTTTTTATTGGTTTCAAAATCATATTGACTTTTTAAAAAATAATTATGAGCAAATTTACTCATATTGTTTTTATCAGTTTCGCAATACGTAGAGTCATCCCAAGTTAAATCAACATTGTACCATTTGTTGTTGATACAAATTGCATTCCAAGCGTGGCTCATTTTGTCTGAAATAACATATCTGCAAGGAATGTTCAACTTATTCATAACAGCTGAATATATAAGAGTGTATCCTGCACATACGATTTTTCTGTCTTTAACAAAACCGTAGGCAGAGTGATAAATGTCTTTGTCATTTGTACATTCATTTTTATCATTAAATATCAACGTCGGATAAATAGCAAGGCTACATATATAATCATGAACAGTTAATGCTTTTTGTAAATCTGTCATTGTGTCATCTGTTTTTGAAATAATACGAGTTATTTCATTATCAAAATCAGTTTTTGCAGATAAGATTTCTTCCTTAGACATTGTGTATCCCGGAAAAACAGAAACAACGAGATAAGGCGTATTTTGGTTATAATTGAAATTGATATTGCTTGATACATAAAACAATTCAGGATGATTATTTATAACATTTGAATAGATAATTGGAAATTCAACTAAAAATTGTTCTAATGAAAATTCAAATTTTGCAATATTAAAAGAATTGTTACATTCTATAAGATTTTTGTAAATTAGATTTTCGATTTCAGTTACTGTGTTTGAGTCAAGAGAAACAGAGTTAACGCTTGTGTCAGCATAAGAGTAATCCCCTTCTTGAATGAGATGAGCTTTTGAATTATATGATTTGACATTACCATAAACTGCAATAGGAAAAGAAACGGTTATAATAACTACTAAAGATAAAACTAAACATATAATTTTTTTCAAAATAATCATCTCCAATCAATAAATTTATCTGTTTATTACATAATACATAAAAAACAGCACTCCGTCAAGAGTGCTGTTAATGTTTTGTTATTATACAGGATGAACTTTTGTTTCGATGTTATCGTGTTTTCCGTCAAGTCCGTATTTTCTATCTCTTCTCTTTTCAAAGAATTTAACGGCAACTTGACCAAACTGAGCATAAGACAATACATCTTCTTCCTGCTCGTAATATTCAGAAATCTCGCTTTTGAACTGCTCGATTGTATCATTAAGTAAATCAGCAGGACGACAAGTAATGATTTCATCATCACCAACAATTTTCTTTTGAAATTCAGGATCAATCTTACATGGGGTGGCACCGTACTTTCCGGCAACCAAATCCTTAAATTCCTTTGTAACCATCTTGTATCTTTCGCCCATAATAACATTGAATACAGCCTGTGTACCAACGATTTGAGATGATGGGGTTACAAGTGGCGGATAACCTGCATCTTTACGAACACGAGGTACTTCTGCGAGAACTTCCTCAAGTTGGTCTTCTTTAGCGGCTTGTTTAAGTTGACTGTTGAGATTAGAGAGCATACCACCCGGCACTTGATAAAGAAGTGTGTTTGCATCAACGCCAAGCATCTTAGGGTCAAGGAGTCCATTGTCAAGATACTTTTGACGAAGCGGTGCAAAGAAATCTCTGACTTCGCTTAATGCCTTGAGGTCGAGTTCTGTGTCATATTCTGTACCCTTGAGTGCAGCAACCATTGATTCTGTTGCAGGGTGAGAAGTTCCCATTGCAAGCGGCGACATTGCTGTGTCAATTACATCAACTCCTGCTTCGATACCTTTGAGAAGAACCATTGAAGCGAGACCCGAAGTGTAGTGAGTGTGAAGTTGAATCGGAATTTTAACGGTTTCCTTAAGAGCCTTAACCAAATCGTAAGTTCCGTAAGGAGTTAAAAGACCCGCCATATCCTTAATGCAGATTGATGATGCACCTGCGTTTTCAAGCTGTTTAGCATAGTGACAATAGTAGTCAACATCAAAAACAGGACCTGTTGTGTATGAAATAGCAGCTTGAACATGTCCGCCGTATTTATTTGCCGCATTGATTGCTGTTTCAAGGTTGCGAACATCATTAAGTGCGTCAAAAATACGAAGAATATCAATACCGTTATCAATACTTTTCTTAACAAAATAATCTACAACTTCGTCGCTGTAATGACGATAGCCGAGCATATTTTGACCTCTGAAAAGCATTTGAAGCTTTGTTTCAGGACATTTTTTTCTGATAGTACGGAGTCTTTCCCATGGGTCTTCATCAAGGAAACGGAGGCAAGCATCAAATGTTGCACCGCCCCAACATTCCAAAGAATGATAACCGATTTTATCCATTTGAGGAAGAATATCAACAAATTCTTCTGTTCTCATACGAGTTGCAATCAAAGACTGATGTGCATCACGTAAAACAGTTTCTGTAATTCCTATTTTAGCCATAGTGCACCTCTTATGCCAATGTGATGATTGTTTGACCTGCTTCTACAGTGTCGCCCTTGTTTACATTGATTGAAGCAACTGTGCCGTCCTGAGGAGCAACAATTTCATTTTCCATTTTCATTGCTTCAAGGATAACAAGCACCTGACCCGCCTTTACAGAAGCGCCGTTTGAAACCTTAACATCAAGAATGTTGCCCGGCATAGGAGCATCAACCTTTACGCTGCCGGCAGCTGCAGGAGCAGCTTTCGGTGCGGCTTGTGGTGCAGGAGCAGCAGGTGCTGCGGCCGGAGCAGAAACTGAAGCAACAGGAGCAGATGCAGAAGCACCGCCCTCTTCAACTGTTACATTGTATGGTATACCGTTAACTGTAATTGTATAATTTTTCATTTTTATGTCCTCCGATTATTTAACAGAATGTTTTCTTGGAACAGTAGTTTCTCTCTTGTTCATAAGCATATCAAGATATTGAGAAACCTTATTTCTTGTTTCTTCAGGTGCAAACACATCATCAACCGCACCGCAAGCAGCCGCTGTGTATACTGAACCTACAGTTTGCTTGTATTCATCTTCAAGTTTGGCTCTGTCCTCACCGTTTGCAAGTCTGTCGTTATACAAGAATGCAACGCCTGCTTCAACATCAAGAGGAGAAGCCACAGCATTTTCCCACGCCAAAGTTGCATCGGCATTTGCGCCTTTACCTGCAAGAATGATATATGATGCACCGATTGCCTGTCCTGTAATCAAACTGATTTTTGGGCATGTTGCACTTGCATATGCAGTTGTAAGCTTTGTAGCGGCAATAAGCATTTGAGCATCATTGCCTTTTGTGAGTCCTGTTGAATTTGCAATAGTGATAACAGGAATGTTGAATGCATCGCAAAGTTTTATCATTGCTTCTGCTTTATATGAACAATTTGGGCAAATTTCGTCATTGTCGAAAGCAACGATACCGACAGTTGAGCCATCAACTGTGCCAAGTTTTGTAATAACATGCTTGCCGTATTCAGCTTTGAATTCAACAGAAAGAGTTGAATCAAGAATAGAATCAACAATATTTTCAACAGAACAGCCTTCTGTTGCAGAAACAGTTGGTGCGGAATATTCAAAATCAACCATTGGTGCACTGTAAAGATTGTTCTTTGGAAGCATACAAATAACTTTTTTTGCATCTAAAATAGCGGAATCAACATCATCACATAAAATATCAACGGTTCCTGCCTGAGCACTTTCTGCAACTGTTATTTCGTTTGGAGCTGTGATATAAAAATCACTGTTCTTGCTTGCGATGACTACATCAGCTAAATTTGCAATAAGGGCTGAAGTTCCGAGGCAAGCACCTGCAACAACGCTGACTTGTGGAACAACACCTGAAAGCATAGTCGCAAACTTTACAACTTCACCAAAAGCATTAAGAACTTCAAAGCCTTGTGTAAGCTGAACACCGTTTGAATCATAAATGCCGACAATACCGCATCCTGTCTTTTTTGCCAAAGAAAAAACTTTTAATAATTTTGAGCATTGCGCAACCGTAACAGCACCGCCGTTTATTTCGCTGTCCTGCGCAAAAGCATAACATTCGGTACCGTTTACATATCCGTAACCGGCAACGACCTCAACCTCGCCGTTTTCACCTTTTGTGAATGGCTCAATTTCAGTAAAAATGCCGTCATCAAAAAGAGTAGCAAGTCGCTGAAGTGCAACGCTCTCTTTGTTTGAATTACCCATTTTTTATCCTCCTTGAGAACTTAATAATCCATTTTGATTACAAAATCACCAAAATGACCTATTATTGATTTTAACACCTTTTACTTATAATATCAATATAAAAATTAAAAAAGACAGAGAAATCTCTGCCTTTTATATCAGTTTTCGTTATGTCCTGCCGAACGAAGCAATTTTTTAACGTCCTGTTCGGATAATTCTCTGTAATCACCCTGTTTAAGCATACCGAGTTTAATCGGACCGATAGAAATTCTTTTAAGTCTTGCGACTTCCAATCCTTGACTTTCGCACATTTTTCTGATTTGGCGGTTTCTGCCCTCGTGAAGAATAAACTCAAGAACAACTCTGTTCTCCTGTTCCGTCAAAACAGTAACCTCGCAAGGTGCTGTCATTCTGCCGTCAATTTCGATACCGTTGCGAAGATTGTAAAGAATATCGTCATTAACAGACGGTCTTACGGTAACACGATATACCTTTGCGTATTCGTGTGACGGATGAGTCATACAGTTTGTGAACGAACCGTCATTTGTCAAAAGCAAAAGTCCCTCACTATCTTTGTCGAGTCTGCCGACGGGATAAATTCTGCAACCAAAATCAGGAAGCAAATCCATAACGGTTTTTCTGCCGAGCTCATCAGATACGGTTGTTACATATCCACGAGGTTTGTTGAGCATAACATAAACCATTTTGCGTTTTTTTACATTAGTTAGTTTTTGCTTGCCGACAGTAACCAAATCCTTGCGTGGATTGATTTTCATACCGATTTCAGCAACGTGTCCGTTTACTTTAACTTTGCCTGCTCGGATTAAATCTTCGCTTTTTCTACGGGAGGCAACTCCCTGCTCTGCCATAAATTTTTGAAGTCTTACTTCGTTGTTGTTTGCCATACTTTTACACTTTCCGGAGCTATAATATCTACAGTCCTAATTAATTTATTGTTTGAAAAAATTTCCATTTTGCCGACTTTTGTATTTTTCAATATCGGAGCGTACAAAATAGGATAATAATAAAGCTTAAAGCTTAATTTGTCAAGATATGAAACATCAAAAGATGCTGTGCATAGGATTTTTTTCTTATTTGAGCCTACACAGTCAATTTCTATTCCTTGTGTTTTTGAAAGTATTTGATACTTCCCTTTTGCATATTCAAGAAGTTTTTTATGGTCGTTCCAATCATCACAATCATTTAATGTAACAATAATTATTATACTGCCTTTGTAATCATATGCACTGACAAGACATCTGCCGGATTTTTTTGTGAATCCTGTTTTAACGCCGATACAATCTTCTGTTTGATATAAAAGTTTATTATGATTGTAAATTATCTGCGGTTTGTCATTAATTTTTATTTCAGCTTTTTGAAGTTTGCAAATTTGCGAAAAAATATCATTATCAAGTGCATTAGAGGTCAAAACAGCCATATCATAAGCAGTTGAATAATGTTCTTTGCCGTCTAAGCCCGACGGTGTTTCAAAATGCGTGTTTGTCATTCCGAATTTTTGAGCATAATAGTTCATCAACTTAACAAACTGAGAAACAGAACCCGAAAGATAGACAGCAAGCGCATTTGCCGCATCATTGCCCGACGCAAGCATTGCGCCCTTTATCAAATCCGAAACGGTTATCTTATCCCCTGCTTTTAAATAAATAAGAGAACCCTCTGTTTTATCGAGCATAGAATTTGTGATTTCCACAACTTCATTTTGTTTCAGTCTTTCGCACGCAATAAGGCAAGTCATAATCTTTGTTGTTGAAGCCATCGAGCATTTGCAATCGCTTAATTTTTGATATAAAACGGTTGAGGTTGCTTTATCAATTACAACAGCCCTTTCAGCCGTGATGTTATCATTCTTGGCATATGCTGTAAAAGGCACAATCAAAGCGAATATACACAAAAAACATATAAATCTTTTATACAAAACAATCACCTACATAAATATATGCAGGTGATTTAATTTAATTAAAATTATTCTGCTGTTTCTTCAGTCTTTGACTCGTTTTTCTTCAATTCAGTAAGTTCGGCAAGCTTATCAACAAGCTCAGGAATCATTGCAATAGCTCTGTCAGCAGATGATGTGTAGTTGTTGATTTGCATAAGTCTAACCTTAGAATCCTGAATAACGATGAAAGCAACAGGAGTGATAGAAATACCGCCTCCGCCTGCACCGCCGAACAATTCCTTGTTTTGCTTTGAAGGAAGGTCTGTTCCGCCTGATGTGAAGCCATATGATACCTTTGATACAGGGATAAGAGTAGTATTACCCGTTACCATAGGCTCGCCGATAATAGTTGAAACATCAACCATTTCTCTCATCTTTTCAAGTGTTGATTCCATTATTTTGTTTACCGGAGTTTCTTTCATAATACATTCCCCTTAAAATTAATTACTTGTTTTTTATTAAGTTAACCAAGAACTTAGTTCCTGCTTTAATACCGATTTTTAAAATCAGCGCAACATTCATAGATGCAATAAGCTGAAATTCGTATTCATTGAACGGTGCGATGAAATCGGGTTGAATATAATCATCGTATTGGTCAACCTTCATACCGTTCAAAATCATACCTTTTAGTGGATAATAAAATCCGCAAATTTTACCGTAGGCACGAGCAATTTCTTCTGCATCTGCACCACCGACTATCATTTTAACATATAATGAGTAAATATGCAAACCTCTAAATAAAGTTGTTACTGCTGTATTTAAAGTTTCAACCAAATTAGACGCTAAAATCATAATTCCGACAATGCCGTTCTCGTCAATGATTTTTGCAATCGGATTCTTTTTTGGCTCTGCATTTGTTTTTGGAACATCCGCTTTAACGGTTTTTGTTTCGGTTTCTTTGACTGTTTCGGCAGTTTTTTCTGCTTCAACTTCAACCACAGGTTCAACAGGTGTTTCTGTTTTAGGTTCTTCAACAGGTTTTGATTTATTTGAACTGTCTTTCTTTTTTTCTTTTTTCTTCTCGGCGGCTTGTTTACCGGCTTTATCCGGGAATAAAACGAAATTAAGAATTTTTGAAAGCTCAATGTCTTTTTTTATAAACAGCACCTGAACCGATGTGTGCCAACCGTTATCATAAACAACGGTTAATTCAGCTGAAAGAGAAAGGATAAATACAAACAGCAATACCAAAACAGCTAAAATTATCAGAAAAACTTTCATTTACTCCTCCTCAATATGAGCAAGCTCTGATATTTCTTTTTCTTTTAGTATATCAGATTTATTCTCATTGTCAAATAAAGAAGTTTGGCTGTCGTCCTTTGCGATGCTTTCGATTTCCTCGGTTTTTGGCAAATCGGGCAAATCTTCAAGGGAGTTGAGCGAAAAGCATCTTAAAAATCTATCGGTCGTGCCATAAATAAGCGGTCTGCCGGGCAAATCCATTCTTCCCTTTTCTTCAATAAGTCCTTTTTGAACAAGTGAAGAAATCGGACCGGAACAGTCAACACCTCTGACCTGCTCAATAAACGAACGGGTTACGGTTTTGTTATAAGCAATAACAGCGAGAACTTCAAATGCGGCATTGCTCAACGGTGCATTTTTCTTAATTTCCATAAGTCTACGCACTTCTTCACTGTATTTTTCTCTTGTACATATTTGATATTTGTTATCAACACGGATAAGCATTAAACCTGAGCCGCGTTCATCATATTGTGCACCTAAATAATCAAGCATTTTTTCAATAGTTTCGATATCTATATCAAGAACTTCTGCAAGCTTTGAGGGCTCAACAGGGTCACCTGCGGCAAAAAGCATTGCTTCAAGAGTTGAAACCAAATTTTCAGTTTTATTCAAGGTTGTCCACCTCTTTTGCTTCATTTACAATTTGAACGGTCGGGTTGTGCATATCGCCCTCAACCGTGATTCTTTTCGTTTTTGTGAGCTCTAAAACAGCCAAAAATGTTGCAACAATATCCGACTTTGATTTAGCTCCCTCAAACAAATTCAAAAAGTTAACTTTTTTTCCGCTCCAAAGTTTACGCATAACGGTTCTGACCTTTGATGCGACATTTACAAATTTCTTTGCAACAATCACTTTGAACGAATCAATCGGCGGAGGCAATCGTCTTTGAGCCTTACCCGCAACATTGATATATGCATCCAAAAGTTCATCAGGTTCGTGAAACCTCTCATAATCATAATTCACCCATCCGCCTTGCGGTTGACGAACAAATCTGCCGAAACCGTCTGTTTGATTGGAGAGTTTTTCAGCCATCAACTTACAGTCACGATATTCTATGAGTTCGCCTGTGAGTTCCTTTTTGAGCACTTCCGCTTCTTCGTGTCGAGGAAGCAATGAAACCGTTTTGATATAAATGAGTCTTGCCGCCATTTCAAGAAAATCTCCGGCAACATCAAAATCTGCCTCTTCCATTTGTCTGACATAATCAAGATATTGGTTGACAAGTTCAACAATAGGAATGTCGTTGATATTCAGTTTATGTTTACTGATAAGGTGCAAGAGCAAGTCCATAGGACCTTCAAACACCTCGATTTTATAGGTTAAATTATCCATAATACCTCAATTAAATATGGAGCACCAATCTTGGCAGTAAAGAAATAAAGTTCAACAATTTACTTGTAAGGAAAGATATCGGAGTATCCAAAACTCCTGTGAAAAGAAGAATCATAAGAGCAATCATTATATATCTTTCGTACATCATATATTTATAATAAATCTTGTCAGGCAAAACTGCTGCCAAAATCTTTGAGCCGTCAAGCGGCGGAATCGGAAACAAATTAAACACCGCAAGCATAACATTGATTTGAGCTGCATAAAGGAAGAAATAAGAAACAGCACTTCCAAAAGCAGAATTGCCTGCAAATTTTGCCAAAATACAATATCCCCAAACCGATACAAAACCCATAAGAATGTTTGCAAGAGGACCTGCAAACGCTGTCAAAGCCATTCCGCCTTTTTCGTTTTTGAAGTTTCTCGGATTGATTGGCACGGGGTTTGCATAACCGATACCAAAAAGGAAAATCATCACAGTACCGATAGGGTTAAGATGAGCAAACGGATTGAGTGAAAGTCTGCCCTCTCGTTTTGCGGTATCATCACCGAGCAAGTGTGCCATAAGACCGTGTGCAAGCTCGTGAATCGGCAAACAACAAAATACAACAAAGCATCTTGAAAGTACCGCAATAACAGCAAGCAAATATTCGCCTTGCTGTATATATCTGAAAATTGAAATCATTTAATCACCTTTTATTTTATCTTTTAGCAACAACCATTCTGTCGTTGCCGTACATATCTTTTTTAACTTCAACATTGTCAAATGCCGTAAGAACATCAATTATGGATTTGCCTTGATCCTCGCCTATTTCAAGCATCAAAACACCGTTTTGTTTAAGTTTTTCACTCCATTTATCATTGATTATTCTATAAAAATCAAGTCCGTCAGTTCCGCCGTCAAGAGCCATTTTCGGTTCTTTTTTTACTTCATCCTGCAAAGAATCAAGAACAGCCGTTTTAATATACGGCGGATTGGAAATAATCAAATCTGCCTGTTCAATATCAATATCATTAAAAATGTCGTCATCAATCAAAATTGCGTTATTTATGCCATCGGAATTCTTTTTCAAATATTCAAATGCTTCTTTGCTTTTTTCAATGCAATAAACCTTTGATGACAGAACGGCTTTTGCAATGCTCAGCCCGATACATCCGCTGCCCGAACATAAATCAACAACAACAGGAGCGTTAACGGTTTTTAAATGCTTAACTGCAAGTTCAACAAGTTCTTCGGTTTCGGGTCTTGGAATAAGAACACCCTCGCCTACATAGAATTCACTCTCGTAGAAATCCCATTTGCCAATAACATATTGAAGCGGGTCTCCTGACTTTAATTTCCACAAACAATCTGCAAGTTGCCGTGTAATCACAAAATCATCTTTATGAGCGTGATATTCGCTGTTTTTTATTCCTGCAATATGGCAAACAACCGTAAGTGCCTTGAAATCGGCTTCCTCAACACCGTTTGCCTGCAAAAAACTTACGCTGTAACTGTATGCTTCTTTAACATTCATCGTTTAATTTCGTCATCCTCAATATTGTCTGTAATAACCGCTTTGATTGAAGCAATGCCTACTTCGATTATATCATCATCGGGTTCTTTTGTTGTAATTCTTTGCATCCATAAACCCGGTGCAGACAATATTTTGACAAACAAATTATTATGCTTGCCCGCATATCTGATGAATTCATATCCGACACCCATAATAAGTGGAATAAGCGGTAATTTGATAAGCATCCATGCAATCGTGTTTTGCTTTAATTCAGCGGGAACAATAAGCGCAAGAAGTGTTACGATAACAATGCTCAAAATAAGCATGACAAACATAAATGATGTTCCGCATCTTGGGTGAAAGCGTGTGCATTTTTTAACGTTTTCAACTGTAAGTTCTTCTCCTGCTTCATAGCAAGCAATACTTTTATGTTCGGCACCGTGATATTTGAAAAGTCTTTTAATGTCTTTCATTTGAGATACCAAAAGCATATAAACAACAAAAATAACTATTTTCATACATCCCTCAATAGTTCCCTGCCAAGGAGTAAGAGCCAAATTTGTTGCTTCGTTTATTTTGTTAAATATAAAAACAGGCAAAAAGAAGAAAATCAAAAATGCAAGTGCAAATCCCAAAACAGTTGCAATGCCCATAATTATATCCATAAACTTGTCGCCAAGTTTGTCGGTAAGCCGTTTTTCAAACTTGTTCATTTCTACATCTTCAAGGTCTTCCATCCCCGAAGCCTCAGCAGAATACATCAAAAGTTTATAGCCCATAATCATCGATTCTATAAAAGCAACGATGCCTCGAATAATAGGAAGTCCGAAAAATTTATTCTTATCTTTTAAATGTTTGAAATCGTGGTATTCGACAAGAATTGAATTGTCTGTTTTTCTGACAGCGGTTGCAATTCCTTTAGGTCCTTGCATCATAACGCCCTCAATGAGAGCTTGACCGCCAACAGAAGTGATGTGTTGTTTTTTACTCATTAAACAGTTGCCTTTCAAATTAATTTTGATTTGGTGCTTCTAATAACGGAAGATGGATTGTAACCAAAGTTCCCTTATTTTCGACACTGTCAATATCCAAAAAACCATTATGTAAATTAACGATTTCGGTTGTAACCGCAAGTCCGATACCCGAACCTTTAACACTTACATTCGCCTTGTAGAACTTTTCCTTAACATGTGGCAAATCCTCTGCCGAAATACCGCATCCTTGGTCAGCAATAGCTATTTTTACAAAATCCTTGCCATCTCTTTTTTCAAATTCAGCCTTAACAAGAATTTTGCTTCCGGGGCGAGAATATTTGAGTGCATTATCAAGAATATTCATAAACACTTGCTTGAGTCGATTTGCATCGGCGTTTGCAATGCAAGGCACTTCGGGAATGCTGTACTTAACTTCATATCCCTCTCGTACGGCACGCTCAATGAATGTAAACAGCGTTTCTTCAAGTTCGGCAAAAATATCTACATTTGCAAGTCGAAGCGTCATTCTTCCGCTTTGAAGTCTTGAGAAATCAAGAAGTTCCTCAACAAAGCCCTCAAGTCTGCCTGCTTCTTTAACGATAACCTGCAAGCCTTTTTTTGTGAGTTCATCAACATTGTCCTGATTACCGAGTGTGAGAGTTTCTCCCCAACCCTTAATTGAAGTCAGCGGAGTTCTCAATTCGTGAGAAATTGTTGAAATAAAATCGTTTTTCATTTTATCGGCTGTTGCAATTTCAGAAGCCATTGTGTTGATACTGTCTGCAAGGTCGCCGATTTCATCGTTATATTTTTTCTCGATTCTGACATCGAGATTCCCCTCGGCAATTTTTTTCGTTGCCTGATTAACCTCTTTTAGTGGAGTGATAATTGTTCTGATAAAATATAGATTTGATAAAATAATTATAGCAAGTATAATAAGAAAAACAAACGCAATAAGCAAAGAAATACTTGCAATTTGACGGTCAACATTGTCAACGGCGGTCATAACACGAATAGCGCCGACCTTGGTGCTGTCGGAACTTTTGATTACTCTGCAAACTGCCATAACTTTTTGACCGTTTGTCAGTTTTCCGACAAATTTGGCTCTGCCGTTTTCGTTTTCCATAGCGGATACATAATCGGGCATTTCTTGTTTTTCAACAGCAAAACCATTGGAAGAAATGATGACGTTTCCCTCGTTGTCAACAATCCAAACGGTAGTTGAGTCTTTGTTTGAATAGGTGTCTATATAGAGAGCGGCAGAAGACTCAAGAGATTCACCGTTGTTTATATTATTTTCAAAGTAGTTAACGGCAGAGTCGGAAGCTGCAGAATTAACAATACTTTCGACCGAGTTGTAATAATAAACCTTAATTAGAGAAGTACAAACAATAAATGCAACAGTAAAAAGCAAAACGACAAGACCGATAATCAAAATTAACCATCTTCGTGTAATACCTTCAATTTTTTTGCTTTTAATTTTTTTAATGTAATCTACATTAAAATCATTGCTCATTTGTTTATGATTCTCTACTTTCTGTTTATTGTTCGCTTGTAATCCATTTATATCCAAGTCCCCAAATTGTAACAAGTCGTGTCGGGCTTGATGGATTGTCCTCAATTTTCATACGAAGTCGACGAATGTTAACATCAACAATTTTTTCATCGCCAAAGTAATTTGCTCCCCATACCTGTTTTAGTATGTCATTTCTTGACAAAGCGGCATTGGGATTGCGAAAAAAGTATTCAACAATCTGAAATTCAACTTGAGTAAGTTCAATCATATTGCCTGATTTCAAAAGAGTTCTGTTACGAAGATTAAGTTCAAATTCGTCAAGAATTATACTGTCGGAGCTTGAATCACCTTTTTTGAAGCCTCTTGTCATTTCAACTCGGCGATATACAGCATCAACACGAGCCATAAGTTCGCTTGGAGAAAACGGCTTTGTAACATAATCATCCGCACCGACAAGAAGTCCGGTGACTTTATCCATTTCCTGAGTTTTTGCGCTGAGCATAATAATTCCGAGATCTGACGAGAGTTTGCGAAGTTCCTTGCAAACAGCAAGACCGTCAAGCTCAGGCATCATAATGTCAAGAATAGCAACATCAAAGCCTTCTTCGTCCTGCTTGAATTTTTGAAGTGCAACAAGACCGTTTTCAGCCTGTTCAACCGTATAGCCCGAACGAGAAAGGTTTATTACAATAAATTCTCTGATGGATTCTTCATCTTCAGCTACAAGTACCTTTTTCATATTTACACCGTGCCTTTCTAAAACAGTAAGCTAACCAATTTTGATGTATTGCTTCAATTCGTCGATTGAAATTTTAATTTCTTTGTCGTTTGATGTTTTTGCAAGATAATAATATCCGGATTTGTCAAGGATAATATCATATCCTCGATAAATATTTTCATCATAAACCGCTTTTAAAACAGGCATAATGGAAAATACAGCGGTTTTTGTTTTTTTATTAATAACAGTCATTTCACGAGTTTTTTTGTTATATGTAGCAGAAATATTCTTAAAATATTTGTCGGGGATGATGACATTATAATTATCATCCTTTACATATAACGAATAATTTGTGTGAACAAGAATTGTTTTGTTATAGATTTTCCAATTCAAAGGCTTAATGTTTTTCGGCAAGCCTTTAACGGTTGTGTCAGTTGGAATTTCTATCCTCTCATCCTCGTTTATGTCACAGGAATTTACAAGACAGCCTCTTGATGTTCCGGAAGTTCTGCCTGTTGAGTAACTGTAAAACGGAGAAACAATTGAATCGTACATATTTGACCAATAGATAACTTCCGTTCTGATGCTGTTACCGTTTGAACCGATAGCGTCGGCATAAACTCTTATATCGCCCTCGGCCTTTTCAACATTGATATTTCTGTAAGAAATAACACGTGAGTCGAGTTTTGTTTCGCCTTTAAGCCTCAAGTTATTATCATTCAAAGAATATAATTCAGCCTTTGCACTTGTTTTTGTTCCCGAATTTATTTCAAACATTAATATTTCATTATTGCCTGTTTGATTAAAATCAACAATAACATAATTATTTAGATAAATTTCATCCTTATTGATTTGTTTAACCTCAAATTTTTTGTCTTCAAATTTAAGGTTATAGACAACAAACAAATGACTGTTTGAATTCGAAATATTGTTCCAACAAACAATAATTTCATCTTTGCCGTCATTGTTTAAATCGGCAAAATCAAGACGGTAGGCATCATCACCATAGCCCGAAATGTCGGACACAACCTCCCATTTGCCTGAATACTCTTTTATAATCGCCATACGAATTGTACCGAGATTATCATTCGGTTCGTAAAAAGCCACAGCTTCTTCTTTTTCGTCGCCGTCCAAATCATAAAAATTATATGATGTTATGAATTCGCCAGAAGACGGATTTTTAAGAGAATAACCGTTAGACAAAAAGCTGTCCAAAGCACTTTTTACATCGGCATTTTCACCAAAAGGTGCGACAGCCGAAATCAAGTCGTTAACCGACGAAGCAAGTCTGAAACTGCAACCGGAGAATAATGTAACAATCAACACAATGCATAAAAGCACTTTTATGTATTTCACACCGATTCCCCCTTGCAGACACAATAATTAAATTAATTATAACAGATTTGTAAAATAAAATAAATAGCAAATTAAGAAAAAATAACATTTTTGTTACAAAAATAAACATCCAATCTGAAAAATTGGATGTTTATAAAAAAATACTACAAAAAAGAGGTGGATTGGAGCCTTTTTAAAGACATCGGTTAGAGGAGAAACAATGAAAAGAGAAACATTTTACCGACTCCGAAACAGTCAATGCCGTATGGTTGGAGAAACCATTACATGTCTTCCACCCTTTATAATTATTCAATTACAATTATATTATACATATTTTTCTGAAATTTTCAAGAAACAATAATGAATATTTAATTAAAATTTCATTAATTTTACAATTATTCTATTGTTCCGCCCCCAAGAACATAATCACCGTCATATAAAACAACTGCTTGGCCCGGTGTAATAGCTCTTACAGGCTCGTCAAATTCAACAATAACCTTGTCATCATTACAATATGCGACACAAGGAATTTCACGCATATTATATCGAGTTTTGGCACAGCAAGCTATTTTCTCATCAGGCTTTTGAGCTATCCAATTAAAATCTATTGCGACAAGGCTTTTTTTATTTAATTCATCATTTGAGCCTAAAACAACGGTGTTGCTTTCAATATCTTTACTGATAACATAAACAGGATGACCGAGAGCAATATTCAACCCTTTTCGTTGACCGATGGTATAACGAATAAGTCCGTTATGTTTTCCGAGAAAATTCCCCTGCTTGTCAATAAAGTTACCGCTTGGATAGATTTTGCCCTTATATTGCTCAATAAATTTTGAATAATCACCGTCAGGAACAAAGCAAATATCCTGACTGTCACGCTTTTTTGCATTGATAAAGCCGTTTTTCTCTGCAACTTCCCTGATTTCATCTTTTGAATATTTACCCAAAGGAAAAACTGTATGTTCAAGTTGATATTGAGTCAAAGAATACAAAACATAGCTTTGGTCTTTTGACAAATCCTTGCCTTTTTTGAGCATATATCTGCCGTTTACATATTCAATATCTGCGTAATGACCTGTTACAACACAATCGTATTGCAGCTCCTCCATTCGCTTCATCAACTTTTCAAATTTCAGATATCTGTTGCAGTCAATACAAGGATTCGGCGTTCCACCCGCTTCGTATGTTGAAATAAATTTGTCTATGACTTTATGTTCAAATTCATCTTTAAAATTAAAGACATAATAAGGCATACCGAGTTTATAAGCAACAGCCCTTGCGTCCTCTATATCATCAATAGAACAGCAAGTCTTTTCTTTGTCAATGCCTATATCTTCGTTATCGTAAAGTTTCATAGTAGCGCCGATACATTCATAGCCCTGCTCTTTCATAAAAAGTGCGGCAACACTTGAATCAACACCGCCACTCATTGCGACAATTGCTTTTTTCATATCAATCAGCCCAGCTCAATCATTTTGTCAATACAGCGTTTTGCACCGAGTCTGACATCTTCATCAAGTTCGATTTCTTCACCGCCGATACCTTTGACGCAATTCAACACATCAACAATTGTTGTTAACTTCATATTGTGGCATACAAGGTCTTTTGAAAGCGGATAAAACATCTTGTCAGGACACGCAAGTTGCAAATGAGAAACAATGCTGTTCTCTGTTCCGATTAAGAACTCTTTTGCATCGCTCTTTTTTGCAAAATCCATTATTCCTGTTGTTGAGCCGACATAATCAGCCTCTGCAACAACCTCAGGCACACATTCGGGATGAACAAGAAACAATGCGTTTGGATGAGCTTCTTTTGCTTTTTTAACTTCTGCAATACCCATTCTTGCGTGAGTCGGACAACCGCCTGACAGAAGTTTAAATTCTTTTTCAGGAATTTGTTTTGCAATATATGAGCCAAGATTTTTATCAGGAATAAACAGTATTTTATCCGAATCAAGGCTTCTGCAAATCTTAAGAGCAGAAGATGAAGTTACGCAAACATCACAAACGGTTTTAAGTTCGCTTGTTGTGTTTACATAAGCAACAACTGTGTAGTCGGGATATTGTTCCTTAACCTGTTCGATAAGTTCCTTATCCATCATTTCAGCCATCGGACAACCTGCGTCGCCGTTTGCAAGAATAACCTTTTTGTCGGGTGAAAGAATTTTTACGGTTTCAGCCATAAATCTAACACCGCACATAATTACGGTCTTGTTTGTTACTTTTGAAGCCGAAACAGACAAAGCAAAACTGTCGCCTACAAAATCCGCAACTTCAAGTATATCGGGTGATTGATAGCAATGCGCCAAAATGCAAATATCTTTTTCTTTTTTTAATCTTATAATTTCCTCTTGTATGTCTTTTAAAGCCATAACCTACTCCTAAGCATCACAAAATTAAATATTACTCGTGAGCTTCCTTCTCCTTAAATGTTTCAGGATCGTACTCAATGCCGTTCTTATCATAATAATCCTTAACAGCAGCCTTGATTGCTTCTTCGGCAAGAACCGAGCAGTGAATTTTTATCGGTGGCAAACCGTCCAAAGCTTCAACAACTGCCTTGTTTGAAAGCTCAACTGCTTCGCTGACAGGCTTGCCTTTGATAAGGCATGTTGCCATAGAACTTGATGCAATAGCAGACGCACAACCAAAGGTGTTGAACTTAACATCGGTGATAATGTGATTTTCATCAATCTTGAGATATATTTTCATAATATCTCCGCATTTTGCGTTTCCAACTTCTCCGACACCGTCAGCATCTTCGATTTTACCAACATTTCTTGGATTTGTAAAGTGATCCATTACTTTTTCTGAATATAAAGCCATTATTCTACTACCTCTCCTTTTTGAATTTTCTCCCAAACAGGAGAAATCGATCTTAAATATGTTACAACCTTGTGGATTGAATTTATAATAATATCCGCTTCTTCTTCGGTATTGTATTCACAAAGAGAAATACGAAGTGAACCGTGAGCAGTTGCAACAGGAATACCCATTGACAAAAGAACATGTGACGGGTCGAGCGAACCACTTGTACAGGCAGAACCCGATGAAGCGCAAATGCCGTCTTGGTCAAGAAGAAGGAGCAAGCCTTCGCCCTCAATGCCCTCAAAGCAGAAATTGATTGTGCCCGGAAGTCTGTTGTATCTGTCGCCGTTCAAAGTGTGGCGTTCAATATCTGCACAACCGTCAATAATCTTGTCACGAAGTGCACTTACATATTTTGCATTTTTATCAAGGTCTTTAACTGCTTCTTCCATTGCGGCAGCCATACCAACGATAGACGCCATATTTTCTGTGCCGGCTCTCTTGCCTCTTTCTTGCGCACCGCCGTTGATTACATTTTGAAGTACAATGCCCTTTCTGCAATACAACAAGCCAACGCCCTTTGGACCGTGAAATTTGTGTCCGGAAATAGAAAGCATATCAATGTTCATATCAACAACATCAATCGGAATATGACCGAAGCCTTGAACGGCGTCGGTGTGGAACAAAACGCCCTTTTCTTTACAAACAGCACCGATTTCTTTGATAGGCTGAATTGTGCCTACTTCATTGTTAGCAGTCATAATTGTAACAAGTGCGGTGTCATCTCTGATAGCATTTTTTACATCTTCAACCTTAACGATTCCGTTGCTGTAAACATCCAGAAGTTCAATTTCAAAGCCCTCTTTTGCGAGCTTGTCCAAAGTGTGAAGAACAGCGTGGTGCTCAAACTTTGAAGAAATAATATGTTTCTTGCCTTTTTTTGCGCCATTATATGCAGCGGTGATAATAGCCTGATTATCAGCTTCACTTCCGCCTGATGTGAAGTAAATTTCGTTTGGATTTGCATTTATACATTTTGCAGCCCTTGCTCTTGCATCCTCAAGGTGCTCTTTGGCAATTTGACCGATATGATGAAGTGATGACGGATTGCCGTAAATCTCTTGCATCATTGGCTTCATAGCCTCTAAAGCAGTGTCGGAAAGCTGTGTGGTTGCAGCGTTATCAACATAAATAGTTGTCATAATTTTTAACCTGCCTTTTTATTCCTATTAAATTTATAGGTATTTATTCTATAAATATATAACTTATTTCCTACTTTGTCAATAGGAAATTGAAATATTTTTACAATATTATTATCCATTTTTACACAATAATACAAAAGCCTCTAAAATAAGAGGCTTAAGACTACTTTTTGTATATAACGTGATAGAACTCTGTTCCGTTAACATCATAGAAGTTTACAATTTCTTTGATATAATCACTTTTGTTAAATTCAGGAAAATATGTGTCTGCGTCCGGACATTCTGCATTGATTTCCGTGAGATACAAATTGTCGGCATACGGCAAAAATTCGGTGTAAATTCTGCCTCCGCCGATAACAAAAGCTTCTGTATTCTCAGCTTCGGCAAGTTTAATCGCTTCTTCAACCGAAGAAACAACTTCTGCTCCGTCAGCTTTATATTCGGGATTGGCAGATATAACAATATTCTTTCTGCCCGGAAGTGCCTTTGGCAAGGATTCAAAGGTCTTTCTGCCCATAATTACAGGATGACCCATAGTTGTTTCTTTAAAAAATTTCATATCTTCTTTAAAATGCCAAATCAAATCGTTATTTTTACCGAGTTCAAGATTTTTACCTACTGCGGCAATCATAGAAATAGCCATAAATTCTCCTTATTGTGCGATTGGAAATTTAATTTTTCCTAGATGTTCGTAATTCAAAAGTTTTACATCCTTACAATCTCTTGAATTGTCAAATTCAAAAAAGTCTTTTACATCGGGATTGAGCCATAGCTGAGGCGCCGGCAAATCTCCCTGCTCATCAAATCGTTTAATTTGTTCTTTTATTCCGTCAACCTGGTTAACATAAATGTGCGCATCTTTAATTGACCAATCAATAGTGCCGGGTTTCAAGCCGCAAACCTGAGCGAGCATACAATTAAGCACAGAATACTGCGTTACATTAAACGGCAAACCGAGAGGAACATCACAGCTTCTCTGATGTACCCAACAGTTAAGCTTTCCATCGGTTACATCCCATTCGCTAGACCAAACACAACTTGGAAGAACGGCAGTGTCAAGATAATCATTTTGCCACAAGGTCATAACCATTCGTCTGTCCTCAGGATGATTTTTTATCTTATCAATGAGGTTTTGCGTCATTTGAAATTTGTTAACTATATAACCATATGCGGTACCGATAGTGTGTGCATATTCTTCGCCGAAAAATTTGTGAACATCCTGTTTAACAAGATTTCCGTTTTCATCGGGAAGCATTTGAGTAGCGTTCCAATAGCCTTTATCATCAATTTCCCATTCGTTCCAAATGTTTACATCTCGTTCTTTCAGCCAACGAACATCATTTGACTGCGCCTGATAAATCCAAAGCATTTCAAGTACAGCTTGTCTGATGAATAACTGCTTGGTTGTTAAAATAGGAAACTCCTCGCCAATATCAAGTTGAAAATGATGTGACGGAACTTTAATTGTATTAATACCCGTTCTGTTAACAACTTCTGTGCCTGTTGTCAAAATTTTCTTGCACAGCGCAATATATTCCTTATCCCAAAGTCCCATAACTTCACCTCAAACATTTTTATATATAATATCACAAACAAGTAAATTAGTAAACAGAAAAAAGAAAAGCCTCGAAAATCGAGGCTTTGGTGACCCATCGGGGATTCGAACCCCGGACACCTTGATTAAAAGTCAAGTGCTCTACCTACTGAGCTAATGGATCATATACTGGCTGGGGAGGCGGGATTTGAACCCACGCATGACGGAGTCAAAGTCCGTTGCCTTACCGCTTGGCTACTCCCCATTAATAAAAAATGGGGTGGGATATCAGAGTCGAACTGATGACCTCCAGTGCCACAAACTGGCGCCCTAACCAACTAGGCCAATCCCACCATATCATGTTGTGACAAAAAAGTGGCGCGCTGTGGGGGACTCGAACCTCCGGCCTACTGCTTAGAAGGCAGTTGCTCTATCCAGCTGAGCTAACAGCGCATATGATATGTGGAGCGGGTGATGGGAATCGAACCCACGCGACCAGCTTGGAAGGCTGGGATTCTACCATTGAACTACACCCGCGTGTCACAACGGTCATTATTATATCTAATGACCGCTGAAATGTCAATACTTTTTTAACAAATTTCTTAATTTATTTTTACAGAAATTTCTTCTGTGCCTGTCAAAGTTATCTTTTTAATGTCAATATTGTTGTTGAAAACAATTGCATTTGCAAGTTTTTCCTCAATATCTCGTCTGACAGCATCACGAAGTCCTCTTGCGTTTTTCTTTGAACCGTAAGCCTTTTTTGCAAGATAAACAGGAACACTGTCCTCATAAACCAAGTCAATGCCCTTGTCTTTTAAACTAGGAACAAGTTCATCAAGCATAATTTTTGCAATCTTTTCGAAATTATCAAAAGTAAGCTTGTTGAAAATTACAATCTCATCAACTCTGCCAAGAAATTCAGGACGCAAAAATCTTTCAAGAGCTTTCATAGTGACTTCACGATTGATGTCGTCAGTCGATTTTCCAAATCCCATAGTGTTTTGGTCGGTTGAACCTGCATTAGAAGTCATAATGATAACGGTGTTTTCAAAGTTGACTACCCTGCCCTGTGCATCGGTAATTCTTCCTTCATCAAGAATTTGAAGAAGTATATTAAGAACATCCTTATGAGCTTTTTCAATTTCGTCAAAGAGAATTACGCTATATGGCTTTCTGCGAACTTTTTCAGTAAGCTGACCTGCGTCATCATATCCGACATATCCCGGAGGTGAACCGATAATTCTTGAAACGCTGAATTTTTCCATAAACTCGCTCATATCAAGGCGAATGAGGTTATCCGGTGAATCAAAAAGAGCATTAGCAAGCTGTTTTACAAGTTCTGTTTTACCGACACCTGTCGGACCAACAAAAATAAACGATTGCGGTCTTTTTTTAGGGCTGATTTGAATTCTGCCTCTGCGAACAGCATTTGCAACTTTTTTAATAGCTTCATCTTGACCAATAATATGAGCCTTGAGTTCGTTATCTAACGATGCAAGTTTATTAATATCGCCCTGTTCAACCTTAGAAGCCGGAATACCCGTCCAAAGTGAGATAACTTTTGCCAAATCAGCTTCAAGAACTTGATTGTCCTTTGCTTTTTCTTCGACCTCAGGAATTTCGTTATCAATATTAATAAGCTGAGATTTAAGCTTGGAAATAAGTTCATAGTCAATCTGTTCACCCTCTTCAGGCTCGGACAACTTATCAATATTATCCATAAGATTGTTTTTCTTTTCAATAAGCATTTGGTATCTGCTGATAGCAGGATTACGAAGATTTGCACAGGTGCACGATTCATCCAAAAGGTCAATCGCCTTATCAGGCAAATAACGGTCGGTTACAAATCTTTCACTCATTGTAACAGCCTTGTATACCAAAGAATCGTTGATTTTTACCTTATGGTAGTCCTCATAATAACTCTTGATACCAAGAAGCATTCTGTAAGCATCGTCAATAGACGGTTCTTCAACTTTAATAGGTTGAAATCTTCTTTCGAGTGCGGCATCTTTTTCGATATATTTTCTATATTCATTAAAAGTTGTTGCTCCGATAACTTGAATTTCGCCTCTTGAAAGTGCAGGCTTCAAGATGTTAGCGGCATTCATTGTGCCCTCGCTGTCGCCCGTGCCGACAAGATTGTGAACCTCATCGATAAAGAGAATAATATTACCCTCGTGTTTAACCTCATCAACAAGTCCCTTAATTCTGCCCTCAAATTGACCTCTGAACTGAGTTCCGGCAACAAGGGCGGTAAGGTCAAGAAGATAAATCTCTTTGTCCATAAGTCTTGCAGGGACTTCGCCTTTGGCAATTTTTATTGCAAGACCCTCGGCAATGGCTGTTTTACCAACGCCCGGCTCACCGATAAGGCAAGGGTTGTTCTTGGTTCTTCTGCAAAGAATTTGAACAGCACGCTCAATCTCGCTTTCTCTGCCGATAATATTGTCTATTTCGCCTTTTTTAGCCTTTTCGGTAAGATTGTTGCAATAGTTGTTTAAAAACTTTCTGGATTCATCTTGCGACTTTTTATGATTTCTCTTTCCTTTTTTCTTTGGTTCTTCGGTTGATGACTCAGAACCGCCCATAATATTGCTCATCATTTCTGAAAAAGGCATTGTTTGAGCACCGTCGGCATTTTCGGAATTGAACATTGCTCCGATGTCACCGAAGTCGAAATCGTCCATATTTTCCATAAACATACCCATTTGCTCGCTTGCCTGCTCAAGTTCGTCCTCGCTGATACCCATTTTTTCCATAAGACCCTGAATAGGTCCCATATCGACATTCAGTTCTTTGGCACACTTGTAGCAAAGCCCCTCAGGCTTCATAACGCCGTCTTCCATTTTTTGAATAAACACAATAGCCGGTCTTTCACCGCATCGTGTACACATTGGTTGTTTCATTCGATATATAATCTCCTAAAGTTATTTGTTTGATTTGTTCTCCTTGATTTGCTTAATAAAGCCCGGAGCATATCCGAACAAAGATACAAATGCAAGAATAACCGATATAATCACCATACCATAGATAACAGGTGTTGGCAAAGCCTTAAAGAACCAATGGCCTACCAATGCACCGTTTGGACCGATAGCAATAATGGCAATCATAAATACATAAAATACAGTTGTGGCAACTTTTCCCCACATTTCAGCCGCAACAGGGCGCAAGCCTTTTGCAAGAAGCAGTCCACCGCCTACAACCATAATGAGTTCTTTGGCAATAAATAAAAACAATAAATATTTGAGCGGACCGTCAAAAGACCAAAACTTAACAATCAAAATAATTACTATTGCAACTTGAGAAAGCTTGTCGGCAATAGGGTCAAGGATTTTACCAAGATTAGACACCATATTGTACTTTCTTGCAATTTTTCCGTCAATTAAATCTGTTAAAGCGGCAATAATCATAAGTACAAATGCAGGTATGTATTTTTCTTTGATGAAAAGAATTGAAAAAACAGGAATAAGAGCAATTCTTAAAAAGCTCAGCCAGTTTGGAATGGTGTTCCAGTTTTCAAATAAATCATTTACATTTTCTTTAAATTTGCTCATATAATTCCCTCCGTAATCACATTAAATGGATTATAGTTGAGTAACAGTTGATAAAGCTGACTGTTGGCAGCGGTTTGTAAAAATTGATTGTCGGCAATGTTTGACACTCCCAAAAGACTTGTTACAGCACTTACAAAAACAAATACAACAAGAGCGCCTTTAAGAATTCCGAACAAAAAGCCAATAAGTCTGTCTATAAACACAACAAAACTTTTTTTATTATTTTCTTTTCTCTTTTCTTTATTCTTTTTTCTAATGTGGCTAATGACAGCACCTGTTATACCAAAGAATAAAGCAAACACAACGATAAATATAACAACCTTGAGAAATATTATTATAACAGGTTCAAACACATCATTTGTTATATTTTGGGAAATATTGTTTGAAGAAAGTTTTAACGAAGTTAAATCAATGTTGTTTTTAATGATGTTCGGCAAGCTGTTTATGAAACTGTTAATATTATCCATTATTTCGTCAATATTAGTCGAGGTTACGATTTTTTGATTAACAGTGTCAAGCACTTTATTTTTTAAGAAATTGTCATAAATAGGCTGTGGCAATCTGTCTGCCGATATCATACAAGCAGATAATCCAAGCGCATATCTTATGAAGTTCACAAGAGTAATGAAAATACCCTTATTTAATCCGATAAATCCAAAAAGTAAAAATATACCGATAATAATCAAATCAACATAATTAACCGTATAATTAAATATTGTCATTTGTTATTCCTTCTTTATTACATCAATACATTGCCCGTATTGAACATAAATTCTTGACGACAATTTATAAGCACTGTCTACTGAACTGTCACATTTTACAGAACGTTTTAGTTCACCGCTTGTCAAAGAATAAATGCAAATTTTATTATGGAACAAAACAGTTATTTCATTAGAATTTGATGTAATACTCTTTGAAGCGGATTTTAAGGCAACACTTGTTTTTATATTGCCGTTTGATTTTATATAATCAAGTTTTGACTTTGATGAATTTGAAAAATCGCTGTAATTAATCAAAAGTTCGTTTGATGAGGTATAGCAATAATTCATTGTTGAAATGCTGCCCTGTTTAAATATATATTCGGCATTTTTTCCCGATTTTACAATCGATAAAAAATCATCGCCGATGATATACAAATTGTTTGAATTAGTAAAGTGTAAATCAAGAACATCTGATTTTTTAAATTCTTTTTCAAATGTCATTTCTTTATTTGAAACATTGAAAATATGAACCGTAGATGACAAAAAAGCATCTTTTGAGTTAACACTTGTAAAAGCGATTTTTGAAGCGTTTGAATTTACGGCAAGAGTTGTTACGTAGCCGTCATTGATTTCATATTCAAGTTTTTTAGCTTCGTTTTTGTTGATAACAACAATTTTTGATTTTGCATCATCACAAAATGCAGAATAGACAATAGTACCGTTTTTTGCAACAACGGCAGTTATTAGATTACGGTCAAGAGTTTTTTCGTACAAATTCTTCGTTGTTGAATCAAGTCTGACTCTTGTTCCTCCCCTGTCAAAAAGGCAAGTGTAATTACCGTTTGATTTAAGCACGGGAGATGCGTAGCCGTGATCAAAATGATATGCGGTTTTGCCCGATGCCGGTTCTATTGAAACAACACTTGTATCGGTTAAAGCGTATAGTTTACCGTTTACCAATTCCATATTGGAATCTTTACGAACATCAACCGAATAAGGATATGTATCGCTGTCAACCGAGCTTGAAATATTGGCTGAATCAACTTTGTTTTTTATATCCGCAAAATCAATTTCGCAAATCTTTAGAACAATCAAAAGAAAAACAATAATGCCCAAAACAATCCAAATTATTTTTTTGATTTTGTTGTCTTTGAGCTTTTTTCTTTCTATTCTTTGATTTTCTCGTTCATTACTTGGCATAATAATTCACCTTATTTAAGTAAAGACCCTGTGGCGGAGCGGTTTTTCCTGCCCTTCGCCTGTCTTTTGAAAGAATTACATCTTTTAGCTCACCGCTTTTTATTTTTCCTTCGTTGACAAAAAGCAATGTGCCAACCATAATTCTGACCATATTATATAAAAATCCGTCACCGCAAACCTTGAAGAAAACAAAATCATCCTCACGCCAAACTTTGCAAGAATAAATTTCTCTGACAGAATCCTCAACATCGGATTTAATGCTGCAAAAGCCTGAATAATCATACTTGCCGACAAAAGCCTGAGCCTCTTTATTCAAATATTCAGCGTCTAAATTCCATCTGTACCACAAAGCGTATTTTGCAAAAAACGGATTGCGATATTTTCCGTTATAAATTTTATAAACATATTCCTTTGATTCACAGCTGTATCGAGGATGAAAATCAAGGCTGACTTCCTTGCAGTCATAAGCTGCAATGTCATCAGGCAAATATGTGTTAAGAGCCAAAACTACACTCTCGTTTGGAATATTCATATCCGTGTCAAACGATATGCAGTACATATTTGCGTGTACTCCGCTGTCTGTACGGCTGCAACCCTTGACATCAAGCCTTTGATTGAACACCTTTTCAACAGCGTTTTGAAACACCTCTTGAACCGTCACGGCATTGTTTTGAACCTGATAGCCGTGATAAGCTGAGCCGTCATATCTGATTGTTACAAGTAATCTTCTCATATAACCTTACTCATAAAAATTCTTGCAAGAACAATGCCGACAAAATATATGATTGACAAAATAAGCAATACATAGTCTTTTGCAGACATTTTCATAATTTTCATTTTAGTTCTGCCGGCACCGCCACGATAGCATCTGCATTCCATTGCATATTCAAGCTCGTTTGCTCGTCTGAATGATGAAACAAAAAGCGGAATCATAACAGGAACAACAGCCTTTACTCTCTTGAATATTCCACCGCTTTCCATATCTGCGCCCCTGCTTTTTTGAGCAGACATAATCTTGTCTACTTCCTCAACAAGAGTTGGGATAAATCGAAGTGCAATGGTCATGGTCATCGCTATTGAATGAACATCAACCTTGAATAATTTAAGCGGTTTCATAAGAGATTCCATTGCATCAGTCAACGCAGTCGGAGTCGTTGTGTATGTCAAAATCAAGCCGAATATAACAAGGATGATAATCCTAAGTGCCATAAATATTGAATTATTGATTCCTTGAGCGGTGATTTTCAAAAAGCCTAATTGTACAAGCGGTTCGCCCGAACCGTAAAAAAGATTAAGAACGGTTGTAAAAATAACAATGACAATAATCGGTTTTAAACCTTTAAGCATAACTTTCGGTTTAATCTTTGAAATTGTTGTTATGGCAATTGAAAGGAGAAGAGCCACCCCCATTGTGTAATAGTTTCTGCACAAGAATACAGAAATCATAAACAACAGCGCAGTAACTATTTTTACTCTTGCATCTGCTTTGTGTACGACAGAATCACCCGGTAGATACTGCCCGATGGTAACATCAATCATTGCAGTTCCTCCTTTTGGCTTTTAAGTCTTGCAAATTCCTCAATTCCCTGCTCAACGGTATAAATATCAGTTCTGCAATCAATTCCCATATCGTGAAGTTTTATGAACGCTTCGGTGACTTCAGGAACATTAAGCCCCATTTCTTTAAGTTCCTTGCCTCTTGAATAAACCTCGTCAACCGTACCAAACATAGCAACTTTGCTGTCGTTAAACACCAAAACTCTATCGGCAATTTTTGCGACATCTTCCATAGAATGTGAAACAAAAAGCACGGTACTGCCCGACTTACTTTGATAATCCTTTACAAGGCTTAAAATGACATCTCTGCCCTTTGGGTCAAGTCCTGCACAAGGTTCGTCCAAAATGAGCACCTGCGGTTTCATAGCGATTATTGAGGCTATTGCCACTCTACGCTTTTGACCGCCCGATAAATCAAACGGCGATTTGTTTTCAATTGCTTTGTCAAGACCGACATACTCCATACTTTTGTACACACGGCTCTTGATTTCGACATCGTCAAGACCCATTTGTTTTGGACCGAAAGCAATTTCCTTAAAAATAGTTTCTTCAAAAATTTGATGCTCGGGATATTGAAAACAAAGACCGACTGCAAAACGAACCTGACGGATATTGTCTTTGTTCTCTTTTGCCCAAATATCTTTGCCGTTTACAATTACTGTACCATCGGTCGGTTTTAAAAGACCGTTGAGATGCTGAATAAATGTTGATTTGCCGGAACCTGTATGACCGATTATGCCGATAATCTCGTTTTCCTGAGCATAAAAATCAACGCCGTCAACAGCACAAAACTCAAAAGGAGTTCCTATGCCATATATGAATTTTAAATTTTTACACTCTAAAATCGCCATTATTTTTCTCTCTTTAAATATTTATATAGTTCTTTTGCACACTCGTCCGAATTAAGAACGGTTTGCTCTGTGTCTAAACCAAGACAATTGATAAGTTCTGTTGACTGCGGAACTTCAAGTGACAAAGATTTTATTTTGTCAACATCCGCAAACACTTCTCTCGGTGTGCCGTCAAGTTTGATAACTCCATCATCCATAACAACAACTCTGTCAGCCTTTACGGCTTCGTCCATATAGTGAGTAATAAGAACAATGGTTATGCCCTCTTCTTTGTTCAATTTCATAACCGTGTCGATAACTTCTTTTCGACCGACAGGGTCAAGCATAGCGGTCGGTTCATCAAGTACAATACATTTCGGTTTCATTGCAATAATTCCTGCAACTGCAACCCTTTGCTTTTGGCCGCCCGAAAGTTTTGACGGAGTTTTGAGTCTGTATTCATACATACCGACTGTTTTTAACGCTTCGTCAACTCTTTTTCTGCATTCATCGGACGGAACGCCGAGATTTTCAACGCCGAATGCAACATCTTCTTCAACGATAGAAGAAACAATTTGATTGTCGGGATTTTGAAAAACCATACCCGCATCTCGTCTTATATCGTAAATACTGTCGTCATCCTTGGCGACTTTTCCGTTAACGATAACAGTACCTTCATCAGCAAATAAAATGCCGTTTGTTAATTTGGCAACAGTTGATTTACCTGAACCATTATGTCCGAGAATAGCAACAAAAGAGCCTTGTTCTATCGAAAGATTAAAATCTTTAAGTACGGGAATTTTTAAAGGATTGTCATTTTCATCCGTCGTTTTGTACGAAAACGAAACATTTTCAAATCTAATTAATTCCATACATCAAGCCTTCCAAATAGCTGTTGTTCCGCACGGAAGAATGCCGCCGTTTGCAGTTACAGGCAAGCCGATTTCGTCTGCTTCAACGCTTCCACCGTGCTTTGAGGTGATGATATCATCAAGTATGTATTTCATAACGGAAGCAGAAAGTCCTGTAGTGTATGAATTAAGAATAACTGCAATGGGTTCGTCTGAAAGTACTTTTTCAACTTCAAGCATAAAGTCATACAGACACTCTTCAAGGTGCCAAATTTCGCCCTTTGGTCCTCTGCCGTATGAAGGAGGGTCAAGAATAATAATATCGTACTTATTCTCTCGTCTGTATTCTCTTTTAACAAACTTTATGCAATCATCAACAATCCATCTGACATCGCCCTCGGCAACGCCTGACGCCTGTGCATTTTCCTTTGCCCAATTTGTCATACCTTTGGATGCATCTACATGCACAACGCTTGCACCCTCTTTAAGACAAGCAACTGTAGCTGCACCTGTATATGCAAAAAGATTTAGAACCTTAACCTGCTCTTTATCGGAATTCTTGATAAGTTCTCTTACATAATCCCAATTGACGGCTTGTTCCGGGAACAAACCTGTATGCTTAAAGCCCATTGTTTTGATGTTGAAAGTCAAATCCTTGTATCTAACCTGCCAAGCAGACGGCATATGCGAAAACACCTGCCATTTACCTCCGCCGGTTTTTGATCTTACATATCTTGCGTTTGGCTGATACCAAAGTTTGTGATTTTTTTCGCTTTTCCAAATAACCTGCGGGTCCGGTCTGATTAAGATTTCTCTTGTCCAGCGTTCAAGTTTTTCACCGCAAGAGCAATCAATAAGTTCGTAATCTTTCCAATCTTTTGAATATCTCATTATGAAAGTCTTTCCTTAACTACTTCGGCGATCTGTTCACCGAGTTTTTGTATATGATTTATATCCTTGCCTTCAAGCATAACTCTAACCAACGGTTCTGTACCACTGACTCTTACAAGCACACGACCGTCACCCATAAGTTCCATTTCAGCCTTTTGAGTTGCGGCAATGATATATTCGTCATTATTATATTTTTTCTTGCCCTCAGCCGAAACTTTTACGTTAATAAGCACCTGAGGATAAACTTGCATAACAGAAGCAAGTTCAGACAATTTCTTACCGCTTTTTACAACAGCTTCAAGAAGTTGAACGCCTGAAAGCTCACCGTCGCCTGTTGTGGCATAATCGAGGAATATTACATGTCCCGATTGTTCGCCGCCGATATTATAGCCTTCTTTAAGCATCTTTTCAAGAACATATCTGTCGCCGACAGCAGTTTTTTCACATCTAATACCGTTTTCCTCGCAGAACTTGAAAAAGCCCATATTGCTCATAACAGTAACAACTGCGGTATTTTTTTTCAGAGTGCCCTCTTGTTTCATTTTTGATGAACAAATAGCAATAACCTTGTCACCGTCCACAAGTTCACCGTTTTCATCAACAGCAAGCATTCTGTCAGCATCACCGTCAAATGCAAGACCGAGGTCGAGGCCTGCATCCTTGACAAACTTCATAAGTTCTTCGGGATGAGTTGAACCGCACTTATCATTAATGTTCACACCGTCCGGTGTATCTGATAACATAAAGCATTTAGCACCCAATGATGTAAATATTTCTTTTGCACAAACACTTGCCGAACCGTTTGCACAATCAAGTGCTACTTTAAGTCCGTCAAAATTAACGTTTGTAGTAGCAACAACGTGTTCAATATAATCTTTTACGGCAGATTTGCACTTCGTTGCATTGCCGACTTCACCGCCGGTTTTATATTCGATTTTTTCAGCGTTGTCGAGAATGATAGCCTCAATTTCATCTTCAAGTGCGTCATCAAGTTTATATCCTGACTTTTGGAAAATTTTAATTCCGTTATATTCACAAGGATTGTGAGAAGCGGAAATCATAATTCCTGCCTCACATTCATAAAGACCGACAAGATATGCAACCGCCGGAGTCGGAACAATTCCGACAGAAAGAACATTGCAACCAACGCTGCAAAGTCCTGCGGTAAGTGCCGCTTCAAGCATATCGCCCGAAGCTCTTGTATCTTTGCCGATAAGTACGGTCGGTTTTGCACTCTTTGATTCTTTAAGCAAAACCTCGGCAGCCGCCGCACCGATTTGCATTGCGAGCTCGTTTGTCAAATCTTTATTAGCAATTCCTCTTACACCGTCTGTACCAAAAAGTCTACCCATAATTTCTCCTTATAAATCAAATGACTGTTGTGGATTGTCTGAATAATTTTCAAATCCGAGATGCTTATAACCTGCCGGAGTTACAATTCTTCCCCTCGGAGTTCTTGCCAAAAAGCCGATTTGCATAAGATACGGCTCATAAACATCCTCTATAGTAACCGATTCTTCCCCGATTGCGGCAGAAATAGTTTCGAGTCCGACAGGACCGCCATTATAATTCTTAATCATAGTTGTTAACAATCTGCGGTCGATTGAATCAAGTCCGAGTTCATCAATTTCCATACTGTTGAGAGCTGACGCTGCCGCCTCGGCTGTTATGATGCCCTCATATTTAACCTCGGCAAAATCTCTGCTTCGTTTAAGAAGTCGGTTAGCAATACGCGGTGTTCCTCTTGAACGGCTTGCAATTTGATATGCACCGTCGTCATCAACAGGAATGTTGAGAATTTTTGACGACCTCTTAACAATCTGCGAAAGTTCCTCAGGTGTATACATTTCAAGGCGAAGAATCACACCAAATCTGTCACGAAGCGGTGCTGAGAGCTGACCCGCTCTTGTTGTTGCACCGATAAGAGTGAACTTTGGTAGGCTAAGTTGATAGCTTCTTGCACTCGGACCTTTACCGATGATGATATCAATCTTGCCGTCTTCCATTGCCGGATAAAGGATTTCTTCAACTGTTCTGTTAAGTCTGTGAATTTCGTCAATAAAAAGGACATCGCCTTGCTCAAGGTTTGAAAGAATAGCAACCAAATCGCCCTGTTTTTCGATTGCAGGGCCTGAAGTAACACGAATGTTGACCCCCATCTCGTTTGCAACTATTCCGGCAAGGGTTGTTTTGCCGAGTCCCGGTGGGCCATAGAACAAAACATGGTCGAGCGATTCGCCACGCTGTTTTGCGGCTTTAATATAAATCGAAAGGTTTTCCTTTGCCTTTTCCTGTCCGACATAATCGGTCAGTTGTTTTGGTCGTAAGGAATTTTCTATTTCCTCGTCAGCAGGAGTGTATTCCGGTGCCGACATACGATTTTCAAAATCATATTCAAATTCGTTTTCTATCATAATTTCACCTGTTATAAGTTAGAAGAAAGACTTTGAAGTCCTTTTCTTATCATATCGTCAACAGACATCTTTGGGTCAAATTTGCTGACAACAAGCGCCGCATCGGATTGGTTAAATCCGAGAGATACAAGAACCTCAATAGCTTCTGATGAATTACTGCCGACAACCTGTGATTGAATATTCTCCACAACAGTTGCGGTTTCGCCGCCTGCAACAATGTTCATTTTGTCCTTTAGTTCAAGAACAATGCGTTCTGCTGTTTTTTTGCCGACACCCTGTGCAACCTGAATTGATTTGACATCTCCGCACGAAACGGCAACGGCAAGTCGGTCGGGAGCAAGAGCAGATAAAATAGAAATTGCAGCCTTTGGACCAACTCCGCTTACAGAAATGAGAAGTTTGAATGCCTCCAATTCGTTTTGAGTTGCGAAGCCGTACAAATCCATTGCGTCCTCTCTGATGCTCATATATGTCAAAAGCTGAACTTCTGTTCCGACGGAAGTCAAAGAAGTTATAGTCGTTGTGCTTGCAAAGCATTTGAAGCCGACACCTCCGCACTCGACAACTGCAAAGGTTGGTTCAAGATATGTAAGTGTGCCCTTTAAGCTGTAAATCATTTTTTATCTCCAAAATTAATCATATTGCTGATTTTGTTCATAGCCGATCCGCTGCAATGTGCGTGACAAATCGCCATAGCCAAAGCATCTGCCGTGTCGTCAGGTTTTGGAATGGCAGGCAAGTTCAAAATGTTCTTTGTCATTTCCATAACTTGCTTTTTTTCCGCTCTGCCATAGCCTGTTACCGATTGCTTAACCTGTAACGGAGTATATTCGTAAATATCCTTCATATTCATTTGCGCCGCAAGAGTGATAACTCCCCTTGCCTGCGCAACGTCAATAACTGTCTTTTGGTTCGAGTTATAGAACAGTTTTTCCATACTCATAACCTCAGGCTTGTATTTTTCAAAAATATAGCACATATCATTGTAGATAGTTTGAAGCCTTTGAGGAAACGGCGAATCGGCAGGAGTTGTAATCGCTCCGTAACCGAGCACGTGAAATCGCGAATAAGAATATTCAATTACTCCCCATCCGACTATTGCATAGCCGGGGTCAATTCCTAAGATAATCATTTCAAGACGCTCTTTCACATAATATTTTTGAAATTATACCACATTTACATATATTTTGCAATATAATTATAATATTTATATATAATAAAAAAGAGGACGAAACAAGTCGTCCTCTGTAAATTGAAGTTAAATCAAACAATACCCTGTGCCATCATTGCATCTGCAACCTTTTCGAAGCCTGCAATGTTTGCACCTGCAACATAGTCGCCGTCAAGTCCGTACTTTTTAGCGGCATTGTCAATATTGTGATAGATATTAACCATAATATCTTTAAGCTTTGCATCAACCTTTTCAAATGTCCAGCTTATACGCTCGCTGTTTTGGCTCATTTCGAGAGCTGATGTTGCAACACCGCCTGCGTTGGCAGCCTTACCCGGAGCAAACATTACACCGTGCTCTTGGAGATACTTTGTAGCTTCAAGAGTTGTAGGCATATTAGCACCCTCTGCAACAGCAATACAGCCGTTTTCAACAAGGAGTTTTGCATCATCGATAGTAAGTTCGTTTTGAGTTGCACAAGGCAAAGCAACATCACACTTGATTTGCCATACACCTCTGCCTGCGTGATACTGAGCAGATGGGCGAGCTTCCGCATAAGCGGTAAGTCTTTCTCTTCTGTTTTCCTTAATATCTTTAAGGAGAGCAACATCAATGCCGTCTTTATCGTAAATCCAACCTGTTGAATCGGAAACGGTAACAACTTTTGCACCGAGCATTTGTGCCTTTTCAACTGCATAAATAGCAACATTACCTGAACCGGAAACACAAACAGTCTTGCCCTCGATAGTAGAATCGTTGCACTTAAGCATTTCTTCTGTAAAATAAAGAAGTCCGTAGCCTGTTGCCTCTGTTCTTGCAAGAGAACCGCCAAATGAAAGACCCTTACCGGTAAGTACGCCTTCATAGGTACCGCAAATTCTCTTATATTGACCGAACATATAGCCGATTTCTCTTGCACCTGTACCGATGTCACCGGCAGGAACGTCTGTGTCGGCACCGATAACCTTGCAAAGTTCTGTCATAAAGCTTTGGCAGAACATCATAATTTCTCTGTCGCTCTTGCCCTTTGGGTCAAAGTCAGAGCCACCCTTACCGCCGCCGATTGGAAGTCCGGTAAGCGAGTTTTTGAATATTTGCTCAAAACCAAGGAATTTAATAATACCAAGGTTTACACTTGGGTGAAGTCTTAAACCGCCTTTATATGGACCGATAGCAGAGTTAAACTGTACACGATAGCCGCGATTTACATGCACCTGACCCTTATCATCAATCCAAGGAACTCTAAATCTAAGAATTCTTTCAGGTTCGATAATTCTTTCAAGAAGTGCAACCTGACGGTATTTCTTCTCGTTTGCATCAATTACAGGACGAAGTGAATTAAGAACTTCACTTACTGCCTGAACAAATTCCGGTTCATAATAGTCTTTTCTTTCAAGATACTCAAGTATCTCATCAACATAAGCCATAACTTATCCCTCCGTATTTCGTTTGTTATGTTTGTTATATAACTTTAACTGATTAAAGCATTTATATAATATCACACTTATATTATTTTGTCACTATTTTTGGATAAATTTTATAAAATCATTTACAATTTTTCGTCAATATGCTAAAGTATTTGTATAAATTTCACAAAGGAGATAGTATGAAATCAGCACTGATTATTTTTGCGGTTTTAATCATAGGAATATATATTTCACCGTTGTACAAATCAAAAATAAATATCGGCAACATATTCGGCATACTATTAGGAACGGTTATGCTTTTGCTTGCAACATTTCAAAATGAAATTGAGTTGTTTTACAAAACACAAATCGGCAAAATTATTATAATCGTAATTTCAACAATAGCAACTGTATTCTTTATTCTATTTTTCACAACTTTATTCAGAATTATCAAAGCTTCAAAATATTCTGCAAAAAGCGAAAACACCGTTATTGTGCTCGGTTGCAGAGTTAAAGGAAGTGTTCCGTCAAAAGCACTTGTAAAAAGATGCCTTGCCGCAAAAGATTATATGACAAAAAACAAAAATGCTGTTGCAATCCTGTCGGGCGGACAAGGTGATGACGAGGATATATCCGAAGCCGAATGTATGGAACAAATTTTAACTTCCAACGGAATTGAAAAAGAACGATTGATCAAAGAAGAAAAATCAACATCCACATATGAAAATATGCTGTTTTCAAAACAAATTGTCGATGAATTAAAATTGTCAAATAACACAGCAATCGCAACAAGCGAATATCATATGTTGCGAGCAAAAATGTATGCTCAAAAGATTGGTTTTGTTCCGTCGTCACTCCCTGCAAAAAGCATACCGATACTGCGAGTGGCATATTTTACAAGAGAAGTTTTCGGAATATGGTATATGAAAATAAAAGAGGCTTTACAAAAATAATGTAAAGCCCCTTGTTTTTTAGCGTCAATCGTCAAATGACTCCGAATTATTTTGACCGTTGCCAAATTGATTGAAGTATTCGTCCATATCATCCTTGTCGAATTCGTCATCTTTGTCGTCGTCATCATCTCGGTCGTCATTATTAAAACCGTATTGATAACCGTTATCATAATTATAATTGTTTTTATCCCGTGCAAAACTTGTGGTATAAAACAATCCGGAAAATTGCATATACAAGCCGATAATTAAAACAAGAATATACAAAACAGCCGCAGATATAGCAGTTGATTTAGCGACTTTGCGATGTTTTTCGTTATCTACAATTAAATAATCAGTAAATTGTGTTGAACCGCACTGTGGACAGACGGCAAACGAATTATCAAGAGATATTCCGCAACAGTTGCATATTTTAGGCTGGATTTTCTTTGCTTTATTTCTGACAATCAAATAAACAATCGCAGTTGGCACAGGAAAGAAAAATCCAAAAACCGCAAAAGAAATTCTGCTTTTTATTCCTCTTGCTTTTGAATCCTCACTGATTGCAACAGAGGTCAAAACACAAACAACAAGAGATAAAAATGAAGATAATAAAACTAAAACCGCAAGTTTTATCAACTCTTTATTGTCACCTGAAAGCTGACTGAAAAATGTCATAAAATCACATCCTAAAAATAAATTTGCTTAATTTTACCGACTGCTTTTGACAAATCGGTTATAGTGTCGTAATCATAATACGGCGCTTTTTGTTTTTGATAATCCAACAATTCATGACAAATATTCTTGTTGATTATCCACTTTTTAATTGCAAAATCATCCCTGATTTTCTTTGTAAGATAGCCATTGCCGAATATCGTAAAATCATCAAGCAAAAGAAACACGCCTTGCTGAAAACGCATCAAATCGTTGGTAGGAACATCAATCAGTTTTGCCGTAGGGGCGCTGATTTCAAATATTGACCTGCCCTTTATTTCTTCAATCAAATCTTTGTATTGAAGCAAATTTTCTTTGCCATATTCTTTGCGTTTAAGCAGACTTTCCTTGCTATACTCCTTTATGGCATCGGTTGCGTTTGTCGGTGCTTCTCGGAGTACAATAACATTGTAATTCTTCATCCACTCATTTGCGATATGAGAATGAGATGTATAGTCGTTTTCGTCCTTGATTTCAACGGTATAAAGCAAAATATCCTCATTATATTCCGTTCTGTTCTTTAATGCAAAAGACAAGGAAACAAAAGGATTTTTCGTCAAATCAATCAATGGACTCAAACCAAAATAATGCTGTGAAAAGCTCAAAAACGGATACAAATTATCTTCTGACAATCCCCCAATAGTCTTTTTGAACACATCGGTATATTCGGGATATTTATTATAAAAATAGAGCAGTCTTTGAGCATCAAGCTGTGCAAAATTTTCGTCATCATCAAGCACAATATTTCTATGCCTGAAAATTGACGGCAAAAGCGGACGGTCGATGCTTCTTATCCTTTCGCCTCTGAAATAAATTCTGTCACCGTGAGCATACGGAACGATTATATTCTCATAAAATTCTTGAAAAGAGTCGATTCTGTTTGACTGTGCTCGAAAATCGAAATCAAGTTCATCTTCAAGTTTGCCTGCCAAATCATACAGCTTATTTAACTTTTTCATCAATACTTGTTATGTACCTTTTCCGCAAAGCAGACAAAGTCCTTCAGTTCAATTTTTGTACCGTCATCAAGGATAGCAGTACCGTTCATCTTGCCAAATACCTGATGTTGGTCGGTAACGATGACCTTAACATCAATCAATGCATTCCTGTCGATAATCGGTGTGAAATCCATATCAAATCTGCCATCGGACGATTTTATTGTCCACGGGTCAGTGTAATTGTCACTGATATTGAACACAACATCATCAAATTTGTTTGCAATGCCATTATAGAAAATAACATTTTCACTTGCGGCGGTTGTGTCGCCAAAGCCATAGCCGATGTTAAAACCGAACGGCACACCGTCTATTTGACCTGAACCGGAACCCCAATACCAAACATTATCTTTTGTCCAAACGCCTCTGCCCCAATCAAGACCCGCAAAGTCTGTTTCAGGATTGAGTGTGTAGGTTTTGCCTTTGTATGTTACTGTTCCGCTTGCACGCATACAGTTGATTTTTTGGTTATAATAAAACGCTTTTTTATCCTCTGCCCAAGGTGTTGCAATAACCATACTGTCACGAGGTTCATCTGTGAGAATAATATCACAGGAAACGCCCTGCTTGTTATCAAATGATTTGTAGTTCATTTTTATTGCTCTAGAATCGCCAATGTGTTTGAATGAAACATCAAGGTTTTTATTCTTGAACGAAACATCGCCTCTTGCAGAATGTGACGGCAAATTAGTTTTGCCCATAGGAAACGGAGTAAGTTCCGACTGAGTGTGTTCAACTGCTTTATCAAGATCAATGAAGCTGACGCTGTACATACCGAGATAACTCAAATCGGAAATAGTGAGAGCAAGGCAAAACTTGTTTGAATTTGATATTATGTAATAATAATCCCATTCTTTAATTCTTGTCTTGCGTTTTTTAATCATATTTCTGTCGTATTTTTGGACTAAAGATTTACTCCAACCGGGTTCGATGAGATGACCGTTTTCATCAAGAAGATTGTGGCTGTTTACTACCTCGTGATTTCTCATAACTAACTCCTTATATTATATAATCAAAGTTTGAAATATCCGAATTTCTGTCAACAATATCCTGCAAAGTGATGCTGTCGAGATATTCGGAAATGACCTTGTACAACCCTTTCCAAATCGGAAGAGTGATACAATCCTCTGCTCTGTCACACAAAACAGGCGAATTGTCAAGACAAGTCACGGGAGCGAGTCCACCCTCTGTCAAACGCAGAATATCTCCTACTGTATATTCATTTGCGCTTTTTGCCAATCTGTAACCGCCCTGATAACCTCTGTTTGTGCGAAGAACATCAGGTTTATTTAGAATTGCCACAATTTGTTCCAAATATTTTTTGGAAATTTCCTGTCTATTTGCTATATCCTTCAAAGACACATATCCGTCGCCTTGATTTTGTGCCAAGTCAATCATCATACGCAGCGCATATCTGCCTTTTGTAGAAATTTTCAAAACATCATCTCCAATCCTTGATTTAATAATACCACCATTTTAGTAGGTTTTCAAGGATTTTATTAAAAATACGGCACAAAGAAATTTTCTTTGTGCCGTATATCTTTATAAATTAGGAGTTAAACTGAAACTCACCGTCAGCAAAATCAACAGTGCACTTTGAACCCTCGCCGATTGTCTTATCAAGAATAAGCTCGGAAAGTCTGTCCTCAATCTTTGACTGAATTGCACGACGAAGCGGTCTTGCGCCATAGGTTTTATCAAAGCCCTCTTTTGCAAGTTCCGTGATGGCATTGTCTGTAAAATCAAGTTCAATACCGAGGTCGGATGTTCTCTTCTTCAAAGATTTAAGCATACGCTTTGCAATTTCTTCAATATCGTTTTGGTTAAGTTGATTGAACACAATAATATCATCAAGACGGTTAAGAAATTCAGGCTTAAAGGTCTTTTTCAAATCAGGCATTACCAAATCTTCAATTGAAAGTTTCTTGCCGTCCTCCTGAACAAATCCAAGAGCAAGTTTTTCATCGGTAATTTTTGAAGCACCGACGTTAGAAGTCATAATGATGATTGCATTCTTGAACGAAACCTTTCTGCCCTGTGAATCAGTCAAGACACCGTCCTCAAGGATTTGAAGAAGCATATTGAACACATCGGGATGAGCCTTTTCGATTTCATCAAAAAGTACAACGCTGTATGGTTTTCTTCTGATTTTCTCGGTCAATTGACCACCCTCGTCAAAACCGACATATCCCGGAGGCGCACCGATAAGTTTTGATACAGTGTGCTTTTCCATATATTCGGACATATCAAGCTTGATAATTGCATTTTCATCGCCGAACATTGCTTCTGCAAGTGATTTACAAAGTTCTGTTTTGCCAACACCGGTTGGACCAAGGAAGATGAACGAACCAATAGGTCTGTTAGGATTTTTAAGTCCTACTCTGCCTCTTCTGATTGCCTTTGAAATTGCACTTACAGCCTTGTCTTGACCGACAATTCTTTCATGCAAAATATTTTCCATATTAAGCAATCTTTCGCTTTCTTCTTTAGTAAGTTGACTTACGGGAACACCTGTCCATTGCGAAACAACCTGTGCGATTTCCTCGCTTGAAACAGCCTTTGCATCGTGATTTGACGAATTACGCCACTTTGACTTTTCATCTTCAAGAAGCTTTTTGAGTTCGTTTGCCTTATCTCTTAATTTTGCGGCTTCTTCAAACTTTTGATTGTTGACTGCGTCCTGCTTTTCGGCGTTAAGTCGCTTGATTTCTTCTTCCATATCCTTAAGATTTTGCGGAAGTGTGTAAGCATTGAGTCTTACAACCGAAGCAGCCTCATCAATAAGGTCAATAGCCTTATCAGGCAAAAATCTGTCATTGATATATCTTGATGAAAGCTTTACTGCTGAGTCGATAGCGTCATCGGTAATCTTTACCTTGTGGTGTGCTTCGTACTTGTCACGAAGTCCTTTGAGAATTTCAACTGTTTCTTCTTCGGTTGGTTCACCGACTGTTACAGGCTGAAATCTTCTTTCAAGTGCCGCATCCTTTTCAATATTTTTTCTGTATTCGGAAATGGTTGTTGCACCGATTACTTGAATTTCACCACGGGCAAGTGACGGCTTGAGAATGTTTGCAGCGTCAACAGCACCTTCGGCTGCACCTGCACCCATAATGTTGTGGATTTCATCAATAAAGAGGATAACATCCTTGTTGTCCTTGACTTCGTCCATTGCCTTTTTGATTCTTTCCTCAAAGTCGCCTCTGTACTTTGTACCGGCTACCATTGAAGTCAAATCAAGTGAATAAATGGTTTTGTTTGCAAGCATTTCAGGAACTTCGCCGTTAACAATTTTAAGTGCAAGTCCCTCTGCGATTGCGGTTTTGCCAACACCAGGTTCACCGATAAGGCAAGGATTGTTTTTGTTTCGTCTTGAAAGAATTTGAATAACTCTTTCTATTTCCTTTTCTCTGCCGATTACAGGGTCAATCTTGCCTTGCTTTGCAAGTTCTGTAAGATTTTTGCCAAATTCATCAAGAGTAGGAGTTTTGCTCTTACCTTTTTTCTTAGATGATGACTGAGGATTTGAATCATAGCTGTTTGAACTCAAATCTGTAATTAAATCATCAAACACTCTTTGAGAATCTGTGCCAAGTTCATTGATGAACTTTACGGCATAACTGTCGTCCTCCTTGAGAAGTGCAGCGAGCAAATGCTCAACACTTACATAGGAATTACGCATTGTTCTTGCAATTTGGAAAGAAATTTCAATTATTCTCTTTGCTCTCGGTGTGAAATCATCGGGAGTAAGAGATGTTGGGTTGCCGACGCCTATTTCCTCACGGATAAGACGGTCTACACCCTCATAAGTAATGTTATTGTCAGTGAGTGCAGGAATGGTTGAATCGGTTGAAAGCAAACCTATAAGGATATGCTCTGTGCCGATATAATTGTGACCGTATGCCTGTGCACTTTTGATTGCGAGGTTAAGCACCTCATTAGCTTTCGTAGTAAATGAATTAAAACGATACATAATATCATCGCCTTTCACTGTAAATTAATTAACAGTGCGAAACGCTACACCAATTTTTCTCTGACTATTTGTGCTCTTAAGGTTTCGCACATTGACTGAGTTAAATCTGATTTTGATGACTCAACAAGAGTTGCATCAAAAAGGTTGTACATCATATCCCCGATAAGTTCGTATGAATAATCAAAATATCCGAGCGAGATACCGAGTCTGACTAACGAAATACTGTTTAAGAATTCATCAACAGACAGCTTTCTTGCAAGTTTAAGTATGCCCAAGGTTCGATATATTTTATCCTCACATTCGGCGTTTTCTTTGAGAGAATCTCTGAGTTTTCGTTCTTGAAGTACAATTTGATTGCAAACTGAATTTAAATTATCAATTGCACTTTTCTCGGTGATACCGAGAGTTACCGTGTTTGTAAGGATATAAAAGTCTCCTGCTCCGCCGTCATACATTTCGCCGAGAACAAAGCCGAGCTTTGAAACCGTGGTTGACAACTTTGGAATGACATTCTTTTGAGCAAGTGCCGGCAAATGAAGAACGATTGAAACATTAAGTCCTGTACCCAAATTGTACGGAGATGATGTCAAAAATCCGTATTTATCGGAATATGCAATCGGAAGTCCGTCAATCAATATATCATCAATGTCGTTTGCTTTGTTATAAGCATCAATAGGATTTTGACCTGCGGAAAATGATGAAATTTTGATGTGGTCATCATCATTTATCATAATGCTGACATCCTCATTTTTTGAAAGAAGAAACGAGGAACTCTGCTTTGCAAAATTGTTGGAAATCAAATCCTTTTCCGCATAAGACAAAGCCTTTGCTTTTGAAATATCGGAGGTATTGACTAAATCAAATTCCTGTGCAAGCGGTGAATTCTTTATACAGGCAAAAACCTTTTTAACTACCGATCTTTTGATGTCGTCATTCATTCTTGTCGGGAATGGTGTGTGCGCCAAATTTCGCATAAGCACAGCCTTTGAATACAACACAACATCCGAATTTTCAGATGTTTTCTTATATCTGCTTTCCATCATCAATCCTCCTTGTTAAATTCCTTGATTTTATCTCGAAGAACCGCCGCATCTTCAAATCTTTGTTCCTTTACGGCTTGTTTAAGTTCTTCCTTGAGTTGAGTCAAGGTGTCGTTAGCTGTTTTCTTTTCGGTATTTGTAGCCTCGGTATAGGTTACATTCTTACCGATATGTTTTACATTTCCGTGGATTTTTTCAACACTTGGGGCAAGTCTGTCATCAAACTTGTCGTAGCAATCCGAACAACCCACATGACCGGAATTTACAATATCATTGAGTGTTGAACCGCAAGTTGCACAGCTGTTCAATCCGACAAGTGAATTAAATGCACTTGCACCTGCGCCCAAAAGATTGCCGAAGAAACTGTCGCCGAAAAAGCTGTCGGATGAAAATGGCTCAAAGTTAAAATCATTCATAACTCCGAGTTCTCTTGCGCAATCCTCGCAAAGATACATTTCTTCCTTTTGACCGTTAATAATTCTTTGAATATGAGTGTTAGCCTCATTCATATGACAATGTGTACATTTCATAAATAACGCCTCCCATTTAATCAATATATGCAAGAAGCATCTGCTTTAGCTGTCTTGCACGAATTGCATTTGCGTATTCCTTTGGAACACCTTTATAATTGCTGTCTGCAACAGCGCAAACCATCATTTTTGTTGCCTTGTCATTAATTAATTTTTGATAATTACAATTTATTAAATTTGCCTTTGCACTTCTCTCGTCAATACTGTTTCCTATTGAATTAATGAAACCCATTAAAGCGTTTTGCGGAGAAGTTGCACGGGTGATTAAGATATATCCTCCGCCGCCTCGCCTGCTCTCAATCTGATAGCCTGCTTCGGGGGTAAACCTTGATGTAATCACATAATTAATTTGGCTTGGCACACAACCGATTCTGTTTGCTAAATCATTACGCTGAATTTGGACTGTTGATGTATTGTCATCAAACATATCAAGTATCATATCAGCTATTACATCACTCATCTTCATTTCTTAATCATCTTCTTTCAATTTGTATTGGGCAATTATCAAACTCTGACTTTGACTTTCTTTGCCCTTTAATTGTGTTATATCACAAAGGTCAGGAAAAGTCAATAGTTTTTTTGACTTTTTTTAAAAAATATTTTTGTCGAAAAAGTAACCATAAATGTATGGAATTCATAAAATAAAATATATGCCTTTGGCTGTTACGGCAGGCGTATATAATTTGATGAAAAGGTGATAAATATGATGATATATAATCAAAGAGAGCAATGCTGCGCATGCCCTGCTCCGATTAAGCCTTGTCCGTGTCCTCCGCCAAGACCTCCGTACCCTCCTGCTCCGCCGGAGCCTGTTCCTGTACCGTACCCTGTAGTCGGTCCGACAGGTCCGACCGGACCAATGGGACCTATGGGTCCGCAAGGCGTACAGGGGTATCAAGGAACGCAAGGTCCTATAGGTCCGACAGGTCCTCAAGGTATTCCGGGTCCTGACGGTGCAACAGGTCCAACCGGTCCACAGGGTGTTCCCGGTACCGTAGGTGCAACGGGTGCAGTAGGTCCGACAGGCCCTCAAGGTCCACAGGGTATTGCAGGCGCAACAGGTGCAATTGGTCCGACAGGCCCTCAAGGTCCGCAAGGTGTTGCAGGCGCAACGGGTGCAGTTGGTCCGACAGGTCCTCAAGGTATTGCCGGTGGAATTGCTGAGTTTGCTTCGTTTAACGGAACTTCTGCCGCAGGAGATCCGACAGTAGTTGCACAAAACACAGCCGTTCCGTTCCCTAACGCAGCAGCAGGAACAACAGGCATAACAAGATTGACAAATACAAGCTTTAATCTTGCCGAACCGGGTGAATATCTTGTTCAGTTTAAGGTAAATTCCAACGAAGCAGGTCAACTTGGCATTGCTCTCAACGGAGCAGTTCAGCCAAACACAACCTTTGGTACTGCAACGGCTAACGGCAGTATTGACGGCACTTCGATAATCACGACAACTGCGCCGAATACCGAGCTCAGTATTGTCAATCCAAATGCAACAAGTATAACAATCACGCCTGATGCAGGAGGAACAAATTCGACTGTTTCGGCATTAAACATCATAAAACTTGCGTGAATAAAGGTGGCTTATGCCACCGTACATAGAGGTGATTATGTGAAAATTGCTGTTTATGCAATCTCAAAAAACGAAGAAAAATTTGTTGAGCGTTGGGTAAATTCAATGAGCGAGGCAGACGAAATATATGTTGCCGACACAGGTTCAACAGACAACACCGTTGAGTTATTAAAGGAAAAAGGTGTTATTGTAAATTCTATCAAAATTGAGCCTTGGAGGTTTGACACGGCACGAAATAAATCGTTGGAATTTGTAAGCAAGGATATTGATATTTGCGTATGCACCGACCTTGACGAATTGTTCTCAAAAGGTTGGAGAAAAGAATTGGAAGAAAAATGGACAAACGGCACAACAAACGCAAGATATAATTACATTTGGAGTTTTGATGAAAACGGAAAACCGCAAATGCAGTTTTACATTGAAAAAATCCATTCAAGGCATAATTTTAAATGGATACATCCTGTACACGAAGTTTTGCTATATACAGGCACTCAAGAACAGAAGTATGTTTTATTGGACAATGTAACTTTAAAACATTTTCCTGACAAAACAAAATCGCGTGGTCAGTATTTGCCGCTTCTCGAATTATCGGTAAAAGAAAACCCGAACGACGACAGAAATATGCACTACCTCGGACGAGAATATATGTTTTATAAAATGTACGACAAAAGCATTGAAACATTGAAAAAGCACCTTGTGTTGCCAAGTGCCAAATGGAAAGACGAGAGTTGTGCATCAATGCGTTATATTGCAAAATGTTATATCAAAAAAACAGATTACAGTCAAGCAGAGTTGTGGTACGAAAAAGCTGTAAAAGAAGCTCCGTATTTGCGTGAACCGTATATTGAATATGCAGAGCTTGAATATGAACTCCAAAATTGGAACAAAGTCACAGAATTGGTTGAAAACGCTTTGAAAATCACGGAGCGACCTATGACATATATAAGTGAAGGCTATTGTTGGAATTATGTTCCGTATGACCTTTTGGCGATTGCATACTTCAATTTGGTTAATTATCCCCTGTCGCTAAAAAATGCCGTGTCTGCATATCTTCTTGAACCTGAAAACAAAAGACTAAAGGACAATATGCAAAAAATAAAGGAATTCATCAATTGACGAATTCCTAAATTCTTTATTTAATGATTGTGTATCCTGCATCAACAACGGCTTGTTCCAAAACGGCTGTATCAACATCCTTGGATAGCTCAACGGTTGCCTGCTTTTCGGTATGACTTGCAGTAGCTGAAGTTACGCCGTCAATTGCTTCAAGTGCTTTTTTCACAGCAGCTTCGCAATGCGGGCACATCATTCCGTCAATTTTAATTGTTTTTGTCATTTTAAATTCCTCCGTATAATTTATATTTACTTCTTTAATCTTTTTATCGGATTTTGAACTTGTTACATTCACAAAATTAAGTCTTAACGCATTCATAACAACGCAAAAACTTGAAAGACTCATCGCAGCCGCACCGAACATAGGATTGAGCGTCCAACCTGTGATTGGAATCCACACACCGGCAGCCAACGGAATACCGATAATATTGTAAATAAAAGCCCAAAACAGATTTTCTTTTATATTAGTAAGCGTATGACGGCTGAGCCTGATTGCGGAACAAACATCTGATAGCTTGCTGTTCATCAAAACAACATCTGCGCTGTCAACCGCAACATCCGCACCTGCACCGATTGCAATGCCGACATCTGCCCTTGTAAGAGCAGGAGCATCGTTTACACCGTCACCAACCATAGCTACTTTGCCGAATGATTGAAGCTTTTTCACAACAGCTTCTTTACCGTCAGGCAAAACATCGGATATAACCATATCAACGCCTGTTTGCTTGCCGATTGCGTCAGCAGTTCGTTTGTTGTCGCCTGTAAGCATAACAACCTTTATTCCCATATTTTTAAGTTGCTTGATTGCTTCCGGACTGTCTTTTTTGATTGTGTCGGCAACAGAAATAACACCAATCAACTTTTTATCTTTTGCAAAAAGCAACGGAGTTTTGCCGTCATTAGACAATCTTACAATATCATTTTTGGCTGATGAAACATCGCAAACAGTCGAAATATATTTTGAACTGCCTGCATAAATCTTGAAATTATCCAAAGTTGCACACAAGCCGTTGCCTGTTTTAGATTCAAAATCTGTAACATCAAGCGATGGAATTTGCATTTCTTCTGCTTTTTCCACTATCGCTTTTGCAAGCGGATGTTCACTTTTTATTTCGAGTGAATAAGCAAGTTGCAAAAGTTCTTTTTCGGAAATACCAACAGGAATTACATCAGTAACCTTTGGTTTGCCCTCAGTTATAGTACCCGTTTTATCAAGAACAACTATTTGAGTTTTGCCTGCTTCTTCAAGAGAAACGGCGGTTTTGAACAAAACACCGTTCTTTGCGCCTTTGCCGTTGCCGACCATAATCGCAACAGGAGTTGCCAATCCAAGAGCGCAAGGACAGCTGATAACCAAGACGCTGATTGCTCTGCTGAGTGCATATCCAAACGGTTGTGGCACAATCAACCACACGATAAAAGTGATAATCGCAATAACAATAACAGTCGGAACAAACACCCCGGACACTCTGTCGGCAAGTTTTGCAATAGGTGCTTTTGTAGCCGAAGCATCCGACACAAGATTGATTATCTGTGCCAATGTTGTATCTTCACCGACTCTCGTAGCCTTACATTTCAAGAAACCCGATTTATTGATTGTGGCTGATGTGACCTTATCGTTAACTGCTTTGTCGACAGGCAAACTCTCACCCGTGAGCACGGATTCATCAACCGCACTTTCGCCTTCAATAACTATTCCGTCAACAGGAACGCTCTCGCCCGGTCTAACAACAAAAACATCACCGACAGCAACATCGTCAATATCAACCGTTATTTCTTTACCGTCACGAACAACATTTGCGGTTTTCGGAGAAAGCGACATCAAACCTTTCAAAGCGTCGGTTGTTCTGCCTTTTGAATATGCTTCAAGAGTTTTTCCGACTGTAATCAGCGCAAGAATCATAGCTGCGGATTCAAAATAAAAATCATCCATATATGACATAACCGCAGACATATCGCCTTTTGTTTGTGCAACCGTCATTGCAAAAAGCGCATAGGTGCTGTATACAAACGATGCACCGCTTCCGAGAGCAACAAGGGTGTCCATATTTGGTGATTTGTGGATTAGTCCCTTAAAACCGCTGATGAAGAAATTTTGATTTATCACCATAATAATGATTGCAAAAAGCATTTGTGCAAGTCCCATGGCAATATGATTGTTTTCCATAAAACTCGGGAGCTTCCACCCCCACATCATATGCCCCATAGAGATATACATAAGCGGAGCAAGGAACACCAAGGACCCTACAAGTCGCTTAACTAATTTCGGTGTTTGGATATCTTTCAGTTCATCATCGGAATTACTTTTAGCTTTTTTATTTTTTGTTTTAAGCGAAGCTCCGTATCCTGCTTTTTCCACCGCTTCAATAATTTCTTTTGATGTTGCGGTACCCTCAACGCCCATTGAATTTGTCAATAGATTTACAGAGCAAGAAGAAACCCCGTCAACCAAGCTAACCGCTTTTTCCACTCTTGCAGAACAAGCAGCACAGCTCATACCTGTCACATTGTATTGAGTCATTTTTACCTCGTTTCTGAATTTTGCAATAATAACACAAAGGCAATCAGCCGCAAAAGCCTATTATGTTAATATGATTACCGAGTAATCACCTTCTAAATAAATAATATACACAAAATATTAATTTGTCAATTTTTACTTTACATATTATGTGCAAAAATATATAATACCCTTTGGTGATGAAATGAAAAAGCTATTAATTATAAATGCTTCTCCAAGGGAAAACGGAGTTTGCGCAGAGGTTTTAAAGCAAATTAAGCCTTATTTTATTGATTGTGAAACAAAAGAATATAATGTATACAAACTCGACCCTTTGCCATGCAAGGCTTGCGGATATTGCGAAATGCACAACGGCTGTGCAAACAAAGACCTTGACTTTTTCTTTTTGGATTTGAAAGAAGCTGACTATGTTGCAATTCTTTCTCCGATGTACAACAACTTCTTCCCTGCTCCGCTAAAGGCTCTTATGGACAGATTTCAACGCTTTTGCAGTGCAAAATATCTGCGTGGCGACAGCGAGCCTATAGGCAAACAAAAAAGTGTGGGTCTTGTAATCACAAGCGGAACAAACGCACGAGAATGTGCAAACTATATGTCAAACAGTATCAAGCAACTGTTCTCCCCTCTCGGCGGAGAATTGAAAGCACGATACTACATCCCCGGCACGGATTCAAATAACTACACATTCAACATTGTTGAACTTGAAAAATTTGTGCACCAAATCAAAAAATAACAACCAACAAAGGCTGTTGAGAAAGATTCTGAATTTCGTTTTCTTACGAAGGAAGATGTACGATGGTACCTCGACTGAGCAAAAAACGAAAAACGCCAAAAGCTGTAAGTGTTGAACTTACAGCTTTTTTAAACCCCACCGTCAACACTTCGTGTTGCCACCGTCTCACCTACCGGTTCGGTCGGTGCTTCTGCATTAAAATGCAGAGGTCTCCACAGGAGACCCGCACCCCTTGCTTCAAGTGGAGGCAAATCGGTTAATTATATTTTGGCGTGGTTCAGGGACTTTATCGACAGTCTAAGAGGCTGTTCCGTTTTGGAGCAGCCTCTGTTTTTAATTTATATCATCTTTTAAGGTTTCGATTATATTGTTTTGCTGGACTTTTTTGACTGAATAAATCATTGTCATACCGATGATTGCAAACACAACAAGTGCAACAATCAAATACAGCAGATAATCTATTGAAAATGTTGCTGCGCTGTTGTTCAAAGCCTTGTGCATACCGAAAGAAATCAGTGCACTTATCGGCAAACCGAAAATTACAGCCTTTATTCCGTAAAAAGCACTTTCGAGCATAATCATTTTGTTGAAGCCTTTTGGTGTTATTCCGACAGATTTCATCATTGCAAACTCCTTTTTACGAGAAGCGATGCCCGAAGAAATCGTGTTGATAATATTAAAGACAGTAATCAGCGAAATCAATGCAACGAAGCCATAAACAAACACCTGAATTACCAAAGCAATGGCATTGAATGCTTGCATTTGTTCCGAAAAATCAACAACTGAGAAGTCGGAATATTTTCCTTCATCGGATATTGTGTTCAACTTTTCTGTAACCTTCTGATGGTCGGTTGTTTCTATTCCCAAAATATAGTTTGAGAGTTGATTGTCGTTTGCATTGATATTCTTGCAAACTTTTACAAACTGTGAATACGGCATATACAGTGAAATAACTCCGATTTTGTTCAAATTGCAAGGTCTAGTATTGCTATATTTAACAAAGTCCGTAATTTCAAATTGAAGATTATCTTCCGGATAATATGCTTCTTTAAAACTTGAACCGAGAATATTATCGGTGAACACCTTTTTGCCGTTTGCGGTGTGCGAAACATTGTTCATCAACAGCAATTTGCACTTATTGTTTGAGTTATAATACGCCTTGCTGTCAATGCCGTTTTTGGCACAGAGTTCATTAAACATATCGTCATCAAGCATATTTATTTGAACAGCAAATCTATTTGAAAACTCTCGACTGTAAGCATTGGTAAGGTTTTTATTATCGGTAAACATCTTGAAATTATTTTTATAGTTCTTGCTTTTTTGAACAAAATAATAAACATTTGTTACACAATACATATCGTCAATGCCGTCAACATTTTCAAATTCTTTTATTGCACTTTCTCGGTTTGTTTCATCAAAATAAACGCCGATTTGATACGGCATTGAGTCCTGCCCTACCGTTTCGTTTGCAAAAATAGCACAAAAATAATTGCAACTCAAGAATAAAATAATAGAAAGTGCGATTGAAACGGTAATTACCCTTGCTTTTCTGCCGTTTCGTTTGAGATTTTTATATGCAAGTTCTCCTTCGTAGCCAAAAATCACTTTGATATATTTCGGGCATTTGAGCGTCTTTGCTTTAACCTTGATTTCGTCAGATTGTCTGATGGCGGAAATTGTAGAAATCTTTGAAGCCTTTTTAGCCGGAATTGAACAAGAAATCAAAATTGTAATGATACTCAAACCCAAAACAATCAAAACCGCCCAAATCGGGAATACGACTTTCATTGAAACATTTTGTTCGGTTACTCCGTTAATCATTGACGAAGCAATGATTTTTTTGCCAAGTGCTTTGAGTGTTATACCAATACCTGCCACACCTGCACCGATACCAAGAGGAATACCAAACAGCGCAAGAATAAATCCCTCATAATATATGGAAAGTCGTTTTTGTCGCTTGGTTGCACCTACTGACGAGAGCATACCGAGATACTTTACTTTTTCGGAAAGTGACATTGCAAAAGCGTTATAAATAAGAACAACGGAAGCAACCATAATTATAGCAAGTAAAATAGCAACAAGAGGCAAAATCATCGCTACAAAGCTATCACTTGAATATGAAAGTTTAGAATAAAGCAATTCGTTATTTACTGTGCTTGAACCCGGATTTGCCTTATCTATAATACTGTTCACAACATCCAAAGACTTGCTGTTAAGAGTTTTAAGTTGAAAGGCAACAGTCGGATTTGCCTTTAAATCATCCGAATAAGTTAAAAATGCAAATTCGGAAGTAGGTTTATTTTGATGAAGAATCGCAGTTATTCTGTATTGTTTAACCTCTTTACGGACAAACTTTTCACCTTTTGAATATGCACCCTTAACATCAAATTCACCGTCTTTATCCCTCATAGTTCTTATACCGCACGGGATAGAAACAATATCGCCAACCTGCCAATCAAGTTCGTTATTTTCGATAAAATCACTTTGCACAGCGATTTCGTCACTTGTTTTTGGCAAAGTTCCTTCATAATCAGCCTGAATGAACATTTTATAATATCCGTCATCACAAGCTCCTATTGAGCCTGTTGCAAGCCTGTCAGACTTGCCGTTGTCAATTTTTAACTGTTTGTAATTTTCATCACACAGACCGACGGTTTCTATTCTTTCGTCTTTGTAAAGTTCGGCAAGACTTGATGATTTTACATCATACAGTTCTGCGGCATAATTGCCGTCTGACACAACAGTAACATCTGCAAACAACTGCAAAAAAGATGCCATTGCAACAAAAACAGCGGTTATCATTGCAACCGAAACAATAATTCCAAAGGTTGTAACAAGGGTTCTGCCCTTGTTTTCTTTGAGATGACGGAGAGTGAGTTTGTTAACGATATTCATCCGTTTTCACCTCATCTCTTGTAATTCTGCCGTCCTCAATAGCAATAACTCGGTCGGCTGCAAGTGCAATTCGTTCATCGTGAGTTATGACAATGAGAGTTTGGTTGTTCTCTTTATTAAATTTTTTGAGCAAAGAAATAATTTCTTTTGTGTTTTCGCTGTCAAGATTTCCTGTCGGCTCATCGGCAAGCATAAGAGCCGGATTGTTCATCAACGCTCTGCCGATGGAAACACGCTGTTGCTGACCGCCTGAAAGTTGGCTCGGTAAATGCTTCAATCTGTTTTCAAGACCGAGTGTTTTTACGAGAGAATCAATAATTTTTTGATTTGGCTTTCTGCCGTCTAACAACAGCGGGAGGGTTAAGTTTTCCTCAACAGTCAAAATCGGGATGAGGTTGTAGAATTGATAAATAAGTCCGATTTGTCTGCGACGGAAAATTGCAAGATTTGTTTCATCAAGGGTCGAAATATCGGTTCCGTTGATTATTACGCTTCCCTTTGTCGGCACATCAACTCCGCCGAGGATGTGCAAAAGAGTTGATTTGCCCGATCCCGACGGACCGATAATTGCCACAAATTCACCTTGTTTTACAGAAAAAGACACATTATCAAGTGCAACGACCTTTGTTTCGTCCTTGCCGTAGATTTTGGATAGATTTTTTACTTCGAGAATATTCATATCTTTCTCTCCTTTCGTGCCCTATTCTATAAAACGAGAATTACAATGCCGTGACAAAAAAATTACAGTTATGTCACTAAACAACAGATTTGTAAAATCTTATTTCAAAAATACTGCCTCTGCCCTGCTCACTTTCAACCGTGACGGAGGCATTTTCTTTTTCAAAGACGGTTTTTGCAAGAGCTAAACCAATACCGACGCTGTCCTTTGAAGAATTCTTGCCGTGATAGAATCGCTCAAATATATGTGGCAAATCCTCCTCGGCAATACCGCAACCGTTGTCGGATATTGTCAACTTGTTATAAAGATTGGTCGATTCGCTTGCTATAGTGATTTTTCCGCCGTCATTTGTGTGTTCAAGGCAGTTTTTCACAATGTTTGAAACTGCTTCAACCGTCCAGCTTTCATCACCGTTAAAAACAAAATCATTTGTATTATTTTGAATTGTGATATTCTTTAGTTCTGCGGTCAAAACAAACGGTTTCAAGCTGTCATCAAGAACTTCTGATATGCTGACTTCATCTCTTTTGAATTCGGTTGCGTCCGCATCGAGCTTAGAAATTTTGAGAATATTTGTAATCAGCCACTTCATTTTTGAAAGTTGATTATTGATAACAGAAACAAATTCCTGTCTTTTTTCGGGATTTTCTTCATTTTCGAGCAGTTCACACATCACCATCATTGATGTAAGCGGAGTTTTGAGTTGGTGCGATATATCCGCAATTGAATCTGCAAGATACAATTTGTCATTTTTCAAATACTCATTTTGGCTCTGCAAAAGTGTGATGACCTTATATAAATTATTCTTTAGTATTGACAATTCACCCTCGATATTGTCGTCAATATTCATATCATATATACCTTTGCAGACAAGCGAAAGATAATCGTTAAGTTCATTTAGATTTTTATATCTTCGTTTTGTGACAACAGTAAAAATTATTATCAAAATTACGCCAAGTGCCAAGCACAAAACAGCACATATCTTGCTGAAAAAAGCGCATATAACAGAAAGCACGGCGGTCAAAACCGATGACGCAATTAATACTATTTTTATTTCCTTATCATTCATTTTCAATAATATATCCAAGACCCCTGATTGTTTTTATATATTCAGGTTCGGTTGGATTCTCCTCAATTTTATCACGAAGCCGTTTGATGTACACGGTCAAGGTGTTATCCTCGACAAAGTCACCCGCAACATCCCAAATATTCTCCAAAAGCTGTGTGCGGGAAAGGACGCAACCTCTGTTATTAAGCAGAATAAGAAGCAATCTGTATTCCATTGCGGTCAAGACGATTTCGTTGCCGTTTTTGTAAACCTTTGCTTCGTTTGTATTAACAACCAAATCTTTAACCTTGATTTTGCCGTCACCATTATCGTTGTTGTATCGTCTGAACACACTCTTAATTCTAACAAGCAGTTCTTTAAGTCTGAACGGCTTTGTGATGTAATCGTCGGCACCAAGTTCAAAACCCATAACAACATTAACCTCGTCATCATAAGCGGTTAGAAATATAACGGGAAAGTCGCCGATTTCCTTAATCCTTTTACATACGGAATATCCGCTTCCGTCAGGCAAGGTTAAATCAAGCAAATACATTGAAAAATTCTTTTGATTTATAATTTTAAGTGCTTGAGAAACGCTTTTTGCAACGGTAACGGTGTACCCCTCGTTTTCAAGAGAATAGGACAAACCCATTGCAATTGCATCGTCATCTTCTAACAAAAATATATCCATACAGCACCTCCTAATTATTATATAAATATAATATCATATTATAATGAGTTGTTCCATTACAAAATTGTAATAAACCACAGCATAAAAAAGAGGCTGAACATAATCCAGCCTCAAAATCTTATTTTACAGCATAATTAATGCCGTTTTCCTTGCACCAATCAACAATTTTGTCTTTTACATACTTATGTTCAAAATCGCCGTAATCATTGCTGATTTCAGGATAAATATTGCAATATTTCCAAAAGGTTTCAACATAGTCCTTGTCATCAACCTTTTCAAAATTATCCTTGAGTTTTTTATTGTTTATGGTGTCAATAAAGGCACGCATAATTTCAATATCATTCACTGTTACATACGGAACATAGCCGAGAGTAACCATAATTTGAGATTTTGAAACATTGTCAGGAATGTCATTATCCGACAATTCACTAACATTTTTAAGCGTATAATCCTTCATCGAAAAACAGTAACCGTCTGAGCCTGCCCACGCTTTATTAACAGATTCATCAGTTATTTCAAAAATATCCATAAAAATATCCTTACTTAATTGAATTCATTAATCCGCCGTTTTTAATAATATTTTGAATAAACGGTGGGAAAGGCTGTGCCCGGTAGATTTTGCCTGTTGTAATGTTTGAAATAACACCGCTGTCAAAATCAACCTCGACTTCATCGCCGTCCTTAATATCCTTTGCAGCCTCATCACATTCAAGGATTGCAAGGCCGATATTGATTGCGTTACGATAAAAAATTCTTGCAAAGGTTGATGCGATTACACAAGAAATGCCTGAGGCCTTGATGGCAATCGGAGCGTGCTCTCTTGAAGAACCACAACCAAAATTAGCTTCGGCAACCATAATGTCGCCTGCTTTTACATTCTTTGCAAAATCGGCATCAATATCCTCCATACAATGTGAAGCAAGCCATTCTTCATCTGAACGATTGAGGTATCTTGCAGGGATGATAACATCGGTATCAACATTATCTCCGAATTTATGTACTCTGCCTTTAGCATTCATAATATCTGTACCTCCTTATAATGTTTCAGGGTCAGCGATATATCCCTTGATTGCAGAAGCTGCCGCAACAGCAGGAGAAGCAAGGTAAATTTCTGACTTTGTGTGACCCATTCTTCCGACAAAATTTCTGTTTGAAGTTGAAACTGCTCGCTCACCGGCAGCCAAAATACCCATATGACCGCCAAGACAAGGTCCGCAAGTCGGAGTTGAAACAATAGCGCCTGCTTCGATAAATGTCTCTACAAGGCCTTCCTTAACACAATTAAGGTAAATTGTTTGAGTTGCAGGAATAACGATTACACGAACTCCGTCGGCAACCTTTTTGCCCTTGAGAATTTCGGCGGCAACACGCATATCTTCCATTCTGCCGTTTGTGCAAGAACCGATAACAACCTGGTCAATATCAATTCTGTCAATCTCGTCAAATGTTTTTGTATTTTCAGGAAGATGAGGAAATGCAACAGTTGACTTTAGAGTTGAAAGGTCAATTGTGATTGTTCTTTCATATTCTGCATCTGCGTCAGCCTCAAAAACCTTATATTCTCTTTCGCTTCTGCCTTTGACATATTCAAGAGTGATGTCATCAACAGGGAAAATTCCGTTCTTCGCACCGCATTCAATTGCCATATTAGAAATGCAAAGTCGGTCATCCATAGAAAGCTCTTTAATGCCGTCACCCGTAAATTCAAGTGACTTATAGAGAGCTCCATCAACACCGATTTCACCGATAAGGTGAAGAATAACATCCTTGCCTGAAATATAGCCGTGTTTTTTGCCTGTGATAACAACTTTAATAGCAGACGGAACTTTGAACCAAGCCTTGCCTGTAACCATACCGGCAGCCATATCTGTTGAACCAACGCCTGTTGAAAATGCACCAAGTGCACCATATGTACAAGTGTGTGAATCCGCACCGATAATACAATCACCGCAAGTTACAATTCCCTGTTCAGGCAAAAGTGCGTGTTCAATGCCCATATTTCCGACATCAAAATAATGAGTGATTCCAAATTCTTTTGCAAATGTGCGTACCTGCTTGCAGTTTTCGGCAGATTGAATATCCTTGTTCGGTGTGAAGTGGTCCATAACAAGAGAAATTCTTGTCTTGTCAAAAACAGACTTCTTGCCAAATTTATTCATCTCATTAATAGCAACAGGAGAAGTAACATCATTGCCGAGAACCATATCGAGATTAGCCTCAATGAGCTGTCCTGCAACAACGCTGTCAAGACCTGCGTGAGAAGCCAAAATCTTTTGAGTCATTGTCATTCCCATAACATTACCTCCTTATATATCTTCGGTAAATGAACCTGCACCTCTTTGAAGTGAGGTGACACCTGTTCGAGCAAGCTCGACAATACCGAATTTTTCTTCAAGTTCTTTGATGAATCTGTCAATGGTTTCGCCCTGACCGGTATACTCAAGAGTGATAGTTTCAGGTGAAATATCACGAGCTCTTGAACCGTAGGTTGCATTGAGCTCCAAAAGAGCATTTTTTTGCTCAATGCCCTTTGCGTAAACCTTTACCAAAAGAAGTTCTGAAGATACCGAATTTTCAGCGGTAAGTTCCGATACCTTTTCAACAATTTCAAGTTTCATAAGTTGACGCTTAATTTGTCTGAAATTTTCAGGTTCTGTGTAAGTTTCGATAGTCATACGAGAGAACTTCTCGTCCTCAGTTTCACTAACGGTAAGAGAAGAAATGTTGTAAGCTCTTCGTGAAAAAAGGCTTGCAACTCTTTGAAGAACACCGCTTTCGTTATCTACAAGAACCGATAAAACCAACTTTTCTTTCACAGCCGAAGTCCTCCTTAATTAAATTCTTCAATAATATCCGTATGAGCTCCTCCCGGAGGAATCATAGGAAGTACATTTGAATCTTTGCTGATTCTGCAATCAACAAGTACAGGTCCATTGTATGAGAAAGCCTCATCAAGAACGCCGTCAATTTCGTCATTTGTGTTAATACGAAGTCCTTTAACACCGAATGCCTCTGCAACCTTTACAAAATCAGTTGCTCTGTTAGGGTCTGTATCGGAAAATCTATTTCCATAGAAAAGTTTTTGCCATTGACGAACCATACCTAAAACTGTGTTGTTCATAATGAACATCTTAACAGGTATATTGTATGACCTCATAGTGCAAAGTTCTGACAAGTTCATATGGAAACCGCCGTCACCCGCAAACATAACAACAGTTTTGTCAGGACAACCTACCTGACCGCCGATTGCAGCGCCCATAGAATAACCCATTGTGCCCAAACCGCCTGAAGAAAGAAGTGTACGAGGCAAATTGTACTTATAGAATTGAGCAGCCCAAAGTTGATGCTGACCGACATCGGTTACAACAATTGTATCATCAGCAGTTTTTGCATCAATCTTTTCAATCAAGGTCTGCGGATTTACATAATCACCGATTTGAAGTTGCTTGAACGGTCTTGAAAAGCTCTTGATTTCAGCTCGCCACTCAGCATGGTCTTGCTTTTCAACAGCTTCTGTAAGCATCGGAATAATGTCGGCAAGGTCACCACGGAGATGATAGTTTGACATAACATTCTTGTCCATTTCTGCCGCATCAATGTCAATATGTAAAATCTCTGCATTTGGTGCAAACTTTGCTCTGTTGCCTGCAACACGGTCGCTGAATCTTGCACCGCAAACAATAAGAACATCACAGTCGTGAGCCGCTTTGTTGCACTCAAAGTGTCCGTGCATACCAATCAAGCCGAGGTGAAGCGGATGATTATACGGAAAAGCACCGAGTCCCATAAGTGATGAAACAACAGGGCAATCAATTTTTTCTGCAAATTTGATAAGTTTTTGACCGATATTTGACGATACAGAACCGCCGCCGCAATAAATAAGAGGCTTTTTTGCACCGTTAAGAAGTTCAACCGCTCTGTTAAAGCAAGACTCCTTTGGAGTTTTTGCCTTTTCAGGAACAACCTTGTCTTGTTTTGTATATTCGCAAGATGCCGCAGTAATATCCTTTGGAATGTCAATCAACACAGGACCTTTACGACCTGTCTGTGCAATTTTGAATGCACGGCGAATAATGTCTGCCAAATCCTCAACCTTTTCAACCTGGAAATTATGCTTTGTAATCGGCATAGTGATACCGCAAATATCAACCTCTTGGAACGAATCTCTGCCAAGTCCCGATGTAGCATAATTGCATGTTATGGCAACAACAGGCACGCTGTCCATATAAGCTGTTGCAATACCTGTTACAAGGTTTGTACAGCCCGGACCGGATGTTGCAAAGCAGACGCCTACCTTGCCCGTTGCTCTTGCATAGCCGTCAGCAGCGTGTGCGGCAGCCTGCTCGTGAGCAGTTAAAATATGATTAAATGTGTCACCGTACTTGTAAAGTTCATCAAAGATGTTAAGGATAGTACCACCCGGATAACCGAAGATGGTGTCTACGCCCTGCTCTTTAAGAACTTCAAGTACGATTTGTGAGCCGTTAAGTTCCATAATATCCTCCCTTAAAACTTTATATTTGTTTAAAAATATTAGTTAATATTTTATTCCATATATAATGTAATGTCAAGAATTATATTAATACTTGTAAAAATAATTTATTTGTTATATAATATTGCAGAATAAAATTAGATAAGAGGGAGTTTATAATATGAAATTAGGAATGGTTGGATTGCCTAATGTAGGAAAAAGTACACTTTTTAACGCAATCACAAATGCAGGTGCGCAAAGTGCAAACTATCCTTTCTGCACAATTGAGCCAAATGTCGGTATGGTAAGTGTGCCTGATGAAAGACTTGACAAACTTGCAGAAATGTACAAGCCTGACAAGTTTACACCTGCAACAATTGAATTTGTTGACATCGCAGGTCTTGTAAAAGGTGCAAGCCAGGGCGAGGGACTCGGCAACAAGTTTCTTTCGCACATCAGAGAGGTTGACGCAATTATCCATGTTGTAAGATGCTTTGAAAATGACGACATCACCCATGTTGACGGCAGCATTGACCCTGCAAGAGATATTGAAACAATCAATCTTGAGTTAGTTCTTTCTGACCTTGATATTCTTTCAAGACGACTTGACAACAGAAGAAAAGCTATGAAAGGCGATAAAAAGCTTGCAGGCGAGGTTGAATTTCTCGAAAGACTTGTTAAAGAAATGGAAAAAGGTAAAACAGCAAGAGCATGCGAAATTTCAGACGAAGAAAAGGAATACCTCAAAGATGTTGCACTTCTTACAATCAAGCCTGTAATTTATGCGTGCAATATGGGCGAAAATGATTTTGTTGACGGAATTGACAACAACAAATTCTACAACATTGTTAAGGAAATTGCGGCACAAGAAGGTGCTGAAACATTCCCGATTTGTGCTGAAATGGAAGCACAAATTGCAGAGCTTGACGCTGACGAAAAGGAAATGTTTCTTGAAGATATGGGTCTTGAAAAATCAGGTCTTGACCGTTTGATTAAAAAGAGCTATTCCCTTTTGGGCCTTATCAGTTATTTGACCGCAGGCAAGCCTGAAGTCAGAGCTTGGACAATCAAAAAAGGTACAAAAGCACCACAGGCAGCCGGCAAAATCCACACCGACTTTGAGCGTGGTTTCATCAGAGCGGAAGTTGTTTCATTTGATGACCTTATGGCTTGCGGTTCAATGGCCGTTGCAAAGGAAAAAGGACTTGTCAGAAGTGAAGGCAAGGAATATGTAATGAACGACGGCGACATTGTATTATTTAGATTTAATGTCTAAAATTCGACAACAAATATTTAATTGTTTTAATATCTAAATTACTTTTTAACAAAAGTTGTTGACAGGTTCAAATATTTGGTTTATTATGATAATATATTAAGTGTTAATTATAGAGTGATACAGGAGGACCAATGGCTGATATAAACAAGAAGTCGGACAAAGAACTCCTCACTTTACGCAAAAATGAAAATGTTACTAATGAGCTGATTAAAAGATATAAGCCGATTGTTGAAGCAATCGCAACGAAGTACATCAACTCTCCTCTTGAAAAAGACGATCTTGTTCAGGAAGGTATGATAGGTTTGTTGGCGGCAATTAACTCTTACAGAGAAGAAAAAGGCGCATCATTCAGCACCTATGCAGGACATTGCATAAATAATTCCATTCAGTCGGCACTCAAAAAGGTATCTCGCCTAAAAGACATACCTCAGTCAAACATTGTGTCGCTTGAAGAGGATTATTTCAACGATGTTGTGCACCTCAGCGCAGAGGATGAATATCTCGCAAAAGAAAGCGTATCAACCTTAAGCACGGTGCTTTATGAAGAATTGTCAAGCTTTGAAAATGAAGTCTTGAGGCTTTACATTGTCGGATGCTCATACAGCGAAATTGCTGAAAAGCTCGACAAAAACACAAAAGCTATCGACAACGCCATACAACGTATTCGTAAGAAACTCGAAGGAGTTACTTTTTGAATAATAGCCCAGGCAAATTTTTAGAGAGGTAGGATGAAACATGTACGAAGACAAAACATTAGTGTGCAAGGATTGCCACAATGAATTTATTTTCACCGCTGGAGAGCAAGAATTTTATGCTGAGAAAGGTTTTGTAAATGAACCGCAGCGTTGCAAAGCTTGCCGTGACGCAAAAAAACAAGCGTCTAAAGCTCCAAGAGAAATGCACGATGCAACTTGTGCAGAATGTGGAAAAAGCTGCAAAGTTCCTTTTAAGCCAACTGATGGCAGACCGGTATATTGCAGCGAATGCTTTGCTAAAAAAGCAGAAGAATAATTCATTACACACATCAAAAAAAGTCCACCAAACGGTGGACTTTTTATTATTTATGTTTAGTTTTGAATTGCAGTCAAGGCACTAACCTTAACAGATTTTTTAGCCGGTGAAAGACCTGCAAGAATACCGATTCCCGCTGAAATTACAACACCGCAGACAGCAAGCCATGGTGGAATATAAGACAAAGTAACCTTTACATCCGCACCCATTCCTAAGAATGAACCACCGCCCATATTGCTCATAACCGCTCGTCCGATTAGGTTCGCCGATATAGATACAATATAACTGATTACAACTGCAATTGCACCGCCGATACCGCCGATAATGGCAGCTTCATAAAGGAACATCGCCTTAATATCTTTGATTTCGCAACCGATAACCTTAAGAATACCGATTTCCTTTTGGCGTTCAAAAACAGACATAACCATTGTGTTACTGATACCAAATGATGCAACGAACATCGAAACCGCACCGATTGCACCCAAAACGAGCTGAACAACTTTCATAACCTTTTTGGAGCTTTCGAGAGCCTCGTCATCAGTTGAGCACGAATAACCTGCGTTTTGGAGGGTCGTTTTTACATCCTTAACCTTGCTTGAATCATTAACATATACAGAAATGCTGCTGTATGTCAACTTATCTTTTCTTGCAGAAGATGACATCATTTGACTTTCTTCAAAAAGTCTTTTTGCTAAGTCCATACTAATAAATACAGAATATTGTGAATCATAATCCGATGATGAACTTGGTTTGAGAACACCCGAAACTTCAAGTTTTTGCTTGTTGCCATACTTTGCGGTTGAATCTGTGCCAAATCCGTCATCACCCGATTTTGAAGAAATAAGGAACGAATCCTCCATAGCATCAATATCACAAGAGGAAACCTCATAGTTTTTATCGTAAGAATAGTTTACCTGATTTCCCTGTGCATCTTGAAAATTTGTTACGGAATCTTTACCGAAGAAAGCACAGTTAGGATTATTAACACCTGAAAAGTCACCGCTTTTAAGTTTATAACCGAGGGCTTCTATTTGAGAAAGGTCAATGCCGTAAATAGTTCCGGTGTATCTGTATTTACCGCAAGTAATTGATGCATTACTGTCAACCATAAACATTGGTACAACAGTTTTTACGCCGTCTATTTTCTCAAAGTATTTAACAGCCGAATCATCAAACGGAAGTGGTTTTCCGTTTTCGTCATCTGATGAATACACGGAAATTTTTGTAAGTTTAGAATCACTCTTGTATTGGTCGGTAATCATTTTGTCGATACCAAGACCGATTGAAAGCATAATAATAATAGCACAAGCACCGACAACAACACCGCAAATTGTAAGGATAGTTCTTGTCTTTCTGTTTTTAAGGTTCTGCCAAGCAATCGCAATAAGATCAGATTTCTTCATTAAAATCTACCTTACCTTTCTTATTGTGCTTTTTCTTTTTCTTAACAATAATTGTCACAATAACGGCTGCACCGACAACACCTGCAACAACACCGATAATTACCTTTGTTTTACTGCTTGATGAATCATCATCGCCTTTCTCATCAGGTGTATCTGCCGGGTCTGTTGGGAACGGATCGGTATAATCTTCTACATGAACTTTAAAAGTTTGCTTAATTCTTTTCTTATCGGCATTATCATTTTCATATTCAAACACCAATGTAAGTTTATAATCACCTGCTTCATTCAAAGTAATCGGCAAATTATAGTTACTTGAATATTGTGCACCTGCTTCGATTGTGCCGATATATGACGAATTAAGCTCTGTGCCCGATTCATCAACAACCTTGATACTGCCGTTATTAAGCACGGTTTTACCTGTATTTACAATACTGAAAGCACAGTCGGTTTCATCACCTGTATTAATTGTTTTGTCGGCAAGGTCAATGCTTGTGAACATAACCTTGTCAGGCTGAACAACAGGAACGCTCATTGTCAAATCATCAGTTCCAGATTGCTTTTGACCGCCCTCGATGTATTCATACGAAATAGACGCAGTGATTGGATGAACGCCTGATTGTGCTGTGTTAAGGCAATTGAACTTCTTTGAAACGGTAACCGATGAATTCGGATTGATGTTGTTAACAGAAATTGTGTCGGTTCCGTCAGCAACAACAAACACATCACCGCCCGAAAGCTTGATGATTACATTCTTAGCTTTAATGCTCTTTGAATTATTCTTAATGGTAAAGTTAAGAGTGAACTTTTTACCGCCTCTGATTGACTTGTTGCCGTAATTAAAAGTGCCTACAACAAGTCTTGGAGTGAGAGAAACAGATGAATCGTGCTTCTTTGCAGCAGTTTTTACGGTAAATGTTGCTTCTGCTGTTCCCTGTTCTGTACCGCCGTTTTTGCTGTATTCATATGTAACATTCAATGAAATCGGATGATAGCCCGATGATGCCGATTTGTTGCACATAAGCTTTTTAGAAAGTTGTGCTGTTTGATTTTTGCCAATACTGCTTTTATAAATAGTGTCGCTGCTGTTAACGATTGTGAAAGTGTCACCGCCATTGATTTTTACATTTACATTTTTTACATCATAAGCTGTGCTTTTGTTTGTAATATAAAAATCAAAATCGAATTTCTCGCCTGCTTTTATATCTTTGTTCTTGTCGAACGACATAACAAGCACAGGAGAATTTCCGCTTACACCCCCCGAACCCGAAGTTGTCATTATGCTGTAATTTGCATCGGCGGAGCCGTCATTTCCCGAATAAGAATAATTACAGGTGACAGAAATAGGGTGTGAACCCGAAGCGGTACCGTTGTTGCAAATAAAGGTCTTGCTAACTGTTACGGAAGAAAAGAAATGCGAAACATATTCTGTGTCCGAACCTTTATATATTGAAAACGCATCACCGCCCGAAAACTTGAACGAAGCATCATCAATATATTGACCTCTTGAATTTGAAGCTGTAACCGTGAGAGTGAAAACATCACCCGGTTTAATATTTTGCTTATCAACTTTAAAATCTGAAAATATAACTTTAGGAGGGATTGTTGTTTGTTCAACGGCAGGAGCCGCATAAACAGGCATTGAAACGCTCAATGTCATAATCATTACAATAAAAATTGATAAAATACTTTTTAATCTTTTCATATCAGTTCTCCATATTTCTTCTATATTCTTTTGAAACGACTTTACCGTCGCTGATGTTAACTATAATATCGGCATATTCCGCAACACTTTTATCATGGGTTACCATAATAACTGTATTATGTCGAGTGTCAACAATATTTCTGATAAGTTCCATAACCTCTTGTGTGGTGTGGCTGTCGAGGTTACCGGTCGGCTCATCGGCAAAAATAATGCTTGGGTCTGTTACAAGTGCCCTTGCAATACCGACTCTCTGCTGTTGACCGCCACTCATTTCGGCAGGTTTGTGCTTATATCTCTTTTCTATTCCAACAAGCTTTAACATTTCAAAAGCTTTCTTTTCTCTAACCTGCTTATCAACGCCCCTAAAACACAGCGGAAAAGCCACATTTTCAAGTGCCGTAAGCGTTGGCAAAAGATTATACGCCTGAAAGATAAATCCTGTGTATCTTTGTCTAAATTTTGTAAGCTGTGCCTCGGTCAATTCATCAATTCTGAATTTGCCGATTTGAACCTCGCCCTTAGTAGGTCGTTCAAGTCCTGCAAGCATATTCAAAAGCGTTGATTTACCCGAACCTGATGTACCGAGAATGGCAACTATTTGCCCTCGCTCAATCTCAAGATTTACATCATCAAGAGCCTTGATGGTTTCATCTCCGACAGCATAGTATTTTGACAAATTTTTTGTTCTGATAAGAATATCCTTTTCCATAATTTGCCTCACTTTGTTTTTCTACCATAATAATAGCATAAAGCACCTTTATGTCAATAAGTTTTGCAAATCTTAACAAAAACTTTATTTTTATACTCATATACAAAAATGTAAAATAAAAGCCTATACAATCAAAAAAAGATGTACAGACAATATTTTGAAAAATATAATATAAAAAATAAAAAAAGAAGTCCTAAAACTTAAGACTTCTTTCTTGGCGCAGAAGGAGAGATTCGAACTCTCGCGTCGGTTTCCCGGCCTACGCCCTTAGCAGGGGCGCCTCGTCACCAGCTTGAGTACTTCTGCGTGTAACTTGGTTTTTACCTGTCAAGTTGTTGCACCTTAGTGCAGGAATTACTTTATCATATAAACGGCAAAATGTCAAGTAAAAATAGAAAATAAAAAAAATTTAAAAAACGCTTGACTTTTCACTCCTGTTATGATAATATAGCAAAGCATTCGAGTTACGCAGAGGTATCGAAGTGGTCATAACGAGGCGGTCTTGAAAACCGTTTGGGTTCACGCCCACGTGGGTTCGAATCCCACCCTCTGCGCCATAGCAGACTGTCAAATGGCAGTCTGTTTTTCTTTTATATAATAATTTATATATTTATATCATATTATATTATCGGTGATATGATGAATAAAAAAGTATTAAAATTTGAGATTTTAGGTTTTATTTTTACAAGCATTTTCGGTACACTTAGCCACTTTTTTTATGATTGGACAAATAAAAACTCTGTAATCGGATTATTCTGCCCTGTCAATGAAAGTGTTTTTGAACATTTGAAACTATTATTTTTTCCTTATTTAATATGGAGTTTTGTAGAAGTTATAAATCTATCAAAAGATAAATTTAATGTATACACAGCAAAATTGGCAGGAATAACATCGGGTATGTTTTCTACTCTTGCAATATTTTATACTTCTGTTGGTATGTTTGGAAAATCTTTTGAATTTATAAATATTGCAAGCTTTTTTATCGGTGTACTTTTGGCATATATAATCAGTTATAATATAATAGATAATTCAAAAGGCAAAGGTTTAATCAACGGACTATCTCTTGCAACATTAATTATTATAGCGGTATGCTTTATGTTTTTCACACGCTTCCCTGCCAATATTCCTTTTTTTAAAATTTAAAACTAAATAAGCATCACTAAAAACAATTTTACAAAAGCAACTTTATGTTGCTTTTTTTATTTTAGTGTTTGTATGTTTATACTTTATTTATGAATATTTATAATATTTTTATTCATTTTCTATTGACATACGAAAATGAAGGAGTATAATAAAAACAGTTGAAAACAAAGGAACGGTGAGATATGAAGAAAATTTTTATTGATGGAAGTCAAGGCACAACAGGGTTAAAAATATACAAAAGATTTGAAAACAGAAAAGACATAGAACTTTTGCATATTGACGAAAGCAAAAGAAAAAATACAGCTGAGATAGCAAAAATGATTAATGCTTCCGACATAACATTTTTATGTTTGCCTGATAAAGCAAGCATTGAAGCTATTAATCTTGTTGAAAATGATGACGTTGTAATTATAGATACATCAACGGCACACAGAACAAATCCTGATTGGGCTTATGGTTTTCCTGAACTTGACAAATCCTTCAGAAACAAAATTAAAACATCAAAAAGAATTGCGGTACCGGGTTGTTATGCAAGCGGATTCAACAGCATAGTATACCCTCTTGTTTCTGAGGGGATAATTCCAAAAGACTATCCTATCACTTGTTACGCGATGAGCGGCTACACAGGTGCAGGAAAAAGCGGAATAAATCAATACAAAAATGCCGACAGAGATGAGGAATTAAATTCTCCTCGGCAATATGCTATTGGTCAGGAGCATAAGCATCTGAAAGAAATGCAATTAATCAGCGGATTAAAGCAAGCTCCGTTTTTTGCTCCACATATTTGCTCTTATCCTCAAGGGATGATTGTGAGCATTCCGCTTTTCACCGATTTAATGACAAAAAAATTCACCCCAAATGAAATTTGCGAAATATTCAAAAAGCATTATAATGGTGAAAAATTTATAAAAGTCAGAGATATTGGTTATACACAAGGAATGCTTGGAGCAAACAATTTTGCAAACCGAGATGATATGGAAATTGAAATCAACGGAAACGACGACAGAATATTAATTACCTCTCGTTTTGATAATCTGGGTAAAGGGGCAAGCGGTGCGGCAATTCAATGCCTCAATATCATACTCGGAATTGACGAAACTACAGGACTAAACATAGGAGAATAAAAATGAATTTTAAAGTAATTGACGGTGGTATTTGTGCTGCTAAGGGATTTAAGGCAAACGGTATTTATTGCGGAATTAAAAGACCTGCCAACGACACTCCCGAAGCAAAACACAAAAATGACATTTGCATTTATAAATCTGATGTTGTGTGCAACACTGCGGCTGTTTACACACAAAACAAGGTTAAGGGCGCGCCGATTATTGTTACAAAGGCAAACCTTGAAAAAAGCGGAAACAAAGCCATTGCCGTAATTGCCAATTCAAAAAATGCAAACACCTGCAATGCAGACGGAATTGAAAAAGCAGAAACAATGTGTGAACTTTTATCAAATGAATTAAAAATTCCAAAAGAACAGGTTATCGTTGCATCAACAGGCGTAATCGGACAAATCTTGCCGATTGAGCCAATAAAGACAGGTATACCCAAATTAGTTGACGGACTTGACTATAACAAAAACATTGAGGCAGCCACAGCCATCATGACAACAGATACTGTCAAAAAAGAATACGCAATCGAATTTGAAATTGACGGAGTAAAATGTCACCTTGGCGGAATGGCTAAAGGTTCGGGAATGATTCACCCGAATATGGCAACAACGCTAAACTTTATAACGACAGACTGTGCAATTTCAACAAAACTTTTGCAAGAAGCACTATCGGAAATCGTTAAGGTTACGTACAACTGCCTATCAATAGACGGTGACACATCAACAAACGATATGGTATCTCTTATGGCGAACGGAATGGCAAACAACAGAGAGATTACCACACACGGAGCTGAATTTGACACGTTTAAATCCGTTCTGTATGAAGTTATGGCTAACCTCACAAGAATGCTTGCAAAAGACGGTGAAGGTGCCACAAAGCTTATTGAATGTATCACATCCGGTGCAAAAAACAAAGACACGGCGATTACAGTTTCAAAAAGCGTTGTATGTTCTTCTCTATTTAAAGCGGCGATTTTTGGAGAAGATGCAAATTGGGGCAGAATTTTATGTGCTATAGGCTATGCGGATGCCGAATTTGACATTGACAAGGTTGACGTTGATTTAAAAAGCATAAACGGCATCATTTCTGTTTGCAAAAACGGCACAGGAATTGATTTCAGTGAAGAAAAAGCATCAAAAATCTTATCTGCGGACGAAATTTATGTGCTTGTCAACTTAAATGATGGCAAGGAAAGTGCAACGGCTTGGGGCTGTGATTTGACATATGATTATGTAAAAATCAACGGCGACTACCGCACCTGATACTGAGCAGGAGGACACAGGTTATGAACACAAAAATTGATAATGAAAGCAAAGCAAAAATAATTGCGGAAGCTTTGCCTCACATTCAAAAATACAGAAAAAAGACTATCGTTGTAAAATATGGCGGAAATGCCATGATAAACGACGAACTGAAAAAAGCTGTTATGCACGACCTTGTTTTGTTGACAACGGTTGGAATAAATGTAGTTTTGGTTCACGGTGGCGGGCCGTCAATCAATCAAACGCTTAACAAAATGGAAATTGAAAGCAAGTTTGCCGACGGATTAAGAGTAACAGACAAAGATACAGTTGATGTTGTTCAAATGGTGCTTGCCGGCAAAGTGAACAAGGATTTAGTTTGTCAAATAGGCAATCTTGGCGGACATGCCATAGGGCTATGCGGAATGGACGGAAACATGATAAAATGCAAGCCTCTTGATGATAAGCACGGATTTGTAGGAAAAATAATCGAAACCGATATGTCGGTTATAAATGAAGTTTTGGCAAACAACTTTATTCCTGTTATTGCAACAATAGGATACGACGAAAAAAACAACTGCTATAACATAAACGCCGACACTGTCGCAGCACAAATTGCGGGAGATTTAAAAGCTGAAGCACTTATTTCTATGACAGATATTTCAGGACTTTTGCGTGACATCAATGACGAGACCTCAATAATTCAAAAAGTCTTTATTTCTGATATTCCTGCTCTGATTGCCGACGGAATTATAAAAGGCGGAATGATTCCAAAAATTGATTCTATGACGCAAGCCATCAGAAACGGATGCACAAAAGCATTCATAATAGACGGAAGAGTTCCCCACTCGATATTGATGGAATTGCTAACAGATGAAGGTATGGGAACTATGTTTAAAGGCAGGTAAATTATGAACATTAAAGAACTTGACAACAAATATATAGCAAACAGTTATTCTCGATTTGACATCTGCCTTATCAATGGCAAAGGCTCAACTTTGTATGACGAAAGCGGAAACAAATACATAGATTTTGGTTCGGGGATAGGCGTAACAGCTTTTGGCATATGTGATGACGAATGGAACAAAGCCATTACCGAACAATTATCAAAGGTTGCTCACACAAGTAATTTGTATTATACCGAGCCAAGTGCAAAACTGGCACAATTACTTTGTGAAAAGTCAAATATGAGTAAAGTATTCTTTTGCAATTCAGGAGCAGAAGCAAATGAAGGTGCAATAAAATTTGCAAGAAAATACAGTTTTGATAAATATGGGGAGGGACGTTCAACTATAATTACACTTATTGATTCGTTCCACGGAAGAACAATAACAACTCTTTCCGCAACCGGTCAAGATTGCTTTCACACAATGTTTTCGCCATTCACTCCGGGATTTAAATATTGTCCGACAAACGATACAAAAGCGTTGAATAAAATGATTACAAACGATGTCTGTGCGATAATGTTTGAATGTGTTCAAGGAGAAGGCGGCGTTAACGATTTGTCCTATGAATTTGTAAAAGAAATAGAAAGAATTTCAAAAGATAAAGACATCTTGATGATTATCGACGAAGTACAAACGGGAAACGGCAGAACAGGAAAATATTTTGCATATGAACATTTTGGAATCGAGCCGGACATAGTAACAACCGCAAAAGGTCTTGGCGGAGGTTTGCCAATCGGTGCAGTACTGTTTGGCAAAAAACTGAAAAGCACTGTCACTCCGGGAAGCCACGGTTCAACCTTTGGCGGAAATCCGATTGCAACAGCGGGTGCAATCAGTATTGTCGAACGAATCAATGACGATTTTTTGATTGCCGTAAATGAGAAAAGTAAATACATAAAGAATGAAATTTCAAAATGGAAAAATGTTGAAAGTATATCTGGAATAGGTCTAATGCTTGGAATTTCGACAAACAAAAACGCAGTAGAAATTGCAAACGAATGCTTAAAAAAAGGGCTTCTTGTTTTAACAGCTCACAAGAATAAAATAAGATTGTTGCCTGCTCTTAACATTTCTTTTTCCGAATTAAACGAAGGATTAAACATTCTAAAGGAGGTTATTGAAAAATGAAACATTTACTCAAATTACAAGATTTAAATAAAGAAGAAATTATTGATATTCTTAACTTAGCAGACCAACTTAAATATGAAAATCACAACAAAATCGAGCATCCTCTCCTAAAAGGTAAAACACTTGGAATGATATTCCAAAAGAGTTCCACACGAACAAGAGTCAGCTTTGAAACGGGAATGTATCAGCTTGGAGGACAAGCTATGTTTCTTTCAAACCGTGATTTACAAATTGGCAGAGGTGAACCCGTACAGGACACCGCAAGAGTTTTATCTCGTTACCTTGACGGTATTATGATAAGAACTTTTGAGCAAAAAGAGGTTGAAGCTCTTGCTGAATACGGCTCTATTCCTATTATAAACGGTCTTACAGATTACTGTCATCCGTGTCAGGTACTTGCGGACCTTATGACTGTCAGAGAATACAAAAAAAGTTTTGAAGGATTAAAGTTTTGCTTTATCGGTGACGGAAACAATATGGCAAACAGCCTTATTGTCGGAGCAATCACAATGGGTATGGAATGTGCCATTGCTTGTCCCGACTCTCACAGACCTGATGAAGCGCTAATCAAATGGGCAAACGAAAACGGCAAATTCACGTGTTCTCCAAACATTTATGAATGTGCAAAAGACGCAGATATTCTTTATACGGATGTATGGGCTTCTATGGGGCAAGAGGAAGAAAAGGCAGAAAGAGAAAAAGTGTTCAAGAATTATCAAATCAACGACAAAGTTGTTGCTTTTGCCAAAAGTGATGTAATAGTTCTTCACTGTCTCCCTGCTCACAGAGAAGAAGAAATCACAACAGAAGTTTTTGAAGCACACGCAAACGAAATATTTGACCAAGCAGAAAACAGACTTCACGCTCAAAAGGCTGTTCTTGTTAAACTTCTGCAAGATTAACAAAAAGAAACATCGTAAGCATTCTTGACTTACGATGTTTTCTTGTAATAAAACACTATTTTACCCAATAATTGAGCGTTATATTTTTTGAATTCACAACTGTTCTAACATCATCGGCAGGCTGATTCGGTTTTATTGTACCGTCTGCAAGGGCATTATAAACAGCTGCATATTTTTCATTATAATTTTTGTCCTTAATCTTATTGTCTTTTTTATCTTTATAAGTTTTTTGTGTGCTCATATTGACAACATAAAGGCAGTTGTTGGCGCAATTACCTTCATACGAAGTACCACCGTTATATTCTTTTAAAGCATTCATAACAGCCGTTCTGTAATCCGTTACAACGCTTGAAAGACAATTACCCATAGAACTTTGGTCGTATCCATAACCAAAACCGTATACTTGACGGTCGATTTTCCATGTGGCTGTAAAAATAGATTCAGCCCTTGAATTGCCTCCGCCGAAAATAACTTGTGAACCGTCATTGTACATCATCTCGGCTATTGAAGAATATCGGTCTGTCATTTCAAAATCCGTAATATAGCAGTATTCGTTCGTCATTGCTATACCTGTAGAATTACCCTGATTGTCAACATTCTCCCACTTGTAGAACATATATCCGTCTTTTGGCGGGTTTGCAACAACAGTGACTTTATCACCGGTTTTGTATGAACCTGAACCTGTGCCGTTTTTAACGATTACATCAAAAGTAGGAGCGTCGGATTTAACATAAACAGGAACGATTGAAACCGTATCATCTTTAACTGTTACATTTGTCGAGGAAGAATTAATATCCTCAATCGCGTCTTTGTCATCACATTCCCAATGGTCAAATACCATACCTTTGTCGGCCGGAGGAGCAGTAACCAAAGTGGTTGAATTCTTTTCTACCGTATACTCATCACACAAAGAAGATAAAGATACAACAGATTTTTTTGCAACGATGATTTGAACGGTTTCTGTATCATTCCAAACTGCTGTAATCGTGCAATCACAATCACCCACCAAAAGATTCATTGTTGATTTTTTATCCGAACTGATATTTACTTTTTTATCTTTAACACCTTTTGTGTTACTTTTAACTTCCCAATGGTCAAAAGCTTTGTCTTTATAAGGTTTATCAGCAATTATTGTGACATTTTCGCCGTCAGCATAAACTCCGGAACCAATACCGCCGACAACATTTACCTTAAACGTTTTTTCTTCACATTCTGAAATTTTTTTATAAACAGGTTGAATATTGAATGAATAGTCATAATCCAAATTATCAGCATCATAATTTGCATAATCACAAATTACGTTAGTTGCAGAATCTTCTGCAGCCTTTGCAGCACCTTGAACAAATCCCGCACCATAGTAAGCTGAATTACTGTCCGAAACCGAGCCAAAATACCCAACCTTATCATTTCCTTTTATAACAGAAGCGTATCCGGCAAGATAGCCTGCTTGAAGTGTGTCAAAAGAAACAGTCATAACATTATCAATTTTTTCGGCAACGTCACTTCCCTCTTTATGAGGATAAGCATCTACAAGAAGAAATTTAACATCACCATATTGCGGAGCAAATTTTTCAACAAAAGTTGACATTTTTTCGCCTTGCATAATAATGTATTTTGCTTCATCATTGACGGCAAGTTTGATATAATTCTCAACAGTATTATCATCAAGCTGTTTATTTTTATCAAGGCTCGGTTGATAATATCTGCAGCTCATATCTGAACTATCGGCAAAATCCCGCACGCCATTCCAGGCACTTTGATTATAAGCGCCGTCGTTGATTGTTCCGCCATCGGTTATAAACACCAAATCAAAAACATTTTTTGAATTTTTAGAACATCCTGCAAGAACAAAGCAACAAGATAATAAAACCGAAAAAGAAAGAATTACAGAAAAAAACCTTTTCATAATGTACAATCGCCTCTTTAAAAATATCTAAAATTATAATATCACACATAGGACATTTTTTACAAGACGCTGATAAAAAATAATTTGATTTATAATATGTTATAGGATATAATTATAATGTCAAAATGAACGAGGTGAAAAAATGCAAAACAAACAACTTGAATACATAAGAAACATCACTGATTTTAAACCTGAAATTGCTATAATCTTAGGTTCGGGACTTGGCGAACTTGCAAACGAAACAACTGCGATTGCAAAAATTCAATATAAGGATATACCCGATATGCCGATATCTACCGCACCATCACACAAGGGACAATTTGTATTTGGAATTCTTGAAGGAAAAAAAGTTGTATTAATGCAAGGCAGAGTTCATTTGTATGAAGGCTACACATCAAATCAAATTGCAAGCGTTATCAGATTACTAAAGGATTTAGGCATTAAAACACTTCTTTTAACAAATGCTGCGGGAGGAATAAACAAAGAATTTAATGTTGGTGACTTTATGCTCATTAAAGACCATATTTCTTGTTTTATAGACAGTCCGCTTATCGGAAAAAATGACGACAGCTACGGAACACGTTTTCCCGATATGAGCAACGCTTATGATAAAGATTTACAACAATTAATAAAAAGAGTTGCATATGAAAATAAAATTGACCTCAAGGAAGGAACATATGTTCAACTGAAAGGGCCTCAATTTGAAACACCGAGTGAAATCAAAATGATGTCAATCTTAGGTGCTGATGCAGTTGGAATGAGCACATCGGTTGAAACAATCGCAGGAGTTCATTGCGGTTTAAAAGTAGGCGCAATAAGTATGATTTCAAATATGGCATGCGGAATATTTGACAAACCGCTTTCGGGAGAAGATGTTACCGAAGCGGCAGAAAAATCAGGTCCGCAATTTAGAAAATTACTAAAAGAAACAGTAAAGGCTTTATAATGAAAAACATAGACTATAAAAACGGAAAGCTGTTTTTTCTTGACCAAACAGTTTTACCTAACAGAATTGAATACATACATCCGCGAACAAAGGAAGATTACTATTATGCCATCAAAACGCTTCAAGTGAGAGGTGCTCCCGCAATCGGAATTTTTGCGGGTTATGCAATGGCATTGCTTGACGAGGATAAATACGAATTGAAAAAATATCTTGATTCGGCACGACCTACCGCAGTTAATCTTTCCTGGGCAACTTCCCGAATGATTAAAGCGTATGAGGACGGCAAAGATCTTATAAGCGAAGCTATTGTGATACATAACGAAGATATTGAGATGTGCAAAAAAATCAGCGAATATGGCTTGTCATTGCTCAATGACGGTGACGGAATTCTTACACATTGCAACGCAGGTGCTCTTGCAACAAGTGAATACGGCACAGGACTCGGTCCATTGCTTTTAGGCAAAGAAAAAGGATACACATTCCACGCATATACAGACGAAACAAGACCGCTTTTGCAAGGTGCAAGACTCACTTCTTTTGAACTTGAAAAAGCAGGAATTGATGTTACATTAATCTGTGACAATATGGCAAGTCTTGTTATGAAGCAAGGCAAGATTGACGCTGTTTTGGTTGGTACGGACAGAATTGCCGCAAACGGTGATATTGCAAACAAAATCGGCACAAGCGGTGTTGCAATTCTTTCTAAGCACTACAACATTCCGTTTTATGTTCTCGGTCCGTATTCTACAATAGATTACAACTGCCCGACAGGTGACGACATTGTTATTGAAGAACGAGAGCCGAACGAAATCAAAGAAATGTGGTACAGAGAACCTATGGCATTAAAAGAAACAAAATGCTATAATCCGGCTTTCGATGTTACAGACCACGAACTTATCACGGCGATTATAACCGACAGGGGCATTATTCGTGCTCCGTTTAAGGAAAATTTGCAAAGGATTAAAGATAATGATTAAATTTACAAACGGTTTAGTATTAAACAAGGATTTTAACATTATTAAAGAAGCTGTATTTGTTGATGGCGACAGCATTATTGCAATCGGAAAATGTGAAAAAAATGCCGATACGGTATATAATTTAAACGGAAATCTGCTTATGCCGTCATTCAAAAACGCTCACACCCACTCAGCGATGACATTCGGTCGTTCTTTTGCAGATGATTTACCGCTTCAGCCGTGGCTTTTTGATAAAATTTTTCCTCTTGAAGCAAAATTGACTCCGCAAGATATTTATGATTTGTCAACTCTTGCTTTTTTGGAATATCTCACAAGCGGAACAACCGCCTGCTTTGATATGTATTACTTCCCTGAAATGATGGCAAAGGCAAGCGTTGATTTTGGATTCAGGACAGTTATGACAAGCGGTCTTAACAACTTCAAAGAAAGTCTTGAAGCAGTTGAAAGGTATTACAACGAATTCAACAATTACGACAGTCTTGTAAGTTACAAGCTCGGTTTTCACGCTGAATACACAACAAACAAGGAACTCATCAAAGGGCTTGCAAAACTTGCCGAAAAGTATCAAGCTCCCGTTTTCACTCACGCAAGCGAAACAAAATCAGAGGTTGAGGACTGCATAAACAGAAACGGTATGTCCCCTACTAAATATCTTAATTCTCTTGGAATATTCAATTACGGTGGCGGAGCTTATCACAGCGTTTGGATTGACGATGAAGATATCAAAATTTACAAAGAAAAAGGCATTTGGGCGGTTATAAACGCTTGTTCAAATGCAAAATTGGCATCAGGTATCGCTCCTATATCAAAGCTTCTTAAAAGCGGTGTCAAAGTCGCCGTAGGTACTGACGGAGCAAGCAGTAACAATGCACTTGATATCTTCAGAGAAATGTATACAATTTGTGCAACTCAAAAACTCAACGACAAAGACGCTTCATCAACAGATGCAAACGATATTCTCAAAGCATCAACAATCGGTTCGGCAAGATGTATGGGACTGAACGATTGCGATGTTATTGATGTCGGCAAAAAGGCAGATTTGATTGTAATTGATATGCACAGACCGAGTATGCAACCAATCAACAACATAACAAAAAATCTTGTTTACAGCGGCGGCAAGGATATTGTCAAAATGACAATGATAAACGGCAAAATTTTATATGACAACGGCGAATTCAAAAACATTGACATTGAAAAAATTTACGCAAACGCACAAGCTGTTATAGACAGAATAAGATAATAAACACAAAACACCTCCTCAAAATTGAGAAGGTGTTTTTTTATAAAATAAAAAAAGCCTTGAAAACAAAAATTTCAAGGTTTTCTAAGGCTTCGGTGGAGCTGATAACCGGATTTGAACCGGTGACCTCATCCTTACCAAGGATGCACTCTACCGACTGAGCTATATCAGCAAAAATGGCGACCCGGAACGGGCTCGAACCGTCGACCTCCAGCGTGACAGGCTGGCGTTCTAACCAACTGAACTACCGGGCCATTTATCCTGCCTATAGATAATAACAGAATAGGCAGGCAATGTCAAGAATTATTTTTACTTTTTTTAAATTAAAGTGCCATAGTTTCGCAATAAATGCAACGATAAGTTCCCTTCTCATCGGTTAACTTGAAAATATGATCTATATCTTCATTGTTTGAGATGCAACGAGGATTTGGGCACTTAACAACATTCTTGATTTCTTTTGGAAGAGAAAGATCCTTTTTGTCGATTCTCTCACTGCTTTTTATAACATTAACGGTTGCATTCGGAGCAATGTATGCAATAACATCCAAATCCAAGTCCACAAGCTCATTAATCTTAATAATATCCTTTACATCATTTTTCTTTGACTTTGCGTTTGTAATAATAGCAACCTGACAAGAAAGCTTGTCAAGAGAAAGGATATTATAAATCTGCATACCCTTACCTGCCGGGATATGGTCGATTACATAACCGTTTTCGATAGAATCAATATTCAAGATTGCCACCCCATTTCAATAAAGTCATAATAAGCGCCATACGGATGTATTTGCCGTTGAGTGCTTGTTCAAAATACTTTGCTCTCGGGTCATCATCTATATCGGTAGAAATCTCGTTGACTCTCGGAAGCGGATGCATTATAGTCAAATCCTTTTTAGCATTGTCAAGCTTTTTCAAATCAAGAATATAAGCGTCCTTGTGTTTCAAGTATTCTTCTTCGGAGAAAAAGCGTTCTCTTTGAATTCTTGTCATATATAGAACATCAAGAGTAGGCATAACATCTTCAAGAGATTCTACCTGAACATATTCGGCACCGCTCGGAATAAGCACATCGGAGATAATATAATCCGGAACTTGCAATTCCTTAGGTGCAATAAGCACAAACTTTACATTCTTATATCTGCACATAGCCTTAATGAGCGAGTGAACGGTTCTGCCAAACTTTAAGTCACCGCAAAGACCAATTGTAATATCACCGAATTTGCCTTTTTCTCTGTAAATAGTTAAAAGGTCGGCAAGCGTTTGAGTCGGATGTGCGTGACCGCCGTCACCTGCGTTGATAATCGGAACAAGGGTTCTTTTTGTTGCAACTCTCGGAGCACCCTCAAGAGGATGACGCATAGCAATAATATCCGCATAATTTGACACTATACGAACAGTATCTTCAACCGTTTCACCTTTTGAAGCAGAGGTAGAATCCGCAGAAGAAAATCCAATAACATTTCCGCCAAGCTCATACATAGCCGCTTCAAACGAAAGGCGGGTACGGGTGCTCGGCTCAAAAAACAAAGTTGCAAGCTTTTTGCCGTCGCACACATGAGCGTATTTTTGCTTATTTTCGATAATATCGGTTGCAAGAGCAATCATATCATCAATTTCTTCAAGTGTTAAATCGGTTGTATCTAATAAATGACGCATTTATTGTACCTCCGTTATTATGCCTTTGCACCGTTGATTTCAAGATACGCCTTGATTCTCGCAACATTCTCGGCATTCTTTTCATCTTCTTCAAGATATTCGATAATGTCGTAAACATCAACAACGCTGTATACAGGAAAACCGTATTCCTCGCCAACCTCTGCGATTGCGGATTTGTCGGTTTGACCCTTTTCCTTGCGGTCAACCATAACGAATGTTGCAGCAACCTTTGTGCCCTCAATCTTTGAGAGAATAGCCATACTTTCTCTGATAGCTGTACCTGCGGTTACAACATCCTCAACGATAACGATTTCTTCACCTGCTTGTGGCTTGTAGCCAACAAACACACCACCCTCGCCGTGATCCTTTTCTTCTTTTCTGTTGAAGAAGAACGGAACATCAAGACCTTGCTTTGCAAGAGCAACGGCAGCCGAAACCGCAATCGGAATACCCTTGTATGCAGGACCGTAAAGAACAGCCTTTTTGTTGCCCACCTTGTCAAAATAAGCCTTTGCATAAAACTCGCCGAGTTTTGAAATCTGCTCTCCTGTTTTAATTTCGCCTGCATTGATAAAATAAGGAATCTTTCTTCCGCTTTTTGCGGTGAAATCACCGAATTTCAACACGCCGGCACTTTCCAAAAACTGAATAAACTCTCTTTTGTAGCTTTCCATAATGCCCTCCTAAATATATTAACCAATGAATTCTGCACAGCATCTTCTGTATGCTGAAACAGGGTCATCTGCCTGAGTAATAGGTCTGCCCACAACGATATAGTCAGAACCGATCTCCTTTGCCTTTTCAGGTGTTGTAACACGAACTTGGTCGCCTACCTCACCGTCTGCAAATCTAACGCCCGGAGTTACGGTGATGAAATCGGATGAGCAAGCATCCTTAACCATTCCTGCTTCAAGCGGTGAGCAAACAACACCGTCAAGACCTGCTTCCTTGGCATTTTGTGCATATTTTACAATTGTGTCGTTGATTGACGCATTAATGAGAAGTTCGTTTTGCATACGCTCCTCGCTTGTTGAAGTAAGCTGTGTTACGGCAATCAAAATAGGACGAGTGCCGTCCTCACGAGTAAGACCCTCAAGAGCAGCTTTCATCATATCAATTGTGCCTGCGGCGTGAAGATTTGTCATATCAACATCAAGTTGCGACAAAACAGCCATAGATTTTTTAACTGTGTTTGGAATATCGTGAAGCTTTAAATCAAGAAAAATCTTGTGGCCTCTACGCTTAATTTCTCTGACAATTTCAGGACCTTCGGCATAAAAAAGTTCCATACCGATTTTTACAAAAGGCTTTTCCTCTGTGAATTTGTCAAGAAAATCAAAGGTATCTTTTGCACTTGCAAAGTCACATGCTATAATAACATCTTTTCCCATTATTCAACCACTCCTATAATATCACTTAATTTATTAATTCCTAATTTTTTACATTCAATCGGCAATGCTTCGATAATATCTTTGCATACATATGGATTGACAAGATTTGCAGCACCTACTTGAACAGCAGTTGCACCTGCCATCATCATTTCGATTACATCTTTTGCAGTGCTGACACCGCCACATCCCATAACAGGAATATTGCAAGCTTTTGAAACCTGATAAACCATTCTGACAGCAACAGGAAATATTGCGTCACCGCTGAAACCGCCCATTGTATTGGCAATAACAGGTTGTCTGCGTTTAATATCAACTCTCATACCAAGCATAGTGTTGATAAGGCAAATGCCGTCTGCACCTGCGTCCTCACAAGCCTTAGCAATCGAAACAATATCAGTTACATTTGGTGAAAGTTTAATAAAAACAGGCTTTGTTGTAACTGCCTTAACCGCCTTTGTAACCTCTACTGCAGCATCGGGAGATGTGCCGAATGACATTCCTCCGCCGTGAACATTAGGGCAAGAAACATTGACCTCTAAAATACCAACTTGTTCTTCTTTGTCAAGAAGTTCACAGGTATATGCATAATCATCCACGCTGAAACCCGAAACATTTGCGATAACAGGCTTGTGGAAGTATTTTTTCATTTCAGGAAGTTCGTGTTCAATAACATGATGAACGCCTGGATTTTGAAGTCCTACAGCGTTAATCATTCCGTTTTTACATTCTGCAATTCTTGGAGTAGGATTGCCGAATCGAGCGTCCTTTGTTGTTCCCTTAAACGAGAATGAACCGAGGATATTAATATCGTAAAAATCTTTGAATTCGTTGCCGAAACCAAAAGTACCCGATGCCGGAACAATAGGATTATCCATTTCCATTCCGGCAAGGTTAACCGATAAATCTACCATATAATCTCCTCCTTAACAAGAACAGGACCATCCTTACAAATTCTCTTATTGCCATACTTTGTTTTGCATGAGCAACCCATACAAGCACCAAAGCCACAACCCATACGCTCTTCAAAGCTGAACTGACCCGAAGTATCGGTTTCATTGTAAATCGCCTTGAACATCGGAAGCGGACCGCAAGTATAGAAATAATCGTAATCTATATCTTTCATTGCGTCTGTAACAAAGCCTTTAATACCATATGAGCCGTCAACAGTTGTAACAAAAACATCACAGCCGAGAGCCTTGAATTCGTCCTCATAAAAAATCTCTTTTGCAGTATTAAAACCCAAAACAACAGAAACTTTTTGACCGTCATTAATCAATGCTTTTGCAAGATTGTACATAGGCGGAACACCTACTCCGCCACCGATAAGAAGCGGTTTTGTTGATTTTGAAATATCGTATCCGTTGCCAAGACCCGTGAGGACATCAAGCACTTCACCGACAGCAAGGCATTTCATTTGCTCTGTTCCCTCGCCTACGACCTTGTAGATGATTGTGATTGTGTCATCGCTGTAATCACAAACAGAAATAGGTCTGCGCAAGAATTTGCCGTCAAGCTGAATGTTGATGAACTGTCCCGGAGCGGTGATATACTGAGTATCACCGCCGAGAACCATTTTGTAAACATCCTCTGTCAAAGCATCATTTGATAAAATTTTATATTTATTCTGCTTATACATAAATTATCCTTTATTCTGCGTCAATAGTTGATACGCCGAGTGTAATTTCTTCAAGTACATCAAGAAGAACCTTTACAGTATCAAGAGAAGTAAACATTGTTACATTGTTGTCTACTGCCGCTCTTCTGATTTCAGAGCCATCCGAGTGGCTGTCGCCTGCATTGATATCAATTGTGTTGATAACATAAGCAATATGTCCCTGACGGAGAGCCTTAAGGATTTCGTCACTTTCGTCAGCCGTGAGCTTTTGACGAACTCTTGTTCTGATACCGTGCTCTTTAAGATACTTTGCAGTACCTTCTGTTGCTTCAATGTTGAAGCCGAGGTCGTAAAATCTCTTGATAAGAGGCAAAGCTGTCGGCTTGTCCTGGTCAGCAATAGTTACCAAAACTGTACCGTAGTTTGCAACATTCATTCCGGAAGCCTGAATAGCCTTGTAAAGAGCCCGAGTGAGCGACTTATCATAACCGATTGCTTCACCTGTTGACTTCATTTCAGGTGAAAGATATGTATCCATACCCTTAAGCTTGCTGAATGAGAAAGCAGGTGCTTTAACATACCAGCGCTTCTTTTCAGGCTGATATACGTTTGTATATCCCTGCTCCTTGAGGCTGTGGCCAAGAATAACCTGTGTTGCAATGTGAGCCATAGGAACGCTTGTTGCCTTTGAAAGGAACGGAACCGTACGAGATGAACGAGGGTTAACCTCGATTACAAATACATCATCGTTTTCATCAGCGATAAATTGAATGTTATAAAGACCGACAATGCCAATTGCCTTACCGAGTTTAACGGTATAATCAATGATTGTGTCCTTAACCTTTTGGCTTGCCGTGAATGTTGGGTAAACGGAAATACTGTCGCCCGAATGAACGCCTGTTCTCTCAACATGTTCCATAATGCCGGGGATAAATACATCCTCGCCATCACAGATAGCATCAATTTCAAGTTCTCTGCCCATAATGTACTTGTCAACAAGTACAGGCTGTTCTGTATTGATTTCTACTGCGGTTTGGAGATAATGACGAAGTGACTCCTCATTTGCAACGATTTGCATTGCACGACCGCCAAGAACGAATGACGGACGAACGAGAACAGGATAGCCAATCTTTTCGGCAACTCTTACGCCCTCTTCAATATCTGTTACAGCCTCGCCCTTTGGTTGAGGAATACCGAGGTCGTTCATAACCTTTTCGAACGAATCTCTGTTTTCTGCTCTGTCGATTGCTTCAACATCTGTGCCGATAATCGGAACACCAAGAGCGTCAAGTGGCGGAGCAAGGTTAATTGCTGTCTGTCCGCCGAGAGATACAACAATTCCGAGTGGCTTTTCAAGTTCGATAACATTCATAACATCTTCAACAGTGAGAGGCTCAAAATAGAGCTTGTCTGATGTTGTGTAGTCGGTTGAAACAGTTTCAGGATTGTTATTGATAATAATAGCCTCATATCCTGCATCTCTGATTGACCAGATTGCGTGAACGGTTGAGTAGTCAAATTCTACGCCCTGACCGATACGGATAGGGCCTGAACCGAGAACAACAATCTTCTTTTTGTCGCTGACAATTGACTCATTTTCCTGCTCATAAGTTGAGTAGAAATACGGAACATAACTGTCAAACTCCGAAGCACAGGTATCAATCATTTTGTACACAGGGAAAATCTTGTTTTCTTTACGAAGATTAAACACTTCGGCTTCTGTCATACCCCAAACCTGACCGATGTATTTATCGGAAACGCCCATCTTCTTTGCATCTTTAAGCGTTTCAATATCTCCGACATTAGTTTTAAGGGTCTGTTCAAAATCGGTAATGTTCTTGAACTTATCAAGGAAGAACATATCAATCTTGGTGTCGTTATAAATCATATTAAGGTCAACGCCAAGACGGATAAGTTGAGCAATTGCAAAAAGTCTGTCATCTGTGCCGATTTTGATATATTCCAAAAGTTCGTCAGTTGAATATGAGTCAAACTTCTTGTTGTAAAGATGGCAAACACCGGTTTCGAGTGAACGAATAGCCTTGAGGAGTGATTCCTCCATTGTTCTGCCGATGGCCATTACTTCACCGGTTGCCTTCATTTGAGTGTTGAGCGAGTTATTTGCATCGGCAAATTTATCAAACGGGAAGCGAGCAATCTTTGTTACAACATAGTCGAGAGTCGGTTCAAATGATGCAGGAGTGTTTGCGATTTGAATTTCATCAAGGTGCATTCCAACAGAAATCTTTGCGGAAACTCTTGCAATAGGATAACCCGAAGCCTTTGACGCAAGTGCCGAAGAACGAGAAACTCTTGGGTTAACCTCAATCAAATAATACTGGAATGAAAGTGGGTCAAGTGCAAACTGAACATTACAACCACCCTCAATTTTAAGTTCTCTGATAATCTTGAGAGCACTGTCACGAAGCATATGATACTCTTTGTTGGTGAGTGTTTGTGATGGAGCAACTACAACACTGTCGCCTGTGTGAATACCGACAGGGTCAATGTTTTCCATATTACAAATTGTGATAGCAGTGTCGTTTGCATCACGCATTACTTCATACTCAATTTCTTTGTAGCCCTTGATTGATTTCTCAACAAGAACCTGATGCACAGGAGAAAGTGCAAGTGCGTTTTTGAGCATTAATTCACATTCTTCCTCGTCATCGGCAAAGCCGCCGCCTGTACCACCAAGGGTGAAAGCAGGACGAAGAACAACAGGATAGCCGATGTCACGAGCCGCCTGCAAGCCCTCCTCAAGAGTGTTTGCGATTTCTGACGGAAGAACAGGTTCTCCAAGGCTTTCGCACAAGTCCTTGAACAATTCTCTGTCCTCTGCTCTTTCAATAGCCTTAAAACTTGTGCCGAGAATTTCAACATCACATTCTTGAAGAACGCCTTTTTTGGCAAGCTGAACAGCAAGGTTAAGACCTGTTTGACCGCCGAGTGACGGAAGAATTGCATCAGGTCTTTCGTGACGGATAATTCTTGCAACATATTCAAGATTGAGAGGCTCCATATAAACCTTGTCGGCAATATCGGTGTCGGTCATAATTGTTGCAGGGTTTGAGTTGATGAGAACAACCTCGTAACCCTCTTCACGAAGTGCAAGGCAAGCCTGTGTGCCCGAATAGTCGAATTCGGCAGCTTGTCCGATAACAATAGGACCTGAACCTATTACCAATACCTTATGTATATCTGTACGCTTTGGCATATTATTCAGCCTCCTTTGCCATTAAATCAATAAATTTATCAAACAAATATGCACTGTCCTGCGGACCCGGTGCAGATTCAGGGTGATACTGAACAGAGAACAACTTATTTTCCTTTGATTCAACACCCTCTGCTGTATTATCAAGCAAGTTTTTGTGTGTCAATGTGAGTGGTGTGTTTTCAAGACTGTCAACATCAACAGCGTATGAATGATTTTGTGATGTAATTTCAATCTTGCCTGTTTCAAGATTAACAACAGGATGATTTCCGCCTCTGTGACCAAATTTCATTTTGAAAGTCTTTGCTCCTAGTGCAAGAGAAATCATTTGGTGTCCAAGGCAAATACCAAAGATTGGAAGTTTGCCGTGAAGTTCTCTTACAAGGTTGATGACAGGTTGTACATATTCAGGGTCACCGGGACCGTTTGAAAGGAACAATCCATCCGGACGAAGTTTGAGAATTTCCTCTGCAGGAGTGTCAAACGGAACAACTGTTACATTGCAACCCTTTTCATTAAGTTTTCTGACGATATTAAGTTTGATACCGCAGTCGATTGCAACAACATCATATTTATGATTTGGTGTACGTGAATACCAACGCTTTTTGCAAGAAACTCTTGAAACCATATCAGTTGGAATAACATATGCTTTAAGTTCTGCATACGCCTCATCATACGGCTTGTCTGCATCGCAAATCATAACCTTTTGGCTACCCTCGTTGCGAATAATACGGGTAATCATTCTTGTATCAACACCGCTGATACCCGGAATATCGTATTCGTCAAGAACTTCCGAAAGGGTTTTGGTATATCTGAAGTTTGACGGTAAATCGTTATACTCTCTGACAATCAAACCGCCCATAGTTGGGATTCTTGTTTCGTAGTCATCATCGGTCATACCATAGTTACCAATAAGAGGATATGTCATACAAACCATTTGATCAGTGTATGACGGGTCGGAAATAATTTCCTGATAACCGACCATAGAAGTATTGAAAACAATTTCGTTTATAGCTTGCTTGTTTGAGCCAAAGCCATAGCCATAAAATTCCATACCGTTTTCAAGAATTATTTTTTTATCATAAGGCTTCATAAACTATTTTCCCTCCACACATTGTCAATATATTTTTGCCTTGAAGTTGCCAACCTTCAAACGGAGTTGCTCTGCCCATAGACAAAAAGTCATCAGGGTCAACAATCCATTTTGATTCAAGGTCGAGCAATGCCAAATCGGCAACTTCGCCCTCCTTGATTTCGCCACCCGGCAAATCAAATATTTTTCTCGGATTAACACTCATAAGCTCAATGAGTTTTTCAAGAGTGATAAAACCGGATTTTACAAGTTTTGTATACAGTACCGCAAAAGAAGTTTCAAGACCGACAACGCCCATTGCAGAACCGGCAAGTCCTTTTGACTTTTCTTCAGCCGAATGCGGTGCATGGTCAGTTGCAATCACATCAATTGTGCCGTCAAGTATTCCTTGAAGCAACGCTTGTTTATCTTCTTCGCTGCGAAGAGGAGGATTCATCTTAAATCTTCCGTCCTCTTGCAAATCCTTGTCGCACATCGTGAGATAATGCGGTCCTGTTTCGCAGGTGACATTAACTCCTCGTGCTTTTGCTTTACGAATTATATCAACGCTTTCCTTGGTTGAAATATGGCAAACATGATACCGAACGCCTGTTTCTTCTGCAAGTTTGCAATCTCGTTCAATCTGCTCATATTCAGAAGCGGAGCAAATGCCCTTATGTCCGTGAGCCTTGCAATATTCACCATCGTGAATATATCCGCCGTGAAGCAAATCGTTAACCTCGCAATGAGCTGAAATAACCTTGCCGATTTTTGCACATTGCTCCATAGCAAGTCTCATATCCTGCTCGTCCTGAACGCCTGTTCCGTCGTCACTAAAGCCAACGGCAAGTTCCTTTAACGCATCAAAATCAACAAGCTCTCCTCTGCCTTTTCTTCCCTTTGTAATTGAAGCAAACGGGTAGGTGTTGATTACCGCATCTTTTTTGATTAAATCAAGTTCAATACCGATATTCTCGACACTGTCAGGAACAGGATTGATATTAGGCATTGGGCAAACAGCCGTGTATCCGCCCTTGGCAGCTGCAAGAGTGCCTGTCCTAATCGTCTCTTTATAAGAAAAACCGGGCTCTCTGAGATGTACATGAACATCCACGAAACCCGGAATTAAATACTTATCCTGTGCAAAAAAAACAGCGTCAACTCCATTTGAAGAAATGGAGGTACCAAGGGTATTGATTTTACCGTCTTTAATTAGAACATCAAGTTTTGAAAATCCCGCTCCCGCATATACGAAAGCGCCCTTAATTAGTGTTGTCATATCGCACCTCTTTCGGAATTTAATTATATAATAAATCAGCAAAATAGTCAACCGAAAATTAAGAAATTAAATAAATATTTTTATACACCGGATTTATTGACATAAAAAGTTTGAAGCAATATAATTAAATTATAATTTATTCATATAAAGGAGATACGCTATGGCTTTTATAGCAGGTGCTGGTGCAACAAATGTTGACCTGCTCTATCAGGGAATGGAAAGAATACCGGATGTAGGCGAAGAACTTTACTGCAAGGATTTTGACTTACAACTCGGCGGCGGTTTTCCGGCTACACTTATTAACCTCGGCAGACTAGGAATTGAAACCAAAATCGCTACGGAACTCGGAAATGACATCTTTTCGGAATTTGCCAAAGACAAATTTTTACAAAACGGCGTTGAACCGACAAATCTTTATGAGGGCGATAAAATTCCGCTCAACATCACATCGGCAATTATATTACCTAAGGACAGAACATTTTTTACATACGGCAAAGGTTCTATTGAAGCTGACGATAATGCAAAAGAAAAGTTTTTTCAAATAGCCAAAGGCAGCAAAATCACAATGATGCAACTTGGCGGATTTTTGGATGTGTACAAAAAACTTCATGAAGGCGGAACAAAGCTTGTACTTGATACAGGATGGGATGACGATATGAGCTTTGAAAAATACGCAGACTATCTTGAAATTGCCGATTATTACACACCAAACCAAAAGGAAGCAAAAAAGATAAGCAACACATCAACTTCCGAAGAAGCCGCACAAGCACTTACAAAATATTTTGATAATGTTGTTGTAAAAGTTGACAAAGACGGTTGTATCGGAATTGACGAAAACGGCAGTTTCTTTGTACCGAGTATTGACGAATTCAAAAATGTTGATTCAACAGGTGCCGGTGACGCTTTTCTTTCAGGGTTTATGTACGGACTTTTCTATGACAAGCCGCTCAAAGAATGTGTACTCCTCGGCAACATTACAGGCGGAAAGGCTGTAACAAAAGTCGGCGCTCTTTCTGCATACAATACTGAGCAAGAATTGCTCAATTATTTTGAAAAGTACAAATCATTTATAGAATAAATAATTAAAGTGTGCATTTTAACTATGCGCACTTTTTATATTTGATATATGCTTTTATAATTGCTTCAGAAAGCGGATTTGTTCTTTTTCATTATCATAGCCTAAGTTACGGTAAAATGCGTGAGCCTCTTTTCGTGAAAAACCGGAATTAACCCTAATTAAATCAACACCTTTATTTTTTGCCCAAGTTTCAACTTCACCGAGAAGTGCTCTACCATAGCCTTTATGTCTGAACTCACTATTCACGGCTAACCCTTGAATATTGACCATACTTTTATAATATAGAGTATTATACATTTCAGCGTGGACAAAACCGACAATTTTACCTTCTGTTTCTGCCACATAAACCTTTTCACGGTTTGTGTCAATATTTTCAAGCCTGTATTTTACAAGCTCCGGTTCACATTTATAACCCAAATCGTCAGTTGCTACTTTGCATATTCCCAAATAATCATTTACTTTAGCTTCTCTGAGCATAAAATCACCTCAAGACTAATATAACATACACTTTTTACATAAACAAGTACATAAATTAAACGGCGTAACCGATGCTACGCCGTTTTGTTTATTCTTCCGTATTTTCCGTGTTTTCGGTTTGAGTTGCTTGTGCTGTTTCAATTACTTCACTTTGTGCTTCTGCAACGGTTTCAATTTCTGCAGGAGCATCATCGGTTGAAGATGTTTCTTCTGAAGTCGGGAGTGTGCCGAACTTCATCAAAGACTCAAATACTTCGCCTGAAATCTTTTCTTTTTCAAGAAGAGTGTTTGCAACAAGTTCGAGCTTGTCATAATGCTCTTTAAGGATTGCAACGGTTTTTTCATATGCTTCACGCATAATCTTTTCAACTTCTGCATCAATACGAGCCGAAGTAGCCTCGGAATAATTGTTTACATGACCGTAGTCCTTGCCGAGGAAAACTTCACCGTTGCCGCTGTCATATACAACAGGACCGATATTATCGCTCATACCGTACTTGATTACCATATCACGAACAATCTCGGTTGCACGCTGAAGGTCGTTTGATGCACCTGTTGAAATGTCATCAAGTGCAAGTGCTTCCGCAACACGACCGCCAAACATCGAAACAAGATTGTCGAGCATTTCTTTGCGAGAATTATAGTTTTCCTCCTGTGGAGTATACCAAGTGTATCCACCTGCACCAAGTCCACGAGGAACAATCGAGATTTCTCTTACAGGGTCGTGACCCTCGATGTAGAAAGATGCAACAGCGTGACCTGCTTCGTGGAAAGCGGTGAGTTTCTTTGCTTTATCCGAAAACTTATGAGATTTCTTTTCTGTACCAAGTTCAACTCTTGATGTGGCATCAATAATATCTTGAAGCGTGATAGCCTTTTTCTTTCTTCTGACAGCAAGAAGTGCAGCTTCGTTCATAAGATTTTCAAGGTCTGCACCTGTAAATCCGATTGTGTCCTTAGCAATTTCGTGCAAATCAACATCAGGAGCAAGAGGCTTGCCCTTTGAATGAACTTTGAGTATATCCTCTCTGCCTTGTGCATCAGGACGGTTAACAGTAATCTGTCTGTCAAATCTTCCCGGACGAAGAAGAGCAGGGTCAAGAACATCAGGTCTGTTTGTAGCCGCAATGACAATAACGCCTGAATTTGAGCCGAAACCATCCATCTCAACAAGAAGCTGATTGAGAGTTTGCTCTCTTTCATCGTTACCGCCGCCCATACCTGTACCACGATGACGGCCTACTGCATCAATTTCATCAATAAATACAATGCAAGGTGCTTTTTTCTTTGCTTGTTCAAACAAGTCACGAACACGGGACGCACCGACACCGACATACATTTCAACAAAGTCTGAACCTGAAATGCTCAAGAAAGGCGCACCTGCTTCGCCTGCAACAGCCTTTGCAAGCAAGGTTTTACCTGTACCCGGAGGGCCGACAAGAAGAACACCCTTTGGAATTCTTGCACCGAGTTCGGTGTATTTTTCGCTGTTTTTAAGGAAGTCAACAAGTTCTTCAAGTTCTGCTTTTTCTTCTTCACAGCCCGCAACATCTTCAAACTTTTTGTCGGATTCCTCACCCGATTGAGTTTTTGATTTTATCTTGCCAAAGCCCAAGGTTCGATTGGTTTCACTCGAAATTGAGCCTGTCATTTTTCTCATCAGCCATACAAACATCAGCACGATAATGATAGTAAAGATAAATGTCGGCAACATACTCATCCACCAAGTATTGGTTGAGCCTTTTTTGTAGTTATAGGTTATAGGCTTATCAGGATGAGCATCATTGTAATCTTTAACATAATCGCTGATATCATCAAGAAAATATGATACACTCGGAACTGTATATTTGTTGATAGTTCCCTTTTTGTCGGTAGTGAGTTTATAGGTCAACTGACCCGAACTCAAATCAAGTTCGTACTCACTTACCTTATCGGTGCGGAACAAATTTACAATCTCGCTGTAATTTGTTGTGACAGCATTTCTGTTTTGACCAGAAAACAAAAATATTGCACCGATGAGCATAATCGGAATCAAAATATAAAATATTATTGATTTCCAATTTTGAGAAAGATTTTTTCGCATTAAATTTTGTCCTCCAAAAGAATCTTTAATAGAAGAATATTTTTTGTTGAAGAATCGGGCTTAACCCTTTCGTCAACACAATAGCCGTAAACTCCGATAACGCCTTTATCATCGCATATAATCGGAACGCAGGCTCTTTTTTCAATATTTATGCCAAGCTCGTTAAAAAGCTTTTTAAGTGTCTTTGTGCACCCTCTGCCGGCAGGCGAAATTTTGTCGTTTTCCATTCTGCCTCTGACACAAATATTACCACTTATTTTATCACAGTCGCAAAAGAAGTCAAATTTTTCAAGCCATAATTTACAGTTAGTTAAAAATTCGTCGTTAGTTATTATTTGTTTATTCACAAATAGGTTACCGAAATCAACGGTTTGATTCATTTTTGCATATCGCAATTTACCCTTTTCGCAAACAACAAAATTGTCATTTGCAATTTGGAACTTGCCGTTTGACTTGATTAATTCAATAATTCCGCCAAGATGACAATCATCAACAGCCACGCCGTATGCAGACAAATACTTGATGATAACTCGCTTTGAAACAGCAACATTATAAGAATTGAGTAACAAAACATCCAAAGCCTCGTTATCAAAACACTGTTTATAGCAATCATTAACTACTGAATTAATAAAACTTTCGTCCTCGTTTATACTTTCAATCATTCTTGAAACCGTTGTTTCAAAAGACGGATTGAGCCTCTTGAAAAGAGGAACGATGTTTTGTCTGATATGATTACGACTGTAAGCATCGTCAAAATTTGTGCTGTCAGTCCTAAAAGGAATACTGTTATTTTTGCAAGCCTGTCTGATTTCTTCACCTGTACAAGTAAGAAGTGGTCGGATAATATTATCTCTCACAGGCGGAATACCGCACAAGCCCTTTGCCGAAGTGCCCCTCGACATACGAAACAAAACCGTTTCGACATTATCGGAAAGATTATGCGCAGTTGCGATTTTATCGGGATTGAATGAATTGAAAAATTCATATCTTTTAATCCTTGAATATTCCTCAACACCCAATGAGTTTTGCTTTGCTTCATCAACAGCATTTATAGATATTGTTGTAAATTCAACACCTTTGCTTTTGCAAAACTGCTTTACAAACTCTGTGTCTGCAACAGATTCCTTACCCCTTATGCCGTGCTCTACATTTGCAACCAAAATACGCAAATCAAGTTCTTCTCTTTTTGAAAGAAGATAACACAAAAGTGCCATAGAATCTGCGCCGCCAGAAACACCGACAACAACAAAATCGCCGTGTAACAGCATATTATATTTTTTAACAAGCAAATCAGCTTTGGCTGTAATCTCTAACATTGTCTATACTTCTAAATCTTGTGAATTCCTTATCAAAGGTCAACTGAATTGTTCCAACGCCGCCGTGACGGTTTTTAGCCACGATAAGTTCTGTGAGATTTTCATCAACCTCATCACGCTCTTCTTCGGAAAGTTCGTTTCTGTAATAATCGGGACGATACAGGAACATTACAATATCAGCATCCTGCTCGATAGAACCCGATTCACGAAGGTCAGATAACTGCGGAGTATGTGTTTTGCCTCTGCCCTCTGTACCACGGGAAAGCTGTGCACAGCAAATAACAGGAATATTCAAATCCTTTGCCATCATTTTGAGGTTTCTTGTGATTTCGGACACCTCTTGTACACGGTTCTCCTTATGTACGGCAGACTGAATAAGTCCGAGGTAGTCAATCAAAATACAATCAACATTCTTCAAACGACGAACTATTGATTTAATTTCAGGAACAGTAATCGCCGCTGTATCATCAAGATAAAGTTCAACATCGTGGAATGCCGAAAGTGCGTTACCGAGTCTAATCCACTCATCGTTTGAAAGTTCACCTGTTCTGAATTTTTGCGATTCAATACCGGCTTGAGAAGCAAGCAATCTTTCTGCAAGCTGTTCCTTTGTCATTTCAAGTGAGAAGAAAACACAGCGCTTTCTTGCACCCATAGTGATGTTCTGTGCAAGGTTAAGAGCAAACGAAGTTTTACCCATAGCAGGACGAGCACCGATAAGAATAAAGTCGGATTTATTAAGACCTGTAATATACTTATCAAGAAGACCGAAACCTGTTGAAATTCCGAGATAGTCCTCTTTATTCTCACCCGTTCTGTTTTTTAATTCGGGATAAACCTTGTTCATAATGACATCGGCAATTTTTTCAGGACCTTTACCTGTTTTGCCTTCACGAATGTCATAAATTCTTTGTTCAGCACTGTCAAGAATATTGTTTGCAGTGCCAACACCAGTTGTTGCATCTTCAATAATACTCTGCGAAACTTGAATGAGATTACGCAAATAGTACTGTTCTTGAACAATTTTGGCGTATTTTTCTATATTAGCGGTTGACGGAACGACATTTGCAAGTTGCATAAGATAATCCTTACCGCCTGCCAAATCGTACTTTCCATCTTTTGTAAGAGCATCGGCAATGATAACAGGGTCAATAGCACCGCCGTTATTCATAAACTGATAGTCCATTGCGCTGTATATAGCCTTATGCTGAGGAAGATAAAAATAATCCGCACGCAAATAAAGGTTTGCATCAGCCATACACTTATTATCAATCAGAATACTGCCGAGGACACTCTGCTCCGCTTCAAGATTATATGGTAATGTAACATTTAATTCTGCCATTTTAAATTACCCTATAAATTATAATTCCGTAACTTGAACGCTGATTGTTGCAACAACGCCCTGATAAACCTTAACTTCGGCTTTAACTGTGCCAAAAGCCTTGATGTCTGTCATTGATATTTTTCTCTTATCAATATCGATGTTCATTTCTTCTTTGATTTTAGCGGCAACATCCTTTGCGGTTACAGAACCGAAAAGTTTGCCGTTAACTCCTGCCTTTGCTTTGAGAGCAAAAGTTTTGCCGTCAATTTGAGCCTTAACTTCTTCGGCAGCCTTGATTTCCTCTGCCTTGTGGAACTTCTTTGACTGCTCTTTATTATTAAATTCGTTCATTGCAGTTGCGTTTGCTTCAACAGCAAGACCCTTTGGAAAAAGGAAGTTTCTTGCGTATCCGTCACTTGCATTTACCAAATCGCCCTTTTTACCGAGTGATTTTACATCTGCCTTTAAAATTACTTTCATATCAATTCTCCTTTATATTTCCATAAAAATTGGAAGTATCATAGGTGAGCGCTTTGTTTTTTCATACATAAGACGAGAAATTTCGTCACGCACCTTTGTTTTAACCGAATTCCAGTCGTGATACTTGCTGTCGTACTGCTCATCAATAACTCTGCAAGCGAGGTCACGGGCAGCATTCATAAGTTCCTCGTTATCTTTTACATAAACAAATCCACGAGAAACAATATCAGGACCCGAAACAACATAACCGCCGTGCGCATCAATGGTTGCAACAACGATAATCAAGCCGTCCTGCGAAAGTCGTTTACGGTCGTTGAGAACAACATTTCCGACATCGCCGACGCCGAGTCCATCAACATAAACATCACCTGACGGAACAGTGCCGACTTTTTTAATATACGAATCTGTCAACTCTATAGTTTCGCCGATTTCCGCAATATAAATATTCTTTTCGTCAATACCCATTGCTCTTGCAAGCTGTGCATGCTTCATCAAATGCTTTTGCTCACCATGGACAGGGATGAAATATTTAGGCTTTACAAGTCCTATCATCAATTTCAAATCTTCTTGACAAGCGTGACCAGATGCGTGAACTTCATACATCTTTTCATAGATAACCTCTACACCACGCTTCATAAGAGCATTTACAACACCGCCGACCATTTTTTCGTTGCCCGGAATTGGAGTTGCAGAAATAATAACATAGTCGTTGGGAGTAATTGTGACCTTCCTATGCTCACCGAAAGCCATTTTTGTCAAAGCGGACATAGGCTCACCCTGTGAACCTGTTGTGATAATAACAAGTTTATCATCAGGATAATTTTTGATGGTGTCAATCGGGATAAGAATATTCTTTGGCACATTAAGATAACCTAATTCCTCGCCGACCTTCACAAGATTTTCAAGGCTTCTGCCGATAACGGCAACCTTTCTGCCTCTTGCGTTTGCAACATCAATAATCTGCTGAACTCTGTGAATGTTTGAAGCAAAGGTTGCAACGATAATTCTCTTGTTCTTTGCTTTGCGGAAAAGAAGTTCAAAACTTTCACCGACATTCTTTTCGCTCATAGTACAACCCGGACGCTCTGCGTTGGTTGAATCGGAAAGAAGCGCAAGAACACCCTTTTTGCCATATTCTGCAAAACGAGGTAGGTCAATCATATCACCGTCAACAGGTGTTGTGTCAATCTTAAAGTCGCCTGTTTGAATAATAATTCCGGCAGGACATCTGATTGCAAGACCGACTGCGTCAGGGATTGAGTGGTTTACATGGATTAATTCAATATTAAACGAGCCGAGTGTGATGTTATCTCTCGGCTTAATCTCAACAAGTTTTACCTTATTGAGAAGTCCGTGTTCCTCAAGTTTACCCTTAATAAGACCGATTGTGAGCTTTGTTGCATAAACAGGAATATTAACCTGCTTCAAAAGATATGCAAGACCGCCGATGTGGTCCTCATGTCCGTGAGTTACAATTATGCCTCTGATTCTTTCTTGATTATTGATTACATGAGTAAAATCAGGAATAACAAGGTCAACACCCGGAAGTTCTGCTGTTGGAAACGCAAGACCGCAGTCAACAATGAACATATCGCTTTTGTATTCGTAAAGCGTCATATTCTTTCCGATTTCATTCATACCGCCTAAAAAAGAAATGCGTACTTTCTCCTGCTCAATAGGCGGGAGAGATACCGCTTTCTTCGGTGCTCTCTTTTTCGTGTAATAGCGACGCTTAGAATTCCGTTTTCTTTCGTCACCTGTAGGCACCTTTTTTTGATTTGTCATTAATTAAAAATCCTCCTTAAAAATATTTTTTCCGTGCATAAACAATTAAATATATTTTAAATTATTATAACGCTGTTGTCAAGGAATATTAAAATATAATCCATATTGATTATTATCAAAATTAATGATAAAATATACCTCGGTGATAAAAATGAAAGAAATAAACATTTATACAGACGGTGCGTGCAGCGGAAATCCCGGACCGGGAGGCTGGGGTGCAGTATTGGTATATAAACAAACAGAGAAACAACTTTCAGGCAGTGATAAAAACACAACCAACAACCGTATGGAAATGACTGCGGTAATTGAAGCACTAAAAGCACTCAAAGAGCCATGCAAGGTTATCCTCACAACAGACAGCAAATATGTTTGCGATGCAATAAACAAAGGTTGGGTTTATTCATGGAAAAAGAATAATTGGAAAAAATCCGACAAAAAACCTGCACTCAATGTGGATTTGTGGGAAGAAATGCTAAAACAGCTTGACATTCACGAAGTCGAATTTGTATGGGTCAAGGGTCATAACGGGCACAAATACAACGAAATATGCGACAAATTGGCTGTTGAAGAATATCAAAAATACTTATAACATAAAGAAAATCGCTGTGATTTACAACGATTTTTCTTTTTTATTTTTATTAAATTTTAGATTAACGATAACCATTCCGCCAACAACGCAAAGCAAACCGATAAGCTTATAAACTAACTTGCCGTTATCTTCACCAAGGAGAAGATAAGAAAGAGCAAAGCCGAAAATCGGCGTCATCGTGCCGCAAACTGTAACTCTTGAAACATCGTTATATTTTAGCAAAACTCCCCAAAGCGAGTATGCTATTGCTGAAATAAAGCCGAGATACAAAAGAATAAGAACGCCTTTTATATTATCGGTTGCAACTTTTCCGCCCATAGCCAAGCCGACAACTGTCATTACTGCACCGCCAAGCATAAATTGATATCCTGAAAGGACGGCAGGTTCATCGTCATTGCTGTATTTCTTCATAAAAACAGATGAGCAAGCATATGAAATTGCCGAAATCAAGAGCATAATGTCGCCAAACTGAAACGAAAATCCTTGTCTGCTTCCCGAAAGTCCTGCAAGCACAACACCTGAAAAGCCAAGCAAACTGCCAATGATTTTTGACACGGTAAACTTTTCCTGCTTGAAAATAAAAACAGAAATGATTATTGCAAAAAATGTGCTTGAGCCATCAATAATGCTTGATTTCACTCCTGTTGTGTGTGCAAGTCCTATATAGAAAAACAAATATTGCAAGACTGTTTGGAACAATGCCAAAACGCAAACTTTGCCGACTGATGTCTTTTTAGGCTTAACGAATTTTTTATTAACTGCGCTAAATATAGCAACTGTCAAAACACCCGCAAGAATAAAACGAATACCTGCAAACAGAATTATCGACGCAGTATCTAATGAATCGATGTTAAAAAGGTTATATCCAATTTTAATTACGGGAAACGCACTGCCCCAAAGGCAACAACAAATCGCCGCCATTCCCCAAACAATAAAAATATTTTGAAGTTTTTTACTTGAATCTTTCATATTTTCGCAAAAATAAAGGTAGCACTAAGCTACCTTTAAATCTTTATAAAATTTTATTTAATTGTTACAAGGTGATCCTTGAGATATTGGTCAGAAGCCGGGAAGTGGTTTGTGTACTTGACATCAAGTGATGCATTCTTATTCTTGATGATTGCAACATTAGCGTGCTTTACATCAATATGAACGTGCATGTCATAATCAGCTTCTACAATTTCCTTGTTAGCAACATTTATCTTAATAGTACCTGTACCGCCGGCATAGTTAACAACGAAATTCTCATCAATAGTACCTTCAGAGAACGAAAGAACTGTAATACTTTCTACAACGCCTGAAATGTCACCAAGAACATTGAAGAAACGACCCTGTGAGTCCTCCCCAGGCATAGCAAGAAGCTGAGCTTTTGGCTGCAATACCATTGTAATTGTGCCGTCGCCATTATCAGTAACATTTACTGCAAGAATGTCATCAGGAGTAAGATGAGATACAGTTCTGTCAACCTTTCCGCTGCTTGTTTCCTGCCAGTCATTCTTTGGCTCAAGAGAGTTACTAGGTGACAAACTCTTTACACCACCTTTGAAAAGAGGACCAACAATACCAGGAACGAGCTTATTAATGGTATCGTTTGACTTACCGTCAACAAGAAGATTTTTAACTTCAAGATTTTCATCACCGAGAAGCTTATATGCTTTGATAGGGCTTCCGTCATATGTACCGTCAACTGTCATAGTCTTTGTGTTATTGTAACATTCAACATAATAGTTAACTGCATCTTCAGCTGTATCAAGCTTTACTCCGCCGTATGTACCTGCTTTGAATTCATCAATTACAGGTTCATCTACAAACTCGGTTGAGCCTGTTTCCTGTTGCTGTGCAACCTTAGCAGGTGACACGATTACAATTATAGCAGTTGCTATTACCAATAGAATTAGGACAACAGAAAGGAATCTGTTGAACTTTGCAAGTACTGACTTATCTTTTACTTTAGCCATTTAAATTTTCTCCTTACAAGATATTTCTACTATATAATACATTAAAACAATCACAAATTCAACATATTTTTTTAAATTTTCAAAAATATGTGTTATAATACTGTTAAAAATAACTAAATCGGAGGTCAAAATGGAAATAAAACCTATTGCAAAAATCATCAATGACTATGACAGCAAATTCGCTGTACCACGGCAAAGCGGGCTTGTTAACGATATAAAATCCACTATTATTTTTGAAAAAGAATATGCTGACGAATCAGCTTTTAAAAGAATTGAAGAATTTAGCCATTTATGGTTAATTTGGGGATTTAGTCTTAATTCTCACCCATCAAATTCATTAACTGTCAGGCCTCCTCGACTTGGCGGAAACGAAAAGGTCGGCGTTTTTGCAACACGTTCCCCTTTCAGGCCTAACCCCCTCGGACTGTCAAGTGTTAAACTTGAAGCGGTAGAAAAAGATGAAAGCGGAAAAACAATTCTTATTGTCAGCGGTGCCGATTTGGTTTCAGGCACACCAATATATGATATAAAGCCGTATATTACTTTCAGCGACTGCCATCCGGATGCAATCAGCGGATTTGCAGAGGAAAAGAACGGTGCAAAACTAAAGGTTGAAATTGATGATGAATTATTACATAATATTGAAGCAGACAAGCAACACACATTAAAAGAAATTTTAGCAGACGACCCACGACCTGCATACCACGAGGACGGACGACAATACGGTTTTAAATTTGCAGGCAAAGAAATAAAATTCAGGGTCAACAATGATATTTTGACCGTAACGGAGATTTCAGATGGAGAATGAAACATTGCTCAAAAAGAGGCTTGCAGAGTTATCGCACAGAGCATTTGAAAGAGGTTATACAACCTATTCAACTTTTTTGAATTTGCAGGAAATCAGCATATTAAAAGCACTGAAATTAGACAGCAAGTACAATTTATTCGGCGGATACGAAAATGCCGACAGGTGCGTTGCATCATTCAGCAATGATGAAGTATACTCCTACCCTATTGTTTGTATTAAAATTGAGCCTTTACAACAAAAGTTTTCCGACAAATTCACCCACAGAGATTTTCTCGGTGCACTTATGAATTTGGGAATTGAACGAGAAATGCTCGGTGACATAAAAATTCTCAACAACGAGGGGTATTTGTTTTGCCTTGACAAAATCAGCCAATACATTGTTGACAATCTTTCATCAATCAAGCACACCTCCGTGAAGTGCAAAATCATTGATGACATTCCCGAATTGTTCAATCAACTCCCTGACGAGGAAGAATACATTGTTTCGTCATTGAGAATCGACACCGTAGTTTCTGCCGTGTTCAAAATGTCACGGAATTCAGCTTCGCAACTAATCAATCAAGAAAAGATATTCATAAATTCAAAAACGGTCTATAAAGACTCTGTACAGCTCAAAGAGGGCGATGTGGTATCGGTTCGAGGCTATGGAAAATTCATATATTCTCAAACTGTCAACGAAACTCGCAAGCACAAAATGGTTGTTGCAATAAGATTATACAAATAAGAAAGCATAAGAAAAGCACGAAGCGCAAAACTTCGTGCTTAATTATTTTAGTCAACAAATTATTATTTGTTTTTACCGTAATCAGACTTAATATTAACCTGAGCAGACACTGTGTCAGACTGAAAAGCCTTGTCAGGGTCAAAGTCCTTTTCAGGGAAAATGATATTCAAGACAATACCTGCGATTGATGCACAAGCAAGTGATGAAAGAGTGATTGTAGCTGAACCGACTGTGAATGTGATACCACCTGACAAGCCAAGAGCCACAACAAGGATTACAGCAGCAATGATTGTGTTACGAGCCTTTGAGAAATCAACTTTCGCTTCAACAACATTGCGAACACCGATAGCAGAAATCATACCGTAAAGAACGAATGAAATACCTCCGACAACAGCGGGAGGAATTGACTCGATAAGAGCGGCAAACTTTGGTGAAAGGCTGAAGAATACTGCGAAGTAAGCAGCAATTCTGATTACTCTTGGGTCATAAACCTTTGAAAGAGCAAGAACGCCTGTGTTTTCGCCGTATGTTGTGTTTGCAGGTGCACCGAAAAGAGATGCAAGAGTTGTTGCAAGACCGTCACCGAGAAGTGTTCTGTTAAGACCCGGGTCATTGATGAAGTTCTTGTTGCAAGTAGCTGAAATAGCTGAAATATCACCGATGTGCTCCATCATAGTAGCAATTGCGATTGGAACAATAGCAATGATTGCAGAAATAGCCTTTGACTTATCCGAAACACCGCCGAATACGGTTGATGACCATTCAATAGGGTTGCCGATCCAAGGAGCAGCCTTTACTGCCGAAAAGTTGATAGCAAAGTTTTCAACACCGCCGACATTGCCGACTAACACAGCGACAAGATATGCACCGACAATACCCAAAAGGATTGGGATAATCTTAATCATACCCTTACCGAAGATGTTGAAAATGATAACAAGTGCAAGCGCAACGATTGCAAGCCACCAGTTTTTGCTGCAGTTTGTAACAGCTGAAGGAGCAAGACCGAGACCGATTGCCATAATGATTGGACCTGTTACAACAGGCGGAAAAAGTTTCATAACTTTGTTTACGCCGACAGCCTTAATTAATGCTGCAACGATGAGATAAACAAGTCCTGCGCACGCAACACCGAGGCACGCATAAGGGAGCATTTCTTTGTTTCCGCTTCCGTCTTCATTGAGCGGTGCTACTGCAAGATAACCACCGATAAATGCAAATGATGAACCGAGAAATGCAGGAACTTTAAACTTTGTGAGGCAGTGGAACAAAAGTGTTCCGAGGCCTGCAAACAAAAGTGTTGTAGAAATTGAAAGTCCTGTTAAGAGCGGAACTGTTACCGTTGCTCCAAACATAGCGAACATATGCTGGAAGCCGAGGAGAAGCATTTTCGGCGTGCCGAGTTGACGGGCATCATAAATGCCATCCTTACCTATTTTAATTTTTGATTTTGTTTTAGCCATTGTTTTTTCCTCCGTTTGATAAGTTAAACTTAATAATTATTTAGTACCGAAAATTCTGTCGCCTGCATCACCGAGACCCGGAATGATGTAGCAATCTTCGTTTAACTTTTCATCAAGAGCCGCACAATAGATGTCAACATCAGGATGTGTTTTTTTGAGTACCTCAAGTCCTTCCGGAGCGGCAATCATACACATAAAGCAAATCTTGCGAGGGTTTCTGAGTTTAATTTGAGAAATAGCATCTACTGCCGAACCGCCTGTTGCAAGCATTGGGTCAACAACATAAACATCTCTCTTGTCAATATCCTTTGGCAATTTGCAATAATACTCAACAGGTGTGTGTGTGGTTTCGTCACGATAAAGACCGATATGACCTACTCTTGCACTCGGAACCATCTTAAGGCAACCGTCTACCATACCGAGACCTGCACGCAAAATCGGAACAAATGCAAGCTTACGACCTGCAAGCTGATTGCACTTTGCAATTCCGCAAGGTGTTTCAACCTCAACGGTTTCCATAGGCAAATCTCTTGTGGCTTCAAACATCATAAGCATAGAAATCTCATTAACAAGTTCTCTAAAATCCTTTGTGCTTGTTTCTACATTTCGAAGAATACTTAGCTTATGTTGAATAAGCGGATGATCGAAAATGACAACTTTTCTTTCCATAAAGTTACTCCTTTTAAACAGTTATGACATAAAATGACATATTTTTATCCTTACTATAATATCAAAAGGCACTTTAGTTATCAAGGATAGTTACACGATTGTAATAATTACAGAAGCTTTTTGAGATACTGTCCCGTATAAGATTTTTTCACCTTGGAAACCTGTTCAGGTGTTCCCTGTGCAACGATTTTACCGCCGCCTTTTCCTCCCTCGGGTCCAAGGTCGATAATATGGTCGGCACACTTGATTACATCAAGATTATGCTCGATAACAAGGACCGTATTGCCCGTATCAACAAGTTTATTAAGAACATCGAGAAGCTTGGAAACATCGGCTGTATGAAGCCCTGTTGTCGGTTCATCAAGGATATAAATCGTCTTGCCTGTTGAACGCTTTGCAAGTTCCGTTGCAAGCTTAACTCTCTGTGCTTCGCCACCCGAAAGAGTTGTGGCAGGCTGTCCTAATTTGACATAACCGAGACCGACATCCGACAAGGTTTGAAGTTTTCTTGCAATCTTTGCGTGGGTTGAGAAAAATTCAAGTGCTTCATCAACAGTCATTTCGAGCACATCATAAATACTCTTGCCTTTAAACTTTACATCAAGGGTTTCTCTATTATATCGTTTTCCGCCGCAAACCTCGCACGGAACATAAACATCCGCAAGGAAGTGCATTTCAATTTTTACAATACCGTCGCCCTGACAAGCCTCGCATCTGCCACCCTTGATATTGAACGAAAATCTATTTGGACCGTAGCCCTTTGCTTTTGCATCATTTGTTGAAGCGTATAAATCTCTGATATCATTAAACACACCCGTATATGTTGCAGGATTTGAACGAGGGGTTCTGCCAATAGGTGATTGGTCAATATCAATAACCTTGTCAAGGGCGTCAACGCCTTTAAATGACGAAAACTTACCTGTGTGTTTTTTTGCGTGGTTGAGGACATTGCAAAGATACTTGTATAGAATCTCATTAACAAAAGAAGATTTACCCGAACCTGAAACGCCTGTTACAGCAACAAATTTGCCGAGCGGAATCTCAACATCAATATTTTTAAGATTATTTTCCTTTGCACCGAAAACAGTTAGTTTTTTACCGTTGCCCTCTCGCCTTTTTGTCGGCACGGGAATGCTTCTCTTACCGCTCAAATATTGACCCGTTATGCTGTTTTCGCAAGCCATAACTTCTTCCGGAGTGCCTGCTGCAATCAATTCACCGCCGTGTATGCCTGCACCCGGACCGATATCAACAAGGAAATCTGCCGCACGCATAGTGTCCTCATCGTGTTCAACGACAATCAATGTATTGCCCAAATCACGGAGATGTCGGAGAGTTTCAAGCAATTTTTCGTTATCTCTTTGATGAAGTCCGATTGACGGTTCATCAAGAATATACAGCACACCCATAAGAGATGAGCCGATTTGAGTTGCAAGTCTGATTCTTTGAGCCTCACCGCCCGACAAAGTGCCCGATTCTCTTGCAAGTGAAAGATAGTCCAATCCAACAGAATTAAGAAAAGTAAGTCGTTCTTTAATCTCTTTAAGAACAAGATTTCCGATCATTTGCTCCTTTTCTGTCAATTCAAGATTATTGACAAAATCAAGTTCTTCCGATACAGACATTGAGCAAAATTCATATATATTTTTACCGCCGACAGTAACAGCCATAGCCTCGGGTTTTAATCTTGAACCTTTGCACTCGCCGCAAGTACATTCCTGCATAACTTCTTCAATAGCAGTTCTTGCATAATCGGAAGTAGTTTCGGCATATCTTCGTTTAAGATTATTTACAATACCCTCAAATTCACTCAAATATGTTCCGCTACCGTAAGAAGTAACACGCTTCATTTTCAATTTTTTGCCGTCTGTTCCATAAAGGATAGCGTGTAAGCCCTCATCATTAATCATTTCAACGGGCATATCAAGAGAAAAGTTATATTCCTTTGCAAGAGCGTCCATATACATTCTTGCAATAGAACTGCCCTCTGCAACATTCCAACCGCTTGCCTTGATTGCTCCTTGATTAATCGACATTTTTTTGTCGGGGATAATCAAATCGGGATCAATTTCTTTGAATGTTCCGAGTCCGTCACATTTTTTACAAGCACCAAAAGGATTGTTAAACGAGAACATTCTCGGACTCATTTCCTCAATTGACACTCCGTGTTCTGGACAAGCATAATTGAGCGAGAACACTTCCTCATTTTCACCGTTTATATCAACAATCAGCAAGCCGTTGCCGATTTTAGTAGCAGTTTCTACGCTGTCGGTAAGTCGTGATTGAATACCAACTTTGATTACAATTCGGTCAACAACAACTTCTATATTATGTTTTTTTGTTTTGGACAGTTTTATTTCGTCCTGCAAATCAACAATTTCTCCGTCAATTCTGCAACGAACAAATCCCTGCTTGCGAATATCATTGATTTCCTTTACAAACTCACCTTTTTTACCTCTTGCGATGGGTGCTAACACCTGAATTTTTGTGCGTTCAGGCAATTCGAGAAGTTTATCAACAATTTGGTCAACGGTCTGCTGAGTGATTTCTCTTCCGCACACAGGGCAATGCGGTATACCTATTCTCGCCCACAAAAGTCGAAGATAATCGTAAATCTCCGTTACAGTTCCGACTGTTGAACGCGGATTTTTTGAAGTTGTTTTTTGGTCAATGGAAATTGCGGGAGACAGTCCCTCAATATAGTCAACATCAGGCTTGTCCATTTGACCGAGAAACATTCTTGCATATGACGACAAAGATTCAACATATCGTCTTTGACCCTCGGCATAAATAGTATCGAATGCTAATGAGGATTTGCCCGAACCCGAAAGACCCGTAAACACAACAAGTTTATCTCTCGGTATTTCTATATCAATATTTTTCAAATTGTGCTCTCTTGCACCTTTAACAACAATGTTTTTAATCATATTCAGTCCTCGTCACTAAGTTCTTTAATCTTATCACGAAGAAATGCAGCATGCTCAAATTCAAGCATTTTAGCCGCTTCTTTCATTTCTCGTGTAAGTTTTTCAATCATTACCCTGCGTTCCTTTGCCGTCATTCGTTTATTATGCTCGTCAAACGCTTCTTTAGTAGTGATTTCAATAACATCACGAACATCTTTTTTAATTGTTTTCGGAGTGATATTATGCTCTTTATTGTATTCTTCCTGTATTTTTCTGCGTCGCACGGTTTCGGTAATTGCTCGTTCCATAGAAGGCGTAACGCTGTCGGCATACATAATAACTTCGCCGTTTTCGTTTCTCGCCGCTCTGCCGATTGTCTGGACAAGCGAAGTTTCGGAACGCAAAAATCCCTCTTTATCGGCATCAAGAATTGCAACAAGTGACACTTCGGGAATATCAAGGCCCTCACGAAGCAGATTAATACCGACTAAAACATCAAACTTTCCAAGTCGTAAATCTCGGATAATTTCCATTCTTTCAATGGTGTCAACATCATGGTGCATATATCTAACCTTGATGTCAAAGCCCTCAAGATAAGCCGTTAAATCCTCCGCCATTTTCTTTGTAAGAGTAGTTACAAGCACTCTTTCTTTGCGTTCAATTCTGATATTGATTTCGGACAATAAGTCGTCCATTTGGTCATCTGTCGGTTTAACTGTGATGATTGGGTCAAGCAATCCTGTCGGTCTGATTACCTGTTCAACAATCTGCGTAGAATTTTCTTTTTCAAACTCTCCCGGAGTTGCAGAAGTGAAGATAACCTGATTGATTTTGCCGTAGAATTCATCGAAAGTCAACGGACGATTGTCAAAAGCAGACGGAAGTCTAAAGCCGTAATCAATAAGACTTCCCTTTCTTGAACGGTCACCGCCGTACATTCCACGCACCTGCGGAAGCATAACATGGCTTTCATCAACAAACATAAGAAAATCATCGGGAAAATAATCAATGAGTGTAAACGGTGCTTCGCCAGGTTTTCTGTCACTCATAATTCTCGAATAATTTTCAATGCCTTTGCAAAATCCTGTTTCTTCGAGCATTTCAATATCATTCATTGTGCGTTCCTTGATGCGCTGTGCTTCAAGGAGCTTGCCGTTAGCCTCAAAATACGCAACTCGGTCAACCATTTCATTGTAAATCTCATTAAGTGCTTTTTTGAGTTTTTCCTGACTGACAACATAGTGCGATGCAGGATAAATAACGCAAGAACTCAACACGCCCTCAACTTTACCCGTAAGAGGATTAATCTCGCAAATTCGGTCGATTTCGTCACCAAAAAATTCAACCCTGACCGCATTTCCCGAACTTCCCGCAGGATAAATCTCAACTGTATCGCCACGAACACGAAACTTATTACGAACAAAATTAATATCATTTCGCTCATACTGAATTTCAACAAGTTTATGAATAAGCTCGTCACGTTCTTTTTCCATACCCGGTCGCAACGAGATTACCATTTTTTTATAATCAAGCGGGTCACCGATTGAATAAATGCACGAAACGGATGCAACGATAATAACATCTCTACGCTCCGACAAAGCCGCAGTTGCACTATGACGGAGTTTGTCGATTTCGTCATTTATAGCACTGTCTTTTTCGATATAAGTATCGGTCGTCGGCACATAAGCCTCCGGTTGATAGTAGTCATAATAAGAAACGAAATACTCAACTGCATTTTCAGGAAAAAACTCCTTAAACTCAGAGCAAAGCTGTGCCGCAAGTGTTTTGTTATGAGCCAAAACAAGTGTAGGTCTGTTTACTTTTTCAATGATATTTGCCATTGTAAAAGTTTTACCCGAACCCGTAACACCCATAAGAGTTTGCTCTTTGTCGCCTCGTAAAACGCCCTCTGCAAGTTTTTCGATCGCTTGTGGCTGGTCACCTGTCGGCTTAAATTTGCTGACTAATTTAAATTTGTCCATATCATCAACTCACTATTTTTTGCTAAAAATCTATAATCACTATATTATACAACAAATGTTTCAATTATTCAATAGCAAGTATTTGGTATTAAGTTCATCTATATTTAATATTTTGTGTATTGAAGTGCAGATAAGAGTTTGCTATAATATAGGTTATAAATTTATATATTAAGGGTGATTATGATGGCTAACAAACAAACATTGTTTTGCGGAACCAACACAGAATTTTTGTCCGCAGAACTTACAAAAGAAGCAAATGAATCCAATAGCGGTGTTGCTTTCCGTATTCCGAGTTTGGTGAATGTTGACGGCACACTTGTTGCCGCAATCGACAAGGCTCATGTGCCTACGGATTGGGGCTTTATTGAAATCGCTGTCAGAACAAGCACAGACGGCGGCAAAAACTGGAGCGACATAAAAACTATCGCCACACCGCCTGCAAGAGTTATCAATTCCGACAAAGAAAATACCGCAACCGCATTTTACATTGACCCTTGTATGGCTGTTGCACCAAACGGTGACATCGTGCTTCTTGTTACATATTATCCCGAATCAAAAGGTCTTTTCAACAAAAAGATGATGGACAAGAACAAAGTTGCTTATGCAAGTTTTGACGGAAAAACCGTTCCGCTCATTTATGACAGAGAGGGCAATTTCTACTATGTTCTTGAAAGCGGAAAAGTTCTTGACAAATCAAAGAAAGCCACAGCGTACAAGGTTAACTTTACTGACGGTGAGCTTTACGAAAATGACAAATACATTGGCAACATCTTCCTCAACGGTGCAAAGAGCAAGGACAATGCAGCAGAGAGCACAACATACGGTGCACCGCTCAAAGCTGTTAAGAGAAGCTACGTGTTTATGCTTCGTTCATCCGATAAGGGTACGACATGGTCAAAGCCTGTTGACATCACCGGTGACATTCTCAATCAAAACAGAGACGGCTTCTTCCTTGGAATTGCTCCGGGTAACGCAATCACAACAAAGAGTGGCAGATTGGTATTCCCTCTTTACACACTCAAAGGTTCTGTTTGTATTTATTCTGATGACAACGGCAACACTTGGAGAAGAAACGAGGCTGTGCCATTCACTCCAAACATTGACGAATGGACACTTGCAGAAGGTCCTGACGGAAATCTTTACTCTTTCTCAAGAGCAAGAGGCTACAAGACAACGCCTGCCGCAATTTCATACGACAACGGCATAAGCTGGGCTAAAACAAAAAATGCTAAATTCAAAGCACCAAAATGCCAGAAGAACTGCTTTATTGACGGCGAAAAAGTATATGTTTCTCACCCATCAAAGAAAGGCAGAAATGACGGTGTTATCTCAACAGGTACTTTTGAATACGACAAAAAAGGCAAGTGCAAGGGCGTCAAATGGTCAAAAGAGGACATCAAGATTAACGAAGGTTTCTTTGCATACAGCTGTATGACAAAGATTGACAACAACACAATCGGTATTCTCTATGAAGATCAACCAAGCTCACACATTGTTTTTGAAACAATCAAACTATAATTAATTAAAATCGGCAAAGGAGTTTACATTTATTATGCCGAAAAAATCAAACATAAAAAAACGACTTTCAACCTTTCAGATTATATTACTTGGCTTCGCAGGAGTGATATTGCTCGGCGCTCTGCTTTTGATGCTGCCTATTTCATCGGCAGAAAGAATTGTCACTCCGTTCAACGAAGCATTGTTTACATCAACTTCCGCCGTTTGTGTAACCGGACTTGTAGTTAAAGACACAGGCAGTTATTGGTCTGCTTTCGGTCAAGCGATAATCATTACGCTTATTCAAATCGGCGGTCTTGGAGTTGTCACAATTGCCGCATCATTTTCTATGCTTGCAGGCAGAAGAATTTCGCTTATGCAACGAAGCACAATGCAAGACGCAATTTCCGCTCCAAAGGTTGGCGGAATTGTCAGGCTGACAAAGTTCATCATCACAGGCACATTTATTATAGAAGCAGTCGGTGCTGTTTCTATGATGCCTGTTTTCTGCAAGAACTTTGGTGCAAAAGGAATTTGGATGTCTGTTTTTCATTCCATTTCCGCATTTTGCAACGCAGGTTTTGACATTTTGGGCACAGAGGGCAATCAATTCTGCTCGCTAACCTCATACACATCAAATCCGGTTATCAACATAACCGTTATGCTTCTTATTGTAATCGGCGGCATCGGATTTTTGACTTGGGACGACATATATAACAACAAGTTTAAGATTAAGAAATATCGTATGCAAAGCAAGATTATTCTTGTTACATCACTTGTTTTAATTTTACTGCCGGCTATATATTTCTTCATTTTTGACTATAAGGATTTCAGCATCGGCAACAGATTGCTTGCTTCCCTGTTCCAATCGGTCACAACAAGAACGGCTGGTTTTAACACAACCGATTTGACAAAGCTGACTCGACCGTCACAGGCAATTATGATTTTTCTTATGCTTGTCGGCGGTTCACCGGGTTCAACGGCAGGTGGTCTTAAAACCACAACAATTGCTGTACTTATTCTCAACGCCTTTACTTGTTTTAGGCAAAAGGAACATGTTTGTGCATTTGGCAGAAGAATTGACGACAGCGTTATAAAAAGTGCGGCAACAATTGTTATGATGTACATCACACTTTTCTTCATCGGCGGTGTTTCAATTTGCACTATCGAAAAATTGCCGTTGGTTGCAAGCCTGTTTGAAACCGCTTCTGCAATCGGCACAGTAGGATTGACTTTGGGAATTACACCAAAATTGAGTTTAGCGTCACAAATTATACTCATAATACTGATGTATCTCGGCAGAGTCGGAGGCTTAACCCTCATTTACGCAACATTATCGGTCAAAAAACATATCAATGCAAAAATGCCACTTGATAAAATCACAGTAGGTTAAAGGAGCACAAAATGAAAAATATATTACTTATCGGCCTTGGACACTTTGGCAAGCACATTGCAATGGAACTTAACCAATTGGGTCACGAGATTATGGCAGTTGATGAAAACGAAGAAAAAGTCAATGATGTTTTGCCATATGTTACAAGCGCTCAAATCGGCGACAGCACAGATTCCGACTTTTTGGAATCGCTCGGAATCAGAAATTTTGATGTTTGCATTGTAACAATGTCGGGCAATTTCCAAAATTCACTTGAAACAACATCATTGCTCAAAGAATTGGGTGCAGAATTTGTTGTTTCGGCAGCCAAAAGAGATGTCCAGGAAAAATTCTTACTTCGCAACGGTGCCGACAAGGTTGTTTATCCGGAAAAACAAATGGCAAAATGGACTGCAATCAGATACACCTCCGACCACATACTTGACTACATTGAAGTTGACGATTCATATGCGATTTTTGAAGTGCAAGTGCCGGACAATTGGATTGGCAAATCAATCGGTAGAATTGACATTCGTAAAAAGTACAACATCAACATTTTGGCTCTTAAAGAATACGGCAAGCTGAATATGGCAATAACGCCTGACACCGTGCTTTCAAGCAGCATCACCATGCTTGTCCTCGGTGATTACAAATCACTCCAAAAATGCTTTAAGCTATAATAAAACAAAACGGATTCGCCCACAAAGACGAGTCCGTTTTTTGTTGAGGATATTCGCTCCCTCCTTGTTCGAATCCCTCTGTTACACCTAAAAATAAAAAGTCCGTCTGATGACGGACTTTTTATTTTTGGCGGAGAGCAAGGGATTCGAACCCTCGAACAGGTTATAGCCCGTTACACGATTTCCAATCGTGCTCCTTCGGCCAGCTCGGACAACTCTCCAAATAAATTACTTGCATATTATAACCTATTAAAATAAAAATTGCAAGTAAAAATATTATATGTTATAATAAAAATATATTTAGGAGGTAATCATTATGAAAAACAAAAAATCGACAGTGCTTTTTGCTGTTTTTGCAATCATTCTTTTTGTCATTGCAGGAATAACAACAGGCGTTGCAATCAAGTCGGGCAATGAATACAAAGGAACGGTTGCAGCATACAAACTATACCAGAAATCAGAATTCAATCTTGGCGGAGTAAGTTTGTCGGCTCAAACAGATTCGGCTAAAAAGCAAGCAGACGAACACAAAAACAACTTCAAAAAATTCTTCGCAATTTCGATTTTGCTTTATGTTGCACTTATTGTAATGCTCGTTTTACTATATCTCAATGTGGTCAAAGCAAATGAAATCGAGAACGAAACAAAAAAGCAAGAATAAACAATATATCATAAAAAAGGAGATGCAATGCACCTCCTTTTATTTATTATTCGATTAGATAGCTGAAAGAAGTTTTGGAAGTCTTGCGAGAGTTCCGCCGAGAGTCCAGAAAATTCTGCTAAATCCAATGAATGATGATTGGTCATCGTTGAGCATCATAAGGAGTCCCGCTGCTTGATATTCGCTGAAAGCACCCATAGACATCTGAACAAAGTTACGGATAGGAATCTGTGTTGCCATTGCGGCAAGCATCTTGCCATCACCATTTTCGGCAGAGCCCATACCCGACATAACCTTTGAAATGAGTCTGCAAAGTCTGCCGCCCCACTTTGTATGTCTTGCATCGTTAAGGCATGAGTACTTATCAATTTTCTTTGAAGTATCAATTTGAGGATTTGGAAGTTCACCGTAAACTGCGGCAAAATCATCACGAGTGATGTTTTTAACATCATTGTAGTAAGCAGGAGCTGTTGCACGGTAATCAGGAATTTCGCAAGCAGGAGCTTCTACATTTACAGTAGCTGTGAGCTTGACATCTCTTGATGAAGCACAAACCATAATGTCGAAGTCGCCCGACTCAACGCACCAATCGTTGATGTTTACATTATAGAAAGCGAAAGCTCTCTTTGAAAGCTCAACAGAAACCTCTTTTTCTTCACCGGCATTGAGAAATACCTTTTTATATCCCTTGAGTTCCTTTGTAGGACGGAAGATAGTTGATTCCTTATCAGCAACATAAACCTGTGCGATTTCTGCACCTGCTACTTCGCCTGTGTTCTTAACCTTGAATGATACTGTGAGAGTGTCTGTATCTTTGATTGAATCAGCGGAAAGTTTAATATCGCTGTACTCAAATGTTGTATATGAAAGACCGAAGCCGAATGGGAACACAACATCCTCATTTGCCGAATCATAATATCTGTAACCGATGTAAACGCTTTCCTTATGCTCTGAAGTAACAGGACCACCCGGATAATTGCCGAATGTCGGATTTGCTTCAAACGAAACAGGATAAGTTTCTGATGTTTTACCCGATGGGTTAACCTTACCTGTAAGAATATTTGCAACGGCTGCGCCTGCTGCCTGTCCGCCAAGACCTGAATTAAGAAGGCCCTTAACCTCTGAAAGCCACGGCATAAGAACAACAGAACCGCCTGCAAGAACAACGATTGTGTTTGGATTTGCAGCAGCAACATCAGAGATAAGCTTGTTATGATTTGGAGGCATATTGATTGTTTCTCTGTCGTAGCCCTCGCCCTCGAAGTCCTCTGTAAGACCTGCGAACACGATAGCAACATCAGCGTTCTTTGCAACATTTACTGCTTCTTCTGTAAGCTGTGCCTCAGTCATTCTTGTCTTTTGCTCTTTCTTAGTGCCTGCCGACTTGTAATAGCCCTGTGCATAAGTAACATCTACGCCGAGTTCTACAAGTTCATCATAAGCGTTTGAAAGCATTGTAGGATTGATAACAGAAGAACCTGCGCCCTGGAAGCGAGGAGCTTTTGCCATCTCACCGATAACAGCTACCTTTTGACCTGCCTGAAGAGGAAGAATGCTGTCATCGTTCTTAAGAAGAACCATTGAGCCTTCTGCAATCTTTTGAGCAATCTTATGGTGAGCCTTTTTGTCATATGTATGTGTCTTTTCAAGAGCCGGCTTTGACTTCAAGATGAGGTCAACAACAGCGTCTACTCTTTCATCAAGGACAGCTTCGTCTAGAGTTCCGTCCTTTACGGCAGCAACGATTTTCTTTGCATTGAGATTGCCTGATGACGGCATTTCGAGGTCTGTGCCTGCTTTAACGCCGTCAACACGGTCAACAGATGCACCCCAGTCTGTTACGATAAGGCCCTTAAAGCCCCATTCCTTACGGAGAACCTGCTGTTGCATCCATTCATTTTGTGAAGCATAAACACCGTTAATACGGTTGTACGAGTTCATAATTGTCCAAGGCTGAGCCTCTTTAACTGCAATTTCAAATGCCGGGAAATAAATCTCACGCATTGTACGCTCATCAATAACTTCGTTGAGAACCATACGGAATGCTTCCTGTGAATTACAAGCAAAGTGCTTAAGCGATGTACCTACGCCCTTTGACTGAACGCCGTTGATGATGGCGGCTGAGCACTTACCTGCAAGAAGCGGATCTTCTGAAAAATACTCAAAGTTTCTGCCGCATGTTGGAGCACGCTTGATGTTTGTACCCGGACCGAGAATAACAGATACCTTTTCTTTAAGGCATTCTTCTGCCATAGCTACGCCCTCTTCAAAGAGCAAATCATCGTCCCAAGAGCATGATGAAGTTGCGGCAGGCGGGAAGCAAGTTGTAGGCACAGAGTTGCCAAGACCGATACCGCCAGATGACTTAGCCTCGCCTTCTTCAGGTACATAGTCCTTACCCTTTGCCTTACGCAAACCGTGAGGGCCGTCTGTAATGCAAATCTTAGGGAGTCCGAGTTCCGGAGCTTCCTCAAGATGCCAATAGTCATAACCGGAAACAAATGTTGCCTTTTGCTCAAGGCTCATTTTTCCGACGATTTCAGAGTGTTTCATAAAAAACTCCTTTCAAATTTATAAATTTACTGAATTATTATACAATAAATAACACCGTTTGTCACTAACTTTTGGTAATATTTTTTATAATATTTTAATTTAAAAATATTTAATTATATGTATGTATAAATTTATATATAAAACTGCACAGATAATAAACAGAATGTTAACTTTTGGTGTTTTGGATTGACACAAAGAACAGTTTATGATATTAAGAAATTAGAGATAAAATATATAAAAATTCAAAAGGATGGTGATTTTGTGAACAAACCAAACAAAGCGTTGATTTTACTGATATTTATTGTGTTCTTTGGTGTAAGCGCAATTGGATTCAAAATTGCCGACAAAGTATTTTATCCTATTGCGAAAGCACAAACAGTTTCATATCTTTGCGAAAAATATAATGCAAAGCCTAATGAATTTAAGATGAAAGATTACAACCAAGCACATCTTGAATGGTATGATACCGGAGTTTTTACTCAAACGCCGAAATGGTTGGACTTTTCATTTGAATTTGAATATAAAGGCAGACGATTTGTAGCTTGCAGAAATAAAGGTGCGATTTATGACGATTATCAGCTTGATGACATTGAAAAATGGTGCACCGAATGGTTGCAAGAAAATGTTGATGATCGCATTACAGGAGTGATACTTGATACGAGAGATATTTTGTATTATTCATCAACAACAAAAAAAGGTTATACGTATGTAATAACCAAAGCTGAAACAGAAAATTTTTTAAAGAACTATAAAAGTATTAATGATGTAAAGATTTTTAATTATTATGATATAAACGGACCGGTCAATCATGGTATTGATGAAGAATTAAATCAGAAAATTACTTTTAAAATCGGTAATGGCGTAGATTGTTCAGCGGATTATTCTGAAAAAATTATTACAAGAGAGATTGATAAAAGTCGATTTATTAATTGGAGCAGTTGGTATTTAGAGGATATTGAAAATTTGAGTACCGAATGCCTACAAAAAATGTTGAATTTTGGTATTTCGAACTGACATAGGGCATATTTTATGATATTGAAAAGTTAGGAATAAAAAATAAGTACAAGGATGGTGATTTTGTGAACAAACCAAATAAAGCGTTGATTTTACTGATATTTATTGTATTCTTTGGTGTAGGCGCAATTGGATTCAAAATTGCCGACAAAATATTTTATCCCATTGCGAAAGCACAAATAGTTTCATATCTTTGCGAAAAATATAACGCAAAGCCTAATGAATTTAAGATGAAAGATTACAACCAAGCACATCTTGAATGGTATGATACCGGAGTTTTTACTCAAACGCCGAAATGGTTGGACTTTTCATTTGAATTTGAATATAAAAGCAGACGATTTATAGCTTGCAGAAATAAAGGTGCAATTTATGACGATTATCAGCTTGATGACATTGAAAAATGGTGCACCGAATGGCTGCAAGAAAATGTTGATAATCGCATTACAGGAGTTGAAATAAGCACACACGATATTTTGAATTATTTGTCTGCAACAAAAACCGGTTACAATCATGTGATTTCCAAAAATGAAACATACGATTTTTTAATTAATTATAGAGAAAACGAAACAAAAGTTTTCTATTATTATGACATAAACGGATCAACATTTTACGGTGTCGACGAAAATCTTGGTAAACAAATCAAATTAAAAATCGGAAGTATAGCAAAATGTTCCGCCCAATTTTCAAAAGAATCAGCAATAAAGAAAATTGATAAAAGCAGCAATTATTCTTGGATGAGCTGGTACAAGGTATTAAATAGTATAGGAGAATAAAAATGAAAATCATTACAATTATTGTAACGATAACAAATCGCAAGGAGTGATTGCATGGCTGAAGAAACTATCAAAAACAATAAAAAAAGAAAATCAATAAAAATCATTTTTTTAGCGATAATTTTGCTGACTCTTGCAAATCTCTTTGCTTATCCTGTTGTCGCTGCACAGGCAAAAATATATTTATCTTTAAAATACAAAGAGTCGCCCACAAAATTTGAGCTTGTTGACCACAATCAATCGCATGTGAGAAGTGAAGAGTATGAAGTATTTTTTATGAAACCGAAATGGGTTGATTTTTCATTCGAATACAAATATAACGACAGGCTCTTTTTTGTCAACAGGGACAAGGGTAGGTTCTATGATGACTATCAATTAGAAGATATTGAAAATTGGTGCACAGAATGGCTCAAAGAAAATGTTGATGAAAGAATTGTTGGAATTGAATTGAACAGCAACCATATTTTCAAATATCAAAAAAAATTAAAAAATAGCAAAATCAATCAAAATGAAATTAAAACTTTTTTACACGAATACTTTTCAGGAACTTTAGGCGATTTATATTTTGTTTGTCTTTATAACGAACATCAATCGAGTAACGATAATGATGGTTTTATAAGTAAAATAATATATAATAAGCTTAATCTGATAGGGACGAATAATAAAAATCATATTAAATTCTTAATTAATCCTAATTATAAATTTGAAAAATCTAAACCAGGTTATTCAATATGGACTTCTTACTATTTTTTCTAATTTAGAAAAATAATCGGAAAATATTATTTTGATTATTTAAATCAAACAAATTTTATATACATAAACAAAAACATAAAAAGGAAAATCATTACAGTTATTGTAACGATAACAAATTGCAAGGAGTGATTGCATGGCTGAAGAAACTATCAAAAACAATAAAAAAAGAAAATCAATAAAAATCATTTTTTTATCGATAATTTTGCTGACTCTTGCAAATCTGTTTGCTTATCCTGTTGTCGCTGCGCAGGCAAAAATATATTTATCTTTAAAATACAAAGAGTCGCCTACAAAGTTTGAGCTTGTTGACCACAATCAATCACATGTGAGAAGTGAAGAGTATGAAGTATTTTTTATGAAACCGAAATGGGTTGATTTTTCATTCGAATACAAATATAACGACAGGCTCTTTTTTGTCAACAGGGACAAGGGCAGGTTCTATGATGATTATCAATTAGAGGATATTGAAAATTGGTGCACAGAATGGCTCAAAGAAAATGTTGATGAAAGAATAGTAGGGATTCCATTAGATAGCTATGAATTAATAAGTTTTCAAAAATCATACAAGAATAATGTTTTGACAAAAAATGAAATCAAAACATTTCTATATGATTATTTTTCAGGTAATTTAGGAATAAATAACTTTGCGTTGTTTTATGATGAATCTATAAAAAGAAATGACTATTCCAAGCAAGATGACGAATGCAATAAGATTGATAATTCTATCAGAAAAGAATTAAAAATAATCGGTATAAAAAACGATAGGTTATCTTCGTTCTATTTATACAAAAATCTAAAACATAACCGAAATAAATATGTATATAGCGTTTTGGATACATTTTATTTACAAAAATAATCGGAAAATATTATTTTGATTACTTAAATCAAACAAATATTTTATACATAAACAAAAACAGACTGCAATCCTACTGAAAAGATTGCAGTCTTATGTTTTGTGATTTATCTGCCCTCATCAAATGAACGGCAAATGAATGTTGCGCCGAGAGATTCGGCGAGTTTTCTTGATTTTTCGATATTTTCCTTGCCGATTACATCAACAACACTCATATGAACCTCAGGGCAATACTTTGCACATTCCTTGGTGAATTCGAGAAGTGCAGGAAAAGCCTTTGTCGGATAAATATTTCTTGTAACGGCATCGTAGCTGTCGGAATCGGGGTCATTGAGAGAAACAGAAACAATGTCGAACGCTTCGCCGATTTCCTTGGCTGTACTTCTGCCGTTAATCAAATCCGAAAGACCGTTAGTGTTGATACGGATTTTGATTGACGGATTGATTGTTCTCAAATAATTTGCAGTTGCAATCAAAACATCAAGGCGTTCGGTAGGTTCGCCATATCCGCAGAAACAAACGGAATCAATCTTTTCAAATCCGTAAGCATCAACAGCTTTTTTGATTTCGTCAAGGCTTGGTTCGTTGCCGTAGAACCAAAGATTTTCCGCATCGCCGACCGCATTGCCCTGTGAACGGATGCAAAAAGTGCATCTGCAAGGGCATTTGTTTGTTATATTAATGTATGTTCCGCCACAAAGTGAATAAATAATATCTGCCATAATTATACACAAAGTGCAATAAACACTATCTCCTTATTGAAATTTTATTCTATATATTATATAATATTTTTGGCATTAATCATATAGGCAAATGTGCAAATAATTTAAGGTACAGATATGAAAAAATACATAGAGATTTATAATTATTACAAAAACCTCATACTGACAAATCAACTCAAAGCGGGTGACAAACTCCCATCTGTTCGAGCTGCCACACAGCTTTTGCCCGTGAGCAAAACGACAATCCAAAATGCTTATTTTGAATTACAGGCTGACGGATATGTTATCGCTTCCCCAAAAAGCGGATATTATGTCACCGAGCAAAAAAACATTGTTCCAAAAGCAACAACACACACCGAGGAAAACAGCAAGATATTATACGACCTCAAAAGCGGTGATGCAGACGAGGAAAGTTTTGATATTAAGCTATGGCAACGATACATAAAAAGTGCACTCCGACAGGAAGAACGATTGTTATCATACGGTGATGTTCAGGGCGAAACCGATTTGAGAGAAGTTTTGTCCGACTACATCCGAGCAAAGAGGAATGTTTCGGCATCCCCTGACAGAATTGTTGTCGGTGCAGGCGTTCAATCGCTTTTGTATATTCTGTGTTCGCTTATCAAGAACAAAGGCACGGTATCTTTTCCCGATAAAAGTTTTGTGCAGGGTATGAATTTATTTGCAGATTACGGATTTGAAGTTAAAACAAGGAACAAAGACGCCGACATCATTTATGTTTCACCGTCACATATGACATCGTACGGAAATGTTATGCCAATCAAAAGACGGCTTGAACTTGTTGAATACAGCAAGGAGCGTGGCAGTCTTGTAATTGAGGACGATTTTGACAGCGACTTTTTGTATCAAACAAAGCCTATCCCCTCCCTTTTTGCCTTGTCGAATGCACAGAACATAATCTATATGGGCAGTTTTTCAAATGTGCTTATACCGGGTATCAGAATCAGTTTTATGGTGCTGACCGAAGAACTTGCAAAGGAATTTCAAAAATGCAAGAACAAGTTTTCTCAAACTGCAAGCAAAACCGAGCAAATTGCGTTGTGCCAATACATCCGTGACGGACACATCAATTCGCAAGCACGAAAAGTCCGCAGGTTATACACGGCAAAAGCAAAATATTTTTGTGATGAACTTCAAAAGGTTTTGCCCGATTCAAAAATTGAATTGAGCGAAAACGGATTGCAAGTCAAGGCAGAAATACCGTTTGAAAAAGAAACGGCTATATTTGAACAAAACGGAATAAGCGCAAACATCGTTTCATACGAAAACGGAATGTTAAGGATTGTGTTTGTACCGTCAGCGGTAAAAATCTCCGATATTCCGTCAGCAGTTGAAAAAATAAAGTCAATAATTTTATAGAACTTTTGTATTATAAGTACAGTTTTAAGGACTTGTAATCCCTACCCTATTGTAATTAAATCTCCTTTGTTTTACAATGCAAATGTAGACAAAAAACAAACATTGCAAAACGAAAAAGGAGATTTTATTATGAACAAAAAAGATATATTAAAAGGCGTTGCAATTTCAATAATCACACTTGTTGTGGGATATGTGGCGATGATTGTGCCGTTCAATTTGTTTTTATCAATTTCAAAGGACGGACAAAGAATATTTTTCATCATTGAACTTTGCGTATACCTTACAGTAGGTTGCGTATTTATGCTCATACAAGAAAAGAAGGAAAATCAGGCAAAAAAAGAAAAAGCACGCCACGAAGAACGAGCAAGAAAAATAAAAGATGTGCAACAAAATTGGTATGATGTTGCAGCATAAAACGAAATCGCAGAAGATTCGATGCTTCTGCGATTTTTAATATTTTTATTTATTTCTGATTTTGCGAGCGGTTTTTCTTTTAAATGTGTCGAGCCAAAGACGAGGGCTGAACAAAAGAAGAATCGGGAACAGTTCCAATCTGCCTGCAAGCATATCGAAAACAAGCACAATCTTTGACAAGTCGGAAAACTGCGAAAAGTTTTGTGCAGGTCCGACAAGTTCAAGACCCGGACCGATATTGTTAAGCGTTGCAGCAATCGCCGTGAAGTTAGTTACCAAGTCGTAATCTTCAAGTGAAACGCAAAGCATACTTCCAACAAAAATAATAAAATATGTGATTATGTAAACATTTGTTGACCGCAAGGTTTCGTGTTCAACGGTTTTGCCGTCAAGAGTAATCTTCTTTATATTCTTCGGGTGAAGATAAGATTGGATTTCCTTGCTGATTGTTTTAATCACAACGATAAATCTTGAAACCTTGATACCGCCGCCTGTGCTTCCCGCACAAGCGCCTACAAACATCAAAAGCACCAAAATCGCCTTTGAAAATGACGGCCAAGCATCAAAGTCTATTGTTGAATAACCTGTTGTTGTGATGATTGAAGAAACCTGAAATGCCGATGTGCGAATATTATCCGCAACATTTGTATATAGGTCGGCTGTGTTTACGCAAATCAAAACTACAGAAGCGATGATTACACCAAAATATGCTCTGACTTCTTCCATTTTGAGTGCCTTGCCAAGTTGACGAAGCACGAGAAAATAATAAAAATTGAAATTGACACCAAACAGTGCCATAAAAATAGTGATGACCCATTGGATATACGGAGAATAGCTTGCCATAGAATCATTTTTGATACCGAATCCACCCGTACCTGCTGTGCCAAGCGAAGCGGTAATCGCATCAAAAACAGGCATATCACCGCAAACAAGAAACACAATTTCCACAATAGTAAGAATAAAGTACAAAGCATACAAAATTCTTGCAGTATAGCGCATTTTCGGAACAAGTTTGCCAACCGAAGGGCCGGGACTTTCCGCACGCATAAGGTTCATATTTGAACCGCCTGTCATTTGAACAACGGCAAGCAAGAAAACAAGAACACCCATACCGCCTATCCAGTGAGTGAAGCTTCGCCAAAACAAAGAAGCGTGCGAAAGCGCCTCAACATCTGTGAGAATACTTGCACCTGTGGTAGTGAAACCCGAAACAGTTTCGAACAAAGCGTCAACAAAATGCGGTATTTCGCCTGTCAAAACAAGAGGAACGGCACCGAACACGGAAAGCACAATCCAACTGAGTGCCGTAGCCGTGCATCCCTCTTTGAGATAAAATACATTGTTTTTAGTTTTTTTAATGGCAACAACTGCACCTATTGCAAAGGTTACGCCTGCACAAATAAGATATGTCTTATATTCTTCCTCGTGATAATACAAACCCACAAGTCCCGGCATAAGCAACAGCAAGCCCTCTAAAACAAGCACATAGCCAAGAATTTTTCTTATAATAGAACCGTTCATAAATAACTATCCTTATGCAAGAATATTGCTAATATCATTAAAACCGGAGTGAGTTGTGACAATCATAACGCTGTCACCCGGCAAAATGCAGTCCTGACCTGACGGGATAATAACCTTGCCTCTTCTGAAAATGAAGCAAATCAGGAGATTATCCTTGAGTTTAAGTTTCATAATAGGAACATTGGTAACCTTTGATTCCTTGTCAATCTTGAACTCAACAGCCTCAACTCTATGATCGAACAAATGATACAAGGTTTCAACATTTGAGCCTTTGGAAGCGCTCTTTGCTCTTACATAAGCGATAATCGCCTCACTTGTGATATAGCGAGGATAAATAACCGAGCCGATGTCAAGAGTGTTGATTGCATCCTTAAATCTTATTTTATTAATCTTTGTAACAAGTTTTGCGTTAGAAAACTGTTTTGCATGAACAGTGAGAAGTATATTTTCCTCATCGGAACCTGTTAGAGTGACAAACGATTCGGCGCTTTGAATTCCCTCCTCGTTGAGCAAATCCTCATCAACGCCGTTTCCGTTGATGACAATAACTCTCGGAAGCAAGGTTGCAAGTTCCTCACAACGCTCCTTGTCCTTTTCAATAAGGGTGACATCAATTCCGTTATCAGACAAGCGTTTTGCAAGATAATATCCTGCGTCACCGCCACCGATAATCATGGTGTTTTTAACCTTATTTGTTTTAAATCCAATATGTTTTAGGAAATCAGAAACCTTTTTTGCGGGTGCAACAAACGAAAGCATATCACCTGCTTTAAGTTCAAAATCACCTGTCGGGATGTAGATTTGATTGTTTCTTTCAACTCCGCAAACAAGCACATCATTTGTACTTTTACCTAGTTGGGCGATAGTCATACCGTCAAGGATGTTACCGTGAGGAATTCTGATTTTTACAAGGTCAGCTTTGCCGTGAGCAAAAGAAGTGACTTCAAGTGCGGTAGGCAAGCAAAGAATTTTGTATATTTCTCGAGATGCTTCATACTCGGGATTAACAATCATTGCAAGACCGAGTTTGTCCTTAATATGATTGAGTTCGTGTGAATATTCGGGATTACGGACTTTTGCAATAGTTGAACAATGACCGACACGAGATGCAACCGTGCAGCAAAGCAAGTTGAGTTCGTCCGAATCGGTTACGGCAATGATAAGGTCGGCATCAACAATACCTGCTTCTTTTTGAACGCTAAACGAAGCACCGTTGCCGACAACGCCCATAACATCGTATGCATCGGTAATCTTTTGCACCTTTTGAGGCGACGTGTCAACAACGGTGATATCATGATTTTCAACAACAAGTTGTTCTACAAGAGCTGTTCCGACAACTCCGCAACCAACAATAATAATATTAAGTCCCGTTGCTTCCTTAAATCTTTTTCCTAAAAATCCCATTACTTCACCTTTAATTTACAAATAATAAATTCAAATGGTAATATACCACTAACGCAAAATAAATACAAGTGCAATATTTCAACTCAACCGAAAAAACAGATAAATTACTGAATTTGTTTATTTCTTTGTTGTTGAGCCGAATCCGCCGTCACGAATTTCGTCTACGGAATCGGACATTGTTATGCCGAACTGAGTGAATATACCCTGAGCAAAACCGTCACCAGCATTTACCGTGACGCTGTGTCCGTCATCGTGAGCGGTACACGAGAGTTTCACCATAATATGCCCCTCATTTGATGAGCCGTAGTAATCCGCATCAATTATGCCTACTGTATTGTCAAGACCGATTCTGTGCTTAAATCCAAGACCCGAACGCGGGAAAACGCTAAGCACCCATCCGTCATTGATTTTTGCACGGATTCCTGTCGGAATAAGGGTTGATTCGCCTGTTTTGATTGTTATATCGGCAGGAGCAAAAAAATCGTAACCTGCCGAGCCGACTGTTGCACGAACAGGAAGTTTGATGCTGTCATAGATTGATTGCACATCCTCGGTTTCGGGATATACCTTGAGCCAATCCTTTTCAAATTGTTCAAAGCTTACTTTTTCGAATTCTGCAATTCTCTGCATAGTTGTTTCCTCTTTTCACCATTTTTTATCATCAAAATTCGGGCAATCCTTGTTTTTCAGAATTGCACGAACTTCTACATAACAGCCGCATTTCAGGCACATACCCGAAATCAAGCTGTCGCATTTTTTACACATTGACAAGCGATGATTATATACCTCATCGTTCACCTTTTCCGAAGCGTCTATTGTTTTGATATAATCCTGAATTTGATTATATGTCACATTTTGACCTGCTTCGAAAAGCAAACATCTTTTGCAGTTATTATCCATTATTTATTAATAACAAATTTAACAACGCTGCAAGCAGGAATTGTTGCCGTGAAACCGTCTTTAAGCTTTCTGAAATCGGTAAACGGCACGGTTTTTACATTATCCGTATCGTCAAAATCATTCTTTTCGTGACATTCGCCTGTAAGAATTTCGGCAGTTATGCTTTCAACTTTTGTATCGGCAACCTGACATTTAATCTTTGCAGCCTTAGTTGATGAGTTGTTTGTGATTGTTGAATAAACAGTTCCGTTTTCATCAACAGAAGCAGACTCGCAAAGCTGCGGAAATTCCTTATTATCATTAACCGAATTAACCATAGGCGTTGTTATATATGAACCAACTAAAGTGTTTTCCTGATGTTCTTTATACATTTTAAACACATAATAGGTTGGCGTTTTAATCATCTTTTCGCCATCAGTCAAAATAACTGCTTGAAGAACATTTACCGCCTGGGCAATATTTGCCATCATAATTCTGTCTGCGTGCTTATTGAAAATATTAAGAGTAAGACCTGCAACAATAGCATCACGCATAGTGCTTTGCTGATAAAGGAATCCCGGATTTGTTCCCTCCTCAACATCATACCAAGTGCCCCATTCATCAACGATGAGCTTAACCCATTTTTCAGGATTTACGCTATCCATAACAGCAAGGTGGTTTGTGATAAGTTCTTCCATCTTGTACGCCTTGCAAATAGTTGAATCATATTCGTTTTTATCAAAAACGGTAGCAGAGCCTTTGTGAGCCCAATTGCCTGTCGGAACGGTATAATAATGAAGTGCAATACCGTTTGCGTGGTGCTTAACTTTATCCATAACCTCTCTTGTCCATTTATAATCGCAAGAGTTTGGTCCGCACGCAATTCGGTTAATATGCTTATTTGAATCATAATCACGGCAATAGGTATTATAACGCTTAAAAAGGCAACCGTAATATTCAGGGTCCATATTTCCGCCACAGCCCCACGATTCGTTGCCAACACCAAAATATTTGAGATTGAACGGCTTATCGCTTCCATTCTTTCTGCGAAGTTCTGCCATTGGAGAAACACCGTCAAAGGTCATATATTCTACCCACTCGCTCATCTCCTGAACAGATCCCGAGCCGACATTACCGTTGACATATGTATCACAGCCAAGCTGACGGCAAAGTTCAAAATATTCGTGAGTACCAAAAGAGTTGTCCTCAACAACACCGCCCCAATGAGTGTTAATCATTTTCTTTCTCTGTGACTTATCACCGATGCCGTCTTTCCAATGATATTCATCCGCAAAACAACCACCTGGCCAACGAAGAACAGGTATTCCCATTTCTTTAAGAGCATTTACAACATCGCATCTCATACCATTTACATTAGGTATTTTTGAATTTTCACCGACAAAAATTCCCTCATAAATACATCTGCCGAGATGTTCGGAAAAATGGCCGTACAAATCTTTATTGATTTTTGCAATTTTTTGATTTGGGTTAATAAGATATTTTTCCATAAACCGCACTCCTTAAATTCATATATCTTTAAGTTATCATATTAAAAATATAAAGTCAACAAATTGACATAAAATCTTTAAAGATTTATAATAGTGACATTGTATTACATATGAGGTGAGAAATTATGATGAACATTCAAAAATGTGTGAAAATACTTGAACATAAAAATGCCGATGCACTTGTTTTGCTGAACGAGGCTAATATGCACTATTTGTGCAGCTTTTCTCCAAGTGAGGGTATGGTTGTTGTGCTCAAGAGCGGTGACGCATTTCATCTTGTTGATTCAAGATACACCGAAACTGCCGAAAATCACGCAAAGGAAACAGGACTTAAAGTTATTGAGTTCAAATCAAGCTATTATGAAGAACTTGCAAAAATTATAAACGACAGCAAGTCGGAGAGCATTGTGTACGAAAGCGACACAATTTCGCTCAAAGCATTTGAAAACATCAAGAAGCATTGCAAAAACGCTCAGATGATCGAACTCGGCGACTTGCTTATGAGAGAACGAAACAGAAAAGATGCCGATGAAATCGTTATGATGAAAAAGGCAAATCAAATCGCAGAAAAGGCATTTACAGAGCTTCTCAACCATGTTAAGCCGGGCAAGACTGAAAAAGAACTTGCCGCATATTTTGAATATCTTATGGCAAAAGAGGGTTCACACGGAGTAAGTTTTGACACAATTTTGCTTGCAGGTGAAAGAACTTCTATGCCTCACGGTGTTCCGAGTGAAAACACAATCAAAAGCGGTGAGTTTGTACTGTTTGACTTTGGTGCCACCTATCAAGGCTACCACAGCGATATGACAAGAACCGTTGCAGTCGGCAATGCAAGTGACGAGATGAAAGAAATGTACGAGCTTGTCCTCAACGCACAGCTTGCAGGCATAAAAGCGCTCAACGCAGGTGTTAAATGTGCCGATGTTTACAAGGCAGCGTATGACGTTCTTGACGAAAAGAATATGGCGCAATATTTCAGACACGGTTTAGGTCACGGTTTGGGAATTGAAATTCACGAGGGATTCAATGCTTCACCGAAAAGCAAAGACACCTATGAAGTCGGCAATGTTACATCAATCGAACCGGGAATTTACATTCCGGGCAAGTTTGGAATAAGAATTGAAGATGTTTGCTATCTTGCTCCGAGAGGCAGAGAAAACCTTTCCAATGTTACCAAATCATTAATAATTCTATAAACAAACTGTTAATTCGGTTGACATTTACATTTCTTTGTGGTAAATAGTATTTATCCGCAAGGATGCACCTTGAAAATTTAATGCGTGATAATTTTGCACTTAATTATTATTAATGATATAAAACTGTCGGCTGTGATTTCAGCCACAGTTAGCGCCTGAACCCTATGGGTTGACGAGGAAAAGAGTTATCGAAATATTCGGCGGATGCTCTTTCGTACGCTTTGGTGCGTAAGAAAAAGGCAAAAACTTCGGCAACGAAGCAACAAATCCTTTTTCACAAAGCAAAATTAAGTATAAAATTTTAGTTTAATCATAAATTTATAATAAGAAATGAGGAATGATTATGTGTGGAATTATCGGATACACAGGATATACAGACGCAAGAGGTAAATTAATCAAAGGGCTTAAAACCTTGGAATACAGAGGCTACGACAGCGCAGGAATTGCTGTTTTCAACGACACGCTCAACGAAGTTATCGTTGCAAAATGCGAGGGCAGAGTTGAAAGACTTGACGAAAAATCAAAGGACATCAAGGGCAACACGGGCATTGGCCACACAAGATGGGCAACGCACGGCGGTGTGAGTGACTCGAATTCTCACCCGCACAAATTCGGCAATGTGACACTTGTGCACAACGGAATTATTGAGAATTACGCTTCAATAAAAAACCAACTCGGTATTGCAGGCAAACTCAAAAGTCAGACGGACAGCGAAGTTGTTGCCGCTTTGATTGACAACTACTATCACATCGGCAGCGACCCGAGCGAAGCTATTATCAAGGCTGTCAAAGAAATCAAGGGCACATTTGCACTCGGAATTATGTTTGATGACATTCCCGATGTAATTTACGCTGTCAGAAATGTCAGCCCTATTGTGTGCTGTGTGAATGATGACGGTGCGTACATTGCTTCCGACATCACGGCTATTGGCGAATACAGCAAGGAATACTTTGTTTTACCTGAACTGACCATTGCAGAAATCAGCAAAAACGGCATTGAAGTTAGGGATTTTCAGGACAACAAGGTTGATGTGAAAATGCTTGAACTTGATTGGGACATCAACAATTCGGGCAAGAAGCACTATCCGTTTTATATGGAAAAGGAAATCAGCGAACAACCGGATGTTATTGAAAAAACAATCCGTTCAAGAATCAAAGACGGATTGCCTGATTTTTCGGCTGACGGAGTTGACGACAGCATTTTTACGGAATGTGAAAACGTCACGGTTATTGCCTGTGGCACGGCTATGCACGCAGGACTTATCGGCAAGCATTTGATTGAAAAGACCTGTGCTGTTCCCGTAAATGTTTATATGGCGAGCGAGTATATGTATTGCGACCCGATTATCAGCGACAAGACACTTGTCATATGCGTTTCACAAAGCGGTGAAACAATCGACACCCTTGAAGCATTGAAATACGCAAAATCAAAGGATGCAAAAACACTTTCGATAGTCAATGTCAAAGGTTCGTCAATCGCAATGGCAAGTGACAATGTCATTTACACAAACGCAGGCCCCGAAATCGCAGTTGCATCAACAAAGGCGTACACAACACAGGTTGCCGTGTTCTATTTGATTACAGCAAAAGCAGCATTTTTGCGTGGTTGCTTTAATGATGATGAAGCAAAAAGTTTCGTAAACGAACTTGAAAAAATCCCGCAAGCCGTTGACGACATACTTCAACGCAAAGACAAAATTCATCATCTGTCACAATCTCTGCTCACAGCGGAGCACACGTTTATGATTGGCAGAGGACTTGACTACCCTGCTCTGCTTGAAGCGTCATTGAAGCTAAAGGAAATCAGCTACATTCATTCGGAAGCATTTGCATCGGGCGAACTGAAGCACGGCACAATAGCATTGATAACCAAGAAAACTCCGGTTATTGCTCTGCTTACGCAAGAAAAATTGATGTCAAAGCAAATCTCAAACATAAGAGAGGTTGAGTCACGAGGAGCAACAGTTATCAGCTTTGTAAAAGACGGACTTCAAGTAAAAGACATCAAGCCTGATTTTGTTTTGCCAAATCTCAATGACGATTTTATGGCGATACCGGCTGTTGTTGCAATGCAACTGCTTGCATATTATGTTTCGGCTGACAAGGGACTCGATGTTGACAAACCGAGAAACTTGGCAAAAGTTGTTACAGTAGAATAAAATTATCTGCAAAATCACGCATTAAACAAGGCACAAAAAAGCGACACGGTTCTTTTGAACAATGTCGCTTTTTCATTTATGTAATTGTTACGATTACTTATTTTGCTTTGCTATGTCTTTTATGTCCTCGTGGTTTTTCTTTTTGAAATAAGCACGGGTTTCTTTGCCGACAATTCCTGAAAGTGCAAAGAGTGCAACAAGGTTTGGAAAAGCCATAAGACCGTTTACAATATCGGCAATGTTCCACACAGCGGAAACTGTGAGATAAGGGCCGATAAATACGGCAAGAACATAAATAACTCTGAAGCCTATCAACACATATTTATTATCGGTTAAGTATTCAAGGCATCTTTCGCTGTAATAATCCCAACCGAGAATTGTTGTGAAAGCAAAGAAAATGAGGCAAAGCATAAGAAGAAATGCCGAAAGATTTTCGTTCCACGGAAGTCCGTTTTGCCAAGCATAAGTTGTGATATTTACGCCCTCAAACTTGTCAGGTTCAAACTTGAGATTTGCCTGAGTGGTAACGATTGAAAGACCTGTGAGAGTACAAATTACGATTGTGTCGATGAATGTACCTGTCATTGTTACAAGACCTTGACGAACAGCGTCTTTTGTTTTTGCAGCAGCAGCGGCGATTGGTGCAGAACCGAGACCTGCTTCATTTGAGAAAATACCTCTGCCGATACCTTTTTGCATTGCAACCTTGATAGTGATACCTGTTGCACCGCCGATTACGGCATCAGGCACAAATGCAGTTCTTACGATATAAACAATGGCTGACGGAACATTTTTAATATGAGTAATAACAATAATCAATGTGCAAACGATATAAATAACAGCCATTGCAGGAACGATGATTTCCGAAACCTTTGCAATTCGCTTGATACCGCCTATAACAACAAGTCCGACACACAAGGTTACGATAAGACCGCAAATTACAACAGGCCAAACATAGTTATTGTCACCGATAGAAAATGCAATATGATTTTCGTTAGGGTCGAAAAATCCTTTTACGGCATTGGTAATACCTGTTACCTGGGTGAAAGTACCGATACCGAAAAGACCAACGAACACACCGAAAACGGCAAACAACTTTGCAAGCCACTTCCACTTTTCGCCCATACCTTTTTCGATATAATAGAAAGGTCCGCCGAGATAGTGACCGTCAGCATGAACCTGACGATACTTAATTGCAAGGAAACCCTCGCTGTACTTTGTTGCCATACCGAAAAATGCGGCAACAATCATCCAAAACATCGCACCCGGACCGCCGAGGCAAATAGCAGTTGCAACACCAACGATGTTACCTGTGCCGATTGTAGCCGAAAGTGCGGTACAAAGAGCACCGAACGAAGTTACTTCACCCTGTCCGCCCTCTTCATTTCTCACCATAAATTTAAGTGCTTTACCGAGGTGAAACACTTGAACGAAACCCGTTTTTACAGAAAGGCAAACGCCCGCACACAAAATGAGGATGATGAGAGGCCATCCCCAAACCCAACCGTCAACCTTTGCAATAAGGTCGTTAACGGAAATTGCCAAATCAATAGTTTGCATACCTGTTCTCCCTATTTTATAAAATATAATATAAAATCATACCATAAACAAAGAAAAAATGCAAACAAAAATTCAAACTGTCGATAAAGTTCCTGAAATACGCCAAATGTAGTCAACAGATTAGTTGTATTATTATGCCATAAATTATTCAAGTTTTGCCCTTAATTTTGCAAGAAGTTGTTTTTCTCGGCGAGATACCTGCACCTGTGATATGCCCAAAAGTTTGGCTGATTCACACTGCGTTTTACCCTCATAAAACCTATATTTTATCAACAAAAGTTCATCATTTGACAAATCCCTGATTGCGTGATGAACAGATAATCTGTCAAACAGCTTGTCCGTGTCGTCAACGGGAATGTCGATTGTTTCGTCTCCGTCCTCCGTTGTACAACTCAAAGAAACAACGGGATTGATTATATTAAGCACTTCGGACAATTCTTCTGTTTCTATTCCGCAAAGTTCGGACAATTCGCTGACGGTCGGCTCTCGAAGTTCTTTTTTGATAAATCTTTCTCTGACAGCCTGCACCTTGATGGATTTTTCTTTCAAAGAGCGAGAGACTTTGACTGCACCACCGTCACGAAAAAGACGACGGATTTCGCCCATTATGACGGGTACTGCATAGGTCGAAAAGAGAAAACCCTTTGACTCATCAAAATTATCAACCGCTTTGATAAGACCGACACAGCCTGCCTGATACAAATCGTCATATTCCTCTCCTCTGCCCTTGAATCGTTTGGCAATGGAGTGAACAAGACCGATATTGTCCTCAATCATTTTATTTCTGCTTTTTGTTACCATTTTGTACGACCGCTGATTTTTTTAGTTAGAATAACCGTTGTGCCGATTCCGAGTGAAGAAGTGACGCTGACTCTGTCGCAAAATGACTGCATAACAGTGAAACCGAGACCTGCTCTGTCACTTCCGCCTGTTGTATACAGCGGTGTCATTGCTTCGCCGACATCGGCAATGCCACTGCCCTTATCCTTGATTTTGATTTTTATAACATCATTTTCTAATAGCTGACCCGTTATGTAAATCTTTCCGCAAGTTTCGGCATAGCCGTGAACTATTGAATTGGTAACAGCTTCTGACACAGCGGTTTTCAAATCCGTAATTTCCTCGATAGTTGGGTCAAGAGCAGAAGCAAAGGCAGTAACAACCACCCTGCAAAAGCTTTCGTTTACACTTTTACTGTCAACGGTCAACTTAAATTCGTTTTTTATTATCATCGTTTTTCTCCTTATATTTCCTTAATTATTGCAATTGAGCCGAGCCCAGCAAGTTCCATAAGTTTTTTGGTTTGCTTTGTGACATTGCGGATTTCGAGGCTTGCGTGAAAATTCATCAATAACCTGTATCTGCCCATAACAAGACCGATTCCGCTTGAGTCCATAAAGGTTACATTCTTAAAATCCAAAATAAGATGCTGTGGCTTGATAAAGCTCAATGCGTTATCAATCTTGTCCCGAATATCAACAGCGGTGTGATGGTCGATTTCGCCGTACAAATATGCAATTACAAGATTTCCGCTTGATTCGATTGTTACATTCATATTTATCCCCCAAATCTAAAAATAAAAAAATACCAATCCGTTAACATAGTAACAGATTGGTATAGCGTATTTTGTAAAATTATAGAAGCGGTTAAATTAAATTTCTGACCTCTCTTACAAGATAAAACGAACCGCAAACGAGTTTGAAATTTTCGTCCTGCTTTGCGAGCGTCACAGCTTCGTTTGAACTGTCAACCGCAACGACATCTTTGCAGTATTTTTGAGCAAGTTGTTTCAACTCCTCGGCAGGCATAGAGCGAGGATTGTCAGGAGTTGTGGTAATAATTCTGTTCAAATGCGGAGCAATGATTGACAAATATCCGTCAACATCCTTGTCTTTCATCATACCGATAACGGCGGTGACTTTTCCGTTCGGAAGATACGGTTCAAGAGCCTGTGCACCGTTTTTATTATGAGCACCGTCAAGCATAACAGAACCGATAAATTCCTGCCTTGCAGGCAACTCGGCACATTGTTCAACGGTCGGAACACCCAACAATTCAAGCACGGCATTTGCGGTTGCAAGGTTGTTTTTCTTGAAATTGCCATGTTCATTTACTATAACAAGATTTTTGCATTTGCCCTCAAAAATATGTTCAATATCAGGGTTAGGATACAAAACACAAGAGGAATTTTTGCGAAGAATTCCGCTTTTTTCTTCTGCAATCTGCTCAACTGTATCACCCAAAAACGCAGTATGGTCGAGCGAAATTGAGGTTATAACAGAAATGTTCGACTGCTCGACATTAGTGCTGTCGCCCTTACCGCCCATTCCGCACTCAACAACAGCATAATCAACCTTGCTGTCGGCAAAATATTTGTACATAATTGCGGTCAAAAATTCAAATTCCGTGCAATCGTTATCCTTGTATTTATCAACATAAGAAGCAAATTCTTCCTCGGAAATAAACTCATTATTAATTTGGATTTGCTCTCGATAATCATCAATCCAAGGAGATGAAAAAAGACCTACTTTGCAACCTGAATTAATCAAAGCATTGTTAATTGTTTTGGCAACAGTGCCTTTGCCGTTTGTACCGGCAATGTGAATAATCTTTATATCGTTTTGCGGATTATTCATTGTTTCAAGCAGGTTCATAATACGAGTAAGCCCCGGCATAATGCCGAGGCTTTGTTTACCCAATATGAAGTTCAGAGCTTCATTATAAATCATTGCTGTGCGATTTCCTCGATTGACTTTTTAATCTGTGCAATCTTTTCTTCAAGTTTTGCAGCGTCATCCTTGTTTTGCTGAACTACCTTTTCAGGTGCTTTGTTTACAAATCCAGGATTGTTGAGCTTTTTGTTGATGAATTCAAGTTTATCTTCCGCTGTTGCGAGTTCTTTTTCAAGGCGTTTCTTTTCTGCCTCAAAGTCTACCAAATCGCCGAGAGGAATATAAACTCTTGCTTCATCGGTGATGATAGTTACAACATTGCCGAGGTCACCGAATGACTCATTAACTTCAACTTCATTTGCATATGCAAGACGCTTTACAAAGTCAACACCGTTTGAGAAAGTGGCAATATTTGAAGTTTCGATAAACACCTTTGACTTCTTTGAAGGAGGAATGTTCATCTCTGCTCTACGGTTACGAATTGCACGAATGCAAGCCATAATCTTTTCCATTTCTGTTTCGTCAGCCTCAAAGGCAAGCGACTCATCAAACTTGCACCACTCCGAAACCATAATAGACTCTGTATCGTGTGGAATTGCCTGATAAATTTCTTCTGTAATGAACGGCATAAACGGATGAAGAAGCTTCAAAATATAGGTAAGAACAAATACCAATACAGCCTTTGCGTCATCCTTTGCTGCTTCGTCATCACCCTGAAGTCTAATCTTTGCAATTTCGATATACCAATCGCAGAAAACATCCCAAATAAAGTCATAAAGCTTTTGAACTGCAATACCAAGCTCGTATTTATCAAGATTTTCCGTTACCTCTTTTGCAAGAGAATTAGCCTTTGAAATAATCCACTTGTCCTCAATGAGGAGGTTTTGCGGAAGTCCGTTATACTTGTAATCATCGCCAAGATACATAAGAACAAATCTTGCAGCGTTCCAAAGCTTATTTGCAAAGTTACGAGAAGCCATAACTTTGTCATCAGAGAAACGCATATCATTTCCCGGTGAGTTACCTGTTGCAAGAGTGAAGCGGAGCGCATCTGCACCGTATTCGTCAATAATCTCAAGCGGGTCAATACCGTTGCCGAGTGACTTTGACATCTTTCTGCCCTGTGCATCACGAACAAGACCGTGAATGAGAACTGTGTCAAACGGAGCTTTATCGGTGTATGCAAGTCCTGAGAAAATCATTCTTGAAACCCAGAAGCCGATAATGTCGTAGCCTGTAACAAGAGTGTTTGTTGGATAATAATGCTTCAAATCCTCTGTTTCATCAGGCCAACCGAGAGTTGAGAACGGCCACAATGCCGATGAGAACCAAGTGTCGAGTGTGTCAGGGTCTTGTTTAATGTTCTTGCTGCCGCACTTTGTACATTCACAAATATCGTCCTTTGAAACCATAGTAGCACCGCAATCATCGCAGTACCACGCAGGAATTCTGTGACCCCACCAAAGCTGACGGGAAATGCACCAATCTCTTGTGCCACGCATCCAACTCATATAATTTTTCTTAAATCTTTCAGGAACAAACTTGATGTCGCCGTTTTCAACAGCGTCAATAGCAGGACCTGCAAGAGGATCCATTTTTACAAACCACTGCTTTGAAACCATAGGTTCGATTGTTGAATGACAACGATAGCAAGTGCCGACATCGTGCTTGAGTGGCTCGATTTCCTTGATATAACCGCCTGCTTCAAGATCGGCAACAATAGCCTTTCTTGCTTCAAGAGTTGTCATACCTGCGTATTTGCCACAATCAAGAACTTCAGGTTCATTCTGTGTTGCTCTGCCCGAAGCAAAGATTTCATCGGCAACAGCCTTGTCCTTTGCACCTGTCATATGTCCGTCATATGTGAAAGTACGAACGATAGGGAGATTATGACGAAGTCCGACTTCAAAGTCGTTAGGGTCGTGTGCAGGAGTAATCTTTACAACACCTGTTCCCTTTGTCATATCGGCATGTTCATCGCATACGATAGGAATTTCCTTATCAAGAAGCGGAAGAATAACATGGCAACCGTGGAGATGTGCATATCTTGGGTCGTCACCATTGATAGCAACAGCCGTATCGCCAAGCATAGTTTCAGGTCTTGTGGTAGCAAGTTCAAGCTTTTCGCCTGTTTCCTTAACGGTGTAAAGAAGATGCCAGAAATTGCCCTCTTTTTCCTCATATTCAACCTCGGCATCCGAAATTGAAGTGTTGCAATGAGGACACCAGTTTACCATTCTGTTGCCACGATAAATCAAATCTTTGTCATAAAGACCGACAAATACCTCACGAACAGCCTTTGAGCAACCCTCATCAAGGGTGAAACGCTCTCTGTCCCAGTCGCAAGAAGAACCCATTTTTTTGAGCTGTTCAATGATTCTGCCACCGTATTGCTTTTTCCAATCCCAAGCACGCTCAAGGAACTTATCTCTGCCCAAATCCTCTTTGGTGATGCCCTCTTCACGCATTTTTTCAACAATCTTTGCTTCCGTTGCGATTGAAGCATGGTCTGTGCCCGGAAGCCAGAGGGTATCGTAGCCTGCCATTCTGTGATAGCGAATAAGAATATCTTGAAGTGTGTTATCAAGGGCATGTCCCATATGAAGCTGACCTGTGATATTCGGAGGCGGAATTACGATAGTGTAAGTTTTCTTGCCTTCTTCTCTTTTTGCATGGAAGTATTTGTTTTTGCACCAAAAATCATAGGTGCGATCCTCAACTTCGGAAGGATTATACTGCTTTGCAAGTTCTTTTGCCATTTTTTCATCTCCTATAAAAAATAAAAAACGCCTCAAAATATGAGGCGAATAAATCCGTGGTACCACTCAAATTGCACAGCATAGCGACTGTGCCACTCATTTCCTTAACGCAGAAATACGGATAGGACTACTGCTACTTCATCCTATCGGCTCATAAGCTACCTTCACACCGTCTGCCTGCTGACTTGCACCGACCGTCAGTTCTCTGAAAAACAATCGGGTGCTACTCCTCTTAATCGTCGCCTTTCAATATCGATAGTATCTTACCAAAAGCGAGGCATTTTGTCAAGTGCTATGTAAATCTTGAAACAAGAGAATTATGGCACAAATTTTCGAGTTCGTCATCAAGTTTTGACAGTTCGTTTGTTTGCAACGCTCTTTTTATTATTTCATCGGCAAGCAGAGGATTTTTCGGAAGCACCGCACCATGTGCATAAGTGCCAAAAGTATTTTTATAGAGCACACCTTCCGAACCGTCCTCGCCGTTATTCCCATATCCTGAAATCACACGACCGAGCGGGCGAAGTTCATTTGCAACATATGTTTTTCCGCTATGATTTTCGAAGCCTACAATTTTGCCGAACGGCGACTCAAACACTATATTGCCAATCATTCTTTGCTTTGCACCCTCAGTAAAAAACGGCAAGGCGCCCGACAACTCAATAACCTGCGATGAAGAGGTTTTATAATATTCTCCCAACAGCTGATAGCCACCGCAAATTGCAAGAATTGTTTTTCCCGAATGAATATAATAAGTCAGTTCTTCCGCCTTTCTGCGGACATCTCGTCTGACTATTGACATTTCTTTATCCTGCCCGCCTCCGATAAACAAAATATCAAAATCGGGTATTCGCTCCCCTAACCCGACATTGATAACATCGACCTTGTAATTGCGTGCTTCAAGACGTTTTTTCAGACAAATCACATTCCCCCTATCACCGTACAAATTCATTTCTTCAGGATACAAGTGAACTATCTTTACTGCCAAAATTCATCACCGCCAAAGTTTTCTATCAACAAATGCCTCAAATTCATCATAGCTGTGTAGGTTGAAAAAATCACAAAATCCCTATTGCTGTTTTTGATTAAAGAAATCAGTTTTGAATATTCCTCTCCATCAATCACACACGGTACAATTCCGTCATATTTTAGGCGAAGCGCCATATCATATGCACGCTTGCCGACAGCATAATTTTTTCTTGATTTCACAGCCGAAAAATCAACATCCCATATCCAGCTGACATCCTTGCCGTCTGCATCATTGTCATTGAGTGCAAAGACGCTTTCAAATTCACCAAAGCGGCTGAAAGCATAGTTAATACAGTTTGAAAAACCGACAGGATTTTTCACAAGCATAACAGTAATTTTTCTGTTATCACAATAAAAGCTTTCCGTTCTGCCAAACGAACCGCCAAAGGACTGAAGCGGTATATAGTTAAGATGTAATAAATTAAGCACAGCCGAAGCGGACAAAAAATTGTATACATTATATATACCGCCGAGTGCAAGAGTTATGCTTTTCCCATCAAGAATAAACGAAGAGCCGTGCACATCGGTTGCACACAAATCGGGAGTGACTCTTTTATACTTACAATTCGGGCAATAAAAATCACCAAGTTGTGCATACATAACATTATTATATTTTAATCTCGAATTGCAAAACGGACAAAACGGCGAATCTGACGGAACGTTAGCTTTGCCATTGTCATTGACTCCAAAAGAAACAACATCATTTTTACAATGAAATTTAAGCGAAAAAGTAAGCGGACAATCGGCATTAAGAACAATGGTTGCATTAGGCGAATTTTCTATTCCTTGCTTGATTTTATTAAAAGTTGTATTAACTTCTGCATATCTGTCGAGTTGGTCACGAAAAATATTTGTTACAACAATTATCTTGGCGTTTATAGAATTTGTAATTAAAGGCAGACTGTTTTCATCACATTCCAAAACCGCATATTTACATTTTGGTTTGCCGAAAAGATTAGAATTTTTGATAAAAGCAGTTGCCACACCGCAGAGCATATTAGCACCGCTTTTGTTTATAAAACATGGTATATTATTGCTTTTTAGTCCGTGTTCAATCATTCCACAGGTTGTTGTTTTTCCGTTTGTACCCGTGACGCAAATACAATAAACTCCTCTTGACAGATGAAATAGTATACCCGGTTTTAATTTAAGTGCTATTTTTCCCGGCAGAGATGTTGCACCCTTGCCTGTTATATTCAATATTTTAATCAAAATCTTAGAGAACAAAAGTATAATGAACATATTAAATTATATTGAAATAAAAAATAAATATGATATAATCAATTTATAATCAGCATGGAGATGAAAAAATGTTAAACAAAATTATTGAAATAGTAAAAAAAGCAGGAGAAATATACCGCAGTGCAGGCAATGACCTTGGCATTTGTGAAAAAAGTTCAAGTGTTGACCTTGTTACAAAATACGACAAAAAAATTCAAGACTTTTTATATACCGAACTAAAAAAGGTTGTTCCCGATGCACAGCTTTTCGGTGAAGAGGGCGACGGAAACAAGGAACTTACCGACGGTTACTGCTTCATCATTGACCCTATTGACGGCACAACAAACTTTATAAAAGGCTTTCAACACAGTGCAATCAGCGTTGGCCTTGCGAAAGACAAAGAATTAATCATCGGCGTTGTGCTTGATCCAGATTTGAACAATCTTTACTATGCCGAAAAAGGCAAAGGTGCATTCCTCAACGGCAAGCCAATTCATGTCAGCGATTGCGATATGGAAAAAAGCCTTGCACTTTTCGGCACTTGCCCATATGAACACGAACTTGCACACAAAACTTTCACACTCACAGAGGATATATTCTATAAAGCACTTGAAGTCAGAAGAGGCGGTTCAGCGGCACTTGACATCTGTTATATTGCATCAGGCAAAGCCGACATATACTATGAGCTTATTCTCCGCCCTTGGGATTGGGCAGGCGCAACTCTGATTTTGCACGAAGCAGGCGGAATTTGCACACAGGTTAACGGTGATGAACTGAGCCTTAACAAAATTACATCCTATGTTTGCGGAAACAAAAAGAATTTGAAAGAATTTTATGAAATATACAACGCTCAATAATTATCTCAAAGAAAGATTTGGCGAAAAGGTCTACAAAATCGCACTAAACGGCGGTTTTACATGTCCAAACCGTGACGGTTCAATCGATACAAGAGGATGTATATTTTGTTCAAAAGGCGGAAGCGGTGATTTTGCAGAAAGTCCCGACCTGACAATTACAGAGCAAATTGAAAACGGCAAAAAGCGACTTGAAAAGAAAATCAAAAACGGCAAATACATTGCATATTTTCAGGCTTTTACAAACACATATGCTCCTGTTGAACGATTGAGGGCGATATACGAAGAAGCAATCAATCACCCTGATATTGTCGCACTTTCAATCGGCACAAGACCAGATTGTCTTGGAGATGATGTACTTGCGTTGCTTTACGAACTCAACAAAATCAAGCCGATATTTGTTGAACTCGGACTGCAAACAATCAACGAAAACACAGCCAAATATATCCGCAGAGGCTACACTCTTGAAGTTTACGACAAAGCAGTTGCAGACTTGCACAAAATCGGCATAAATGTGGTCACTCACATCATTTTAGGTTTGCCGAATGAAAGCAAGGAAGATATGCTGAAAAGCGTTGAATATGCGTGCACGGTCACCGACGGAATAAAGCTTCAACTGCTTCACATTCTAAAAGGCACAGACCTTGCAAAAGATTATGAGCAAGGCAAATTTGAGGTGCTGACATTGGAGCAGTACACAGAGATAATAAAGGAATGTGTACAAATCATTCCTGAAAATGTGGTTATTCACCGCCTGACAGGTGACGGAGCAAAAAAAGACCTGATTGCTCCCCTCTGGTCAGCAGATAAAAAAACAGTGCTCAACACAATAAATCGAGCACTAAAAGATGAATAACAAAATAAAAAGAGTTTGTCCAATGATAAGTTAAAAAAAGTCCACTCGAATGAGTGGGCTTTTTTTGGTGCACCTGACAGGAATCGAACCTGCACATCTCTCGATACTAGATCCTAAATCTAGCGCGTCTGCCAGTTCCGCCACAGGTGCAACTGCCCGAATATAATAACACGCAAAATGGCAAAAGTCAAGGATATATTTGTTTGCTCAACTGATTTTTTGTGCCTTATCAAATTCCTTGCGGAGATTTGAAATTATGCGTTTTTCAAGGCGAGATATGTATGACTGAGAAATTGAAAGTTCATCAGCTAATTGTTTTTGAGTGAGGGCTTTGTATCCGTTCAATCCAAACCGCCTGTTCATTATATTCTTTTCTTTTTCGGGTAGGTTTGAAACTATTTTGCGAAGCAATTTCTTTTCGTCCTCGTACTCAATATTTTGGCTGATTTCGTCAGGTTCTGTGCCGAGCACATCACGAAGCGTCATTTCGTTTCCGTCCCAGTCTGTGCTAAGCGGTTCATCAAATGACAGTTCGATTTTTGAATTTCCTGCTTTTCTCAAATACATAAGAATTTCATTTTCTATACATCGAGAAGCGTAAGTTGCAAGTTTGATGTTTTTTGTGTAATCAAAAGTGTTTACCGCTTTCATCAAACCGATTGTTCCGATTGAAACCAAATCCTCGGTTGTGGCTGTTGGACATTCATACTTGCGTGCGATATAAACCACAAGCCGAAGATTATGAATGACAAGCAAATCCTTATTTTCATCATTTCCGTCTGCAAGTTCAAGCATAATTTTTTGTTCTTCTTCCCTTTTTAGCGGAGGCGGTAAAACATCGGGTCCGTTTATATAATGACAAAACTGCTTTGGAAAAAATCTCAAAAGCATTCGCAACAATATGTTTTTCATAAAAGCACCTCAAATTGAAAGAATATCATAATTCAGAATAGCGGAATAGTTCTCATCTTTTACATCATCGCTCAAAGCTATGTACGCATTTTCAATAACTTCCTCTCCTTTGGTTGATTTGAGAATAATTTTGTCAGGTTTAAATGCAGTCAAAAAACCGACTCCGTTAACTGTTGTGACAGGAACAAGCCTTGTGTTTTTTCCTTCTGCAGAAATTTTTGAAGAATCGACAATAATTACGGGAGCGTTTGAAAACGGTTCACGGAGTTTGTTGCCCGTGTCTAAAAAAGCGAGCAAATCGGTTGATGTTCCGTTATTTTCTATAGTCAAAAAATAGATTTCTTTTTTTGACAGCGTTCGATTATACAACCTGATAATCAGACTCGAAACTGCATATGCAAATGCTGTGCATACAATAATCGTTGCAGATGAAACATCAAAATACAACACATCATTATTGACTGCTATGAACTTTAATTTGAACAAATAGCAAGCACACATCACTACGCCGAGCAACAGAAAATTACCGAAATAAAACACCGCAGTTTGTTTTAAAAATGAAGCCGTATTTTTGAAGCCAAACGAAACATACACCATAACAAACGACACAACAAGTTTGCTAAGGGCAAGCACAAAAGACGGCACATCATAGCAAAATATACTGAGCGAATAAACCGCACCGATTGCGGAAGCAAGAATTATTCTAATAAGTTTTGGCTTTCGTTTTGAAAACAGACAAGTGATTTGCAAGAGGAAAAACGACACAAAAAAATTGAGTGCTAAAAGTATGTCAACATAAACAACAATAAAAATACCCCCTTTGCACACATTATAAAATGCAAAGAGAGTATATTTTGTCAAAATATGATTAGTCGATAATTTCGATTGTATCAATCACAACATCAAACACAGGTTTGTCGTTCATTCCTGTTTTTGTTGCTGCAATATCCTCAAGAACATCCTCACCGTCAGTAATCATACCGAAAACCGTGTGGTGAAAATCAAGCCAAGGAGTACCGCCCTTTTCCTTATAAGTATCGATAACCTCACGAGGGAAGCCGTTATCCTGCAAATCTTCCATTTGAGCAAGAAGCTGAGAATCAACATTCTTTGCCTGAACGATAAAGAATTGTGAACCGTTTGTGTTTGGACCTGCATTTGCCATTGAAAGTGCGCCGTAATAATTGCGTGCATCAAGTGAAAATTCATCTTCAAAGCTCTTGCCCCAGATTGATTCACCGCCCATACCTGTTCCGGTTGGGTCGCCGCCCTGAATCATAAAATCCTTGATTACTCTGTGAAAAATAAGTCCGTCATAATAGCCGTTCTTTGCGTGAGTAGCAAAATTTTCTACAGTCTTTGGTGCTGCCTCCGGCATAAGGTCAAAGGACATATCACCCTTGTTTGTTTTGATAATTGCTTTCATTATAATTTAACCCTTTCGTTAATTGATTTTAATACTTCTGTATCAATCTTTTGCACCTTTCTGTCATAGGTGAAAAGACCGTTGAGTTCGTCCTCAACATCGGTAACCTGCGTATATACTGTTGCTGACAAGCCGTCTTTGATTTGAGGAATAATTGTTTTTTCAAACAAGTTCTTATATGCTTTTGTAAGACCTTGCTTAGAATTAAATATTTTATAGCCAAACATCTTGTCATTAAAAGTATGACCTTTAACTCTAGTGCTCAACCCACCAAATTCGGTCAAACACCACGGTTTATTAGCGGATTGAACTTTTATCGGGGTAAAATAAATATGCTTTGAAATAACATCGGTTTGACCTCTGTCGTGCCAACCTGACGCAGAATCAACAATTCGAGTGCTGTCCATAGCTTTGACAAGAGTATAGGCATAATTACTGTCAAATTGACCCCAACCTTCATTAAACGGTACCCACATCGCAATACAAGGACAATTATAAAGAGCCGTAATCATTTCTTCAAGTTCTTTATAATACAACTTGCGAGCATTAAGGCTTGTACGCTTAAAAGTCTTATAATTTGAATCATCAAGATTAATACCGACAAACGGAACAGCACTGACTTCAAGGCCGTAATTTCCGCCGCCGTTAATCATATCCTGCCAAACAATAATACCGTTTACATCACAGTAGTGATACCAAAGCATCGGCTCGATTTTTATATGTTTGCGAAGCATATTGAATCCAAGATTTTTTACTGATTTTACATCAAACTCCATTGCTTCGTTTGACGGAGGAGTAAGAAATCCGTCGGGATAATAACCCTGGTCAAGCAAGCCGTTCATAAAATACGGCTTATTGTTAAGCATAAGTCGAGGCATACCGCTGTCGTCAGCACCAACTGAAAACTTACGCATACCAAAATATGAGCGAACCTCATCATTCTTATACTTAAACACAACATCATAAAGAAACGGATTTTCAGGGGACCATTCTTTCACATTTTCAAGTTTAACAACTGTATCTGTTGTGTCGGCAATCAAATCATTTCCGTCATAAATGAGTTTTTGAACCGTGATGTCATTTTCTGCTTCAAAAGTAACGGTTTGATTATCTAAATCAGGAGTAATGCGAATATTCGAGATATATTCATCAGGTGTACTTTCAAGCCAAACCGTTTGCCAAATTCCGCTTTGAGCAGAATACCAAATACCGCCTCTTTTTGTTTTTTGCTTTCCCCTTGAATACTCGTTTTTCTCAGTTAAATCACGAACAACAACGTTGAGAATATTGTGTTCTTGAACAAAGGGAGAAATGTCAAAGCTAAAAGATGTATATCCGCCGTGATGAACGCCGACAAAATTGCCGTTCAAATATACCTTTGCAATTTGGTCAACCGCACCAAAATGAATGAAAACCCTGCCTTTGTTAAAATTTTCAGGTAAATCAAAAGACCTATTATAAACAAGATATTCGTTTGATTTAAGTTTTCTGTTAACTCCCGAAAGCGGAGTTTCAGGAGAAAACGGAACAACTATATCATATGAAAATTCAGACGGAATTTCTTCACTTTCGCAAAATTCACATTGCCAAACACCATTAAGGTTCAAAAAACTGTCACGTTTAAATTGTGGACGAGGATATTCCGAAAGCGGACAATTTTTGTTTAAATCCTCTCCCCATTTTGTCATTAACATCATTTTTCCTCCACAACAACCTTTCCGTCGACAATTTGAATATGCTTATTGCAAATTTTAAGAGCGGCGGTTTTATGAGAAACAATAATACAGGTTTTATCCTGCATATCCTTTAGGTTTTTCAAGAAACGAAGTTCCGTTTCTTCATCAAGTGCAGAAGTTGCCTCATCAAGAAGCATAATAGGTGACTTTGAAAGAATGGAACGGGCAATAGCAAGTCGCTGAAGCTGACCCTCCGAAAGTCCTATTCCTCTTTCACCGATAACGGTATCCAGTCCGTCCGGCAAATCATATACAAATTGGTCAGAACAAGAAATTCTTACTGCTTCTTTGATTTCTTCATCTGTTGCATTTGAATTGATGAATTTTATATTATCTTTAATTGTACCGGACAAGAGAAAGTTACCTTGAGGCACATATGAAAACAACTTTCTCGTATGGCAGTCAACAGGAATTTCCTTGCCGTCAACATTCAAGGTTATTGAACCTTTGTCAACATTGAACACACCCAAAAGAAGCTTCAAAAGTGTTGATTTGCCGATACCCGAAATGCCCATAATAGCGACGAAATCGCCTTTGTTTACGTTCAAAGAGGTGTCGTCAAGAATTAGATCTCGGTCATAGCCAAAGGTTATGTTGCTAAACTCAATGCATTTGAGTTTGTCATATGTAGAAGTAACCTCAATATCCTGATTGTTCTTTTCAATTTCATCTTTAACATTATCAAGTTCAATAATTCTTTCGGCGGATGCAAGGAGTGCAAAATACTTTGGAAGCATACCCGAAAGAGACGAAAACGGATATTGAATTTGGTTTACAAGTTGAAGCATAGCAACAAGATTACCGTAATCCAAGCCGTTAAGAAGTCTATACGAACCATAAGCAAGTGCAAATACATAACCCAAGTTGAAAGTTGTATTTATGCCGGCGTTTGCAAAAATTCCGAACATACGTCGTTTCATCTTTGTTTTATAGTTGGCTTCCATAAGTTCATCGGCTTCGTCCGACACCTTTTCTTCAACATTAAAGGATTTTACGACAAGCAATGAAGTAAGAATTTCCTGAATAAACGAACGAACTCTGCCTTCTGATTCTTGAACATTCTTATGAAGCCTTTTCAGTATTTTTCTAAACAAAAAACTAAAAATAAATACAAGAATTCCGCCAATCAAGAACACAAAAGTGAACACTTTATCTAAAGCAACAAGATAAATAAATGCACAGACCAATCTTACAATAAAATTAACCAAGCTTGGCAAAATTGTTGTAAAGCCTTCCGAAATTGTTGTGACATCACTTGTCATTCTGTTTTGAATTTCACCGGTGTGATACTTTGTTACTCCTTGATAATCTTTTCTCATAACGACATCAAGAATATGCTTTCTGAGTGTAACCTCTATTCGAGCCTTGCATCGTTCGGTAAAACTTCGTGAAACAAGAGTCAACAAAAGTTGAACCATAACCAATATCAAAAAACAAACTGCATAATATATAACTCTGTCAAACGAATGTTCCTTTGTTGCGGCGTTTACAATGTTTTTTGAAAAATCGGCATAAACAATTGAAAGAATGGCATTTAGAGTATTTGTAAAAATCAAAACAAATACGTGCCAACGCTCTTGATGAAATGTATGCCACATCCATCTTATTGTTTCAAAATCCGATTTTGAAAATTTACGATTTTGTTCCAATTTATCAGTACCTCTTTAAAATTCTTCTTTCAACAAAACTAATGCAACGATTGATAAACATTGAAATAGGTCTTAAAGGATACAAAGCAACCCAAACACGAGAATAAAGCTTATACCACTTAGTTTTGTTGCAATCAACATATTTTTTGCCTTTGCGAAAATATCCCACAAGAACACCGCAAATCATATCATCTGTTACATATTCCTTTGTATTAAGATTATCTCCGATAATAACGTAATGATCATCATACACTTCAACAATTCTGTGCATAACATATTTTCCGCTTTTAAGTTGATAAACAGGAACATCATATTTTTTCAATCTGCCTGTAGGCTTTACAACGATGATATTATCCCTATTTTGATGAATAATAGGCATCATCGACGTACCTCTTGTGAGTCCTGTGTACTTACCTGTTTTTTCAAGTATTTCTTTAATCGAATGAAATTCTTCCATAGTTTCTACCCTTTTTATTTGTTATTTAAGAGAACAACAGCATGAGCTGAAATGCCCTCTTTTCTTCCGGTAAAGCCAAGCTGTTCCTCAGTAGTTGCCTTTACACTGACTTGCGAAACATCAACTCCGCATGCCCTTGCAATATTTTCTCTCATAGCCAAAATATGCGGTTTCATTTTTGGTTGCTGCGCGATAAGGGTTGAATCAATGTTTTCAATAACATAGCCCTCATCATTTACTCTTTTTACAACAGCTTCAAGTAATTTAAGCGAATCTGCGCCTTTCCATTTTTCATCTGTATCAGGGAACATTCCACCGATATCGCCCAAAGCAGCAGCACCCAATATTGCATCAGAAATTGCGTGAAGCAAAACATCGGCATCGCTATGTCCCAAAAGTCCAAGTTCAAACGGAATATCAACGCCGCCTACAATAAGTTTTCTGCCCTCAACAAGTTTATGAACATCATAACCGTGACCGATACGCATAATCACACCTCTTCCTTTTCAAGCAAACTCTCGGCAACAGGAATGTCATCGGGAGTAGTAATTTTAATATTGGTATAACTGCCCTCAACCATTTTGACTTTCACACCGCCATATTCTGCAAGCTGGCAATCGTCTGTAAAATCTTTGCCATCCGCAACTGCCTTTTCTAACAATTCACTGTACATCTTAAAATCAAATATCTGCGGGGTTTGAACAGCAAAAAGAGATGAACGCTCAGGAGTCTCAACAACAAATGAATCCTTGTCGATAATCTTTATTGTATCCTTAACAGGGACGCCGACAGCCGCAGCTTTATTTTCTTTTGCCTGACGAATTGTGTTTTCTATATCTTCAACCTTAACAAGAGGTCGTGCACCGTCGTGAATTGCAATAAGTTCGGCTTCATCAATGGTTTGAACGGCATTGTATACACTTTGCTGTCTTGTATCTCCGCCGATTGCAAACGATACCCTTTCGTCAGGAAAAAGAGAGACAAATGTTTCTATATCCTGCTCACGGGCAACAACGATAATCTCATCGATATCGGAAATGCCGAGAAAAGCCTCAACGCTTCTTTCAATCACGGTTTTACCTTTTATTTTCAGTAAAAGTTTGCTTTGTTCGCACTTCATTCTTGTGCCGTTTCCTGCTCCGAGAATAATCGCAACATTACTCAATCTCTTTCACCTCCGAAAGTTCCTCCTCGTTAGGAGTGACATATTCCGTTTTGTAGTCATCATAAATAACCATACCCGGCTTTGCACCGTTTGGTTTGTGAACATTTTTCACTATTGTATAATCAACGGCAACATTTGATGATGAGCCTGCTTTTGAATTTACACAGGCAAGCATTGCCGCTTCACGAATCAATTTGTCGGTAAACGGCTTTTCTTTTATCGCTTCAACAATAACATGACTGCCCGGCGTGTCCTTGACATGAAACCACAAATCATAGTTTTTAGCCGTTTTAAGCGTCAACTTATCGTTTTGAACATTGTTTCTTCCGACAAAAATTGTGTAGCCCTCCGAAGAAAGATATTTCTTTGGCGGAAGTTTTTTCTTCTTCTGATTTTTAGTGCCTGTTCTTGAAAGCAAACCGACAGAACGCAGTTCATCTCTGATAGCGGTTATTTCGCTATCTGTTTCCGCTCTTGAAAGTTCATCAATAACTGTATCAAGATAACTTGCTTCCTCGTCAGCTTCTTTTATAAAATCAAGAAGTTTGTTTTCAGCAATCTGCTTTTTACGATAATTTTTATAATATTTCTGTGCATTCTGTGCCGGAGAAAGAGTTGGGTCAACAGGGATTCTGATTGGAGCCATATTGTCATAATAATTTTCCAAATCGTAGAACAATGCACCCTTTTCAAGACGGTGAAGATTTGCGTTAATCAAGTCACCGCAAATTTTCAATCTTTCTTTATCCGCACACTCATCAAGTTCTCTCTTACGATTGATTGACTTTCTTACAGCACGCTCTTTAAGAGTGTTAAGACGGTGGAACAAATCATTTGAACGCTGTCTTATTCTCTCAATTCTGACCTGCTCATAATAGAAATAATCGACCAAATCCGAAAGGGTATCAAAGGTTTTATATGTGCACAAATCGCCAAATTGATGTGGCATAAAATATGTGAAATCTTTTGGCTTATCAAGAATGACAACAGTCGGTTGAGGATGATTGATATGCTCTTTCAATCCCGAAAGGCTAAGGTCAAACTCAATTTCGTTTGCAACAATCGGTGATATACCCTGAATAACCTTGCCTGCTGCCTTTCCGCGAGTGGTATCAAGCGACTTCATTTTCGCTTCAATATCAGGAATACTATCAGTCAAGATATTCATTTTGTCCTGTGCCGGCGGGAGTTTATAAGTTAACCCCGGCAAAATTTCCCTGACAGACGACTTTGTTTCGTCAATTCGCTTTACGCACTCGATAATTTTATATTTCTTATCAACAAGAATAATGTTGCTGTACTTACCCATTATTTCAATAATGAGTCTATACTCAACAGGGTCGCCCAAATCATTTCGTGCATCAAACACAAGAGTGAGTATTCTCTCAAATCCCTCCTGTTTGATTTCTCGAAGAATCGCACCGCAAAGAAGCTTGCGAAGAAGCATTGTAAGCATAGGCGGTTTCTTTGGATTTTCGATATATTGTTTTATAAGTTGTATTCTTGAACTGTCGGCTTTTGCGGACAAAAGGAGTTTTTCGCTTCCGTCATAAGTCCTAAAAGTGAAAAGTATTTCTTCTTTGGACGGTTGATAAATTTTATCAACTCTGAAACCGACAACTTTAGATGCTATTTCGTTTTTTATTAAATGAAGGAATATTCCGTCAAATGCCATAATACATCTCTATTCTAAATTGATTTTACAGGGTTTTCACGAGGAGCAACAACAAATTCAACATCTGTGAAAATCTGCTCTAAATTTTCTTTAAACATAAGAAACGGCAAGTTCTCCGTTTCAAAATGACCTGCGGATACAACCGCAAAACCTGCTTCCGAAGCGTCAAGCATTTCGTGATATTTCAAATCACCCGTCACAAAACAATCTGCCTTTTGGAGTGCGTCAAACATAAATTCACTGCACGCACCGCCGCCGACTGCAACAGTTTTGATGAGTTTGTCGGTATCGGTATATCTGATACCTGCCGTGCCAAGCTGTTGCTCAATATATTCCGCAAAATCATCCATACTCATCGGTGAATCAAGCGAGCCGACAACAACAAAATCATCACACATTGTGCAGGTGTCATTCAAGCCCAATAATTTTGCAAGATTGGTGTTTATACCACATTCAGCCTTGTCAAAATTTGTGTGAGCACATAGATATGCAATATTTGAATTTATAAGATTATACACAGCCGTGTCGCTCATAACATTTTTCAATCCGCCAAAAATCAGCGGATGATGAGTTAGCACCAAATCAGCGTTGACATCCTTTGCAAAGTTGACAACTGCCTTTGTGCAATCAAGAGACATAACAACCTTTTTTACTTCTTTTCTGAAATCACCGACAAGGTGACCCGAATTGTCCCACTCTTCCTGCGACTCATAAGGTGCAACGGAATTAATATAATCATAAATATTTTTTACGGTAGTCATATTTTTTCCTCAATAGCTTTTATCAAATCATCAAAGCAAAGCCCTGACTTTTGCTTATTTCTTAAATAAACGAGCAAATGCTCAAAGTATTCTTTATCGCTGAAATCGGTAATTGCGCCCAAATAATAATCAATCTGTGATTTTTCCGCAATTGTGCCAGAATAATCGGCTGAAAGTATGCTGTAGTGGTGTTTGCCGTCGGCAACAATAATGTCTTTGGTTATTTCAAAGCCGTTGTCATATAGCCACTTTCTTGCAATTTCAGGGTGAGTCATAGGATTGAGAATGATTGTCTTTGACCGAATATCATCTGCTCTTGAAAGAATATCCGCAATCAACTCTCCGCCCATTCCTGCAATAATAACGGTGTCGAAATTTTCTCGAACCTCCTGCAGCCCGTTTGACAAAACACATTTGATTTTGTCATCAAGTCCCGATTGAGAAACAAGGAAACGACAAGAATTGAGCGGTGCTTCGTTTATATCACAAGCAACTGCACTTTGGCATATTTGATTTTCAACAAGATACACAGGAATGTAGCCGTGGTCTGTGCCCACATCAACAGGAACACTTCCCTTTTGAACCATATCGGCTATCGCCTGCAAGCGTTTTGTCAATTTAACCATCTATTACCATAATACCCCATAATATTAATATTCTATATTATAATATATATTGTGCATATTTGCAAGTAATGTTTGCAAGATGAAAAAATATGTGCTAATATATAGAACAGAAAAACAAAAAGAGGTAACAAAATGAACGAAAACACAGAAAAAATTATCGAGCCTAAATTGCGATTTGACGCCTTTATGGCAAATGTCAAAGACGGCGGTCTGCGCAGTGTAAGCTCAATATATATGCTTGTTTGCTACATAGTTGCAAATATGAACAAAAGAGTAAGTGCCGCTACCATCATTGAGGCGGTCAATGATGCGATGATTGCGAATTATTTTGAAATCTCGGATGCGGTCAACAAACTCATAAAAGCAGGAACAATCAACGAGGACGAAAATAAAATGCTCTATATGGATGACCAAGACGTAAAGGAAATAGCCCTTATTGAAAAAGACTTGCCATTGACTATAAGGCAACGAAGCATAAAGGCTTGCCAAAAGGTTATTGCAAGAGAATCATACAAGCGTGAAAACAAAGTTATATGCGAAAAAGTAGACGGCGGATACAAACTTCATCTCAAAGTCAGCGACAACACAACAGACTTTATGAATCTTGAACTTTTTGCAGTTACCGACACACAGGCGGAACTTATAAAGGACAAATTCATCTCTGACCCTGCCGCCGTGTACGAAACACTCATTGACGCAATATTTAATAATTAACATAAAAAATCCCGATACAAAATCGGGATTTTTTTGTTATTTAATAAGATGTTTTTTCAATTCTTCTACGGATAGGCACTTTGCTGTTTTTAAAAGATTTTTGTATCTGTCCATATTATATTGAGAATGCTCTGTCTCCTTGCTCCAAAGGTGAATTGTCCAACTGTCCTCGCCAAAATATGTATTGACAAGAACGCCCACAACAGCCATTTTTGCCTTGCTCAAAACATCCCTGTCATAAACGGCTTGCAAGAAATATTTGTACAAAAAGTACATTGCAATATTTTCATTTGCCTGAGTGTCCGGAACAGGCTTGACTTCCCTGTTTTCAACCTTGATTTCCCACTCGGGATTGATTAATTCGGGATTGTCAAACACCTCAAAAAAGTCGATGTTTTCATCATTTCCGTCAGGATAATCATCAAGTTGCGACTGCAAATCCTGTGCGAAATCAAGGAGAGTTGAAAGTCGTTGATTGATAGGTTTTGACTTATCTTTTGTTATTGCATATGCCTCTTTCCTTGCTTTTACAAGGGTATAATACAGCATACCGTCAATGTCATTGAGTGACGGAAGTTCGTCTGTCATTTCTTCCTCAAACTCAAATGACGGCAAATCGTACATCATATCGGAAGCGACAGGGCAAGAAAACGAAACGCCGATTTCTCTTGTTCCGCCAAAATCATAAATAAATCTCGGAAAAGTACGACAAGTATACGGAGTGTGTTCCCCACCGATTGCAATGTGCATATCGCAAAGATTTTCGTCATTCAAAAACGGGCAACGCTTTTTTGGTGCAAGAGTAAAAATCGTGTTGTCAAATTCGTCTTTTGAAAGTACACGGTCTATTCTCTGCTTGATTTCGAGTGAAGAATCAAGGGTTTTGTAAAATTCAAGAGAATCAATATCGGCATCAACCTCCCATCCCTGACAACAGGAATCGGGGCAAGCGCCTGCGATACACTTAAAATCCTTATAAAATGTCGGTTTTACTATTTTCATAATTTTAATCCTGCCAAATAACTGTTTTTGTAGTGAAAATCGTCCGAAGCATCCTCAATCACCTTGATTTCAGGCGGAAGTTTGAAGCTTTGATTTTCGCTTTTAAGTTCAAGTTCGAGAAAAGCACGATCATCCCAAAAGCGGAAAACATCAAGTTCAAAATATTGACCGTCATACAAAAAGCAATATCTATCCTTGACTATAGTGTTTTTATCGGGGTCGGCACTTTTCATAAGTTCATCATACTGTTGCTTTGAAATTATGCTTTCGGTTTCTTCCGCACACGAACCTGTCACACGAATTTTGAGAGTTTCAAAATAAGTGAATGTTCCGTTTGAGCCTCTTTTTCTTATTCTGTGTGAACCGACTGCACAAAGCAAGTATGTCTGCGAAATTTCAGCCTTAAACGGATTGTATTTTTCAAGAGAAGCAAGGTCGGGATATTCAATAAGGAACTTCTTTTCGATTTCATATCCGCTCAAAATCGATTCGATTTCCGCCCTGCAAGCCGAATATTTTTCATCAAATGTGCTTTCGTTTTTCACATAGCGCAAATGAGAATGTCCGACAGACACATCAAGCAATCTTTTTTGATATTCAAGTGCTTCTTTATAAGTTTCAATTCGTGCAGATGTTGAAAAATACTCACTTTCGGGTGCGATTTCCAACACAATCAACGCATCATATCTTGCCCAAGAATCGACAACATTCATACCAATATTTTCGGCAAGCGCAATCTTATCATCAACATAACTGAAGCAATCTGTTACGCCTCGGTCATAGATAACAACGACCTCATCTTTTTTGCTTTGTTCTGCTTTTTTTAGAATTTCAGCCTCATTTTCAAGCTGTTTTTTTGCCACAAGAGTTTCAAAAACAATGTAATCATCCCTACCGACACCGCTTGCTATAACCTCATATGCCGATTCGGGACAAATGAGAACATCTCTGTTTTCCGTATAAAAATCAGCCGCAAGCCTTTCGACAATTGAGGTTTTGCCCGAACAAGGCGCTCCGGTCAATGCAATTTTTGTAATCTTTGCCATTTTATCACCCAACACATTATATCACAATTTTATACATTTACAATCCCAAAGAAAAAATATACACAATAAGTTAAAATTTACGACAAAAACTCCCCTTGTGCATACAAGAGGAGCTGTAAATTTAGAACAATCCTGTTTCTTCAATCTTCTTTTCAAAGAACTTGACAGGCTTTTTAACGATAGCTTTAACAGGAATACCGATAATAAGACCTGCAACCGCATAAGCAAGAAGTTTGAGAAGATAAATCCAATAGTTATTGCCGTATGTTCCGCAGATACATTCACGCATAGCTTCAATTACAAAGGTGAACGGAATGTACGGATTGATTGACACGAAGAATCGAGGTGTTACATCAATCGGGAATGTACCGCCTGAACCGCCGATTTGAACAACAAGCATAATAACACCTATTGCCTTGCCTATATCGCCGAAGGTATACACAATCGAATATATAAAGAACGAATAGACTATCGAGGCGAGCACACCTGCAAACAAGAATTTGACAGGGTGATAGCACTGTATCTTCAAGAAATATAGATCACCGAGGCAGATAATCAAGCCCTGAACAACTGCAATACACAGGAACAAAAGGCTTCTGCCAAAGAATTCCTCGTGAGGTTTCAGCAACGGTGAAATCTCTTTTTTCTTCTTGACATTTGTTTTTACAAGGGCAACAAGCATAATTGCACCAACCCAAATTGCAAGAGTTGAATAGAAAGGTGCCATAGCCGAGCCGTAGTTTTCAATTCCGTAAACCTTATCGGTTTTAACTTCAACAGGGCAAGCAAGGAACTCACCGAGGTCACCGCCGTTTTTAGTCGTAAGATTTACAACGGCATTCACCATTTCGCTGTCCCTGATATTGTCAATAACATTAACAAGATTTTTAAGCTTTTTATCGGTGTTTTTGAGCACCTTATTCATTGAGATTACAAGGCTGTCACCCGTATCCGCACAATCCTTTAATGTTGCGGCAAAAGAGCTGATTTCGGGTGCTTTATCTTGGAAATTATCGAGCATATCGGACAAATCTCCGAGAGTTATAATAAGACTGTCAATTGCCTGAGTCAACGCAGGTTCAACATTCTTGTCATAGTTATTTGCCGCACTTTTGAGCGAAGCGGAAACCTTGCGAATCTTTTTAGCATTATTATAAGCATTTTTATCGTAGTCAACATTTGAAGCCTTAACAAGCGTTGAAGAAAGAATTTTGAGCGACTTGCTGACATTGGTGATCCTTGCGATAAGAGCTGTAACCTCGCCGATTGGCTTTGACAAAGACGAATTAATCTTTGTGAGGAGTTTACAAATTTCGTCAAGTTCATTTCTTACGCCGTCAAGCTGTGCTGCGACTTGCTTTGTTGTGGCGGTTACGCTTGACAAATCCTTGTTTGCAATTTTATCAATAGTGTCTGCCGCTTCATCAAGCGTTTCGCAAGTGCTGTCAAGAATATTGCCGATTGATTCGGTCATTGAGCCCATTGCCTCTTGAGTGAGCCTTACGGCGTCGGAGGTGTCATTAATCATTGAGTTTGTATCGTTGACTAATGAATTAAGCTCCTTGGTGTCAATATTCATATTTTTGGTCATATTCAAAAGTTTTTCAAGGCTTACAAGAGAATCGGAAATTGTGCCAATAGTTTCTCTTGCACTATTCACTTGATTTTTGAGATGGTCAAAATTATCTTCGCCCGACACAGGGTCGGCTTCCATTGCAGAGCCTATAACGGCGCTGAGCACATCAACAACCGTGGTTACAAATGATTCATTTACCGTTGTTTGGACGGTTTGAACAACCTTATCGGTGATTTTAGTTGCAATGGCATTTTTCTTTTCGTTTGCATAATAAACGATTTGCGGTCGTTCGTAATCCTCGGTAACAATAGACGCAAGGTTTTTACTGAATCCGCTCGGAATCTCAATAGCGGCATAATACTTGCCTGCTTCAACGCCTTTTACCGCATCTTTTTTAGACACAAACTGCCAATCAATAGAATCATTACCCTTTAAGTTATCACAAATTTGGTCACCGATGGCAATTTCAAGTTTTTTGTATGTTGCACCCTCATCTTCGTTACAAACAGCAACTTGCATAGCGCCTGTTTTGCCGTAAGGGTCCCAGTTTGCATAAATATTGAACCACGCATAAAGGCTTGGCAAAAGAGCAACACCGACAGCAAGAATGATTGCCATTGAATTGGTAAATATCTTTTTTACATCCCTTTTGAAAATTTTGATTATATTTTTCATTCGTCGCCGTCCTCCTCTTCTTCGTCATCATCGTCCTTGAAAATGTCATATTCGCCAAATTCAAGCTGGTCATCGTCAAGCAAATACGGTATGACCTTATCTTTTACAAGATATTTGCAATAATCGGTTATTGTGAACACCGTAACAGCAACAAAAATAATAACAACCCACCAAATAAGCCAAACGGTTTTGTCGCTTGAATCTCTGATAGCAGATGCCACAATTAAACTGAAAATCACAAATATAACAGAAAATATGATTTTTACTATATTAAGAATTTTACATCCCCTGCGATACGATTCAATAATCTTTTCACGCAGGAATTTATATTTATAAGCAAGCTTTTCGCTGTGCTTCATCTTTCTGCTCATAATGAATTATCCTCAAAATAACAAATTGTATAATGTATTATAACGATATGTAATATCGATGTCAATATGCAAAATAGATAATTATACACTTGTATAGCCACAAATAAACTGTAAATTATCAACATATTGTAATGTTATGTACAAATTTTTATATTCGTTGACTTTATATATAAAAAACTGTATAATATTTATTGGCTTTAAAAACAGATTATATTTTTAAAAAACATTTTATATGCCTCGCAGTAGTCGGAAGAAGCTCTGTTTCGCTTGCATCCGCCACCCCTGCAAAGACGAAAATAGCGGCATTCTTTGCATTTTTCGTCAACAGCATATGATGATTTTACAAAAGATTTGAAAATTTCGCTTTCTCGCATTTTTGAGAACGAAACCTCATTTATATTACCGAGGTAACACTCATTTATGCAATAAAAATCGCACGGATAAGTTGAGCCGTCACCTTCAACAACGAATTGTTCGGAGCAAAAGCCGTTCATTCCGCATTGCTCGGCAGGTCTGCCCTGCATAAGAAGTCGATAGTTATCAAACTGACGGATTGACATCTGCGTGCCTCGGCTTATATCGTTGAAATATAGTTTATATCCCGATTTCAGATAATTTGCATAATCTTCAACAGACATTGCGTATTCGCTGTTTTCCTCGCCAAATTCCTTTAGACACGGAATATACTGCAAAAAGTGCAAGTCATTACTTTTGAAAAAGCGATATGATTTTCTGAAATTTTGGGCAAGTCGAGAAGTCAACACGCTCAAAATATTGAACTGCACATTGTATTTTTTCAGCAATTCGATGGCAGACATAACATCATCAAACGATTCCCTGCCGTCCTTATAAACACGGTAGGAATTGAGCTCACGGTCACCGTCAAGCGACACACCGACCAAGATACCGTTTGATTTGAAAAATTCGCACCATTGCTCGTCAATGAGTGTTGCGTTGGTTTGAATACAGTTTGTTATCTTTGAACCTTTGGTGTTAAGCTCTTGTTCCTTTTTGACGAACATATTGAAAAAATCAATGCCCGAAAGCAAAGGTTCACCACCCTGAAAGGTGAAAATCACTTCTGTTGAGTCGGCATATTCAAGAGCACTTTTGATAACATTTTCTGCTGTTTTTTCGTTCATATATCCTTTGAACGCCTCATCTCGTTTTTCTGCAAGAGAGGTATAAAAGCAGTATTCACATTTTAAATTACAAGCCGATGATGACGGCTTTATCATAACTGAAATTGGCATAAAATCAACCATCCTTAATTTGATTATATCAATCGGACGGATTTATGTCAACGAATTAAAGCAAATAGAAAAGGAGATAAAATGGGTTTTTGTTTAATATATGCGGTTGTTATTTTTGCCGCCACATTTTTTGGTGCGTTCGTCGGTCTTGGCGGCGGAGTAATAATTAAGCCGTTACTTGATTTAATCGGTCACGACACAATTGCGGTGGTCAACTTCATTTCTGCCTGTGCTGTGTTCAGTATGAGCATAACCTCAACCATAAAACACATCAGAGCAAAGACAAAAATCGAATTCGGTATAATCATTTATCTTTCAATAGGTGCTGTTGTGGGCGGTATTTGCGGTTCAAAGCTGTTTGATTACTTCCTTACATTATTCAACAACTCGCTCCTAAAAAGTATTCAAGGGCTTGCTTTGGGCATTTTGCTCGTGGCATCCGTTATATATGTAAACACAAAAAATGCAAAGAGTTTCAAACTCACAAAGCCTGTGCCTATCATTATTGTTGGCTTAACTCTCGGATTTATCGCATCTTTTTTGGGAGTAGGCGGAGGCCCTATCAATGTTGCATTTTTGGTGTTGTTCTTCTCTATGACCGTAAAAGAGGCTGCCGTTTACAGCGTTGGCACAATCTTTTTCAGTCAACTTTCAAAGCTCGTTACCCTCGGGGTTACACATACAATACCAAAGTTTGATGTCGTTACACTTATCGTTGCGATTTTGTGTGCGGCTGTCGGCGGTATCGTAGGTGCAAAAATGAACAAAAAGGTTAATGAGAAAGTTATACAAATAATATTTACCGTTATGGTATCGGCTGTTGCACTTGTGAACTTCTACAATGCAATAGCAGGATTTATTGCACGGTAAACAAAAATAAAGGGGAAAATTATGAAGAAAAAAAACATTATATTCTATTTTTCCGATCAACAGCGTTGGGACACGGTTAACAGCCAGGTAACTCCTAATTTGATGCAGTTGGCAAGCGAGGGTGTTATGTTTGAAAACAACTTCACCTGTCAGCCTGTTTGCGGACCTGCAAGAGCATGCTTGCAATCAGGTTTGTATGCAACTCAAATCGGTTGTTATTGGAACGGAATTCCGCTTCCTGACGGTACTCCGAGCCTTGCACATTACTTCAACAACGCAGGCTATCAAACGGCGTACATCGGAAAATGGCATTTGGCATCGGACAGATTACCGGGCATTGGTATGCACTGTGAAGCAACTGCTATTCCAAAGGAACGACTTGGTGAATATCAGTACTTCCGCGGGGCTGATGTTTTGGAATTCACATCACACGGATATGACGGTTTTATATTCGATGAAAACGGTACAAAAATCAACTTTACCGGATACAGAGCAGACTGCATAAACAACTATGCAACCGAATACATAGAAAATAGAGATAAAGATAAACCTTTCTTTATGTTCATCAGTCAGCTTGAGCCTCATCATCAAAACGACCATCATTGCTATGAGGGATTCAAGGAAACAATAGACGACTACAAAAATTATCCGCTTCCTGATGATTTGACATTTATGAAGGGCGACTACAAAGAAATGTACCCTGACTATATGTCAGCCATCAACCGACTTGACTACAATGTCGGCAGGCTTGTGCAAAAGCTCAAGGACGAGGGCATTTATGATGACACAATCATTATTTATACCTCCGACCACGGCAGTCACTTCAAGACAAGAAACCTTGAATACAAGCGTTCTTGCCACGAAAGTGCAACACATACCCCGCTCATCATCAAAGGCGGCGAATTTGTTGGTGGCAAAAGAGAAACAAGGCTTTCATCACTCATTGACATTCCGCCGACACTTATGGCTATGGCAGGCATTGATATTCCAAAGCAGTATATGGGTATCGACCTTGCAAAGCAAGTAAGCGGTGAAGAGCCGCCACGAAAGAACGTATTTATCCAGGTCAGCGAGGCTTCAAACTCAAGAGCCATCAGAACCGACAAATACAAATATTCAATCAGAGATGCAAGTCCTTGCGGATATATTCACGCAAAGGCTAAAGTTTATTTTGAAGATTATCTTTACGATTTGGAAAAAGACCCGATTGAAAAGCATAATCTTATCAAAAACAAGGCTTATGCAGAAGTTCGTGAAGAATTGAAGCAACAACTTATTGACGAAATGATGAATGCCGGTGAGGATAAACCTGTTATTATGCCGGCAATTAAAGCGAGGAAGATTTAATGGAGCAGAAAAAATATTTAACAATGAAAGAGCGCATTTGCTTTACAGTCGGTGCGTTCGGCCGTTCAGGCATATATACACTTATGTCAATGTTTACTCTCGTATTTTTCCAAAACGGAGCAGGCTTGACACTTAAACAAGGCACAACAATTATTCTTATCGGCAGAATTTTTGACGCACTCAACGACCCTGTAATGGGTATGATTGTTGACAGAACAAAGTCAAAATGGGGCAAGATGCGTCCATATCTTTTGTTCTCACCTGTGCCGATTGCACTGACAACAATCGCATTGTTCTCCGCACCTTTTGAAGAAGGTTCAACGGCAGCATTTGTATGGGCACTTGTTACATACATCCTTTGGGGTGTGGCATTTACGGTACAGGATGTTCCGTTCTGGGGACTTTCATCTGTAATCACTCCGCTTGAAAGCGAAAGAACATCATTCATCTCAACCGCAAGGCTCGGTTCAACATTCGGCGGTATTTTGCCGGCACTTCTTGTTCCGATTCTTTATCAGAGCAATATGGGCTACACAAAGGGATTCTTCCTTTCGGGTGTAATCTTTGCCGTTCTCGGATGTGCACTTTCTATCCTCATTTTCTTTGTTTCAAAAGAAAGAGTGCCAAAGATGGATCACACTCCGTCATTCAAGGAAACATTCGTTGTTCTCGGCAAAAACAAGCTCCTCATCATCGTTATTTTTGCTGCTGTTCTCGGCTCAACAATGGTTACTGCTAACCAATGTGCAGACTACATCGGCAACTATATTATCATCCAAAACTACACCGACTTTACACAGATTTTCCAAGACTTCCTCCCGGGTGCACAGAAGTTGCTCATCGACAATGTTGACGCTGCCGCTGCATACGATTTTTGGATTCCTCGTGGAACTATCGTAACAACTCTTACAGTTGCAATCGGTGTTGGTATGGTGCCAGCAATGGCTCTCTTCCCTGTTCTCAGAAAGAAGCTTTCACTCAAGCAAATCTACATCGGTTCAGCACTCTTCGGTATGATTGTTCACGCACTTTGCTATGTGGTTATGGCACAGGATGTAACTAAGGTTAACATCTATGTTTTGTGGATATTCCTCTTCCTTATGGGTCTCCCTCTCGGAATTTACAATGTAATTACATATGCGCTCATCGCAGATGCCGTTGACTATCTTGAATGGAAAACAGGCGAGCGTCAGGAGGGTGTATGCTTTGCATTCCAAACATTCCTTTCAAAAGTTAACGCTGCTGTTGCAACATTTGTATTCGGTCAAATTCTTGACGGTACAGACTTTAAGCCTGTTGACAAATCACTTGTTGACATCGCAGGCAGACAAATTTTCTTCCAGCAATCAGAGAGCACACAAAAAATGCTTGTTGCTCTTGTAACGATTGTTCCTGCAGTTGGCTTCTTGCTTACAATCATTCCAATGTTCTTCAACGACTACACCGGCAAGGTAAAAGAACAAGCACAAAAGGAACTCGAAGCAAAGCGTGAAGCTAAGATGCAATAAAAGAAACTACATAAAAAAAAACGGAGAGGATTGAACCTCTCCGTTTTTTTTTATGTTATAAAGTCTATTCATCAGAGTTATCTTTTTTCTTAGAAGTTAGTTTGTTGAGCAAATAAGTCACAAGAACGATTACTCCGATAACAATAAATATACCGAGCATTCCGTACAAAACAACAGGGAGCGAAGTTTTCCAGCTATCTGCGTGGATTGCCATTGTAAAAACCGTTAAAAGAGAAACAAATAAATTTTGCATTATATTCCCTCCTTATTAAGATACGAGAGTCAGGATTAAGCCACCTGCGATAACCGAGGCGATTTGACCTGAAACGTTTACGCTGATTGACTGCATGAGCAAGAAGTTTTGATTATCCTCTTTAAGTCCCATTTGGTTTACAACTCTGCCGCTCATTGGGAAAGCGGAAATACCTGCGGCGCCAATCATAGGGTTGATTTTTTTATCCTTTGGCAAGAACAAATTGAGGAACTTTGCAAACATAACACCACCGATTGTGTCGAAAACAAACGCAACCAAACCGAGGGCGAGAATCAAGATTGTGTCCCACTGAACGAAAGATTTGTAGTTCATTCTGCCTGCAACTGTGATGCCCAAAAGAATTGTGATGATATTGGCAAATGAATTCTGTGCGGTTTCCGAAAGATTATTAAGCACGCCACATTCTCTGATGAGGTTGCCGAACATCAAGAAGCCGACAAGGGCAACCGACTTTGGAGCAACAAGACCCGCAATAACGGTTACAACAATCGGGAACAAAATCTTGGTTGTTTTTGATACATCGCCTGCGGAATATTTCATACGGATTTGGCGTTCTTTCTTGGTTGTGACAGCCTTGATAACAGGAGGCTGAACAATCGGCACAAGAGCCATATACGAATACGCTGCGACCATAATTGCACCGAGATACTTGGAGTTAAGCTCATTTGCAACAAAGATTGATGTCGGACCGTCTGCTGCACCAATAATTGCGATTGACGCAGCGTCGTTGACATCAAAGAAGAAACTTGCAACAAAGAATGTAAAGAATATACCAAACTGTGCGGCTGCACCGAAAAGCATCAGCCACGGATTTTTAAGCAACGGACCGAAATCTATCATTGCACCGATACCGATAAACAGCAACAGCGGAAAAAGCTCATTGGCAATACCTGCATTGAACAGGGTGTCAATCGGTCCTTCCTCTGCACCGGGTTGAGTAATTGCACCCGACCACGGCAAATTGACAAGAATTGTGCCGAAGCCCATCGGCAACAAAAGTGTTGGTTCCATCTCTTTTGCAATTGCAAGATAAACAAGCAATCCGCCGACTGCCCACATCAAAACCATTTGCCATTTTATTTCTCCGACATTAGAGAACAAATTGGCGAATTCCTGCAAAACAGATGTTCTTAATAGTAATGCTTCCATAAAATTCTCCTTTTTTGTTGTATTAAAATAAAAAAACAGACTTCTGCCATAAAATGGCAAAAGTCTTGTTAATACCAAAACGGAACTGCACAACCCGGGTTTTCCCGTACTGACGGACTGTGCAACACTTGCATTGCAAATGCTAACTACTCCCTTTTTTTCGAAAAATATTATAATACACAGACTATTCCGTGTCAAGAGATAAATGCTTCAATATTTCATCGGAAATAATTTTGTGGCAAAGGTCTGTCGGATGAAACGAATCGGCTGAAAGTTCCTGCGGAGAAAATGTTTTTTGTGCTTCGTCAAGCACGGGTTGCAAATCAAGAATTTCTATTCCATTTGCCAGAGCCGACAGTTTAAGTCGTTCTCTAAACCGATTGAGCGTTTTGATAAATGGGTGAAACTCCTCGAGCGTGTCAATCAAAAACGGAAGAACATACAGAATTTGAGCATCATCAAGTTCGTTTTTCATTCTGCCGAAAAGTTCATCCATATTCGATTCCAAAGTTTGATTTGGCGGTGGGCACAGTTCGGGATAATACTCCTCCCACGCATCATTTCCGCCGACAAGCATAATCACAACATTCGGTTTTAGCGAAATGCAATCATCGTCCATTCTGTTGCAAAGGTTGTAGGTTCTGTCATCAACAATTCCCTTATAAAACACCTCGGCATTCGGAAACTTTTTCTTGATTTCCTCGCCGATATTAAGTGCATAAACCTGCTTGCCGTGAAGCAAATGGTCATACTGACGATTAAAATCTATGTCGGTTACACTATCGCCGAAAAAGAGAATTCGGCTGTTATTATCAATTTTTATCATATTTATTTAACTCAACAATCATAGAATTTATCAAGTTCTTCATCACATTTTGGATACTTCTTGATTTTTGGTTCTTTGAAAATCTTACCACGGCAAACAACCATATACGGCTCCCTGAGTGCTCTGAAATCATCAAACGGATTGTCATTTGAAATGAGCATATCGGCACATTTGCCAGCCTCAATACTACCTGTTTCGTCAGCAATACCGAGAATTTGAGCGTTGTTGAGTGTTGCTGTGTAAAGTGCATATTCAGGTGAAACTCCGACATTTCTTTCAAAATAATGAAGTTCACGCCACATATTGTAGTGGGTTGTATAAGGACAGCCTGTGTCTGTGCCGAGACCGACGGTAATACCGTTTTCAAGCGCTGTTTTTGAACCGATAATCATATTGTTATAAACAATATTTGAATTGTACTGAACAGCCTCGCTGATACCGAGAGTTTCTCGCTTGAACTTTGCCATAGGCATTGCAGGAGAAAGAGTACAAACCAAAACAGCATTGTATTTCTTAAAGGTGTCAATTTCCTTTTGAGTGAGAGTTGAACCGTGCTCAATGGAATCAACTCCATTTTCAACAGCACAACGAACGCCCTCAGGGCTTTGAACATGGGCAGCAACCTTGAGTCCGAGCTTGTGAGCCTCATCACAACAAGCTTTAATCATATCAGCCTGCATCATAAGTTTGCCAGGTTCACCCTTAACTTTTGCGTCCATAACACCGCCTGTTATCATAAGTTTGATTAAGTCAACATTTTGGCTTTTCAATTCGTCAACCATCTTTACAGCCTCTTCAACAGAAGCGGCAGGATGGGTGACAGAACCAACCATATGACCGTGAGGCACACCGATTGCGTAGTTTGAAACAAACATTCTCGGACCATCAAGTTTGCCGGCATTGATTTTGTCACGCAACTTTGTGTCGAGGTCATCAAGTCCGCCAACAACTCGAACAGTTGTTACACCCGACATCAAGCCCTGCATTGCATATGCGTGGCACATCTTGAGAACAAGAGCCTTTGACAAGCTTGAAGAAAGCGCAAATTTTGTGAGTTTTGTTGTATTCATCGGCTTATTTTGTGGCTTACCGCCGGCAGGCAAATGAACATGCAGATTGATAAGACCCGGCATCAAATATTTTCCGTCAAGGTTGATAACCTCATCATTAGAACATGTGGCAATCTTGCCGATTTCTGTAATTTTTCCGTTTTCAACAGCCACATCAGTATTCGGCTGAGGCTTCATATCCTTTGTACCGTCAAGAAGCGTACAATTTTTAAATACATATCTCATAGCTTACCTCCGTTAATAAACCTCAATTTCTTTGATATTAAATTCGTTTCCTTTAATTAAATAAGTGTTTTCACTGCCACAGTGAGGACAAATTTTTCCAAACTCAACAGTAGGATAATTAGTCTGACAATCTTCGCAATAGGTCACGGCTTCAATCTTTTCAATTATCAATTCGCAATCAATCAGAATATCGTGTTTTTTTATTGCCCACTTCCAGCAATCCATAAGATATTCGGGAATGACGCTTGAAACCTCGCCGATTTCAAGAGTAACAGAATGAATATGCTCAACATCATTTTCTTTAGCTACACTCTCAACATCATCAATAACATAAAATACTACTCCGAGTTCGTGCATATTTTATCTCCCTTAGATTTATTAATATTATTTTACCTTTAAAGATATACAAAGTCAACCGAAATTTATATAGATGTACAAATAATAGAAAAATTGCTTCCCCTTATCTAAAGAGGAAGCAATAATTCAGTTAGTTTTTTTAGTTTTTATAAGAAAATGTGCTGTCAAATTCGTTATAGAAATTCATAAAGATTTCATAATAAAGTGAAGCAAGCTGAGAATCGGAAATTTCTCTGATCGTTGCATAATCTTTTGCATTGATGCAACCGTCCTTGTTGAAATCAAGTGCCACCATCGGAATGTTAATTTCAACATCTTCGGTCATATCCACAGTCAACATTCTGTTAAATGTTTGGTTATCAAAGAAAACGTTATGTTCGCCCTGTTTTATCAAACAACTGAGCTTGCCTTCGTTATCCGTGGTTCCAACAAACACATCGTCAACATACACATTTACTCCGCCAACAGGAGCCGTTCCCTTATCAACTTCCGCACTTTCAAGAACCGTTGTTTTAAAGACAGCGGTATAATAATCAGCTGTTAATTTTACATTATAAGTTGGACTCTGATAACTTTCAAGTCCGGCACAAACAGCTTTAAAAGTCAAGTTGTATTCCCCTGCTTTTGCAACAACAAATGTGTCACCGTCAATTTGAATCCAACCGTCACCATTATTGTAGTAATAAACAGCATCAGTACAGTTTGGTGAAGAAAGTGTAAATGTGACAATTTGTGAAGTTTCGCCGCCAACAGTTCCCGACGGTGTAACATAAAGCACGGGTCTTTCGGCAACCGCAATATTATTAATATTGATAACCTCGGTTGTGGTGAGTCCGTTATTTGCAGTCATCACAACAACATATCTGCCGTTATCTGTCACTTCAAAATAATCGGATGCAGTTACATCCTTGCCGTTTACGCTGACGGATTTCAAGCCTGAACGGCCTGTGTTAACCTTGTAATAAACCTTATATGAAGAAGCATTACCCTTGTTTTCATCAAGAGTATATTCAAGGGTCGGAGCAACGGTATCAATCATAATGCGGTAGCTGTCGGAATAGTTACTCTCAACACCTGCACCGTTAACTGCCTTAAATATATACGAAGCGTCAACATCTTCATCAATAGTTATAACAGAGCCTTCTTCGGCAGGAATCCAGCTTTTGCCATTGTCCTTGCTGAAATAATAATGAACACCCGAAATTGCCTGATTGAGTATGCTCATACTGAACTTGACGGAGTCGGCAGTCCATCTGCCAAATGTACCCTCAAAGTCAACACGAACAACAGGCTCGGTCTTATCAATTTTTACAAAAAAATCGTTTTCGGTCACCGTTTCGTTATCAGCATAGGACACGGCTTTGAATTTATAATTCCATTCGCCTTGTTCTTTTACAACAAGTGTGTCGCCGTCCATCTCGACCCAATCTCCACCGTTTAGACTGTAATAATATCTGAAAATGCCCGAAAATGCGGTTGATGAAAGTTTGATTGTGACGTCCTTTGATGTCCAACTGTCGCTTTCGTAATTTTCACCGTCGGCATCCGCCGTGACAACAATCTGGGTCGGAGGCTCAACATCAAGGACATATCCAACCGTCGATTTACTATCGGACATATTGCCCGCTCTATCTATCGCTCTTGCCTCAGCATAACCTTTAAAATCGCTGTCCTGCAACGGTTTGTTGCTGTCATCATATACTGCCCAATCATTGAGTGGCGTGCCGTTTTCGTCAATAAAACGATATTCAATTCTGTCAACACCTGCAACGCCAACATCCTCGGCGCTGATAGTCAACTCGGTAGTTTTATTGAAAAACATACCAAAGGAAATTTTGTTTATCAGTCTTGCAAAATCGTTTGTGTCCTTGTGAGCAATTGAAATTTCTGTAACAATCGGTTTTTGGGTATCAATATTGTTTACAGAGATACTCTGCTCACTTTCAAGCAAACTGTTTGACACGATTTTTACAGTATAATTTCCATTTTCAATAACGGTAAATTCTGCTTGACTATCAATTTTACTACCATTGAGATAAACCGCTTTGACACCTGAAGTACCAACATTCAAATCATTAATTCTTACAGAATACGACTGATTTGTGATGTTTGTATTATCCTGAGCAAGGGTGAATGACGGAACAATCTTGTCGATTTTAACCGTATACGGCTGTGTGATTTCGCTTTCAATTCCCGCACTGTTAATAGCTTTAAATGTGTATACGCTGTCCGTATTTTCAGAAACAGTCAAAGAATCGCCGTTAATTTCATTCCATTCGCCACCGTCAACATTATAGTAATATTTTGTGCCGTCTAATTGGTGTGTACTGCTCAAAGTAAACACAACATCATTGCCTGTCCACGAGCCGTCATAATCTGCCGTGTCAAGCGAAACGACAGGTTTTCCGTAAATGATAATCGGAAATTCTGCTGTTACCGAACGACCGTAATGATTATAAACAACCTTAACCGTTTGCTCTACATCAAATTTTGAATAATCAACAGCGGAGTCGTCAACCGTGTAGTCAAAAACTTCTTCACGAGGCGAGTTGCTGTAATTCGCATAAACCTTTAATCCGCTTAAATCAAGCTGTTTTACGCCCTCAACATAAGCATATTTCGGGGCGGTAATATCGATTGACTCAACGGCTTTTGAATTCACCTTAACAGGAAATACCGCACGGAACTGCTCGCCTGCTCTGACGAGAGTTACGAGTACATATTGCTCTCTGTCAATCAAAGTTGGGTCAAATCCGCTTATCTCATAATCATCAACATCAACGCTGATAATAGAATCGCCATAGCTTTCGGCATCCGAATAATAATTTGCCAATTCATTGCGGTCGTATGTTGCGGAAACCTTTAATCCGGTCAAATCAAGTTCCGTTTCGCCCTCGATATAATCATATTTTTCAGGTGCTGTTACAGCTATATTTTTTGGCTGAATTTCAACAACTTGAATTTGTTTTGAAGCCTCGACATAAGAACCGCTTAATGAAGTTGTTCCCTCTCTGCCAAAGACCCAAAGAGTTGTTGTGCCTGCCGATTTTCCGTATACCTTGCCGTTTGAATCAACAGTTGCAACGCTGTTTTCGGTATTACCCGATGTACTGCTCCAGCTTGAATTCCACGGACGAGTTCCGTCATCAAATGTAAGTCCCCAATGAACATTTTTAGTGCTGATTCTTGACGGAGAAAATATTGCAGAATACTCTCTCGGAAAGTCTTTGACAACAACATCATTACCCGAAATTGATGCACTCACAAGATTATTGACAGAAGCACCTCTGACATTAAAGGTCACAGAAGATGACACACCGCCGATAATCGCAGTAATTGTAACTGATTTTGAATTATAAATAGTGAGTCCGCCTGAATCAAGACCGAGAACCTTACCGTTTTCATCAACGGATGCAACAGACGGGTCGGAACTTTTCCAAACAACATTTTTGAGCAAATCAGGGTCATAATCTGCCGGCAAAATATTTGTGATATTAAGCTGACCTGTCTTACCTTCTTCAAGGAACGAGTCCCTACTGCCTACCAAAAAATTTGTAGTAAAGCCGTTGCCCTTTTCAACAGAAAAGCTTGTAATCGGAACACCCGAAGATACCGTTTTTTCAGCTTCAAGCGAAGTGTCATTATAAGTAACCTTAACATAAATTTTGATTATTCCGACTTCTCTTGCAACAAGATTGCCGTTTGCATCAATCGAAGCAAAGCCGTTATCGGCAGGAGTGTCTGCCGTTGCAAGCACAAGCTTGCCCGACTGTGAATCATATAATCCCCACTGACGCACAACGCCTGTATTTGTGTTAAGTCTTACAGGGGTTACATCCGCAGTATATTTATTTGTTTCGTTAAGTGCAATGTTCTCATAACCGTTGATTTCAACGCTATTGATTGTGTCGCCGATAACATTTCTATTAATTTTTAGCGACGCTGTTTTTGAAACGCCGTCAATTGTTGCCGTGATTGTGACGGTTTTTGATAACTGCAAGCCTTGACCAGCATCAAGAGCGGTAACAACACCGTCTTGAGTAATGACAGCGGCTGACGTATCCGAACATTCCCATTTTACATCGCCTGTGTATGCACCGGCAGGAGAAACATTTTCAATAGTGAGTTGAGTGGTTTCGCCCTCTTTTATATCAAGAGTTCCGCCGATTGCAAAATCGGTAACAGGAAGTTCTTCACGAGATACGACTTTGAACTCAACAGTATCTGTAACCGCAGAATAAAGAGCGTTTTCGGGATTTGCACGAATATAAACAGTACCCGGAGAAGTGAAAGTTACAAGACCGTCGGAGGTAATTGTTGCATGCTTCCATGACTCAGTATCAAGAGCCTTGCCGACGCTCCATTTGACACTTTGCTTAAGTCGAACAGGAGTTACCGCACCGTACATTTGCACCTGCTTGCCGACAGCAACAGTTTTCGGAACAGTCTTTTTGTTTGTAATATGTACACCCGTAGGCCATATATTACCTGCCAAACTTTGGTCAACCGCAACCTCTGCCTTGTCGGAAGCAAGAACCTTTCCGCTTTCGTTGACAAGCCGAGCCGTAATTGTGATTGTCATATTATTCAGCATATTTTCAAGAGCTTCGCCCATAGTTTGGTTAATACCCTTTACAATTGCAACAACCATGTCGGTATTGAGGTTACTGTCATTAAGGTCGATATGCGCCTTTGCAAAAGCCTTTTCAATAGCGTCTGCGGTTGCATTGCCTATAAGCGGAGTTGGGCGAACCTCATTATCAAGCCAATATTTGATGACGGCAGCTTTTGAGTAATCGTACGCAGTTACCTTGCCTGTTTCGTCAACATCCGCAAGCAAAGGCATATTGCTTTCCCACTCAACAGTCGAGCCTGCCGGAAGTTCCGACTCCGAATGAGCGACCAACTGTGCAGAATCGTATTCGGTGATGTGCAAAGTTTCTTTCAGCTCCGCATCATTATAATAAATAGTGATGCTTTCCAACGCATTGACAAAACTCGGTGGCATGCTGACAGATAAAACAAGCCAAACGCTCAACAGCATACTGATTACTTTTTTCATAAAAGCTCCTCCATTCATTTTTGTAAACCGCAAAATTAAATATTATAAATCTTATGCAAATTATATCACAATTTTGATTGTTTTACAACAAAAATATGCACCAAATACGACAGATAATAAAATTAATTAATTATAAGTATACCGAAAAACGATTAATATCTTAAGTTGTTTTTATAATATTTTCTGATTTGTAAACATTTTTCTAAAAAACAAAGCACAAAAAAATCGCCTGAAAGCCCCAAAAGCAGGGAGTTTCAAGCGATTTTTTATTTAATTTACGGTTTAATCAGCTTAGTAAATTTTTTAACTCGTCAACCGTTTTTACAATATATGTTGCATCGGCATTTTTAAGTTCATCAAAGGTGCCATATCCATATTCTACTCCGATTGAATCAATACCTACTGATTGAGCGCCAATCATATCTTCTGCTCTGTCGCCAATCATTACAACTTTGGATTTGTCCTTGATATTACATTCATTAAGCGCATATTCAATTACTTCTGCCTTTTTTGACCGAGTAGTATCCATATTCGAACCTGCGATGAAATCAAAATATTTTGTGAGGTCAAAATGCTCCATTATTCTGTCAGTAAACGGTTGAGGTTTAGAGGTAGCAACAATAAGAGTTTTTCCGTTTTCTTTAAGATTTTGAAGCAAGTCGGTTATGCCGCTGTAAACCTCGTTTTCAAACAAACCTTTTGTGCTGAAATATTCACGGTAAAGTTTTACTGCTTGCAAAGATTTTTCCTTATCAAAGCCAAAATATTTTTCAAATGATTCGTGAAGCGGAGGACCTAAAAACTTTCTCAAAAGTGACATTTCATAATCGTCAATATCATACTTTTCAAGCGCATAAATGATAGAATTAATAATTCCCTGAGATGAATCGGTGAGCGTTCCGTCAAGGTCAAAAAGAATGGTTGAATAGCTTTTCATAAAACACCTCTGTTATAAAATATTTGCAAAAAAGAGCATCTCGATTGAGATGCTCTTAAATGTTTAATTAGCCGTTGATTTGCTTTGCAATTTCTTCTGCGAAGTTTTCTTCTCTCTTTTCGAGGCCGTCGCCCTTCATCATACGGATGAAGTTTGTTGCCTTGATTTCTGTGCCGAGAGTCTTTGCAACGCTTTCAATGTAACCTGCAACTGAACCCTGGAAGAGATCTGAACGAACGAAGTCTTGCTCAAGAAGGCAAATTTCCTTGATTTGCTTCTGGAGTCTGCCCTTTACAAGGCCTGTGAAAATCTTGTTATCAACAATTTCGTCCTTGTGTGAAACTGCGATGCCTGCAAGAATTTCAAGAGCTTCCTTAGAAATGAAGTTTGTGAAGTTCTTTCTTTGCTTATTGTCAAGGCCCTGATAAATTGTGATATCTTCATCAGTCCACTTCTTGTCGTTGATAGCTTCGTCGATAAGCTTGCCGAGGATCGGAATAGGAAGTGAATCAGGCTTGTTGAGAGCACTGTCAACTGTGATTGAGTGCATCTTTTCTGATTCTTCGGCAGAGATGTCGTCGCTGCTCAAATACTCAGGATTCATAGCTGCGATTTGCATAGCAACATTCTTGCCCATAGCTACGAATTCAGGATCAGCAGCCTTTGACTCGTCAGCAACATCAAAGCCAACCATAACACCAACGCTACCGCCGGCATGGATGTATGTTGAAACGATACCGTCCATTCTTTCGAAACGGCGAACTTTCATATTCTCACCGATTGCAAGAACGAGGTCGTTAAGTGTTTCTGTAACAGTTCTGTCTGTGCCGTCGAACTTCTCTTCCTTAAGAGCTTCAACATCGGCAGGATTTGTTGCAAGGATTGTCTTTGCAACGCCTTCTACGAAAGACATAAACTTTTCATTCTTTGCAACGAAGTCTGTTTCTGAGTTAACTTCAAGAACAACACCCTTCTTTGCCTGAGCATCATAGTAAGGAAGAACAACGCCTTCAGCGGCAATTCTTGATGCCTTCTTCTGTGCAGCTGCAAGACCTCTTTCACGAAGGAAGTCGATAGCCTTATCCATATCGCCGTCAGCTTCAACAAGAGCCTTTTTGCACTCCATCATACCAACGCCGGTCTTCTCACGAAGAGCCTTTACATCTTGTGCTGTAAATGCCATAATAATATCCTCCAATATAATAAAGTAAAATTAAGTTATAATTAATTATTCAGCTGCTTCTTCTGTTGCAGGAGCTTCTTCAGGAGCAACTGCATCAGCGCCATCTCTACCCTCGATAACAGCGTTAGCCATAGCACCTGCAATAAGCTTTACTGCACGGATAGCGTCATCGTTACCAGGAATTACATAGTCGATTTCATCAGGGTCGCAGTTTGTGTCAACGATAGCAACGATTGGAAGACCGAGCTTTGTTGCTTCTGATACAGCGATTCTTTCCTTGCGTGGGTCAACGATGAACATTGCATCAGGAATCTTCTTCATTTCTGTGATACCGCCGAGGTACTTCTCAAGCTTTTCGATTTCAAGTTCAAGACCTGCAACTTCCTTCTTTGGAAGAAGATCGAATGTGCCGTCCTCTTGCATCTTCTTGAGTTGAGCAAGACGAGCAACACGACCACGGATTGTCTTGAAGTTTGTGAGCATACCGCCAAGCCATCTTGCATTTACATATGGCATTGAGCAACGGATAGCCTCTTCCTTAACGCTCTCCTGAGCCTGCTTCTTTGTACCGACAAAGATGATGCTTCCGCCTTCTGCTGCGAGATCACGAACGAACATATAAGCCTCGTCCAACTTCTTTACTGTCTTTTGAAGATCGATGATATAAATACCATTTCTCTCTGTGAAGATGTATTCAGCCATTTTAGGGTTCCATCTTCTTGTTTGGTGACCAAAGTGTACACCTGCTTCTAAAAGCTGTTTCATAGAAACTACATTTGCCATTTTCATTTCCTCCTTTAAGGTTAATCCTCCACAACGAAGTATGGCAAGAGCCGATTTTGTAACCTTTGGCTCAACCTCATTGTGTGCGAATTCGCTTTCTTTTTTACGAATGCGTTAGCATTATAACAAAAAGGGCTGAAAAAATCAACCCTTTTTTGCTATTTATATAATATATTTATTAACTTTTTTTGCTGTTAATATCAAATTCAATGCTGAAATCGGCATCGGGGATATTCAAGCTGACAAGTTCCGATGATTGATTGACTGTCAAAGTGAAATTGCCGACCGAAGTTTTGCCGTCAAAAACATAAGCATTATCAACCTTTTTGCAATTTGAAACAGTTGTGATTACGTCATAAAACAGCACGGCGGGATTATAGGCGGAAACCTTTGATTTATCAGCCTTTGTGAGCATATCTCGCCTTGAAAAAGCGACCTCTTTGCCGTTGCAGGAAATCGTCGTTCCGCTTGCATTTGTCGAAGTCGGGGTTATGTACACGCTCTCGCCGTCAAACTTTACATTGGCGGAATAGGAATAATCACCCGTTTTGACCGTTGCGGTTTGAAAATATTTCGGCTTTAGTTCAACGGTACTTTTGACAGTTGTGCAACCACATAAAAGCAGAAACACAAGGCACATCGAAAATGATATTAATTTTTTCATAAAATCAACCCGAATATCAAAATTCGGACATTAAAGCACCGAGTCGGTCTATCATATCAAAAACGGTAATTCCTCTTTGGCTGATGGCTTTTGAGGCATTATCACCCGACAAGCCGTGAATAAACACACCTGCCTTTGTTGCGTCATACGGATTTATTCCTTGCGCAACAAACGAGCCGATAATACCGCTGAGCATATCACCCGTTCCACCCATAGCCATTGCAGGATTGCCGCTCATATTAACAAACACCGTTTCTCCGTCCGTAACTACGGTATTTGCACCCTTTAATGCAATCAAAACACCGTATTTCTTTGCAAAATCCTTTGCAATTTCAACACGATTTGACTGCACTTCCTCCACCGATTTTGACACGAGCCTTGACATCTCACCGGGATGCGGCGTAAGAACAACAGGTACTTTAACATCCTTTAATATATCTATGCTCAAAGTTATGCAATTTATACCGTCAGCATCAAGAATAACCGGCACTTTTGAATTTTTAAGCACAAATTCGGTGATTTTTCTTGTATCGGCGCTGACACCCATACCGCAACCGAGAACAATCGCACTTGCCCACTTCACATCATTCGATATTTCATCAAGGGCTTTTTCGCTGTACATTCCGTTTGACTCCTCAACGGGATTGAAAATAGGTTGAACAAGATGCAACGCAACAATAGGATAAGCGGATTTCGGAACGGTCAACTTTACAAGTCCGACACCGCTTCTTATTGCGGATTCGCAGCAAATAACACCTGCTCCCGGCATTTTGTACGAACCGCAAAGGCAAAGAAGATGACCGTTTGAACCTTTGTTTGAATTATATTCAAGCGGCGGAATAATTTTTTTCACATCATCAATCATTATTGCGGTTGCGTAGTCATCAACATAGCAATCATCGGGAATACCGATATTAACAACTTTTATTTCTCCGCAAAGAGCATTTGACGGCGGAAGAACATGACAGAACTTCAAAGTGGAAATTGCGACAGTAAAATCTGCTTTGACAGCATTTTTGCAAGCCGAGCCGTCGGTTGCATTTGTACCGCTCGGAGTATCAACAGAAATAACAATAGCGGAACTGTTGCCAACCGTTTCGAACACCTTGTCAAACGGACTGCGAGCCTCACCGTGAAAACCGATTCCGAAAATACAATCAACGATATAATCGGCTGAAAGAACGCTGTCATTAAAAAATTCCACGGGAACTCCCGACATTACAGCCTCGTTATAATATTTGAGAGGCTCGGCAATTTCAGGTTCTTTATCGCAAAGAACGATTTTTGCATTTGCACCGTAGGCATAAAGAAGCCTTGCAATAACAAAGCCGTCGCCTGCATTTTTGCCGTTTCCGCACAAGACGGCAACCGAACTGTTAACAAGGCTGTCGCCGTATTTTTCAATAATACTTTCGGCACAGGCAGTACCTGCTTTGAGCATTAATTCGGCTTCGGTTGAATAATATTTAAAGCAGTCGGTTTCAACCGCTCTGATTTCATCAGCTGTTAATATATACATATTTTCACAACCTCTCATTTTGTTACATTTTTATAGTATCACAAAGAAATAATTATGACAAGTTTGTTATTGAAATAGGAGTAAAAATTTGGTATAGTATTACTATAAATTACTAAAGGGGAAATAGAAATGAACACTTTTTTACTCGCCGCTGTCACACTTGGCGAAAGAGTTGACAGCATCTTTTACAACTTTGACCTATGGGTATTCAGCTTTTTTGGTCATATGCAATGCGGATTTTTGACCGCCGTTGCAAAGATTTTCACCTCATTCGGTGACGAGATGTTTGTAATTCCTATGGCAGCGTTTGGCTTGGTGCTTTGTCTGTTTAAGAAAACAAGAAAATACGGCGCAGCTTTGATTTTCTCGATTGTTATCGGAACACTCATAACAAATGTTGTTGTTAAGCCGATGTTCTTGAGAATCAGACCGTACAACACACTTCAAGGTGTTGCAGAGTATTTTGCTTGGTACAAGGGTGCAGGAATGCTCAGCGAAAGCGACTATTCGTTCCCATCGGGTCACACAACCGCTGCATTTGAAATTGCAATGTCAATGTGCCTTTGCTTCAAAAAAGACAACAAAAAGTTCTACTGGGTATTCCCTGTTATCGCACTTTGCACAATGGGAAGCCGTGTTTATTTGATGGTTCACTATGCAAGTGATGTTTTGGCAGGATTTATCGTTGGCACATTTGCAGGTTGCATGGGTTATTTGCTTGCAACTCTGGCTTGCAAACTTGTTGAAAAGAGCAAGTTCCTTGATAAAATCGATGTTACACCGTTGTTCAAGAAAGTCAATCCAAAAGTTGCACCTGTTGCAATCGTTGCGGTTGTTGTCGGCATTTTCTGTTTGAGCTACATTCCTGCAATGACAGAGGGCGGCGAAAGCGCTCACAGATGTGCATATGTCGGTGAATACGATTGTATGAACGAAGCGAAAGTTGATGACGAAGATTATCCGCCGATTGACGGCAAGGAATACTGCAAAATCCACTGGAAACAATTAAGCGGAGTAAAAGAATAAGTTAATAAGCTGTTGAGAAAGCTTCTGAATTTCGTTTTTTTGCGAAGGAAGATGTACGATGGTACCTCGACTGAGCAAAAAACGAAAAACGCCAAAAATGCTGTAAGTTCGACACTTACAGCATTTTTTAAACCCCACCGTCAACACTTCGTGTTGCCACCTTTACTGCGTAGACGCCCCCTTTTGTCTGCGTTGCAGACATTTCCCCCGATTAACGGGGGAATCACCTTTTAAAAAATGGGAGGCATAATTCGGTTGAATTATATTTGACGTGTTTCAGGAGCTTTATCGACAGAATAAGACGAGAGACAAAATGCTTCTCGTTTTTATTTATTCGCTCTTTATTCTTTTAAGTGCATTCTTTTCAAGCCGTGACACCTGCGCTTGAGAAATTCCGATTTCCTCTGCGGTTTCCATTTGTGTTTTGCCCTGCATAAAACGCATATACAAAATGCGGTGTTCCCTGTCATCAAGATTTTTGAGCCTATCCCTCATTAAGATTTCATCCACCCAATCGGCATCGGTGCTGTTATCACCGATTTGGTCCATAACGAATATCGTGTCTCCGCCGTCATTATAAACAGGCTCATAGAGGCTCACAGGGTCAACAATGGCCTCAAGCGCAATCACAACATCAGCCTTTTTCATATTAAGTTCTTTGGCAATTTCATCAACAGTCGATTCTTTGTTATATTTATTGGTCAGCATTTCCTTGACCTGCATTGCCTTATATGCCGTGTCACGAAGTGAACGGCTTACACGAATTGGGTTATTGTCACGCAAAAAGCGGCGTATTTCCCCGATTATCATAGGTACTGCATAGGTTGAGAATCTTACGTTAAGGTCGGTATTGAAATTATCAATCGCTTTAATCAAGCCAATGACACCGACCTGAAACAAATCGTCCATTCCCTCGCCTCTGTTGGCAAAGCGTTGAACAACGGAAAGAACAAGACGCAGATTGCCGTTAATCAGTTCGTCCCTTGCTTTTTGGTCACCCGATTGAGCTTTTTTGAGGAGTTCGATTTTTTCGGGTTCTTTTAAAAGTTTTAACTCATTTGTGTTTATTCCGCATATTTCTACCTTGTTATAATACTGCACATAATCATCCTTTAGTTTTTATGTACAAGAATATTATTAACGCAAGGCAGCATTTTTATCCTTTAATTTATCTTTTTACCATAAAATTGTTTTTTTAGTTTTTAAATCTTCAATTGCAACTTCTTCGTCAATTATTTCATTATAATTAATATCATTTTGATCTTCTTCAAATCCAAAATAATCAAATCTTTCACCGTCGTCAATCCTTTTTGTCGGCAAATCATAATTCACAAAACAAACATTTATAGGATTTTGCCCCGGAAGAAAATAATATTTTCCAAATTCGGATTCTATTTTTGCTGTGATTGTTTCCGTTTCTTTTAATAATGACGATAAATCTTCAAAATCGGAGCGTAAATATACAGAAATAATTCCGTTATAAGAAGCAAATATTTCTTGGATAAGTTCCTCAATATTTTCACTTGTCCATTTTGTATTGTCTTTCTTTAGAATATTTGTAAGCACATCATATTCGTAATAGCCTGAACTGTACGGAGTGTGTAAAACAAGTACATCCGTAATATCGGAATTACCCGTAACATTTATTAAATACTCTTTCATATATCGGTTAATTTCTTCCAACTGGTAATCATCATAAAATTCGCCCTTGTTATATATGACCGAAAAATCTTTTTCTGTATCCTTAAAATTAACGGCAAACGGAACAAATTCACCGGGTCTGTATAATAGAGGCCAATCGAAGAAATCGGAATCGTCTTTATAGTAGGGTAGCTTAATGCTGATAATTTTAAAATCCTTATTGTATTTCTTTTCAACATATGCAGAGGCATTATGTATTAAACAAACTAAAAATATCATAGAACATACAATTATAAATAACAACGCCGTAAGTATAATTTTTTGTATCTTTTTTCTGTTATGCTGTTTCATATTTTTCTCCTTTTTACAGTCAAATGTTTATTAAAATATTTTTTCTCGTCCTATTATTTTTTATATCGGATATTTTTTATTCACTAACAATAAAAATGCCGAGGTAAAAAAGCCTATTGTAACAGGGTTTATTATTTGAAAAAGGTAATCTATAACAATAATTGTTTTGTTATATTTATTTTTACACAACATAATAAAATTGATTATTATAAATGCTATCGGAAACAAGAACAAATAAACATCAAGAATTTTTGAAAGTGAAAACGAAATCGTTAACATACTTGAAAAAGTGGAAATTATATTGTCGCCAATAAGCAACGATATGTTGGCACGCTCTATTAAATATGTAATTATCGACAACAAATAAAAGACCAAAAATATAACAGATATAGAAAATGCAGTTTTCTTTTTTACATTAAAAGAGTTAATATAGTCTTTAACGCTGTATTGACCGTTTTTCAAATAAATCACCTCTTATATTATTACTCTATCATAAAAATATTTAAAATAAAAGTACAAGTTTCGTTATTAACGAACAATAAAAAGATATTTGTTGCATTTTGTCGAACAAGTATGATATAATCTAAAAAAGAAAGGCGGTGAGCACCTATGTCTTTTGGTAACGAAGACTTTTATACAAAAGAAAATCTAAAAGTAAACATCAGACGATTTAGAGAATCGAGCAATTTTACACAAACACAGGTGGCACTGCTGATGGGAACAAACCGAACGACCTACACAAAATGGGAAAGCGGTGACTCGTTGCCAAACGCCATCCAACTATCAAAGCTTGCGTCAATTTACGGCAAAAGGGTTGATGATTTTTATACCGATTACAATACGCTTATGGTAGGCGATTCATTGTTTGACAAGCCAAGTGGAAACGCCTTTATCAGCGATTTGACAAAGCAGGAAAAAGTATTGCTTGCAAAATACCGTATGCTCAACGACAGCGACAAAGAAATAATCAACAACTTGATAGAAGAATTGAGAACCAAGAACTAAGAACAAAAAATAAAAAACAGCGTTGTAATATGCCAATTAACGGAACATTACAACGCTTTTATTTTATCTTCTCGGACGAGGTGGCGGAAGATAATCATCTTCACCATAAAGTTGTTTGTCCAATTCCTCCTGCTCTCTGCGACGCTTTGCAACACGTTCTTTATCTCGACGCAGCCGTCTTACAAAGGTGACGATATACAAAATTGCAAGCAAAACAATCACGCCAAGCACTGCAAGAACAATCTTGTTTGTAAAGAATTTTTTTAGTGCATTAAGAATTTTCAAAAATGTTGAAAGTTCAACAGTTTTTGCGGCAACCAAATCAACCGTAACAATAGTTTTTTCGCCAAAGATAACATTTGCCTTGCATACAAAATCGCCCTTTGTCACAGGAGCATCAAGACTTTCGGGCGGGTCGACAGGTTCAATAATCACGTTTGAAGGGTCAAGTGTGCTCGGAACAAGAGTGGTTATATCATCCTTGACAACAAGCTGAACCGTGTCGGCATCCTTGCCGTTATTTACGGGAAGCTCATATGCTATATCGTTTTTACGCACAACCGTGGTATATTTGAGGGAATCAAACGCCCAATCAAAAAGAGATTTTGCATCAATGAAAGAGCATTTTGTTTTGATGCCGTCAAGCACTTCAATCGGACTGTCCATAACGATTGCAAGATAGTTATAACCGCCTTTTGAAGCCTTTGTGATTACACAATAGCCTGCCTGCTCTGTTGAGCCTGTTTTGATGCCTTGAGCGTACTGATAATAATATGTGACATGAAATTTGTCGAGCATATAGTTGGTATGAATAAAATTCAACTTGCCGAACTTATATTGCTGGGTACTTGAAATTTTATTGAAAACTTCATTTTTCATAGCGGCAAGAGTAATCTTTGCCATATCGGACGGAGTTGTGTAATGATTTGGGTCGTGTAAACCGTCAGGATTGACAAAATTGGTGTCCTTGCAACCGAGAGATTTAACCCAACTGTTCATCTCTTCGACAAATGCGGGAACACTTCCGCTGACAAACTCGGCAAGAACCTGGCAAGCATCACAAGCAGAGTGCACCATAGTGAGATACAAAAGTTCCTCAATTGTGACGGTTTGACCGATTTTCAGCCCTGCAACCTGTGCACCCGTGCCATAAAGCGCCTCTATTGCACTTTTTGAAACGGTTGTTTTTTGTGACAAATCCTTAACTTTATTTAAAGTTACCATAGTTGTGACAATTTTTGTAAGAGAAGCAGGATATTTTCTTTTGTCGGCATTTTTTTCTGCAACAACGGGATAAGAATCGTCATCAAGACTGATAAGCATATATGCATCTGCATAAATTTTTACATTTGGAGTATAAGTTGCTGCTTTTGCGGTGAAGGGAACGCAAAAAGCGGTGAGCGAAATTATAACAATGCTCATAAAAACCGAAATTAGTTTTTTCATACACTTGACACCTCACTAAATAAATTATATTATAAATATAATAACATATCTTAAACGATAATAAAAGACTAAAATTTAATTTGAGGTAAACTTAAATGGTATATATCACAGGCGACACCCACGGTGACTTGAGCCTATTCAAAAACCCAAAGCTAAAAAAGCTGAATGATGATGACATTCTTATTATTTGCGGTGACTTCGGCTTTTTGTGGGACGGAAGCGAAAAAGAAAAAAAGGCTATTGAAACCCTTTCAAAGAAAAAATACACCATCTGCTTTGTTGACGGTGCACACGAAAATTTTGATATGCTAAACGCATACAGACCATACAGATTTAAGGGCGGAACGGCACACAAAATCAGTCCAAACATTTTTCATCTTATGCGAGGTGAGATTTTTACATTCTGTGGCAAAACTTTCTTTTGTATGGGTGGCGGCGAAAGCGACGACATTGATATGAGGCAAGAGGGCAGAAGTTGGTGGAAAGATGAAATGCCGAATGCCGAGGAAATGAAAAACGGTGCAGATAATCTTAAAGATGCCGATTTTCAGGTTGATTATGTTATCACCCACGAAGCACCTGCCATGGCAAAAGATTTCATCAGACTTCACACAAATTCTGCAATGAAGCAAACACCGATTAACACCTATCTGCAAGAACTGATGAAAAATGTTGAATACAATCATTGGTTCTTCGGTTCGTTACACATTGATTTGCAGATAAGCAAAAAAATGACTGCTGTATTTAATGAAATAATTAAAATAAGATAAAAACAACGCTGTAAGGTAAAACTTACAGCGTTCAGACTGTCGATAAAGTCTCTGAAACACGCCAAATATAATCAACCGAATTATGCCTCCTCTTTTAGCAAAAGGGGAGGTGGCAACACAAAGTGTTGACGGTGGGGTTTAAAAATGCTGTAAGTAATGATCTTACAGCATTTATGGCGTTTTCCGTTTTTTGCTCGGGGGCGGTACCTATGTACAGCTCCCACTCGCAAGAAAACGAAATTCAGAAACTTTCTCAACAGCCTCCTGCGTGTCGAAAAAGACCGTTTCTTGCGAAACGGTCTTTGTTAATTATTCTTCTGTTGCTTCTTCAGCTGATTCTTCAGCTTCTGCCGAATCATCCTCTGCTGTTTCAGGCTTGTCGAGGAGTTCTTTCATTGAAAGAGAAACTCTCTTCTTATCGAAATCGATTTCAATAATCTTTGCCTTAACAACATCGCCAATCTTAAGAACATCCTGAGGAGTCTTAATTCTATCCCAAGATATTTGGCTGATGTGAATCAAACCATCAACTGTCGGAAGAATGTTTGCAAATGCACCGAATGTTGCAAATGAAACAATCTTTGCATCAACAACTGAGCCAACAGGATAATCTCTCTTGAGGATTTCCCATGGATTGTCCTCAATGTTCTTGAAACCAAGAGAAATCTTCTTTGTTTCTTCATCAAGTGACTTGATAGTAACTTCAACTACATCGCCAACATTAACAACCTCTGATGGGTGCTTAATTCTTGACCATGAAAGCTCTGAAATATGTACCATACCGTCGATACCGCCGAGATCAACAAACGCACCGTATGATGTGAGTGACTTAACAGTACCCTTAACCTTGTCGCCCTCCTTGAGAGTTGCCCAAAGTGCTTCTTGCTTTTCTTTTCTTTCAGCATCGGCAACAACCTTGATTGAGCCAACTGCTCTTCTGCGAGCAGGGTTAATGTCGATAATCTTGAACTTAACTGTTGCATCCTTGAGAACAGAGAGTTCCTGATTGCGAGGAACACCTGTGAGTGATGCAGGAACAAATACTCTTGTACCCTTTGCTGATACAAGAACACCGCCACGGATTACAGCGGTAACCTGACCTTCGAGAATTTCATCGTTTTCCTTAGCGGCAACGATTTCGTCCCAACCCTTTACAGCGTCAAACAAACGCTTTGAGAGCTTAAGAACACCGTCTTGGTCATCTGTTTTCATAATAACAAGCTGGATTTCGTCGCCGACTGCAACTACATCTTCGCACTTTGAGATATTGTCTGATGACAAATCGTCAAATGCAACAACGCCTGTTTGCTTTCTGCCGGGAACATCTACAAATACTTCAGTAGGAGTAATTCTTACTACTGTACCTGTAACTACCTTGCTGTTTTCGTTTTCCTTAAAAGATTCATTAAGTAATTCTTCAAAGGATGCCTCACCATCAGCAGATGCTTTGACAGCAGGCTTTGTAGCCTTATCAGCGTTTTCTGCTGTCTCCACAACTTCTTCAGTTACGGCTGAAGTTGTTTCAACTTCCTTTTCTTTAATTTCTTCGGACATGGATTTGAGTACCTCCTTGATTATTACCGAGGGTGTCGAAGCCCCCGCAGTTACACCAATCACATTGTACTTGCTCAAATCAAGTGAAGCAAGCTCATCCGCAGTTTCTATAAGAAAAGTGGGACAATTCGCCTCGCCTGTATCTCGCAATTTGCAAGTGTTTGATGAATGACGCCCTCCGACAACAATCATAGCATCGGAAATTTTAGAAAGTTCCTCCGCCTCATTTTGCCTATCGGACGTTGCATTACATATTGTATCAAATATTTTACAGTTTGTACATAGTTTTTTGAATATTTTTTTGCATTTTTTTTGCTCATTTAGCGAAAAAGTTGTTTGAGCGACACAAATCACATCATTTTTTTGTGCAATTTCGTGTTTTTGTATAATTTCCGTGAGTTCTTCCTCATTCTTGAAAACATAAGAATCACTTTTGCAATAGGATTTTATGCCCAAAACTTCGGGATGATTCTTATCTCCTGCAATCAAAACAACAGTATTTTCATCCTGTTTTTTGACGATGTTATGAATTTTAGTTACAAACGGACAGGTTGCGTTAACACAATCAACCCCCTTGCTTTCGAGTTCGTCAAGAACACTTTTTTCTACACCGTGGGTGCGAACAACAACGGTATATCCCTGCGGTGCTTGTGAAATATCATCAATAATTTTTACACCTTTGCTCTCCAAATCGGCAACAAGCTGTGCATTGTGAATAATTGGGCCGAGAGTGCAAACCTTTCTGCCCTCACCGACAAGTTCATACACAAGATTAACCGCCCTGTCAACTCCAAAACAAAAGCCCGCTGTTTTTGCAAGAATTATTTGCTTACTCACTTTTGTTCAGCCTCCCAAAGCTCTGTTATCTTATCCATAACCATATTGGCAGCGTTTGAAATATCACTTCTGCCAAAATCTTCCTTGTTAAAGTTCATATCTTCAGGAGTGATGAGTTTGCCGTAAGAAACAGTAACTTTTTTGCCTGCCTTGATTTCGCCATCGCAGCAAATAGCAACAGGAAGAACGCCTGCATTGGTAGCCTTTGCGATAATGGCAACGCCCGCCTTTGCTCTTTGCGGTCTGCCACCCTTGCCTCTGATTCTCTTGCCCTCCGGACAAATAGCCATTACATGACCCTCTTGAACAATCTTTTCGCCGTATTCAATAGCAGAAGTGTCGCCCTTGCCTCTGTGAACAGGAAAAGTCTGCATATGAGTCATAAACCAAGCCAAAAGCGGATTTTCAAAAAGTTCCGCCTTGCCCATAAAGTGAAGTGTCGGCACTTCTTTCGGTGCGCCAACAAACACGGGGTCGAGTGCGTGGGTGTGATTGATTGCCAAAATATACTTTGTTCCCTTTGGAGGGATATTTTCAAGTCCCTTGTATTCGGTGTGAAATACCATCTTGATAAAAGGCTTGAACACATTTTTTACAAAATTATATAGTTTATAGTCTTTTACGGTTGAGTAATCAAATTCTTTCACTGAATTCTCTCCTTAATTGTATTTACTATTAAATCAATTGACTCCTGCAAAGTGAGTTCGGAAGTGTCTGCCATAATTGATTCTTCACTCGGTTTAAGCGGTGCAATCTCTCTGTGAGAGTCCTGATAGTCACGCTGATTGACATCCTTAAGGACATCGTCAAAGCTGACATTTTCGCCCTTTTCCACAAGCTCTTTATATCTTCTTTCTGCTCTGCATTCAGGAGAAGCGAAAAGAAAAATCTTTACTTCTGCATCGGGAAGAACAACGGTTGCAATATCTCTGCCGTCCATAATGACATTGTTGGTTTTTGCAATTTCTCGTTGAAGATTAAGCAAAAACGCTCTGACCTGCGGTATTGCAGAAACCTTGCTTGCTCCCATAGAAATTTCAGGTGTACGGATAAAATCGGACACATCCTCGCCGTTAAGATAAACAGACTGAACGCCATCGACATATTTCAGTTCAACCTTGGTGTCATCAAGCATAGATATAATTCCCTGTTTGTCATCAATAACGCCGTTTTTTACTGCGTTGTATGCAACGGCACGATAAAGAGCACCCGTGTCTACATAAATAAAGCCGAGTTCCTTGGCGGCAGCTTTTGCAATTGTGCTCTTGCCTGCTCCGGCAGGTCCGTCAATAGCAACATTAATCATACAATACCTCTCTTATATAAAAACATTATTATACTAAATATTCATTCCGCACAGATAGCCTGTTGAAAAAGCGACCTGCAAATTGAATCCGCCCGTATAAGCGTCAACATCAATAACTTCTCCCGCAAAATAGAGATTATCAACAATCTTTGAACCCATAGTTTTTGGATTGATTTCCTTTACATCAACTCCGCCCGAAGTGATAATCGCCTCGTTAATCGGTCTGAAATCGCTAATGTTAACAGTAAAGTTTTTCAGCAAGCTGACAAGATTTTGACGCTGAACTTTTGTGATTTGATTTACCTTTTCCGACGGTTCGATTCCCGACAGTTTTACGACAACGGGAATAAGCTTGTTCGGCAACAATTTTGACAAAGAATTGATGAAATCCTTGTTTGTGTTTTCTGCAAAATCTCGCTGAATTCGTTTGTCAAGAGTTTGCTCGTCAAGTGCCGGCTTCAAATCAATAACGATTTTGTAATTATGCTCTTTTGGGTGAGTCATATGTGACGAAGCGGATAAAATCACCGGTCCGCTGACACCGTAATGAGTGAACAGCATTTCACCGAAATCAGAATATATTTCCTTTTCGCCGTCAAGCAATTTGATTGAAATATTGCGAAGCGACAAGCCTTGAAGTTTTGGCACAAAACCGTTTGACGCAACAAGAGATATGAGTGCAGGCTCAATATCCGTAACGGTGTGTCCGACACTTTCGGCAAGTTTGTATCCGTCACCTGTTGAGCCTGTTGACTGATAGCTCAAACCGCCTGTGCAAATTGCAAACGCATCACCGTAAACAACAGTTCCGTCGGCAAGATTAACCGACTTGATGACATTGTTTTCTGTATTAAACGAAGTGACCGTGCCCTCAACAAACTTAACTCCGTTTTGCTTTGCATTTTTTACAAGAGCGTCAACAATGTCAACCGCCTTATCGGATTCGGGGAAAACGCGATTACCTCTTTCAATTTTTGTGGGCACTCCCATTTCCTCAATCAACGCAATGGTGTCATACGGCATAAATGACGAAAACGCCGAATACATAAACCTTTTGTTAGTGACAACGCTGTTGATTAAATCATCCAAATCAAAACAAGCATTTGTCACATTGCATCTGCCCTTGCCCGTTATCATAACCTTGCGTGCCGGGCGTGAATTTTTTTCTATAACCGTGACATCCTCGCCACGGCCTGCGGCTGTTGCCGAGGCAATCAAGCCTGCCGCACCACCGCCGATAAATATAATTTTTCTCATAAAATGATTATAAATTATTCCTCTGCTTCTGTCAATCTTTCAGATAATTCCTCCCACTCGGTGTAGAGAATATCCCTGTATTGAGTCTTGCGGTCGAGTTTTGCCGTAAGCTCCATAAGTTCCTCGTAATCGGAAGTGGTGAGTTTTGAATTAATATCATCTATTTCAAGTTCGGTCGTTTCAATTTCTTCCTCGACCTTTGCAAGACGATTTTTCATTTTCAGCATCTGTGAGCGACGCTCTTTTTTAAGAAGATAGTCGTTCACCTTTTTTACGGTTTCTTTTTTCTCAACGACTTCTTGAGATGCGGTTCTATTTTTGCGTTCAATATATTCATCGTAATTGCCGAGATACTCGTTTACCCCTGTCGGAGTGAGTTCGAGAATACGTGAAGAAAGCTTGTTGATAAAATATCTGTCGTGCGACACGATGAGCATTGTGCCCGAATAATCAAGAAGCGTGTTTTCAAGTTCTTCTCTTGAAAAAGCATCAAGATGGTTTGTCGGCTCATCAAGGAGCAGGAAGTTGAACTTGCCAAGCATCAATTTGAGAAGTGCAATTCGTGCTCTTTCACCGCCCGAACAATCAGAAAGATTTTTGTAAACCTCATCACCTTTGAACAGAAAAGCCGCAAGTGCCGACCTAACGGAAGTTTCGGTCATAGACGGGAATGACGACCAAACTTCTTCTATTGCTGTTTTTGTCAAATCAAGTTTTGCCTGAACCTGGTCGAAATAACCGGTAATGACATTTGAGCCAAACTTGAATGTGCCATCATCGGGAGCATAGTCTTTCATCAAAACTTTCAAGAGAGTTGTTTTTCCGCAACCGTTATCACCGAGGAGGAACACTCTGTCACCTTTTTTTACCTCAAAGGAAGTGTTTGAAAAAATGGTTTTGTCGCCAAACGATTTTTTGAGATTACTGACCGAAAGAACATCGTCACCGCTGACACATTTAGGTGTAAAATCAAAGCGAATTCGAGCAACTTTGCTGTCGGGAACAACAAGCTGTGCCTTGATTCGCTCAACAACTTTTTCTTTGCTTTCGGCGGTTTTGATATTTTTTTCTCTGTTCCACTGTCTTTGTTGCTCGATGATGCCCTCAAGTCGGGCAATTTCTTTCATATCATTTTCGTACTTTTCCTCAACAGCCTTTTGTTCGGCAGCCTTTTTAACAAGAAATTCCGAATAATTGCCGATATACGAACGACATTTTTTATTTTCTATTTCAACCGTTTTGGTAGTGATTTTGTCAAGGAAATATCTGTCGTGCGACACGATAAGACACGCACCGTTGAAGTCCTTTAAAAATCCCTCAAGCCATTCAACAGCTTTGATGTCGAGGTGGTTTGTCGGCTCGTCAAGAAGCAAAAAATCTGCTTTCGACAAAAGAAGCTTTGCAAGAATGAGTTTTGAGCGTTGACCACCTGAAAGTTTGGCGGTAGGCATAACAAAATCGTCCTCGCCAAAGCCAAGACCGATAAGTGCGGAGCGAGTCATACTTTTGTATGTAAGTCCTCCGTCACGAGTGAAAATCGTATTAAGTCTGTCCTGTTCTTCAATCAGTTCGGCTTGATTTCCCTCACCTTTTGTGAGAAGTTCGGTAATTTCTTCAAGTCTTTTTTCAACGACAATCAAATCGTCAAAAACGGAAACAAGTTCATCCCAAACAGTTTTGTTTTCGCTGCAAGTATGCTGTTCCATATATCCGAGGCGAGAATTTTTCGAGATGAAGCACGCACCGTCATCAGGGGTGTACTCCCCTGTTATAATCTTGAAAAGAGAAGTTTTGCCTGCACCGTTACAGCCGATAAGACCGACCTTTTCTTTTTCTTTAATATCAAAAGAAACATTGCTGAAAAGAGTTTTTTCACCAAATGATAATGTTAAGTTTTGAACATCTAAAACTGCCATAATAACTCCGACATAAAAAATATATTTATTATTTTACAACAAAACTGCTTGAATGTGAAGCCTAATTTTGATATTATTTATTTATATCATAATAAAGAGGTAATCACTATGGAAATATTAAAGTTGAAACCAATATTTAAAGACTATATTTGGGGCGGAAACAGACTGCGTGATGATTACGGATTTGAAACAGGGTTTGACAAAACAGCCGAAGGTTGGATGCTTGCCTGCCACAAAGACGGAATGAACACGATAGACGGCGGAAAATATGACGGCAAAGAACTTCAAAGCGTTCTTGACGAGGTTGGACTTGTTGAGGTTCTTGGCAAAAATGCGGAAAAATATCCATATTTTCCTATTCTTATAAAGTTGATTGACGCATACGACAATCTTTCTATTCAGGTGCATCCTGACGACAAATACGCAAGAGAGATCGAAAACGAATTCGGCAAAACAGAAATGTGGTATGTTCTTGACGCAACGGACGGAGCAACGCTTATATACGGCTTCAAGAATGAAATCACAAAAGACGAATTTCAAAAAGCTATTGAGGACAACACACTCCTCGACAAACTGAATGTTGTAAATGTCAAAAAAGGCGACACATTTTTCATTGAAGCAGGAACTGTGCACGCAATTGGAAAAGGTGCAATGATAGCGGAAATTCAGCAAAATTCGAACTGCACATACAGAGTTTATGATTACGGCAGAGTCGGCGCTGACGGCAAGCCGAGAGAGTTGCACATCAAAAAGGCGGTTGACGTTTCAAAAACCGTTCCTCCAACCCACGACATCAAACCTATGGGAGAAACCGAGCACAAAAGCGGATATGACGAACAACTCATCACAAAATGCAAATTGTTCAATGTTGAGCGATTTGAAATAAAAAATAAAGCAGAATTTGAAACCGACGGCAATTCATTTATGCACATTTTGGTGATTGAGGGCAACGGAAAAATCGACGGCAGAAAAGCTAAAAAAGGCGACAGTTTTCTCGTTCCTGCAAATCACGAAAAATTTGAAATCAGCGGAGAAATCGAATTTTTGGCAACAACAATTTAACAAAATCAACATAGAATAACAAAGCTCCTTTTGGTCAATACTAAAACCAAAAGGAGTTGTTTTTTATGAAGATATTGGATAGAATCGCTTTGATTTTAACAATCATCGGCGGAATAAATTGGGGTTTAATCGGCATTTTTAAATTCGACCTCGTTGCGTGGATATTCGGCGGTCAAGGCGCTATTATGTCACGAATCGTGTACACGCTCGTTTGCCTTTCGGCTGTGTGGTGCATAAGTCTTTTATTCCGCAACACGACAATGCTTGAAGATTAAAACAACCCCTATGGTGAGATATAATTCATCATAGGGGTTAATTATTAGTCGGATGTGATTAAAGCAAACCGTCCCAAGTGTCTACTTCTTTTGCTTTCATTTCTTCCTCATCAAACCAATGTTGAGTTACAGATTTGCTTTCTGTAAAGAAACGATAAGCATCTTTGCCAAGGCAATGAAGGTCGCCGAAGAATGATTGCTTGTGACCGCTGAACGGAATGAAGCCGACAGGAACAGGGATACCGACATTGATACCAACCTGACCGCCGTCTGTGTATCTTGCAAACTGACGAGCATAATAACCGCTTTGAGTATAGATAACAGAACCGTTTGCATACGGATTGTTGTTCATAAGTTCAAGACCTTCTTCAAAAGTCTTTACTCTCTTGATGCAAAGAACAGGACCGAAAACTTCTTCACGACCGATTGACATATCTTCGCCTACATTGTCAAAAACAGTCGGACCTACAAAATAGCCGTTTTTACATTCGACAGGAAGTTCAGGGCTTCTGCCGTCAACAACAAGAGTTGCACCCTCGTTGATACCTTTTTCAATATCTGCAAGCACTTCTTTATAGTGCTTTTCGTATGTAATAGGACCGAGGCGTGTATTTTTATCCCAAGCAAGACCGCAGTTTACGGATGCAACTTGCTTTTTGAGTTCTGCAACAAATTTGTCTGCAATGCTCTCTTGAACAACACAGCAAGAAAGAGCCATACATCTTTGACCGCCACAACCAAAAGCAGAGTTGATTACGCCTGCAACAGTTCTTTCGAGAGCGCAATCTTCAAGAATAAGAGCGTGATTCTTTGCCTGACAAAGAGCCTGACATCTCTTACCCGAAGCAGCTGCTCTTTCATACACCTTTAATCCGACAGGAGTTGAACCGACAAAAGTTACACCCTTTACGTCGGGATGGTCAAGAATAGTGTTAACTTCTTTTCGTGAGCAAGTAACAATATTAACAACGCCCTTTGGTATACCTGCTTCTACATAAAGTTCTGCAATACGCATAGCTGTTCTCGGAGTGAGAGAAGCCGCCTTGAGAACTATTGTGTTACCGCAAGCAACGCACACGGGGACCATCCAACCGAACGGAATCATAGCCGGAAAATTAACAGGAACTATACCTGCAAAAACGCCGATAGCTTCACGATACTTGACTGTGTCAAAGCCTGTTGAAGCGTCCATAAGGCTTTCGCCCATCATAAGTGACGGAGCCTGAGTTGCAAGTTCCGTGCCCTCAATAGCCTTGCCGACATCGCCTGCTGCCTCTGCCCAAGTTTTGCCGTTTTCTTCACAAACAAGCATTGTAAGCTCATCAAGATGCTCGTTGAGAAGTTCACGAACCCTATAAAGCACAGCGGCTCTTTTGCGGGCAGGAGTGTTTTTCCAAGCAGGAAAAGCAGCCTTTGCGGCTTCAATCGCTTCAAGCACCTCGTCATTGGTACAGCAAGGAGCTTGACCTGTAACCTCGCCCGTTGACGGATTATGCAAATCGTACCAAATCTCTGCGCCTGATTCCTTGAACTCATTGTTTACAAAATACTTTAATCTTTCCATATTAAATCCCCTTTTAGAAAAATTATTTTTATTAAATTATATATTATTTCTTATTAGACCTCGTGAACCTTGAGCATATTTGTTGTACCCGAAATGCCGAGCGGAATACCTGCTGTAATTACCGCAAGGTCGCCCTGCTTAAGAACACCTGCATTCTTTGAAACCTCAACAGCGTGGTTGAAAAGTTCATCGGTATTGTTTTTCAGTTCGCACATAACAGGCATAACACCCCACGAAAGAACAAGCTGACGATACACTCTCGGATCGGTTGTTGCACCGACAATTTGTGTATACGGTCTGAAGCGTGAAATCATACGGGCGGTTGTGCCGCTCTTTGTAACGGTAACAATCGCAACAGCGTTAAGGTCGTGTGCGGTTGTAACGGTTGCGTGAGAAATTGCGGTTGTGACATCCTCGTTTGACGGACGCTGATTAAAGCGGTGTTTATAATCAATATCCGCCTCGGTTGTAAGAGCAATTTTGTTCATAATCTCAACTGCTTCAACAGGATGCTTGCCTACTGCCGACTCGCCCGAAAGCATAATTGCAGATGTTCCGTCATAAATAGCATTGGCAACATCGGTGATTTCTGCTCTTGTAGGTCGTGGATTTTCTATCATAGACTCAAGCATTTGAGTGGCTGTGACAACAATCTTGCCTGCTTCATATACTTTTTCGATGATTTTCTTTTGGATAGACGGAATCTGCTCAAAAGGAACTTCTACGCCGAGGTCGCCACGAGCAACCATTATACCGTCTGCCACATCAATGATTTCATCAATATTCTCAAGACCCTGACGGTTCTCTATTTTTGCAATAATCTTTGGTGTTTTCCAACCGATTGCTTCAAGATAGTTACGCATAATTGTGACATCCGTTGCACTTCTGCAAAACGAAGCCGCAATGAAATCGAAGTCCATTTTCTTGCCGAAACTCAAATCGTCCATATCCTTTTGTGAGAGATAAGGCATATTAAGCTTTACATCGGGAACATTGACTCCCTTATGGTCGGTGATAATTCCACCGTCAACAACCGTGCAATAGATTTCTTTGCCGACAACCTTGTTTACGGTCATTGACATAAGACCGTCATTGATAAGAATGGTTGTGCCGGGATGAACATCGTTTGGAAGTCCGTCATAATTGATATAACTTTTTTCGTTTGTGCCGACACATTCCTCGGTTGTAAGCATAAATTTGTCGCCTGTCTTTATTTCTACGCCCTCAGGATTTTCAAATTTTCCGAGTCTGATTTCAGGACCTTTTGTATCAAGCAAAGTTGCAATAGGAAGTCCGACTTCCTTACGAGCTTCTGCAACTTCTTTAAATCTTCTTTCGTGCTCGTCATACTCGCCGTGGCTGAAATTAAAGCGGGCAACATTCATTCCGCTTTGCATCATTTTGCGAAGCACCTTTTTGTCATCGGTTGCAGGACCGATTGTGCAAATTATCTTTGTTTTACGTATCATAGCTTTTTACACCTCTTAGCCGCATTTTTTATCAATATAATTACAAGTTTATTTTATCATAAAGTGAGCAAATTACAAGATGTTAAATGTATCTATTTTATTAAATCTTTTATTACCTCGCCACCGATTATAAGTCCGACAACCGACGGAACGAACGAAACCGAACCAGGAAGCGAACGACGTGATGAATTCCCAAATTCTTCAAGGACATCTGCATTTTCAAAAGGCTTGATTACAGGCTCTTTTGAATAAACGACTTTTAGATGATTGACGCCTCTTTTGCGAAGTTCCGTTCTCATCACTTTTGCAAGCGGACAAACGGATGTTTTGCTTATATCGGCAACTTCAAATGCCGTCGGGTCAAGTTTGTTGCCTGCACCCATCGATGAAATAATCGGTGTTCCGCTTTTTCTCGCCTGCATAACAAGTTCTATTTTTCCTTTAACGGTGTCTATTGCATCAACAACATAATCGTATTGTGAAAAGTCAAACTTATCCGCCGTTTCGGGAAGATAAAAGCATTTATATTTGTTTACGACACAATCGGGATTGATTGATTTTATACGCTTTTCGGCAACATCAACCTTTGCCATTCCGACAGTATCGTGAGTTGCGATGATTTGGCGATTGATATTTGTAAGCGCCACGTCATCATCATCAATAATGTCGATTGTACCGACTCCGCTTCTTACAAGCGCCTCAACGGTATATCCTCCGACACCGCCTACGCCGAAAACGGCAACTCTTGATTTTTTCAGTTTTTCCACTCCGTCAGCGCCGAGCAAAAGTTCTGTTCTTGAAAATTGATTTAGCATATTTATTTCCTAATACTCAATATTTTTTATAATCAAGTCCGATTTCCTCAAAAACCTTTTTGCCAAGGTCAATTTCTTCCTGAGAAATATCGTTGATAACTTCAACTTCATTCTTGATTTTTTCTATCTTCTTTTTTGGAGCGAAGAGAAGGAGCACAACTCTTGCAAGCCAAAGGAAAGGAAGCAAGAAAGGCAATTTCTTTTTTATGCCGAAACGACCATAAAGTTCGGAAGCAGACGGAAAAATTCTGTCCCTAAGATATTTTTTCTTATCTGCGTGACCGTAATTCGCTTCATTTTTCATCATATTAAGGACATCGTTGTTACGGCGGAAACCATATTCGTTATTGCAAAGGATATAATCTTGAACAGTTTGGGTTGTGCCGTCATCCTCTTTGTTGCCAAACCAAACATCCGCTATTTTCACAAGGCAGACATTGAACTCATTAAGTCCTGCGGCGAGAAGTCTGGAATTCATTTTGAACTGTTCATCTTTTGAAAGTTGATGCCACAGCACATAAATGTCAACAATATTTTTTACGCCGATGCCCTTTGAAAACATATTCTTTACAAAATGACCGATATTAAAATAGTACAAATCAAACAACGACATTTTGTAAAGTCCGTCTGTTTCTGTTGGTAAAAGAGAGTTCCAATCAACGACAAAATCATCATAATGAGGATGTTTTTTGTGCATAAACTCAAAATGCACTTCTATATAAATATCCTTATTATCATTTCTTTTGTATGCATCAACCTGACCGTCATCAAGGACATCCGGCACATAACCGTTATCAAGCATAATCTGCTTGACAACATCACGCTGAACCTTTGAGCCGTCCGTTTTAACCATAAAATCGATATCGCCCATTGTACGCATATCGGGTTGCGGATAATAACAGCGAATTTGACTGCCCTTGAGAGGCATAACATCAAAGCCACGGGAAGTAAAAATATGAGTAAGCCTCTCTGCTTCCAACTCTTGATAGGCGGTTTGACGAAGAAGCAGACCGTAATCGGAAAACCACTGTGTCATCAATTCGGGTGACGGCTTGTGATTTAGTTTTTCTATGCTGTACCACAAGAGGTTAGACAGCGAATGTCTGCGTGCGATTTGAAAAACATTTTCAAATATAACCTCAGGCGGTTTTTCTTTTGGTTGTAAATCGTTCAAAGTGCATTTTGCAAGATGCAAAAAATAGCCGTAATCTGTATTTATTTCAAGCATAATTAATCCTTAACTTCGTTTTGTAATTCTTTCATAAGTTCCTCGTGGTGCTTTGCTCCCTCAACACGCACAATACGTGACGGAATAAAGCAAAACAAGAGAACAACCGCACAGCCGAGGAAAAGTTCCATAGGATAAACGATATCCTCACTTGCAACCCCTCTGTTTGCCATATTGATGATGACTTGTGCAACAACAGGGCCTATAATCATAGGCACTAAAACATACATAACAATTCGGCAACCTTGGAAAAGACCCTCTTTTCCGTCAGGAATATAATCTCTGTATGAAGCGGTGAAAAGTCCTGCCATAACAAGGTTCACACCGATAGTAAGTGTTCCGCCGACAATAAGAATTATAATCTCGGCAGTTTCGTTTTTATCAACGAAGAACTTACTGCTCCAAATAATTATACAGCCTATAACACCTGCAATGATTGTCGGATAGTAAAAATTCTGCTTGCCCTTTTTGTCCATAGCAACGCCGATAAGGACCGAACCGACAGCGGCAAGAACCATAATAATGCCAACAGGAATGATGTAATTTTTTATTTTTAGCGTACCCTCAACAATGTTGAAAAGATAGTTGATATACACTTGATAACCGATAGAAGCAATCATATATCCCGAAAGACAAACATAAAGCATTTTGTTTTGCTTGATTGTTGACGGCTTCAGGGAGTATGTAAAATCGTTGAAGAAAGAATTTGATTTGTTCGGTTTGATACCCTCCTTATCTTTCATAAGGAACAAACCGATTACACCGCCGACGGTTGGCATAATACCCATAATGATAAAGAATTTTTGCCAAGATTCAACCGTTGCGGAAGAATTTGTCATACTGTCAAATCCTCCGAAAACTATCGCCATAGCAAAAAGAGGAATAACTGCAAGGATTGTATCAACTCTTGCACGGTTTGCGGTATTTGTTACATCCGTTATCCAAGTGTTATATGAGGCATCGTTGCTGATTGAACCGATAACCGACATAATGCAGTCCATTGCGACAACAAGAATAACCATAGGCAAAACCTTATCCGGTGACGGTTGCATCGGCACAAGCGAAAATGCGGCAATTGTGAAGCCCCAAACAACATAGCCCCAACAGATGAACACCTTTCTCTTGCCTGTTCTGTCAGACAGAGCACCGCCGATAAGCGTTGCCAATGTTGCAAATATAGCCGAAAAGGCAACAAGCAAAGTTGTGGCATAAGGTGCTTTTGTTATTTCGTTTTGCATAAAGCGTGAAAAATACATATTTTCAACAACCCACGCAATTTGACCTATTAAACCAAAAAGCAAAATCGAAGTCCAAGTTCTTGCTGACAAAGCGCCGACTTTTTTAGATTTATCTGACATAAAAAACACCCCTTTTGTTTATCACAAAATCATCGGTTAACTGTTTTCTTGTTTCAACACATCAAAGATGCTGTCGATATTACCAATTTTATAATCAACTCTGTATTCTTTGCTCAACGGCAAATTGTGAGGATTGAACCAACAGGTTTTGAACCCCATATTGTTGCCACCCTTGATGTCGGAAGTGAGCGAATCGCCGACAATCAGGATTTCATCATTGCAAACTTTCGGAATATTCTCCAGAACAAAATTGAAGAACTCCTTTGACGGTTTTGCATAGCCGACATCATCGGAAATAAATGCGCCGTTAAATATATTGTTGATTCCCGACACGGCAAGTTTTTTTGTTTGAACATTTTTCGCACCGTTGGTGACAGCATATTGATAATAGGAATTTGAAAGTGTTTTTATTGTTTTCTCTGCATTGCCGATAAATTCGACGCAATCTGGCAAAGACGATTCATAGAATTCGCAAAACTCATTTGCATCAACATCACAAAAACCTTTTACTTTCAAAAATTCCTCAAACCTGCCAACAAGCACCCGGTCTTTGGTGAGTTCGCCTGTTTCAAGCCTGTTCCAATAGCTTTGATTGATTGCGGAATATTCGGCAACCGTGCTGTCGGAACATTCACCCAAACCAAAGTGAGCAAACGCCTTTTTGAGTGCCATATTTTCACTTTTTAAGAAATCAAGAAGTGTGGCGTCAATATCCCACAAAATTATCTTTATCATAAATCAATATCAAGTTCAACAGGGCAATGGTCGCTGCCCATAACTTCGGTGTGAATTTTTGCATCCTGCAATCTGTCGTCAAGAGAATTTGAGGTGATGAAATAGTCAATTCTCCATCCCGCATTCTTTTCTCTAGCCTTAAATCTGTATGACCACCAAGAATAAATGCCCTCTCGGTCAGGATAAAAATACCTGAATGTATCTGTAAAACCGCTGTCAAGAAGTGCAGTCATCTTGCTTCTTTCCTCATCGGTAAAGCCTGCGTTTTTGTGGTTCGTCTTTGGATTTTTAAGGTCAATTTCTTTATGAGCAACATTTAGGTCGCCACAGAACACAACAGGTTTTTTCTCGTTAAGTTTGAGCATATACTCCCTGAAATCGTCCTCCCATACCATACGGTAATCAAGGCGGAGAAGTTCCTGCTTTGAATTCGGAACATATACCGTTGCAAAATAGAAGTCGTCAAATTCAAGAGTGATGAGTCTGCCTTCTTTGTCGTGTTCGTCAATTCCAAGACCGTAGGTTACGCTGATAGGTTCTTTCTTTGTAAAAATCGCTGTGCCAGAATAGCCTTTTTTCTCGGCATAGTTCCAATATGCGTGATAGCCCTCCGGAGCGAAATCAATCTGACCCTCCTGAAGTTTGGTTTCCTGCACACAAAAAATATCCGCATCAATATCGTTGAAAAAATCTTTAAAGCCTTTTGTGACACAGGCACGAAGTCCGTTGACATTCCAAGAAATAAATTTCATCTTTTTACCTCACATTGATATACTACAATCTAATTATACAATAGACTAAATGCTATTGCAAATATAATCTTTAATAATTATAATTTATATGGTATAATATTACAGGTGATAAAATGAAAAGAACAATCAGCTGTGTGCTGTCGGCAATTGCAACAGCGTACACAATTTGGTATATGCACTTCGGAACGCCATACAAAAACTCGGGTGCGCTGTCAAAAATCGGGTTGGAACACCACGGTTTATTCGCAATTTGGGGCATTTTGACATTTGTTGCACTTGCTTTGGCAATCACATTGGCATACCAAAAATACCTAAAAACAAAAGCATATATTCCGCTGCTTGCAATATCGGGAATCGGAATGATTTTGACGCTTACCAACGATTTTGATTTTGAGAACAAGGTGCAGTATTTTCTACATTGCGGCGGTTCGCTGACATTCTCGGCAGTAACGGGAATAACGATATTCCTTTTGTTTTTGCTAAACTACAAAAAAGGCAGAATATTCAAAATTTTTACATACACAACGGCAATAATCTTAATAGCAGATTTGATATGCCTATTGATATTCAAAGAAACAGGACTTATAGAAGCATTGCCGATATTTGCAGGATATTTACTGCTTGGCATTTTGAATTTAAGGAGAGAAAAGGTTGAACTTACACGATAAACTAAAAGACATTGACACATATCCGTTTCATATGCCGGGGCACAAACGAAACGGCAAATTCGGCATTTTGGGAAGTGAGATAGACATAACCGAAATTGACGGCTTTGACAATCTACATTCCCCAAGCGGAGTAATAAAAAACACCGAGGACAAACTCAAAAGCATATACAAAAGCAAGCGTTCGTTCATAAGTGTTAACGGTTCAAGCAGTGGTATACTTGCATCGATTTTTGCTGTGTGCAACGAGGGTGACACCGTGATTGTTGCACGGAACTGCCACAAAAGCGTATACAATGCTTGTATGCTGTTGAAACTGAAAATCATATTTGTTGAGCCACAATACGACCTTACAAACGGTTACTACACAAAGCTTGAACAGGACGCTGTAAGTTCTGCGATAAACCGTCATTCCGAGGCAAAAGCGGTCATTATAACTTCGCCTACATACGAGGGATTTATATCGAAAATTGACTGCAACATTCCGTTGATTGTTGATTCGGCACACGGTGCACATCTCGGAACGCCGTATTTTCCCGAATATCCGAGCGGTGACATTATTATTTCTTCACTTCACAAAACTTTGCCGTCACTCACTCAAACAGCGGTTGTGAATATTTTTAACAAGAAATTCGCCGACAAAGTCAAGCGATATATGGACATTTTTCAAACGACATCGCCAAGCTATTTGCTAATGAACAGCATTGACATCTGCTGTGATTATGTGATAAATCACCGAAACGAGTTTGGCAAATTCTACGAAAAGCTTTGCGATTTGAGGCTTGTTGAAACAGACAATTTGAAAATTCAATACAATGACGACATTTCAAAAATAGTTTTATCCTGTGCAAGCACAAATATCACAGGAAGCGAACTTGCAGAGATTTTCAGAAACAAATACAAAATTGAGCCTGAGGCGGTATCGCAAAATTACATTTTGCTTATGGCAACCATCGGCGACACAGATGAGGGATTGGCTCTGCTCAAAAAAGCTGTTTTTGAAACCGATGCCAAACTTGAATACTCACCTGCTAAGCCGATAAGAAAGCCACCTGTTGAAAAGGACAAAATCGTTTTATCAATCGATGAAAATGCAGAGCTTTGCGACATTGACAAATCCGTTGGCAGAGTGTCGAACGAATTTGTTTATGCCTATCCGCCCGACATTCCGATAATTGCTCCAAACGAAATTATCACGGCTAAATCGATGGATTACATCAAAAACGCAATGGCTAACGGAGTGAATATTATATCCGACAGCGGCGAACTTCCCAATAAAATATTGACAAAAGCGAGTTTATAATCTATAATAAGCCTGTAATAAATTTTTATGAGGTGTTCTTATGAAGAGAATTAATACTTTAAGCTCAAGAAATCTTTGCGAATCAGCTAAGAAGGGCGGCTGCGGTGAATGCCAGACATCTTGCCAATCAGCATCAAAAACTTCTTGCTCAGTAGCAAACCAACAGTGCGAGCAACTTAAGAAGTAATTACAACGGACTTACGGTAGCTGATTTGAGGCTACCGTTTTTCTATGTTATAAGTACAATTTTGATAGGAAAAGATTATGATACACGCATACAAAATGAACGGATACAATATCATTCTTGACCAAAACAGCGGCTGTGTTCACAGCGTTGACGAGGTTGCATATGATATTATCACTCGATACAAAGAAAATACAAAAGACGAAATCAAGGCATACATTCTTAACAAATATTCCGACAGAGCCGATGTAACTGCCGAAGATATCGAAGAATGTTTTGAGGATATTGAGAGCCTTATTGCAGACGGCAGACTTTTTGCGGAGGACACTTTTGAAGCAACCGCAAAGGAATTCAAAAAGCGTCAAGGTGTAATCAAAGCCATTTGCCTTCATGTTGCACACGGATGCAACCTCAACTGCGAATACTGTTTTGCGGGCAAAGGCGAATACGGTGGTGCTGACAAAGGCTTGATGAGCCTTGAAGTCGGCAAAAGAGCACTCGACTTTTTGATTGAACAAAGTGGCACAAGAAAGAATCTTGAAGTTGACTTTTTCGGCGGAGAACCGCTTCTCAACTGGGATGTGTGCAAAGAGCTTGTCAAATACGGCAGAGAGCAGGAAAAGAAATTTGACAAGAATTTCCGCTTTACTCTTACAACAAACGGTGTGCTTGTTGACGATGAAGTTATCGACTTTTGCAACAAGGAAATGAGCAATGTTGTGCTTTCGCTTGACGGCAGAAAGAATGTTCACGACAACCTCCGCAAAACTCCAAACGGCAAAGGCAGTTATGATTTAATCATCGACAAGTTCAAGAAATTTGCCGACAGCAGAAAGCAAAAGAACTATTATATGAGAGGCACATACACTCACTTCAACACCGACTTTTCAAACGATTTGCTGCATATGGCAGACCTCGGATTTAAGGAATTATCGGTTGAGCCTGTTGTGTGCGACCCTAAAGAGCCGTGGGCACTCAGGGAAAGCGACTTGCCTATTCTCAAAGGACAATACCAAATTCTTGCAAACGAAATGCTCAAACGATACAGAAGCGGAAACGGCTTTACATTTTATCATTACATGATTGACCTCAACCACGGACCTTGCATCGTCAAGAGAGTAAGCGGTTGCGGAGTGGGCACGGAATATATGGCGGTTACTCCGAGCGGTGACCTCTTCCCTTGCCACCAATTTGTCGGTGACGACAAGTTCAAGCTCGGCAACATTTATGACGGAGTTACAAATCCGGATGTACTTGAGCAATTCCAAGAATGTAATGTCTATTCTCACAAAGAGTGTAAGGACTGTTTTGCAAAGCTGTACTGCTCGGGCGGATGTGCCGCAAACGCATACCACACCACAGGCAGTGTAAACGGCGTTTACGAATTCGGCTGTGAACTCCACAGAAAAAGAATTGAATGCGCAATTATGCTCAAAGTGGCAGAAGCCGAAGAAAACTTAAAAGTTGAATACTAAAGAACAATCCCTAAAGCAACAACGCTTTAGGGATTAATTATTTATATCATATTTTAATCGTCATCATCGGAGGACAGGCGAAGCACTGCCATAAAGGCTTCCTGCGGAACTTCAACAGAGCCGAACTGGCGCATACGCTTTTTACCCTCTTTTTGCTTTTCAAGAAGCTTCTTTTTACGGGTTACATCACCGCCGTAGCACTTTGCAAGTACATCCTTGCGGAGCGCCTTAACAGTTTCTCTTGCGATAACCTTACCACCGATTGCAACCTGAATAGGAACTTCAAACAAATGACGAGGAATGTATTTTTTGAGTTGTTCAGCAATTCTTCTTGCACGGGAATATGCTTTTTCTCGGTGAATGATGAACGAAAGTGCATCAATAATATCACCGTTGAGCATTACATCAACCTTAACAAGATCGGACTTTCTGTAATCCTTCATCTCATAGTCGAACGAAGCATAACCTCTTGTTCTTGATTTGAGTGCATCGAAGAAATCGTAAATAATTTCATTAAGCGGAAGTTCATAATGAATATCGACTCTGTCGGGAGTGATATAGTTCATATTCTTGAATATTCCACGCTTATCCTGACACATATCCATAACAGTGCCCACAAAATCGCTCGGAACATAAATATGCGCATCGGCAAACGGTTCTTCGCAATAATCAATATATGCAGGATCGGGATAATTTGTCGGGTTATCAATCTCAACCATTGTGCCGTCTGTAAGAAAAATCTTGTAAACAACTGACGGAACGGTTGCGATAAGATCAAGATTATATTCTCGGTCAAGGCGTTCCTGAATGATTTCGAGATGCAAAAGTCCCAAGAAACCGCATCTAAAGCCGAAGCCGAGAGCACCCGAAGTTTCAGGTTCATATGAAAGAGAAGCGTCATTGAGTTGCAATTTTTCAAGTGCGTCACGAAGTGCCTCATAATCGGCACCGTCGGCAGGATAAAGACCGCAATACACCATTGGGTTCACATGACGATAGCCCGGCAAAGCCTCCTCGGCTGGATTATCGGCAGTTGTGACTGTGTCACCGACATGAGCATCACCGACAGTTTTGATTGAAGCTGTGATGTATCCAACCTCGCCTGCTGTGAGTTCATCTGCCTTTTCCATAGAGGTTGCACGCATATAGCCAACCTCAACAACGGTAAATTCTGCACCGGTTGACATAATACGCATTGTGTCGCCTGCTTTGATTTTGCCCTCTTTGATTCTTACATAAACGATTACGCCACGATAACTATCATAAACAGAGTCGAAAATAAGCGCCTTAAGAGGCTTATTATCGTCCCCCTGCGGTGGAGCAATCTCTTTTACGATATATTCAAGGACTTCCTCAACATTTTCACCTGTTTTGGCAGAAATACGGGGAGCATCCATACAAGGAATACCCACAATTTCTTCAACCTCTTGTGCCACTCTTTCAGGGTCGGCAGCAGGCAGGTCAATCTTGTTGATTACAGGCAAAATATCCAAATCGTGGTCAAGAGCCAAATAGGTGTTTGCAAGGGTCTGTGCTTCTACGCCCTGCGAAGCGTCAACGATGAGAATAGCGCCCTCGCAAGCAGCAAGAGAACGTGAAACCTCATAGTTGAAATCGACATGTCCGGGTGTGTCAATAAGGTTAAAGATGTATTCCTGACCGTCTTTGGCTGTATAATTCAGTTTTACTGCGTGAGCCTTGATTGTGATGCCGCGTTCACGCTCAAGGTCCATATCGTCCAAAATCTGTTCCTGCATATCACGCTTTTGCACGGAGCTTGTAAGTTCAAGCAATCTGTCTGCAAGAGTTGACTTACCATGGTCGATATGGGCTATAATTGAAAAGTTTCTAATGTTATTTTTATTAACCGACAAAAAGTTGTCCTCCGTTAATTTTTTTATTTTTTAATTACTTTTTTTAATAATTTTTTAGCACTATCACCTTTATATTTATATCTGATAAAGAAATGCTTTATATAAGTCGGAAAAAGCAAATACGGTTTTTCTTTTAAATAATCATAGGTATTGAACATAATTTTTTTTGAAGGAAAAATTTTAGCAAATAAAAACTTAAGCTTACCTCCATTTGCTTCAATAGCCTCATCTAATGATGAAGTATTTCCGTAAACACCGCCTGAAAAAATTTCGTCCAAAAGTTTAAGTTCAACGTCATTATAATCTGCATCATTGAAAATTGCTTCTGCAAGACTCATTACACTTTTATAAAAATCATACAACTTAAATTTTTTAAGTTGAGGAATTATATAATCAAAATCAAGATTATCTTCACTGTAATGCAACAAATACATATCAGCGACAAATCTAATTCCACATCCGTTGTAATATACATAATGCTTATACATATGCGCAAGGGCATAAATGTAATTATCCTCAGGCGAAATATCATAACGCATTGTACCGTCATCATGTTTTACAGCACGTTTCCATAAATCAAGATTTATATCAAAATTCTTAATATCATAAAAAAGCACCTTGTGCATTTCAATAAGAGTAAACGGTGGTTTTGAAAAATCATCAGAAACATCTTGAGAACACATCAAATAAAAGCCGTTCTTTTTCATTATATCTATAAGTTCTGTTCTTTTGCTAACATCATACAGAATATCATTATCACTCATTTGACGCATAAGCGTTTGAGGATAATAATCGCGGATGACAAGTCCTTTCAAAAACATATATTTTATGCCGGCCTCATCAAAATCTTTGCACACTGCCTCTCGTTCTTTAGAAACTACAAGATTTTTTTGAATTTCAGAAAATTTAAAATTCTTCCATTTTTGGCTTTCTTCTTCTGTCAAAGAATTTGAGGATTCAAGACATGGTAAGACAGTTGTATAAACTTGCTGTTTAACTGCAAGTGCAAGCAATTTCTGTATATTTACATTATCAGGTAGAACAAATTTTTCGTTTTTCAATGAGCAAACAAGAAGCCTTAAAAGACAATCTATTTCATTATCACCAACTTTTATCATTCTTACTTCTCCAAAACTCCGAAACCGTCGAGAGTTGTAATAAATTCTTTTACATCATTTTCGATTTCTTCCTTTGGAGCGTCGTATCTTGCAGACATTGCTGAAACAATGCTGTCAACGGTTTGCTCTTTTTGAAGAAGAGTGAAGATGTAGTTTGCAGTTTCGTTATTGTTGATAATACCTGAAAGTTCGTTTGAAAGTTTGCCTGTTGCGATAGCAAAATCCTGACCGTCAATATTACCTAATACAATACCCTGTTTTAATTTCATTTTAATTACCCCTTTGATAAAATTATTTATTTTTTATTTCGTCAATGATTCTTTGTGCAACATAAACACCGCTTGCCGAAGCGTGAGAAAGTGAATGAGTTACACCTGAACCGTCGCCGATAACATAAAGTCCCTTATGAACGGTTTCGAGATTTTCGTCAAGCTCAACTTCCATATTGTAGAACTTAACTTCAACACCGTAAAGAAGTGTATCCGGATTTGCAGTACCCGGAGCAATCTTGTCGAGTGCATAAATCATCTCGATAATTCCGTCCAAAATTCTCTTTGGAAGAACAAGCGAAAGGTCACCAGGAGTGGCTGCCAAAGTAGGCTCAACCATACCCTCCTCAATACGCTTCGGATTACTTCTTCTGCCTGATACAAGGTCGCCGAAACGCTGAACGATTACACCGCCACCGAGCATATTTGAAAGGCGTGCAATGCTTTCGCCATAGCCGTTACTGTCCTTGAACGGCTCTGAAAAATGCTTTGAAACCAAAAGTGCAAAGTTTGTATTTTCGGTTTGCTTTTCAGGGTCTTCGTAGCTGTGACCGTTAACGGTGATAATGCCGTTTGTATTTTCATTTACGACACTGCCCTTTGGATTCATACAGAAAGTACGGACAGCATCCTCATAATTCTTTGTTCTGTAAACAATTTTGCTCTCGTAAAGCTCATCGGTAAGATGTGAGAAAACAACAGCAGGAAGTTCAACACGAACGCCGATGTCAACACGGTTTGAATGAGTGACAATGCCGAGGTGATCGCATACACCCTCCATCCATTTGCTGCCGCTTCTGCCAACTGAAATGATACAATCCTTGCAAGTGAACTCGCCTTTTTTACATTCAACCTTAAATCCGTCTGCAAGTTTTTCAACAGAATCAATGTGAGTGTTGAAATGCCATTCAACCTTGTCCTTGAGTTCATTATAGATATTTTCAAGAACAACATAGTTAATGTCTGTGCCCAAATGTCTAACGGAAGCATCAAGAAGGTTAAGCTGATTTTGGATACAAAGTTTTTTGAAATGCGAACCTGCGGTTGAATAAAGTTTGCAGTTTTGACCGCCGTGTTCAACATTGATTTGGTCAACATATTTCATAAGTTCGATGGCTTTTTTCTTGCCGATATACTCATAAAGTGTGCCGCCGAAATCATTTGTTATATTATACTTACCGTCGGAAAATGCACCCGCACCGCCAAAACCGCTCATAATAGCACAGGTCTTGCATTGAATACAAGACTTAACCTTGTCGCCGTCAATCGGGCATTTTCTCTTTGCAAGCTCGTTACCTGCTTCAAACACGGCAATCTTTAAATCACTATGCTTGTTGATAAGCTCATATGCGGAAAAGATACCGCCCGGACCTGCACCGATAATAATTACATCATAATCTTTATTAGTCATTTTTTTACCTCTCATTTAAAAACATAACACTTCCATTGAAATGAGGGGAAGTTGGCTCATTTTTGTTGTATCAGCAAAACTGAACACAGTATCACATAATACCCTTTATACATTTTACCATATTATAAATAAAAATCAATATCTAAAATTCGTAAATTTACAAAGTTTAGATATTGATTAGGTTTTATAAGATTTATTCTACAGTTATCCACATCGCAGGACGAACAGCATAATTTTTGCAATTAACTGCGTAACCTCTACAATTAACCGAGGTAATAATATCATCATTAATATAACCATCACTTTTAACTTCAGATATAGTATAAACGGACATTTTCGATGACCTCATCCACCACCAACAAGTAACAGCATCATTTTTTAAATATTCATTAGAGGTAGATACCCCTTTTGCTATTGCATAATCAGTCGGAACACATTTTCTTTCTTCGTCATTATTAAAATATTCATTTGCTTCTCTATCACTTAGTAAAAACACTTGCTCTTCTGTTTCTTTATATAATTCTGTATTATACGTAGAAATATGCTCTTTTTCAACATCGGTAAATGCAGAATTTAAAAAATCATCATTCAGCCATTTACGAAGCGTACAAGTTTCCCAAGTAACAGCACTAAATGTATCATTATACGGTTGACAATCAAGTGCTTTATCACTAATTATAAGAACTCTGTTATTTTCTTTTGACAAAACACGCCATTCTATATCTTCTTCACCATTTGAAATATTGTTATCCTGCTCATATGAACCGTAATTTATTATATCGCCAACATTTGCCTCTTTAATTTTTTGAATTTTACATTTTTCAAATGCTTCATTAACTTTGTTTTCGCTATCTTTATAATCACCTAAAGACTCAAATTTATCAATAGCTTCTTTATATTCACCATTAGTCATCATTTTTACAGCGAAATGATATTTAACGCTTGGGATATTTAATATAACACCAAACGAAATGCAAACGCACACAATTAAAACTATTGATATAATTATATTTTTTCGTTTTTTCTTCAGCTCATTCAAAACATTTTCAGCTTCGGAAAGTTTTGCTTCAACATCTTTATATCCTGATATTTTATTAAATTCACTTATAGCAGAATTAACCGATGAAATACTTTTTTGTGATAATAAGTCACACGCATTATTATAACGTGCTTCACATTTTAATTCTTCAAAATCAATGTTCAGCATTTCATCACAAGCATTATTGCAACAGCAACACTTTTCTTCGCTATCGTGATTTATCGTTCCGCAAGAACAAAGCCACAAATCTTTATATCTAAATGTTTGCTTCGGATTTTTAACAGAAAATTTCTTATAGAAATAATCAATTTCTGTTGTATCTAAATCAATAGAATTCTGTTGAGGAAGTTCTGACCATTCAGAGTTTTCAAGAACTATATTTGTATTATCATCAAATACAATCTTTGTAACAAAGACACTAAACGCTCTTGTAGTATTATCCGATAAAATTATAGCTTCTTTAGAGCCAAAGTTGTCATTCCTTTGTACGGTCAAATCCAAATACTGATGTTCAATTTCTTCACCGATAGGATTGCCGGAAACATCTAACGCAACAATTTTAACCGTCAACGCTTTAATTACCTTTACAGAAACACTCTTAAATTTCAGCTGAGCAATAATATTACCGTTAACATTATCCTTTTGCAACGCACCTGCTTCAATAATTACCGGACTGCCCTCGGTATAAAGCATAGGCGTTAAAGTAAAAACTTTTTCATATCTTGCCATTTTGTTTCTCCTTATATTTCAGGCAATTCGTCTGTTTCAATGTTTTTCTCAACACGAGTTTGAACAGATGTAACCTTGTTGGCATTGAGATTTTCTTGGAGTAAGAATATCACCTCACTGAACCCAATAAATAACATACCTGAAATAAATGAACTGATAAAAGTTACTATTGCAGCAGTAAAAGCACTACCTCCATAAATTGCATCAGCAGTGGAATAACCAATAAATTCTCGAACAACTTCACGAAATTCCTGAGTTGCATTATCAACAGCTATCCAAACTCCAATGCTTGCAATAAAGCCAAATATAATTGTTAATACTCCAATAGCTTTTAAAATTTTACCTTTTGTGTTGTTCATAAAATTCTCCTCTCAAAAATAAAAAATGCGTACAGCCGAAGCCATACGCACAAAAAACACATAACTCCAACTGTCGCCAAACAAAGTTAATCATAGTTTTGAAAAAACACGAAAAACAAGAGCATGTATTTTTATCAAAAGATAAAAAATCCGTACTTTTTCAAAAAAATTATATATTAACTTTGTTTGGCAATTTCATTGTAGCATATAAAAAGTTTAATTGCAATACGGAATGTTAAATATTTGTATATAAAAAGAGGCGAACAAAGTTCGCCCCTACGAAAAGAATTAAAATAACAATAATAACAATTAAATTTTTGCCATAACTTCGTTATAAAGAGGTGTGCCGACTCTTATTTCGCCCTCGTACACTTTTCCGTTATTGAATATAACGCTTGCAAGTCTGTTTTGGACGAAAACCTCTCTTGTAACGCCTGTGCTTCTTCTCGTTCCCGACATACCGCCGACAATGGCACCTGCTTCGCCAAAAAGAAAGTCACCTATAATCATTCCTCCGACATTAGGAATTTGCTCAATTATCGAATCGGTTTGCATTTCGATATTACTGCCGATTTGATTGACTGCAATGACATAAGGTGCTTTGTTTGCCAAGCTGACGCCGAAATTAACATTAGGTTCTATTGTAAACAGTTCTCTTAAAAATCTGTCATATACATTGTCTGAAGTTTTAGGAGGCAAAAGTTGCCTTGAACCCCACATTGATTGTATAACGATTCTTACCTTACACCCGTTTCCGTCTTCTATCGGTGTGATATATGTTTCAAAAATAATCTTACCGAGGCTCGATTCAACCAATTGTGCTTTAATATATCCACGCTCAGGGTTTACGCTTTTTACATCTCCGCACCTCTTAAAAGCACTGTAAATCACATCTATTGACTGTCTTATATCAAAAGGTGTCACAAACAAAAAAGTGTCGTTACTTCTGCGGTCTTGAAATCTAAAACTTCTATATATTTTAGGATTACCCTTGCCCTTTGTCGATAAGTCATTAACAAAAGTAGGAGTTATCCAATCTTCCTGTTCTGCATTTTGAATTTCATCTACAGTCGATGTGTCAATATAATTTTCGCCATTTTCAACAGGCGCAACATTTACAGGCGAACCACACTCAAAACAGAATTTTGCACCGTCAGGAAGTTTTGTTCCGCAATTAATACAATACATTTTCAACTCTCCTCATTTGGTATATTTATATAAATTCATCTTGGTTTATTGTTTATGCTAATAATACTCCCGATTTGATATTTATGTCAACAGCTCTTAAATGTGCAGTACCAAAAAACGGACAATAAAACATTAAATTCTATTATTCCCTCAGTCTGCATACAAGATGCAGACAGCTCCCCTTACGAGTAAGAGGAGCCTTAATAGATTTATTATATATTTGAGAAGCTGTATTTTTTGCTGTAATCCTTGAACAATTTGCCATAGTCACCTGACAAGTCCTCGGCGATACGCTGTGTTTCGTGGATTGAGAGATTGTGCATTGAAGCGTCAATCAAACAGCCTGCAATATTTGAGCAATGGTCAGACACACGCTCCAAATCCGTGAGCAAATCAGACCACACAAAGCCTGCCTCAATTGTGCACAAACCTTGTTGCATACGGCGAATATGATGAGTACGCATTTTTTCCTTGATTATATCAATGACCTGTTCAAGAGGCTGAACCCTCTTTGCAATCTCGGTATCGGTGTTTTTTAACGCCTTAAATGTTATATCAAGAATTTCCTTTGTTGCACCTGTGAGAATGTCAAGTTCCTTAACAGCATCTTCTGTGAGAGTGTAGCCTTTTTGACGAAGTTCCTCGGTTGAATTGAGAACATTAACCGCATGGTCGGAAATTCGTTCAAGGTCGCCTATCATTTTGAGGAGTGCCGCCGCCTGCTCACTTTCCTCATCGCCCATTTTTTGGGAGCTCAAATTTACAAGATAAGTTCCGATTTCGTCTTCGTATCTGTCGCACTTTGCCTCGTCTTTTCTTATGCGTTCAGCGTCCGCCTCGGTATAATTTGTTATGCAAGTTATACTTTTTTCAATTGCACGCTCGGAGCAATTTGCCATTTTTATTGCAACACTGTAACACTGCTGGAGTGCAAGAGTCGGAGTTGCAAGAAGTCGAGAATCAAGAATTTCAACCTCTTCAGGTTCTTCATCGTCCTTGATGAATTTGAGTGCAAGTTTTTCGAGAAGTTTTGCATTTGGCATAAGAAGTGCAACACACAAAACATTGAATATTGTGTGAACCACGGCAATGCTGAATGCAGATGCAGGAGTGTCGAGAACCGCAGGTTCAAAGCCATACTTCCAAACCGAGAACAGCACGAGCATAAATATTGAACCGATGACATTGAACATAAGGTGAACAAAGGCGGTACGTTTTGCGTTCTTATTTGCACCGACCGATGAAATAAGAGCAGTTACGCAAGTGCCGATATTTTGTCCCATAATGATTGGAATTGCCGCACCGAGGGAAACCTGACCTGTAACGGCAAGAGCCTGCAAAATGCCAACCGATGCAGAACTTGATTGAATTATACCTGTGAGAACAGCACCGACCAAAACGCCCAAAAACGGATTCTTAAACATAACGAACATTTGCTGAAATTCAGGAACTTCAGAAAGACCGCTTACAGCACCCGACATTGCCTCCATACCGAACATAAGAGTTGCAAAACCGAGGAGAACAATACCGCTGTCCTTCTTTTCGCTTTTCTTGGAGAACATATAAAGAATTATGCCCACAAGTGCAAGAACAGGAGTGAATGATGACGGCTTCAAGAGGCTCACCCACACATTTTCACTGCTGATACCCGACAACGACAAAATCCAGCTTGTGACTGTTGTTCCTACATTTGCACCCATAATTACATTGATAGCCTGACGGAGATTCATAAGTCCCGAATTTACAAAGCCTACCACCATAACGGTAGTTGCCGAAGAACTCTGAATAACCGCAGTTACGGCACAACCCGTGAGAAATCCCGCAAACTTGTTGGTTGTCATTTTTGCAAGAATACCACGCAATTTGTTGCCTGCCCTTCTTTCAAGAGCTTCACCCATTGTGTTCATACCAAAGAGGAAAAGGCAAAGCCCACCCACCATTTTCAATGCGTCAAATATACTCATAATTGCTCCTTGATTTTTAAAATTATTATTTTACGGTTTGAGAATATCAAATTTACATCAAATCTATTATCAAGGTTATGTAAAATCAATGTAAAATGTAAAAGAGGCGAACACAGTTCGCCCCTACGATATATCATTTTAAGATTTATTTTGGAAAAGTGAGAATTATTGTTGTTCCTTTGCCTACCAAGCTTCGAAGTTCGATTTCGGCATTGTGAAGTTTGGCGGCGTGCTTGACTATTGACAAGCCGAGACCTGTTCCGCCAACCTCTTTTGAACGGCTTTTATCAACACGATAAAACCTTTCGAATATTCTTGACTGCTGGTCAAGAGGAATACCGATTCCCGTATCGCTTACAGAAAGTTTTACACAATCGACGCAATTCTTGACCTCAACTTCAACTCTGCCGCCCGGACGATTGTATTTGATAGCATTATCGCAAAGGTTATACACGATACTTGTAAGAAGCTGTGATTTGCCTGTGATGATTGACGGTTCACCCTTTACAGCAAGGTCAACACCTGCCTTTTCAGCAACAGGAGTAAGGTTTGTAACTGTCATTTTTGACACATCATAAAGGTCGACTTTTTCGGAAATAATGTCCGAATTTTCTTCGTCAAGATGAGAAAGTTTGATAATATCCTCAACAAGAGTGATAAGTCGCTTTGCTTCTTTGTAAATCTTCTGCGAAAACTGCGGAACATCTTTTTCGGCAACCATACCGTTTGAAAGAAGTTCGGCACTGCCTGCGATTGTTTGAAGCGGAGTGCGAAGCTCGTGAGATACATTTGCCGTGAACTCTCTGCGAACCTCCTCTGCCTTTTCCATTTCGGTAAAGTCAAAGATAATAAGTGCAACACCTGTTACCTTGTCGCCCGACATAATCGGAGTTGCGCTGAAATGATAGCTCACATCATCGATGTCAAGGATAATTTCGCTGTGTTTACCGTTTTCAGCCTTGCGGAGAAGTTCCTGAACCTCAACACCGCTGCTGAACAAGAGCAAATCTTTGCCGACACAATAACTGCTTATGCCGAGAAGTCGGGAAGCGGTTTTGTTTATGCTGATAATCACGCCGTCGGAATTAAGAAGAATAATTCCCTCGGACATATTTTCGGTCGCCGCTTCAAATTCGTTTCGTTTCTTTTCAAGTTCAAGCTGTTGATTTTTAATCTGTTTTTTCTGAACTTTAACCTTTTGAAGAAGCGGAGCAAGTTCTTCGTACACCTTTGCTTCATCAGGTTTGTCAAGGTCTATTTGATTTAGAGGTTCAACAATTTTCTTTGAAAGTCTGTATGCAAAATAGAGAGAAACAAGCACCGCAACCAAGAACACGATTATAATCGGTTGGAGCATTGCAAGCAGAAGCGCCCACCACGAAAGCTCGTTGACGGAAAGTCGAATTACGCTGCCGTCCTCCAAGCGAACGGCGGTATAATAAAGATGTTCCGTAAGGGTTTCAGAATATCTGTCTGCACTTCCCTTGCCTGTCAATATAGCTTGTTTTACTTCCAAACGCTCAAGGTGATTACCCATTTCATCGGTGTTTGCTTCGTTATCAAAAAGCACCTTGCCGTCCTTTGCAATCCAAGTCATACGATAGGTTTTGTCATCAATTTTTTTGAGGTATTTCATACCGTCAAGTTCAACCGCACTTGCAACATATTCTGCCTGCGTGTCGAGGCGTTGCCTTTGAATATCGGAATAATAATTGTAAAGCACGCCCAAAATTATGGCAAGCACCGCAAGAGTGATACAAACCGCAACAGAACAAATAGAGCGAAAAATCTTTTTTGTCATAATTTATCCTCCATTCTGTAACCGACACCACGAACGGTTTTTATGTAATCTCCGCATTTTCCGAGTTTGGTACGAAGCGTGCCGATATGCACATCGACCGTTCTTGTTTCGCCGACATATTCCGTGCCCCAAACGCTGCTCAAAAGTTGATCACGAGTAAATGCTCTGCCGATATTTTCCATAAACAGTTTGAGCAAGTCATATTCCTTTAGGGTCAAATTGATTTCCTCGTCGTTGGCATAAACAATATGTTTAGCTGTGTCGATTTTCAAATCGTTAAGTATCAAATCCTGCTTTTTATCTTCCTTTGAGGTACGACGCAAAACAGCCCTCACTCTCGACACCATCTCCATCATACCAAAAGGTTTTGTGAGATAATCGTCAGCACCCAAATCAAGGGCAACGACCTTGTCGTACTCGGTTTCCTTTGCCGTTTCCATAATAACCGGAATGTCTGCCGTTCTGTTGTCGGAACGGATTTTTTTGAGAATACTGATACCGTCCTCATTCGGAAGCATAATATCAAGCAAAATCAAATTCGGAGTGCCTTCCTTAACAGCAGACCAAAATTCGGTTGAATTTGCAAATCCTTTCGCTTCAAATCCCGAGGCGGTAAGAGTGTACACAATCAAATCTCTGATGCCGTTGTCATCTTCTATACAGTAAATCATAATTATTCCGCCTTTCTTTACCTTAATATTACAAAGTAAAAGTAAAATCAAAAACACAAGGTTTGTAAAATCTAAGTAAAATTGCAAATTTTTCTTTACAATCTGATTATACAATATGAAACCGCCATATACAACAAAAACTCCCCGATTTTACAAATCAAGGAGTTTTACATTAACGCTAAAAAAATAAGTTTTCTATAAGAACAAATACCTTATTAAAGATTGACTTAATTGGTTTTGAAATTTTATTAACAAACAACATATATACTTTTTCAACAGTATATTGTCTAATCAAATCAATAATAACACAAACAACATATACAAAAAAAACAACAAAAATTGAATATGGAATGAGCATAACTGTTCCCTGATAGTTACTATTTTTAAACAAATCAGTCCATAAAAATGTCCTTGTGTAATTACTATCATGCAATAAATACACACCAAATGTAGCTGATGAAATAATATTTACCTCTTTATTATAAAACGGTTTCATTTTTACAAAAGCCATAAATAAACATACTGCTGAAAAAAGCGTTGTCGTTTTCTGCATATCTGAAAAATACAGTTCATATCCTTTATCAATTACATTTTTTGTTCCTAAAAAAGTTATATAATTCGTTGCTAAATATGTTATAAACATAATTATAAAAGCAAGTATAAAATAATGCTTACTCAATATTTTTTTATTAAAACCATAAAGTCGTGCATATCCGGCAACGGCATATAATAAAACAAACCAAACAAAATCATTAACTTGATATGTTTTAGATGTAATAGTTAAAAGAACAGACCAAATAAAAACAAACAGAATTATAAATTTTTGATATGATTTTTTATCAAGAGCAATAAGTCCTATATTTAAAAACGGATGAATTAAAAACAACAAAAAGTATGTACTTGCAAACCACCAATTTTGAAATGTAATTGGAAAAAACGCTTTTATTACGGATTCAACATTAAGAGATTCCCCCTTAAAAATCACAAACAAAAAATAAATCAATACCGAATAAAAAACAACTTGACCTAAAAACTTAAGAGTTTTTTTAATATGTATGGAAGAATCTTTATCATTAATTAAAAAATATCCAGAAATTAAAACAAAAAGATTTACACCGAGTTTTCCCCATAAAACAATAAAATTATACCATAAGTGCGGAATAGTTATAAAATTTGTTTCCCATTGAAAATTGCCATGATAAGCAAAATGATGAAAAACAATCATCAACATTGATATAATACGCAATATTTCAAGAGCAGAATTCCTTTGGTCGTTTATAAATTTGTTTTTCAATAACAAGTTATTCATTTATATTCCTCAAATACTGTAAACTCTATTAGGCTTTCTGTCCGGTGTTTTTGGTGCTTCGCCGTCAGGATAACCGACTATGCAATGACCGACGCCGACATATTCCTCCGTGATGCCGAGTTTTTGAAGGAGTTGTTTGCCTTGCTCGGTTTCGAATTCTTCCTTGGCACGGTGAATCCAGCAACTGCCAAGACCCAAAGCGTGAGCCTCAAGCATCATATTTCCCATTACAAGACTGCCGTCATAAACACAGGTTGAACTGTCTTTTTTATCAAGTACAACAAGAACGGCAGGAGCATTATAGAACGGGTCAAAATCAGGCTTCCAACCTCCGATTTTGCAATTGAGAGCAGACAATTCATCACGAACTTTTTTGTCTGTCACTTTGATAATAATTGAATTTTGATTACCTCTGCCGTTTGCGGCATAAAGACCGGCTTCAACAATTTTGTCAAGAAGTTCGTCAGCCACAGGAGCGGACTTATATTTCTTAATACTTCTTCTTGATTTCATAACATCTAACATATCGGACATAATCATACCTCCAAAATTTATACATCTATTAATTTTTCAATAAGTGCCACTGCCTCTGTATGGCTCGGTTGTTCAACGAAAAACATACTCACCCCCTATTGCATAAGGGAATGGTAGAACGCACCTTTTCCCTTAAAATCTAGGGTTTCGAGCCTGTGATAACCTTGAATTGCCCTATAATTTGTATAGGCAAACAAGGTAAAGCTCTATTCCTTAAACTTCATTTTTCATGTCATCCCTACAAACAGAAAGTTGTCTAATTCTTCAGCTTGAAAGTGTCTTCCAAATAAAATTCAAGATACCCACATTCAGGACAAACTGCAACACGAACCTTTCC
>NZ_CAKSZA010000003.1 GCF_934525195.1 uncultured Eubacterium sp.
GATACTCCGCCATATTACACGCCGAAGTATCAATTTCAGCAAGGTGTTCATATAACTTTCCGCTTGTAAGCAGATTGAAATATAAGACTTTCTTGTGTTCCCTTAAATATTTTTCCCTCGTTCTTCCGTATTTTATGAGCGTAGACGGTTCTTCGTTTTCTATCGTCAAGCAGGGATAGTAATAATCTCCGATGAGTTCGTACTGGATACCAGTTCTTTCGTCTGTAATAAATCTTTGCATTCTGATTTCTCCTTTTGCTTCTTGTGATAAAATTCCAAAGATTTCTCGTTGTGATTTTGCTTTTGACATTCTTCGGAACAGAATTTCTGCTGACTGTGTGTAGGCCAGTAGGTACTGCCACACACAGCACATACACGCTGACGATAATAATGATTTCCTTTTTCTGCTTCTCTGTCGGCTTTTGTCTTATCCTGCCTTGCCTGATAGCAACAATCCTTTGAACAGAATATCTGTCGGTTACTTGTAGGCACAAACTCTTTTTGACAGTGAGGACATATCTTTGTCTTGACGATTTCTCCACCGTTTTCAGCGAGTTTTTTCGCCTTTCGCTTCTCTCGGTAGGCTTTTTCACGCTCACGCTGTTTTGCCAAGCGTTCCATCTCGATCTGTTCTTCCTGTGCCTTTATTTCAGCAAGTTCTTCTTCTGTATAGGCAATATCGACCCGCCCGACATAGTTGAAGTAAATATCAACCTTTTGTGTCCTTGCTTTTCCCACACCCTCTGCTTCATATACCACAATCTTGTCAATGAGTTCAGCAAACATCAAATCGGAAATTTCTGTCGGCTCTTTGCACTTGCGAATTAAAGAAATGAAATGCTTAATATCAACAGCATTTACTTTTTCTTCGGCAAGTTCCTTTTCCATTACTTCAATCTTCGTTTCCAATTCAGCCTGCTCGTCATCGTACTGCTTCATCAGTTGCTTGTACTGTCTTTCGGGCAGTAAACCCGAAACAAGATTTTCATACAAACCACGAATAAGTTTGGATAGTTCATCGTATCGCTTCTGAAAACGGAGCAATTCCGATTTATTCTGCTTTGGCTTTTCTGTCTGCTTTTCATTCCATAAGGCTTGAAGTTCTTTTGCAAAGGCTTCTTCGTCATTCAGAACAAATCTTGATAATCGTTTTACAGCCGATAATATCAAGGTTTCAACATTATCAGCACTAATTGAATGGGCAGAGCAGGAGTTTACTTTGCTTGCATACCCACCGCAACGGTAAGAATACTGCACCGAACGGTCTTTTTTACTGTAATGCGTTTGCAGGGTCATTCTTCTTCCACAATCTGCACAGTACAGATAACCGCTTAAACGGTTGCTATGCGTACCTTTTGTGGCTGTTCTGTTTGCTCGTTTCTTTCGCTTCTGAACGCTGTCCCAAAGTTCCTGCGTGATGATAGGCTCGTGCGTATTATAAAATACATACTGTTCATCTTCATCGGTATTCTTCCTTTTGTGCAGTTTGAAATTCGTACTGACCGATTTACGCAAAACGGTATGACCGAGATATTCCTGTCTGCTTAAAATCCCTCTTATGGTTGACATTCCCCAAAGATACGGGTCTGTAAACTTTATTCCATTATACTGTTCGGGGTGATATTCCCTTGCGTGTGCCGCCGGAATTAAAACCTTTTCTTCGGTAAGCAATTCAGCGATTGCTCTCGGACTTTTGCCCTCGTTGGCAAGCAGAAAGATACGCTTTACTACCTCAGAAGCCACAGGGTCAACGACAAGCGTTTGTTTGTCGGTTGCTAATCGGTTATATCCATAAGGAATAGAACCGCTGCAACGCTTTCCGTCTTTCATACGGGCATCAAACACAGCCTTGATTTTATTGCTTGTGTCTTTGGCGTACCATTCGTTCATTATATTCAAAAATGGGGCAAAGTCATTATCCGAAGCATTATTACTGTCAATGCTGTTGTTTATTGCAAGAAAACGGACATCTTTCTGTGGGAACAGAACTTCCGTATAAAAGCCGACTTGCAGATAGTTTCGTCCTAATCGGCTCATATCCTTAACAATAATCGTTGCGACATTTCCTGCTTCTACTTCCTTAATCAACTCCTGAAAACTCGGACGATTGAAATTCACACCCGAAAAACCATCGTCAGTAAAATGGCGGATATTCGTAAAGCCATTTCTTCGGGCGTAATCTTCCAAGTATTGTTTTTGGTTGGTTATTGAATTTGACTCACCATTAAGGTCATCATCTCTTGATAAACGCTCATAAAGTGCTGTAATCTTTGAAGTCCTTGACATTCTCTTAACCTCCTTTCCTTATGTAATCTGTTTAGTATTAAAAGTATTACTCCCTCTACTAATAGGAGAAAATAGGGGTACAAAGCGGAACTGTTTTTCAAGAAAATCAAAAAAAATCTTGAAGTTCCAAAACCGATTTTGATATCCTATTTTCAATTTAGGAACGCATTATTTATCGTCCTACTAAAGTATAGCCCTCCGGCGTAAGCTCAATAGTAGTTACTGTTTCGCCGTATTGAGCCGCCCAACTGTCAAAATTGACATAACCGTACTCTCTCAATAAATCGTACTGCAAGTATCGTTGCATTGTGTAAAGCTCAACCATTGAATTGCTTATCGGTGTACCCGTAGCAAAGGTTATACCTTTGCTGTCTGTAAGCTCGTCAAGGTATTGGCACTTCATAAACATATCACTTGACTTGTTTGCCTCAACCTGTGATATACCGCCTACATTTCGCATTTTTGAATACACAAAAAGGTTTTTGTAGTAGTGTGCCTCATCAACGAAAAGGCGGTCAACACCGAGTTCTTCAAAGGTTACTACATCGTCCTTGTCGCTTTGGTCATTGAGCTTTTTAAGTTTAGTCTCAAGCCTTGTTTTCGTAGCCTCCAACTGCTTGACGGAAAACCTTTCGCCGTTGCTTGCCTTTAATTCGGAAATACCCTCAATAATTTCATCAATTTGTTTTTGCAGAGTAAACATCTGTCTGCCTATGCTCACGGGTATCTTTTCAAACTGCGAATGACCGATTATGATTGCGTCATAATCTCCCGTTGCAATCCTGCCGCAAAACTTCTTTCTGTTCTTTGTTTCAAAGTCCTTTTTAGTTGTGGCAAGTATCTTTGCAGAAGGATAAAGAGTTAAAAATTCGCTTGCCCATTGTGATACAAGATGATTAGGTACAACAAATAAAGACTTGGAGCATAAACCAAGTCTTTTGCTTTCCATAGCTGTTGCCGCCATAGTGTATGTTTTACCTGCACCTACAGTATGAGCAAGAAGTGTATTACCACCATACATTATGTGTGCTATTGCATTTATTTGATGAGATCTTAATTTGATTTCAGGATTCATACCGTAAAAATTGATATGTGAACCGTCATACTCACGGGGACGAATAGAATTAAATCTTTCGTTATATATCTTACAAAGTTCTTCTCTGCGTTCGGGTGATTTCCATATCCATTCTTCAAAAGCTTGTTCAATTAACTTCTGTTTTGCCTGTGCAACAGAAGTTTCTTTTTTATTGAGAACAGCCTTTCTTTTACCGTCTTCTTCAAAATAGTCAAAAACCTTAACGGTTTTCTGATTAAGCGTGCTTTCAATTATATTATAGGCATTTGCTCTCACAGAACCATATGTGTTTTTCGCTTTAACATTACCTTTATCATAACTTTTACCCTCTATGTTCCATTCACCCGTGTATTTAAAATAATGCACCTTGATAAGAGGTCTTGTATATTGTGACGGCTCAAGTAATTCAAACACAAATTCTTGTATATATTTGCTTGGTATCCAAGTAGCACCAAGGCGAACGGAAATTTCACTTGCTGTTAAATCTTTAGGTTGCACCTTTTCAAGACATTTGACATTAACGGTATAAAGTTCAGGATAAATTTCGGCATTTTTTTTTGCAGTGCACAATTTTTCTCGTACATTGCCGGAAAGATATTCATCTGCAGGAAGATATTCAGGCTCGTTGCTGTTTGGAGAATATATAGGATTGAGAAATATAACACCTTGCAAATCTGAATATATTTCATCTTCGCTTTTACCGGTAAGCGATTTCATATATTCAATGTCAACACTTGCTTTCTCACCGATTGATACCGCAAGTGCTTCGCTTGATGTATCAACCGAAGTGATTTCCTTATGAGGTTTAATAGTTCTTTTAGTGAACATATCGGCTTTTCTTTCAAGATTACCGTTTTCATCAAGTATTTCAAGTGCAGATAAAAGCGAATATGAACTGTCTTGTGAAAAAGCAGATTTATTACCTCTGCTTGAAATCAAGCCGTAATCTTTTATGAATTTATCATAAAGATTGTTTAAGCGTAATTGTTCTGATTTAATTTCATCCTCGGAATAATCTTGTTCCTGCATAGCGATAAGACTGCGAACGGTATCCCGCAAGGCAATCATACCTCGTATACGATTTTCGGCAGTTGCAGATACATCAATAGGCGTCATTCTTGAATTTTCTCTAAAGTATATCTTTCCGTCTACAAAAGTATATGAAAAATTTTTTACTGTCGGGTCGGCAGGAATAAAGTTATCAATTGAAACATCATCACTAATACCATAATCAATAATCTCGCCTTTAATATTATCTACAGCTTTATCAAGCAATGTTTCAAGGTTGGTATCTTCATGGGCTTTGCAAGCAGTTTCAATACCGAATCTGCCTGTTTGCTCGACCATTTCGCCAATAATCATTTTGGGATGGGAAACAAAATACGAATTCATTTTAATACCGTTTTCATCGGTATCAAGATAAATCCAATCGCTTTCAATATCAACTATTCTGTCTCGTTTTTGGAGTATGAGAATATCAGAAGTGACTTCGGTTCCGGCATTACCTTTAAAAGTATTATCGGGCAGTCTTATTGCACCGAGAAGGTCTGCTCTTTGAGCAATATATCTCCTGATATTACTGTTTTCTTTATCCATAGTACCTTTAGAGGTAATGAGTATCATTATGCCGCCTGTTCTGACTTTATCAAGTGACTTCATAAAGAAGTAATCGTGAATAAGCGGGTTGTGCTTATCATATTTCTTGTCTAATACTTTAAAATCGCCAAAAGGTACATTAGTAGTAACAAGATCATAGAAGTTATCGGGTAGTTCCACCTTTTCATATCCGTTATTAACAATACTTGCAGTTTGATAAAGCTGTTGTGCAATAGCTGCCGAAACCGAGTCAAGTTCAATACCGTACACCTTACTGTCAGCCATACTCTTTGGTTTCATACCGATAAAATTACCGATACCACAAGACGGCTCAAGAATATTGCCTTGCTTGAATCCAAGATTTTCAGCAATATCATAGCAAGCCTTAACTACTTCTTGAGGAGTATAGAAAGCCGTTAATGTACTTTCTCTTGCTGCATTGTATTCTTCGGGCGATAAAGCAGATATGAGTTCGTTATATTCATTTGCCCAAGACGAGTTGTTTTCATCAAACGCTTCGGGAATACCGCCCCAACCGACATATTTTGAAAGAACAATTTGTTCATCGGGAGTTGCAAAACGGTTATCGGCTTCACATTTCTTCAGAACCTTAATAGCTTCCATATTCCTGTGAAAGCGTTCCTTTTTGCCTACAACCTCAACAGGATGTGCGGCAAAATCAAAATCGTGCCTTTGCTCAACAGGAATTTCGGGATGAATATCCCACTGACTATGTTCAGTATGCTGTTTTGTGTTTTGAGCGGGAATAATCTGTTCTTTTTCTGTCGGTAAATATTGTCTTACAAATTCAACGGTCTCTTTGCGAAAGATAGGAAAGCCTGTCCCGTCGGCAAAAGTTTGGTCCGCCATAGATACATAACCGTTACTGACGGAATCAACAACAAAGTGCCTGCCGTCAATATCTATTTCTTCACCGATTAAGTCTAAACCTTCATCAACCTTTTCTTTTTCTGCCGGTTTAGCAAACTTACTCGGTTGCTTAACTTTTGGTGCAAGGTTGGGATAATCATAAAGTTTGAATGTGCCGTTTTTGTAAGCTATAAAGTCATCATAGATTTGCTTACGGTACTGATACATTCTGTCCTCTTTATCCATAAGAGCCAAAGCATTTGACATCATATTTTCAATATCATCAAGTGCCTGTGGGTTGTCAAGTTGAGCCTTAATAACTCTTGAAATCTTGTATGGTTCAATATCATTCGGATAAGGCTTTGCATCGTTCTCGGATAAATTTTCAAAGAACGATTCCAAATCTCTTGCTATTTCGTTTTTATATATATCGGGTATAGCGTCAATATCCTCTTGCGTTACGAATTTGTCTTGCTTGATAAGGGTATCTATTCTTTTTGCGACATCGCTCCATTTAATAAGGACTTTTGCATAAGGCTCCATAACCGAGCCGTGACTGAATTCGATACCTTTTGTTGTTTTATTAACGCTGTCATTACCGCCTAAATATCCGCTTTGATTATCCTTGCCTACATATTTAATTCTGTCTGCTTTATCAGGGTGATTAACAAAATAGGTGTAGGTTTCAAGCCTATAAGCGTGGCTGTTTTTACCGTTTGTGATAATCTTGTCTATCTCATCTTGCGAGATGAACATTTTTCTGTCAGGAAGATAACCCGATTCAGCTTTAAACCTAATAGGCTCTCGTTTCATACCCTCAATAATTTCTGCAATATATGGTATAGAATATTGAGCTGCATAATTAAAGCGAATGATTTTTATACCGGCATTGTAGTCATCCATCAGACTGCCGTACTCTTTGAAGATTTGAGTACGCTTTTCATCATCCTTGAGCATATCGGTGATTTTTTCAACCATATCGGGATAACCGAAAACACCATCAATTTCTTTTTGTATTGATTGCAGACAATTATCTTTATTGGGATAATCGTCACTCAAATCTCGGATAAATTCTGTAAGCCTGTCGGCAACTTTATTGAGTTCGTAGTCATCGACCTTGTCAAGTTCATACTGCGGCATATATCTGCCTACATCAAGAAGTTCACGAATACGAACAGCCGCTTGTTCCCAAGTGAGATGTGTTGCCGTACTTGTTTTAGCCGATGTACCTTTAGCAATATTTATACCGTTTTCGTCATACCAAAAGGATACTTTTTCGCCGTTAAAGACAAAGCCTGCACCGTTAGTACCGTAAAGAAATTTGAGCATTCTTGCGTTATACTCAACACCTCTGTCCCGTCTGAAATGCATAGCAATTTGCACTCTGCTGTTTTTATCATTAAAGCCACAGCAAAGTGCTTCATCAATAATCTGTTGTGAGATGCCAAAATCGGTAAAAAGTGATGTTTGAGGTATTTCATCATATACAGGCTCGTTATCATAAGAAAAGCTGAACAAATCAAGCTGTGTTTTTTCTTCCTTTTCTGCATTAAGATACTTGCCGTCATTGATAAGTTCTTTAATGATACCGATAACAATATCCCATGAAAAAACGGACTCCTTAGTTCGGGTTTTGTAGTTACCCTCATACATAAGAAGTCCGTTATCGGCTAAAGTAAAGCCAAAGTGTTTATTGAATTTATCGTACTCATCAAACCGTCTTGGATACAGCGTTTTGGTATAGTTTATGAGTTCATTATCCTTTTTGGTGGTTTGATAAGCCTTTATGATTGCAGGCTTTCTTTGCACCAAATCATCATCGGGATTGCTAAGCATATACCTGATAGCCTGTTCGTCAACAAAAGGTGGCAGCTCATCGGTTACATTGTGAAAATCAGTTCGTTCAAGACTGTTTCCCTCGCTGAGTTCTTGATATTGTTCATCATTCCCACCCAAGTCATCATATCCGTTTGCTTGAGTTTCTCGGTCACTCCTTGTGCTTTTGCCATCTGAGTTATGATTTGTTCTTCCATCTGCTGTGCCTGTTCCTGAATCGACATCAGGTGTTCCGTCAGTTTGCAGGTTGTCAATAAAGTTGTGAATGTCGCTTTCTTGTGATTTTTGAGATATTCCTGTCTTTTCTGTGCGTAATATCCCATTTGTTCCGTCTTTGTCGGCATAATCAGGTTCGGATAAAGTTGCCCTCCGACTTGTGTGTATGTTATCTTCATTTGAAGTGCTCCTTTCGTTTTTGTTTTCATCCTTATTGTAAGGACTTGTTGAAGTTTTTTCAAATATGCGATTTTCTTTTTCAAGTGCAAATATGGTTTTTGATATTTCAAGGAGTGCTGTTTTTGAAATATTGTTTGTTGCTTCACCGAGGGCATTAAAAGTATTCGGTGTATTGAAATTAACAACATCCTCAAAATCTTCCGTATCAAGCATTAAATCAGCGTCAACACCAAGCCTTAAGAGAACTGTATACGAAACGCTGTTTGAAACCAATTTACGAAACTTTGATGAAATAATATCATCGGAGAAATCTTCAAGAAAGCTGTCTTGCTTTGCACTGCAAAGTTCAAAAAGATAATCGGACAAATTGTCGCTTACAGCGTTTTCACAAGCAGAGATGACAGCACTGCCTAAATCGGATTTGTTATCAACTGAACCGAAAGTATTTTCAAGTGTCTTAATCACATTATCGGTGTATTCATCTTTCATATGCCAAATAGGGACTTCTTTTGCCTGCTCGACTTCGTGTGTATCGCTGACATCAAACACATATTTAAGCCTTGGATAGTTTTGATTTGACACATCAAAAAGTGCAATGCCTTTAGCACCTTTATTGACCCATCTGCCAAATTTCCTGTTCCAGCTTGCCATAGGTAAAACTGCAACAGCGTCAGGCTTTTGAGCATAAACAAGAAGTTGTTCACTAAACGGCAAGCCGTAGTTATTGCAAGAACTTTTTAAAAACTCCTGCCAATTACTCGGCGAACGGATAACATCCTTTGAAACATCATCATAAAGAGCAGAAATGAGTTCAAACCTTGTAGCCATAGTCATCACCTTTCATCTTGTTTACCTCCGAGATATGAATAGAGCGTGTGCTTTTTAACATTTTCTTTAATGGCACATATAACCTTAATTTCTTTAATAGAAACATTCGGCAAATCAAGCATCTCTTCCGTTTTCATATTCAAAATATCTGCCTCACTGCATTTACCTGCCTTAAACAGCTTTAAAAGTACTTTCGTTTTTGTTTGGAAATCTGTATCCATTTTTACCTCCGTATATATTAAAAGCGGCAACCGAAGTTACCGCCCAAATAAGTTTATTTATCGTTTTTATTTTTATTCCTGACTTGAAGAAATACAAGCCCTGCAACAATAAAGACAACGAGTACAATAGACACAATCGTTTTAACTGTCATTATCTTTTACCTCCTTTTATTATCGTTCATCACGTTCTCGGTTATGTCGTTGTCTGTCTTTGTCAAAGGAGCGATACATTTCAGCCTTATCGGCAACTCTTTGACCAAAGTCTTTTAACGCATCAAATTTGTTTTCAATATAATGACCGTAATAATACGAGCCGTTATTACATTCCCAAGTGACATATTGCTTTTCTTTATTTGCGGTAGTCCTTTCGCCGAGTACGATTTCACCTTTACCGATGGTTACGGCATTGATAATGGTGTAGCCTGCATTAGTTCTGTCACTCATTATCTGTGTCTCCTTTTTTCTTTCTCTTGATAAAGAAATATACACAGCCTGCGATACCGACAAGTGAAGCACCTGCAACACCTAAAATTTGATTGATATTCCTTTCGTCTCCTGTCTTTGGATTTTCAAGTTCAGGGACTTTAATCGTTACTGTTTGTCCGTCATCGTTAATGTCAGCGTGAGTAGTTAATTCAACCCTGTCACGATACAATGTCTCAAAGACTACAAGTTCGGTATCCTTTTTAATAGCCGAACCGTCAAAAGTAAAGGTAACCTCTACTTTGCCATCAGCCTTATCGGGTACAAACTTAACTGTTGAAGTGATTTCTTTGCCTTTAACTTTGAACGGTTTACCTGTGGATTTATCCATCAATGTGCCTTTGATAACATATTCGGTATTAGGTACTAAATGCTTGTACTCAACAGTATCTTTTATGGATATTTCGCCTTTTGCAACTGCTTCCTTTTTACCATTAACGGTTGCCGTTGTCTTCAGTTCGGGTACTTTATTATTGATTGCAGTAAGTTCAACCACTTGCTCATTATCTTTGATTATCACGGTAAAAATATCTTCATTATCAAGATAGCCGTCGGCAGGTTTGATTTCTTTGATAAGGTATTCACCGTAAGGAATATTGCTAAAGTTGAAGATACCGTTTTCATCGGTAACGGCAGTTAAAATTGCTTTATCTTCTGTAAATTCGGTAGTGTCCGATTTAAACAAACCAAAGGTTGCACCCTTGATTACTTCCTGCGTTTCTCTATCGACTTTTAAGCCTTTAACAGAACCATAAATGAGATTGTTTTCGATAGCTTTATCGTTATTGACTTTAATATCAATAACCTTGACATCTTGACCTTGATATTCGGTATCGAACTCATATTTTGTATCAGACAAGATATAGTGCTCATCGGTTGCGATTTCTTTTACATACCACTTAAAGCCTACCGGTAAATCACAATCAAAAGATATATTTCCGTTCTTGTCACAATTTGCAAAGGTAATTAAAGCGTCTTTTGGAATAACATCGCCGTTATTTGCTTTGATGTCTTCACCGGCATAAATACCGAATCTTACAGAAGTAATTTCACCGTTATTGCCGATACCGAATGTCTTATCATTTGCCATAATCTTTTTAAATGAAACCGAAACCTTTTGTCTATCGTTATACACCGAAAGGTCGATTGAGGTAACGGAAACATTCTGTCCTGCATAGGTGAGTTCAGCATCATACTTGGTGGCATTATGAACATATCCGTTTGGTGCAGTCTTTTCAATCACAGTATATTTACCGAGATAAAGTTCTTTTGATTTAGCCACACCGTCATCATCGGTTGTGATAGTATCAACCAATGAGCCTTGATCGTATCTTACAGTACCATCAAGTGTAGTAATATCTTCAGCAGCATAAATTTCAAATACCGCACCTTTAAGATTGCCTACGCTGTATTTTGGGGTATATACACCGTTATTTTCTTCAACAGATAAAAAAATCTCACTGGTTTTTGTAATGTTGATTACGCCCTTTTGAGCCATATCCTTTGCTTTGACCTTTACTACGGTTACGCCTGTATCGGTTGAAGCGTTTTCCTGTGAAATTACAAACGGAATAGGAGTATCGTCAAGAACATATCCATACGGTGCTTGTACTTCTTTGAGTGTGTAATATCCATACGGCAGTTTTTCGGGCGTGATTAAATATCCATCCTTGTTTGTGTAAAAGGTATGAATCGATGTTACTTGAGGGTAGGTGTACTGCATTGTAATTCTATGATTGTTGCTATCGTAAATTTCAAAAGCAGCACCTTCGTATGGGATTCGTTTACCTGTTTCTTTATCAAGTTTGACCACCTTGAGATATGATTCAAAATTCTTATTGTTGATAAGGAATTTGTAAGTCTTGCCGTCTGTATTGATAAACACATCAAAATCGGTTATTTTTTCTCTGCCATCCCATCCCTTTGTTTGATGAACTGTATATATACCGTATGGAAGTAGTTTTGTACTTGCAAAACCATCCTGATCACAGACGATTGTATCTCGCTCGTCTTTATCGGCATTTACAAATGAGCCTGATGATTTAAGATAGACTTGAAACTCTGCACCTTTTTCGGGTGTTTCGATTTGAGTTTCACCATCATCCGTATGTTTGATAATGCTGATTTTACCCTTGATAACTTGCTCCATAACAGTCATATCGGGTGCTGTGTTATATTCAATGTTGTAATCCCTTGGATCCGCACCGACTCTATACACAGTATCATTTAAAAGATAACCTTCACTTGGACTGATTTCTCTAACAGTCCAGTCTGTACCGCATACGAAATAGTCTGTTGTAAAAGAGCCGTTACTGTCGGTTGTATATTGTGCAACAAGTTCATCGCCTTTATACAAACCATAAACAGCACCGCCTAATTTTGCATCACCTTGTGCGTGACCTTTTTCGTAGTCTTGTTTTGTGACATTAACCCTAAATTTTTTAAGTGTGTTATGAAACGCTACCGAAGTTGACTGATTACTTGCAATAGTAATTGTCTTAGACTGATTTGGTACATATCTATCCATATTTTCCTCTGTGATAGTGTATGTTCCCGGTGCTAATCCTGAAAGTGGTATTTCTCCGTTTTCATCTGTTGTGAATGTTTTTGAAAAATCTTTTGGACCCGTAAAATGGAATTTTATTCCACTTATAACTCCATCTTCGGATGTCTTAATGAGTTTCATTCCACCGACAGAAGTTATTGAACCTGAAAACGCTATTGAAACAGGGTCATAATATGCCGAATAGATAAGCTTTTGATATGATTCACTTCCATAGGGATAGTAAAGCAAAAGTTCATCGTCATCGCCTGTACCGTCTTTGTAATATTCACCGTTAGAAACTCTAAAACTTGATGCTGTACAAGATTCATCAACCTTAACAGTCAATGAATTAGAATTCTTTTTATGAATAATGCTCCAGCCGTTACCTTTTTTAGTAAAGGCAGGATAATCACACAATACTTTATTTGTGTCTGTAACAATAAGGCTTCCTCCGGGAAGAACTCTACCAACATTTGTTTTATTAAACGAAGGCTTTTTATCAAGTTTACTCATACGCTTTTTTGCATTATCACACCAAGTTTGATAGCCGCTGTCACTAAAAGTCCAATTTGTATTTGAACCAAAGATTGACCACACTTTTTTCTGACAGTAAGCCATATCCTGCCAATCTATCGAGTTTCCGTGTTCAAGGTAATATCCTGCAAATATCCATTTTGCCGCTTTAATTGCATTATCGCTTGCCATAGCTTTTTTGCCTTTAAGATATGACGAACTCGGCGATGTTGTGCCGTATTCAATACAGAAAAGGGGATAAGTTGTACCGCCTTTTTTCGTAATATGAACTTCGTGTCCGTAATGCTTTGAAACGCTTACATCAAGTTTGTTTGCACCCGACACCGCACCGAGGTTTTCCGTTGCTGCAAAAGCACTTAACGGAAACATCATTGTAACTGTTAATACCGACAAAAGGATCGCCACAATTCTTTTGCCAAAACTTTTGAATTTATCTTTCATAACTTTTCCTTTCTGCCTGTTTTTAGGCATAAAAAAAGAGAAGATTGTTACATCTTCTCGGCTTTGATTTATGATATTGTTATTTGAAATTGCCTGTCCATTTACCGCAGTAACCGCAACTCCAGCATTCATAACCTTGTGGGCAGTTAGCAAAATATTCATTGTCGGATATTTCTCCGCTTTCCCATTTGTCTGCCCATGATTTCATTACCGAATCAACATATGCTTTAACATCCGATTTGCTGTCAAACCATCTGCCCATATTGCCGCATTTCATTGAATGATTATTGTTATTACTGCATTGGCTTGCTTTTTTGGTTGTTGGTTGTTTTGATGTAGTTGTCGGTTTTGTTGTGTTTTGTATTACCTTTTGAATTGCAGTTGTTTCTTTTCGTGAGGAAGTTTCAGCAGTTGTTGGCTCTGTTGTAGTAACCTCTGTACTACTTTGATTTTCTTTGACAATTTCACTATTGTTATTTTCTGTATTACCAACCGAAGAAGAAACAGCCAAGCTTTCATTAACTGTTGTCTTATTATCAACGTTATTGCTATTTCCATAACCTGCAATAAGCATTGTTGCAATCACAATCGTTGCTATTAAACCGACTCTTTTCATAATTAATCGCTCCTTTCACTTTCATATTATTCCTGTGTAATTTTAAAAGCAATAGTGCGATTTTAATTAGTTCATAAGCATCATTCCTTTTAGTTTTGTATTGTTTATATATACTCTCTTATATAGAGATGTTTACTCTTTTCGGTAGGTTATTGAATTATTAGGGTTAGGGTGTGGGAAAGGGATAGAAAAAATTTGTAATTACATTACCTGCTTTCTCTATCCCTCATTCTTTGCAAATGTTTACCGTAATGCTCCAAAGCCTTGCATATATAATCTTGCCTTTTCTCAGGTGCAACAGATTTTGGAATATACTTTTCAAGCGTCTTATGTGGAATTATGAGCCTTTCCTGTTGATTTGGTTTCAATTCACACATAACCTCAAGAATAGTATCGCTGTTTAGTTCTCCGTCATTAAACATCTTGTGCATACGAATAGCCTGTGCGTGAGACGGAGTACAACATTCGCTTTCTATTGCTTCCAACAAATCTTGCTGACATTCCTTATCAAGAAATGATATTTCAACAGCCGGTAACATTTTCATTTTACCCTCGTCAACCATTTGCAACAGTTCGGGGATAAGATAGGTAAGGCGAATATATCTAAAGACTTGTCTTGTACTTTCGCCTGTGTTTTCTGCAATTATTTGAGCAGAATTTAACTTTGTGCCAACTTGGCATAAAGTTAAATCGTTTCTTTTACCTTGTCTATTCATCGCATCCAATTTCATTTTGTATGCAAACGCCTTTTCGCTAGGCAAAATGTTTTCTCTTTGGATATTGCTGTCAACCATAATAACGGTTGCGGCGTCATCGTCCAAATTTGAAACGATACAACGCAATGTGCTTTTACCGGCTATCTCACTTGCAAATTTTCGTCTGTGTCCTGAGATAATTTCATAATCACCGTTATTTTTCTCACGAACAATGGCAGGAACCAACACTCCATTTTCAGAAACACTTTCAACAAGTTTATTCATTTCTTCATCGTCACGCACTTTAAATGGATGATTCGGAAATGGTACAAGTTTTTCAAGCGGAATATCTTTTATAGTCGGAGTAAGTCCGTTTTCTCGTTCGCTTTGTGATGTAAATAAATCATCGAGCCTGTTCAGACTGAAATCTGTTTTTCTCTTTTCGCTCAAGTTTCAACACCTCCTTTGTAAAGTCCTCATACGCTTTTGCGACCTTACTGTTTTTATCATAAGCGAATATTGATTTACCGCTTATTGCAGTTTCAGCCGCTTTAATACCCATAGGTATCTGCGTATCAAAAATTTTAAGATATTTGCCGTAGTCATTTACGATAGCTTCCTTTGTACTTTTAGAAAGATTAGTTCTGCCATCTACAAGTGTAAGCAAGATACCGTCAATTTTAAGCGATGGGTTAATTTGTCTTTTAACCTTGTCTATGGTTTTAACAAGTTGTGTCATACCTTTAGCTGCAAGAAATTGCGACTGCACAGGAATGATAACCGAATCGGCAGCAACCAAGGCATTAACTGTAAGAACACTCAAAGACGGCATACAGTCTATAACCACATAATCATACGCAGTTTTGATTGAATTTACATAACCTTTCAGCACAGTTTCACGGCTCATTGTGTTGACCAAGCTAAGTTCAAGTGCCGACAAATCAAGGTTAGCCGGAAGCAAATCAATATTCTCTTTATGGTGAAGAATACCGTTTGTGGGATTCTTGTTTCTTTCTTCGATATACTCGACGAGTTTGTCTGCAAGAGTAACCGAAAGTTCGTCTGTATCTCTCCAACCCAAAGCTGTTGTCAAATCACCTTGTGGGTCACAGTCGATAAGCAAAACTTTCTTACCCTCATTTGCAAGACCGACTCCAAGATTTAAGGCGGTTGTAGTTTTTCCTACGCCGCCTTTTTGATTGCATATTGCAATTATTTTTGTTTGTTTCGTTAAAAACACCTCCGTTTTAGTTCTATATATACAAAAAAGCCTGCCGATTTTAACCGACAGGCTTTTAACTATATACAGATGTTTGGTTGTTAATAAATATTGATTTAAAATTATTACAATTTTGGTAAAGGAAAATCAATGAGAAAAGCTTATGTTTTCAAATTAACATAATTCATATTTTAATAAATGTGATATTGAAACTATTATCAACAATAGAATGTCTATCATACTACTGTTTCAATAAACTATTCAAAATATAATATAATTAAGATTATCTATAGTGATATAAATTTTTTCATAAAACATTTCAAATAACACCAAAAATACGTACTACGGTTAAGATTTCGCTTGACAACTATCAATTGATAGTTTATAATAAAATTGAAAAAAGATAGCAAAAAGGAAGTGATTTCATATAGCTAAATTACATAGTTTAAAGTCAGATAAAAAATATATAAAAGACGAGTTACATAAATTGAATAAAACAATTTGTGATGCCAATTTCGACAAAACTAGTCAATTGAAATTTACTGAAAGTGAAAAGAGCACTAATACTTTGCTTGATTTGGAATACGATACTAATGATATAATTGACACATTACTTTCTTTGAAATTAGATAATTATTCAGAAACACTGATGGATAAAAACAATAGCGATCCACCACTTCTCCTTGTTTTTGGGAAATTAATTAACGGCAAAGAAGTTTATATAAAATTAAAAATCAGAGAAAAAACAAAAAATTACATTATTTGTGTTTCTTTCCATTACTCTGAATATAAAATGAATTACCCTTACGCAAATTGAATATCGAAAGGACTGATTTGAATGAAAAGAAATGATAAAGTAAGAATAAAAAAATATTGTCCTATTTGCGATTGTGAACATGAAATAATTATTAACGAAAAAGAATGTATAGCAACTATAAAAGGTGAAGAAATAAAATACATGAAGAAAGTGTATTTTTGTCCAAATGCTGATGAAGCTGAATGCGAATTTTCTGATTCAAAAATTATGGACAGTAATCTTTTAGCTGCAAAAGATGCGTATAGAGTAAAAACCGGACTTTTGACATCATATGACATTAAAGATATTAGAAGCAAATATGGTCTTACACAATCCGAATTTGCTTTATTATTAGATTGTGGCGAAATAACAATAACAAGATACGAAACTAAACAAATTCAAGACAAATGCCATGACGAACAAATGAGATTATTTAGAGATAATCCTAGATATGCTTTTGAATGTTTAAAATCACATAAAGAACTATTTGATTACAAAAAGTATTCCGAATTGAATGATTGCTTTTTAAACATTGTCGAGACTGAAGGTAAAGAAGCTTCAAGCAGAGAATTGTTAAGGACTATATATTCTAAATATGATTCTCCGTCACTTGATAACGGAAATAAAACATTAGATATTGACATACTTGAAGCAATAATATCTTATTTTGCTAGTAAAATTAAATATTTGTACAAAGTCAGGTTGATGAAACTACTGTGGTATACCGACATGATTTTCTATAATAATTATGGAGTCTCTATGACGGGATTAGTATACACACACAAACAATATGGAGCACTACCTATTGGACATCATGAAATTATCGGATTATATAATGTCTATACTGAAGAAGAGTATGATCAAAGCTCTGAAAACTTTCTTACAAGAATATATGATAATAAAAATTTAAACTATAAATTCACCGATGAGGAATTAAAAGTATTAGAATTGGTAAAAGATAAATTCATACAGTATAGTGGTGCTGAAATTGCTGAATATATGCATAAAGAAAAAGCATACATTCATACTAATTTTGGAGATATTATTTCATACGAATGGGCAAAAGATTTAAACAACTAGAAAAGAGGAGCATTTGCTCCTCTTTTTATAATTTTATTCCAAAATGGTTGTACTTGTGATATTGGATAACAAAGTATTCAACCATATTCCACGCCTCAATTCTTTATTATCTATATAAAGAGCAAATATAAAAGCAGGTATGCTATTTTTCAATAACATACCTGCTAATTTCATATTACCACGCTTACGGTTATATCTTTCCATTGATATGGACGAAGATATTGATTTGTTGCGTGTCTAAAGGCTTTTGCCTGCTCAAAACCAATCTTAAAACTAAAAGTAAGATTAGTCCTCCATTTCTGCAATAGCAGCCTGAGCTGCTGCAAGGCGAGCGATAGGCACACGGAATGGTGAGCATGAAACATAGTCAAGACCAATCTTGTGGCAGAATTCAACTGATGTTGGGTCGCCGCCGTGCTCACCGCAGATACCGCAGTGGAGTGATGGACGAGTTGCCTTACCGTTTTTAACTGCCATTTCCATAAGCTGACCAACACCTGTTGTGTCGAGTCTTGCGAATGGGTCGCTTTCAAAGATCTTCTTGTCATAGTAAGCGTTGAGGAACTTACCTGCGTCATCACGGCTGAAACCGTATGTCATCTGAGTAAGGTCGTTTGTACCGAAGCAGAAGAACTCAGCTTCCTTAGCGATGTCAGCTGCTGTAAGAGCTGCACGAGGAATCTCAATCATTGTACCAACTTCGTACTTCATTTCTACGCCTGCTGCTGCGATTTCTGCATCTGCAGTTGCAACAACGATATCCTTAACATACTTGAGTTCCTTAGCGTCACAAGCAAGAGGAATCATAATTTCAGGAGCTACTGTCCAATCAGGATGAGCCTTCTGAACATTGATAGCTGCACGGATAACAGCCTTTGTTTGCATCTTTGCAATTTCAGGATATGTAACTGCAAGACGGAGGCCACGGTGACCCATCATTGGGTTGAACTCGTGAAGAGATGCGATGATAGCCTTAATGTCTTCTACAGACTTGCCCTGAGCCTTTGCAAGCTTTTCGATGTCAGCTTCTTCTGTAGGAACGAACTCGTGAAGAGGTGGGTCCAAGAATCTGATTGTTACAGGACAACCCTCAAGTGCTTCATAAAGAGCCTCGAAGTCGCCTTGCTGATAAGGGAGAATCTTCTCAAGAGCAGCTTCTCTTTCTTCTACTGTGTCTGAGCAAATCATTTCTCTGAATGCAGCGATTCTGTCTTCTTCAAAGAACATATGCTCTGTACGGCAAAGACCGATACCCTCAGCGCCAAGCTCTCTTGCCTTCTTAGCGTCAGCAGGAGTATCAGCGTTTGTGCGAACCTTAAGCTTTCTGAACTCGTCAGCCCAAGCCATAATTCTGCCGAATTCGCCTGCGATTTGAGCATCGGCTGTTTCGATAATACCATCATAGATATTACCTGTTGAGCCGTCGATTGAAATGTAATCACCTTCGTGGAATTCCTTGCCACCAAGTGTGAACTTCTTGTTTTCTTCATCCATGTTGATGTCGCCGCAACCTGATACACAGCAAGTACCCATACCACGAGCAACAACGGCAGCGTGAGATGTCATACCGCCACGAACTGTGAGGATACCCTGAGCAGCTTTCATACCTGTGATGTCTTCAGGTGAAGTCTCAAGACGAACAAGGATAACCTTTTCGCCTCTTTCGTTCCAAACTTCTGCATCTTCAGCTGTGAATACAACCTTACCGCAAGCAGCACCAGGAGAAGCGCCGAGACCCTTACCCATTGGAGTAGCAGCCTTGAGAGCAGCAGCGTCAAACTGTGGGTGGAGAAGTGTGTCGAGGTTACGAGGGTCAATCATAGCAACTGCTTCTGCAGGAGTCTTGTGGCCTTCGTCAACGAGATCGCAAGCGATCTTAAGAGCAGCAGGAGCTGTTCTCTTACCGTTACGACACTGAAGCATATAGAGCTTCTTGTTTTCTACTGTGAATTCCATATCCTGCATATCATGGTAGTGATTCTCAAGAGTTTCGCAAACCTTGATGAACTCAGCGTATGCTTCAGGGAATTCTTTTTCCATCTGAGCGATTGGCATTGGTGTACGAACACCGGCAACTACGTCCTCGCCCTGTGCGTTGATAAGGAATTCACCCATCAACTTATTTTCACCGGTTGCAGGGTCACGAGTGAAAGCAACACCTGTACCTGATTGATTGTTAAGGTTACCGAATACCATAGGCATTACGTTAACTGCAGTACCCCATGAATATGGAATATCGTTATCTCTACGATAAACATTTGCACGAGGGTTGTCCCATGAACGGAATACAGCTTCGATAGCAAGCTTGAGCTGTTCAACAGGGTCTGAAGGGAAGTCTGAACCGAGTTGCTTCTTGTACTCAGCCTTGAACTGTGTTGCAAGTTCCTTAAGGTCAGCAGCAGTAAGTTCTACGTCATACTGAACGCCTTTTTCTTCCTTCATCTTGTCGATAAGTTGTTCAAAATACTTCTTACCAACTTCCATAACTACATCAGAGAACATCTGGATGAATCTTCTGTATGAGTCATATACGAAACGCTCGAAAGCAGGGTCATCGTTGCCTGCGATCATTGTTGCAACTACTTCGTCGTTAAGACCAAGGTTGAGGATAGTATCCATCATACCAGGCATTGATGCTCTTGCACCTGAACGAACAGAAACGAGGAGAGGATTTTGCTTATCACCGAACTTCTTGCCGTTGATTTCTTCCATCTTCTTAACGCCGTCCATAACCTGAGCCATGATTTCGTCATTAATTTTACGACCATCTTCGTAATACTGTGTACAAGCCTCTGTTGTAACAGTGAAGCCCTGTGGTACAGGAAGACCGATCTTGGTCATCTCTGCAAGGTTTGCACCCTTACCACCAAGCAAATTACGCATGGTCATGTCGCCTTCTTCAAACATGTATACCCATTTGTTTGACATTTGAGTTACCTCCTAAAATATTAAATACATTGTTGTTTATTCTGCGGAAAATACGACAACGCAGAATAATCCGATAAAAGTATAACATAGAACAACAGCAATTTCAAACATTTTTTTGAATATTTAAGGAATAATTATAAATATACTATAAAACGGTTGAAAATTCGGTGGAAAAGGTGCATAATATAGCCAACTGATAATTATTATTACTATCGAAAGAGGATAAACTATATGAAATGTGCAATCATACTTGCAGGCGGCAAGGGAACAAGAATGAAAACGGACGCACCAAAGGTTATGTGCGAAGTTATATTTGAACCGATGATTAAATATGTTGTTGACGCCGTAAAGGAGGCAGGCGCTGAAGATGTCTGCGTTATCACGGGATACAGGCACGACATTGTTGAGGGCTGGCTTGCAAACTACGACAGCAACATCAAAACAGCGCTTCAAGAGCCACAGCTCGGCACGGGACATGCTGTTATGCAGGCAAGAGAATTCATCTCTGCCCACAAGGATGACGACATTTTGATTCTTAACGGTGACGGTCCGCTTATGGATGCCGAAACAATGAACAAGGCATACGAATACCACAAGGAAAACGGCAACGCAATCACCCTCATTTCTGCAATTGTTGAGGACACAAACGGAATCGGTCACATCAAGCGTGACGAAAACGGCGTGCTTGAGCGTATCATTGAGCACAAGGACGCAAACGAGGAGCAGAAAAAAATCAACGAATCAAATGCGGGAACATATTGGTTCAAGGGAAGCGAACTTCTCTATGCGCTTGACCACATTACAAACGAAAACGCACAAAACGAATACTATCTCACCGACAGCCTTGAAATCCTCATCAAAAAGGGCGAGAACGCAGGCGCATACATCTGCGAGAACAACGAAACCGTTTTAGGCGCAAACGACAGAAAACAGCTCAACATTCTCAACAACATTATGAGAAGAAACATCAACGACAACCATATGACAAACGGTGTTGACATTCCTTGCACAGACGGTGTTATGATTGGCAAGGATGTAAAAATCGGCTCATCAACAAGAATTTTGCCAAACACAATCATCATCGGCAACACTGTAATCGGTGACAACTGCGTTATCGGTCCGAACACATGGATTGACAACTCAAACATCGGCAACGATGTTGTTCTTGACAACTGCAAAATCACCGATTCGGCAATCGAGGACGGTGTTGACTGCGGTCCGTTTGTTAAGGTAAGGGCAAACAGCGTGCTCAAAAAGGGCGTGCACATCGGCAACTTTGTTGAAGTTAAAAATTCTGTTGTCGGCGAGGGCACAAAGAGTGCTCACCTCACCTACATCGGCGACAGCGATGTGGGAAGCAATGTAAACTTCGGCTGTGGCACAGTAACCTGCAACTATGACGGCAAGGTTAAATCAAGATGCGAAATCGGTGACGGAGCGTTCATCGGTTGCAACACAAACCTTATCGCTCCCGTTAAGGTGGGCGAAATGGCATACATTGCGGCAGGCTCAACAATCACCGACAACATCCCTGACGAAGCACTTTCTATTGCAAGAGCAAGACAAGTGAACAAAGAGGGCTGGGTAGCCGAGAAAAAGCCATACAAAAATCAGAAATAATCAAAGGCACTTTGTGATGAAAAATAAAAGAAACAGAAAAATTCTTGCGGTTTTGCTTGTGATCACCGTGATTGTCTGCACAGTTACAGGCTGTACGGCAGACGGTGGCAAAGAGGAGGAAACGAGCGAAACAACAACCACGACTACAACCAAACCTACCACAACGGAGGATTTGGAAACAACATTCAGAGAAAGCAACACTATGAAAGTTTATCCCGGCTTGTCGAAAGACAGCGAGGGCGACTATCCGTATGAGCTTGCAACATACACTTCTTATTACCGTTCGAGTGACGAAACAAGAACGGCAAACCTCAAGGCGGCAGTCGGCAAGCTGAACAACATCAAAATTCCTGACGATGCGGTGTTCTCGTTCAACCAAACGGTCGGCAAGCGAACAATCACGGCAGGCTACGAAACCGCAAAGGTCATCAACGGCGGCGAATTTGTTGACGGACTCGGCGGCGGTGTTTGTCAAGTCAGCTCCACCCTGTTTGAGTGCGTGCTCCGTGCAAATGTTGAAATTGTGTACAGAACAAATCATTCGCTTGAAATCGGATATGTTCCGCTCGGCGGAGATGCCACGGTGCAATGGAACAGCAAGGACTTCAAGTTCAAAAACAATCTTGGCTGTGATGTCAGAATAAAGATGACTTGCGAGGGCGGAAAGCTCACTTGCAAGCTCTACGGCAAGAAAGATGTGAAGCCGAACAATGTGAAAATCAACATCAAAAAAGACGGCGAGCAATACATCCTGACAAGAACGGTTGACGGCAAGCAAAACTACCGAACCATCAGCAAATACAGCAAGCCGAAACCGACCACAACCAAAAAGAGTGACAAGAACAAGAAAGACAAAAAAGACAAAAAAACCACAACTAAAAAGTCATAAGAAAAACCGTAAGCGAAAACGCTTACGGTTTTTTTAACCCCTCCGTCTGCATATAAAATGCAGACACCTCCCCTTGCAACAAGGGGAGGCATATAATGTATATTATTTAGAAGTCTTTGCTTTGATGTTTGACCACGGACCGTAATATGTTTTGCCGCCTGCCTTTTTGTAGGCTCTGATTCTTACATAATACTTTCTGCCCTTGGTGAAGTTTTTGCCTGTGTAGGTAACCTTTGACCTGCCTTTTGTGGTTGTCTTTGCAACAACTTTCTTGAACTTCTTGTCCTTTGCCCAATAAATTTGGTAGCCTGTTGCAGAAGTTGAGCACTTGTTCCATTTTGCCTTAATCTTGTGACCGCTCTGTGCAGTAAGGCTTGTGAGTTTAACCTTTGCCGGGGTGTAGTTCTTTGTTGTGGTTGTCGGAGCAGTTGTTGTTGCGGAATCATCATTCGGCATATTGTTGAAAACAGGAATGTAGAATGTGTGAGCACTGTTGAGAAGTCCTGCATTTGCATATCCGCTGTAAAGATGATAGCCCTCACTTGCCGCACCGCTGACATTTGTCATATACTCGTGTCTGTACAAACTGCCAGACTGAGCATTGACATTGTACTTTTGCAAATACATTGTGAACTGATATGTAAGATAGCCGTTTGCAATGTACTTTGCACCGTAATAAATAGCCTTGTTAGGGTCTGTCCACGGTCTGCCGTAATTGCCCATATAGGTTGTGTTTACATCCGATTTGAGAATGTAGCCGATTTCCTTATCGTCATACTTGCCGTTTGGAAGTTCGTTATAAAGAGTAACTCTGTAATAGTCGCCGTCCTCTTTGATATATACCATTCGCTGACCGCTTGAAACGGTAACAATCGGATTGGCAGAAGCGTTTGGAGCGTCAAAAAGCACGGTGTCCTTGTTTGCCTTTAAAAATCCTGCCGCCCAAGCAAGACCGTCCATAGCGGTTGTGTAAGCACCGATATTAAAATAGTTGAAAATGCCCTGAAACGGTGCTCTTGTTCCGCAAACAGCAGTTGCGGAATATGTTGCTCCGCCGTTTTCCTGACGGATTTTTGCAGCGATATAGTTTGCACTCAAATTCGTGTCGTTTGAAGCCTTAATCATTGCATCGGCATATGTATTCACTTCTGTGACCGTTTTGCTGACACCTTGAGTGTCAAAATAATTTATCTTGCTGTTTGCCATCCAAGTGTTTTTGAGAATAGCGTTTACACTTGAAACAGACTGAACGGCGTCGCTCTTTCTGATGCTTTCAAACTGAAAAACATATTTTTCATTAAGCCAATTGCGAGGGTCGAGATAAGCTCTGAGATTTTCCTCCGTTGTAGGTGTTCCCGACAATTCGCCTTTGACAGCGTCATCAAAATCAAGACCTGTTTTAAACGCAACAAATTTCCAATTCGGGTGAGCCTTTTGCAAGCTTGCCAAATCCTCAATATATGATTCAGGGAAGCCCTGTGCTCTCAAATTATCTTCAACTGTTCCTGCCTGAGCAACCGTGCCGACAGCGACGCTTGAAACAAACATTACAGCCGACAGCACAAGCGAAATAAACTTTTTCATTTTGTACCTCCTGTGTAGCACATTCAAATTATTACAATTTGTAACTTTATGCCTATATATTATCACAGATTGTAAAAAAACGCAACACACTAAATTTTGTTATCAATGGAAATTGAGCGCAAGATGTGGTATAATACATATTATAAAGGAAGTGACGCTATGTTTGATGTTGCAATCATCGGCAGTGGACCTGCCGGAATTTCATCTGCAATCAACTGCAAAATCAGGAACAAATCCATTGTGCTGTTCGGTCAAAACGAGCTTTCGCACAAGGTGGAAATATCGGAAAAAATCAACAACTATCCGGGTTTTCCGAATATTTCAGGCAAAGAGCTGAATGCAAAAATGCGTGAACACCTCGACTCGATGGGGATTGAAATCACCGAGGAACGAATCACGGGCATATATAATATGAAAGGCAAATTCACCCTGCTTGCAAACCGCAAAATGTTTGAAGCGAGGTCTGTCATTCTCTGCCTCGGTGCGGAAACAATCAAGCCGTTGCCGAATGAACGAGATCTTCTCGGCAGGGGCGTGAGCTACTGCGCAACCTGTGACGGAATGTTGTACAAAGACAAAAAAATCGCCGTGTTCTGCGACAATGCAGACGGCGAGGAAGAAGTTGAATATTTGAGCGACCTTGCAAACGAGGTCTACTATTCGCACAAGTTCACATCGAAAATTGACAAGGAGAATGTTACGCATCTTAAATCAAGAATTACTGCGGTTATCGGTGACGGCAAGGTGTCGGGCATTGAGCTTGCAGACGGTTCAAAGCTTGATGTTGACGGCGTATTTTTCATCAAACAGGCTGTTTCTGCGGATGTTCTGCTGAACAAACTTGAGGTGCAAAACGGCAGTATTATTGTGGACAAAAATATGAAAACGAGCATTGACGGATGCTTTGCCGCAGGCGACTGCACAGGCACTCCGTACCAAATTGCAAAGGCGGTCGGCGAGGGAAACATTGCCGCCCACAGCGCCGTAAAATACTTGAGTGCGCAGAACAATCAGTCTTAAACATTTATACAACCAAATCAAAAACGCTTCGTCCGCAGATGTGGAACGAAGCGTTTTGTTTTATTTATCAGCAGAACATAATAATCAATTTTGATGCGATTACTACGCTGATGAGGGCAACAGGATAAGTTGCCGCATAAGCCGAAGCAACATCCTCCGAGCCTGCAACGCTGATGAGCGTGCCGAGCGCCGGGGTACTTGTCATGCCGCCGGTGATTGAGCCGAGGTTGTTGAGAAGCGGCATTTTAAGAACGAATTTTGCAAACACATAGCCGATGACCATCGGAACGAGTGTAAGCAACGCACCGTAGAGGAAATAGACAGGCTCAAAATACTGCACGAATTTTGCACCGCCCGATACACCTGCACCGATGAGGAACATCATCAAGCCAAGCTCTCTTGATGTGCGGAGAACCGACTGTTCGGGCATAATGCTGATTTTGCCGATTCTGCCGAAGTGGCCAAACACGAGAGCAACCAAAATGCAACCGCCCGTTGTGGTGAGCGAAAAGCCCTTGAACTTGATTGAGCCGAGCATAACGCCCAAAATTGCTGCGAGTGAAAACGGAGTAAATCCGAGTTCGTCAAGCAAAATAATTTTTTTGTCATCTTTCTTTTTTGATGACTCGCTTGCCTCAACAGAGATTTTTTTGAGTTCCTCTGCCATATCTGCCTTTGTGATTTTCGGAATAATCTGAACGAAAAGAACAACGCCGATTACACCAAAAAGATAAGCTATTGCATAGCCTGCCGAAACAGCGTCCTCATAGTGAGCGCCCATTTCGGCAACCGCCTCTTTTGAAGCGGAGAACGCCGGGGTTGAAGTCAACGCACCCGCAAACAAGCCGACCATGGTTGACTTGAAAGTTTCGTGGTCAACAGATGTGAACTTGCCGCCGATGAGCACACAAAGTGCGCACATAAGCGAAGCGGAAGCAATAATCACAATTCCCAAAAGAACATAGGACTTAAAATTCTTTTTCATATTTCTGAAAAACTTTGGTCCTGCGATGAAGCCGACCGAAGTGACGAAGAAAATAAGTCCGAGATTTTCTACAATTTTAAGAGCTTCTTTGGTAAACGAAACCGCCTCATCGCCTACCATAAGCTGGTCGTCAAGAACAGGGAACAAAAAAGCACCGAACAGCAAGGCAACGATGAAAACGCCTGCTGTGCCGAGATTTACTCCCTTGATGGTAATTCTGCCGAGAGTGTAGCCAACTGCCGCAATAGCCAGCACACTAAAGGTTAAAAACGCTACGCCCGTAACGGACACAATACCGAAATCCATAATTTCTCCTTGTAAATTAAATCATAAGTCGCACACAAGCTACGACATTTTGTTGCTAAACCTCTGACATATAATAGTACAGGTATTAATTAGACTGTTGAGAAAGGTTCTGAATTTCGTTTTCTTGCGAAGGAAGATGTACGATGGTACCTCGACTGAGCAAAAAACGAAAAACGCCAAAAATGCTGTAAGTTCGATACTTACAGCATTTTTAAAACCCCACCGTCAACACTTCGTGTTGCCACCTTTACTGCGTAGACGCCCCCTTTTGTCTGCGTTGCAGACATTTCCCCCGATTAACGGGGGAATCACCTTTTAAAAAGAGGAGGCATAATTTGGATATTATATTTTGGCGTGTTTCAGGGGCTTTAACAACAGTCTGTTTTTATTTGTCGTTTACTTTGCGAGTGTAGTCCGGGAGAAGCTTTGGTGAAACAGTTTCTGTTTCAATGCCTGCGTCCTTGATTTCTGCTTCAAAGCTGTCAACATGTGAAAGGGTGAGGTCTGCAACATCAACGCTCTTTGACTTTTCGGAAGCATTTTTACCTGCGTTTCTGCCGAACACGATAACATCAAGAAGTGAGTTGCCCATAAGACGGTTTCTGCCGTGGATACCGCCGACAGCCTCGCCTGCAACATAAAGGTTTTCGATATCTGTCATACCGTCAGCCTTGATGTCAAGACCGCCGTTTTGATAGTGAAGGGTCGGATAAACGAGAATAGGCTCTTTGCGGATATCAATTCCGTACTTGCCGAACATTCTCATCATAGCAGGAATTCTCTTTTCGATTGTGCCCTCGCCGCCCTTGATTTCAATCATAGGGGTATCGAGCCAAACGCCCACGCCGTCATCTGTGTGAACACCGTTGCCGTTTGTTGAGCACTCACGAATGATAGAAGCCGCAGAAACATCACGGGTTTCGAGCGGATGCATAAATACTTCGCCGTTTACATTGACAAGTTTTGCGCCGAGAGAACGAACTTTCTCTGTTACGAGTGCACCGAAAATCTGCTCAGGATAAGCCGCACCCGTTGGGTGATACTGAAGTGTGTCGGCATAAAGAAGCTTTGCACCTGCACGGTAGCCGAGAATAAGACCGTCGGCTGTTGCACCGTAGTGGTTTGAAGTTGGGAAGCCCTGATAGTGAAGTCTGCCTGCACCGCCTGTTGCGATGATGACAGTCTTTGCCTTTGCAATAAGGATTTCGTCTGTTTCCATATTAAGGAGAACAGCACCGGCAACCTTGCCCTCTGTGTCTTTGATAAGTTCGATTGCCGATGTGAAATCAACAACAGGAATTTGTCTGTTTTGAACTTCATCACGGAGAGTTCTCATAATTTCCGCACCCGAATAGTCCTTTGCGGCGTGCATTCTCTTGCGTGATGTTCCGCCGCCGTGGGTGGTAATCATTGTTCCGTCGGGAGCTTTGTCGAACTCAACGCCAAGGTCATTGAGCCATTGAATAGCCTCAGGAGCATCGTTTACAAGTTTGTAAAGAAGTTCAGGCTTTGCGGCAAAGTGACCTCCGCCGAAAGCGTCAATATAGTGCTGTGCAGGAGAGTCGTTCTCCTTGTCGGCAGCCTGAATACCGCCCTCTGCCATCATTGTGTTGGCATCACCGATACGGAGCTTTGTAACAATCATACAAGAAGCGCCGTTGTTGTCTGCCTCGATTGCAGCCGATGCACCTGCACCGCCACCGCCGATGATGAGGACATCAACATCATAATCAACCTTGTCAAGATTGATGTTTTTTGTGTTGATTCTGCTGTGAGCCTGGAGCAAATCCGCAAGCTCAAGAGGCACTTTTTCGCCCTTGTTAGGACCGATTTGAAGTGTTGCAAATTCTTCCTGCTTATAGTCAGGGTGATAGGTTGCAAGGAGGGTGTCCTTTTCCTCTGCTGTCATACGACGAGGCTCAAACGCTGTGTTTTCGGCTCTGTTTGCCGCAACCTTTTTCATAGATTCCTGCATTTCTTTGTTGTACATTTCGGTCGCCTCCTTACTTCTCAATTTCTCTGTTGTTGTAGAGTTCTTTCATTTCCTCAATCGGCTTTTGCATAAGATTTTGGAGAAGTTCCTCAAATGTGCCGTCCTTGATTTCCTGAACTCTGTCAGTCAAGTGCTTGCTTTCCGGAGCAAGATACTTGCCGTTGATTCTTCTTGCCAAAAGTGCAACCTGCGGATGAGAAATACCGGCAGGGCAACGAGATGAGCAAACACCGCACATAACGCAGTCGAAGCTCTCCTCTGCACACTTTTCAAACTCGCCACGCTGTGCATATGCAATATACTGCATAACATTAAGTCCCTGTGTGCACGCATTTGTGCAGGCATTACAGCCGACACAAGCGTAAATCTCAGGATAAAGTTGCATCATAATAGTTTCGTTTGTGCTGATTTTTTCAATATCATAAGGCTCTTTTACAAGAGGGAAGAACGGCAAAGTTGCAATGTACATTCCATCCTCAACCTGTGTTTGACAAGCAAGGCAAGCCTTTAAATCCTTGTCGCCCGCAACTCTGTATATTGTTGCGCAAGCACCGCAAAAGCCGTTACGACAGCCACAGCCTCTTTTGAGCTGATAGCCGGCATATTCCATTGCTTTCATTATTGTCAAATTTGACGGCACGGAATATTTCTTGCCGAACAAATATATATTAACCATATTATTTTCCATAATCCAATATCCTCCCAATCTTAGTATTCATCAGGCAATTCGTCAAGTTGGTCACAGCGGAACACAGGACCGTCCTTGCAAACATACTTGTCGCCGATGTTGCATCTGCCACATTTGCCCACACCGCATTTCATACGAAGTTCCATTGTGGTGTAAACCTGTGTTTTTTCGAAGCCGAGTTCAATAAGTCCCTGAAGTGTAAACTTAATCATAATCGGCGGACCGCAGATGACGCAGGTCTTGTTTGTGTCGAAGCCGAGTTCCTTGACATAGTTCGGAACAAAGCCTACATGACCGTCCCAGCCCTCTTGTTCACGGTCGATGGTGAGGTAAACATTGATGCCGTCCTCTTTGCACCACTCGTCGATGATTTCCTTGTAATCAACAAGGTCATCCATACTGCGTGAGCCGTAAACAATGTCGATTGAACCGTACTTATCTCTGTTATCTCTGCAATAGTTGATTACCGAGCGGAGCGGAGCAAGACCGATACCGCCGGCGATAAAGAGCAAATCTTTGCCTGCAAATTCCGTATCAACCGGGAAGCCGTTGCCGTACGGGCCACGGATTGCGATTTCCTGACCGACATCCATCAAATGAAGCCAAGTTGTGAGGCAACCGCATTTTTTGATACTGAATTCCATATATTCTTCGTTTGTAGGAGAAGATGTGATTGAAAACATACCCTCGCCTGCGCCCGGAATAGAAAGCATTGCGCACTGTCCCGGAATGTGCTCAAACACCTTTCCGCCCTCAAGTGCGTTCACTCTGAAGGTTTTTACATCAGGTGTGTCCTGACGAATGTCGGTTACAACACCAACCTGAGGAATTAAGGTTTCACTATTCATTATGCTTCAACCTCCAATGCTTTTTCTACCTTAACGATATTCATCGAAATTGGGCACTTTGCAATACATCTGCCACAGCCTACGCAACCGAAAATGCCTTCGTTATTGTCGGGATAATACACAAGTTTGTGCATAAATCTTTGACGGAAACGCTCAAGCTGAGAAGTTCTCGGATTGCCGTGAGCCATCTTTGTGAAATCGCTGTACATACAGCTGTCCCAACATCTGAACTTCTTGACTCCGTTGCCGGTGTCGAATTCTCTGATGTCGTAGCACTGACAGGTTGGGCACACAAAGGTGCAAGTTCCGCAACCGATACAGCTTTCTGAAAGTCCTGCCCATTTTTCATTTTTAAAGTGAGCCAAAAGGTCGCTTTGCTTCATTCCCTCAAAAGAAGTGTTTGCAAGCGGAAGTTTTGACATAACCGTTTTAACCGCACTCTTAACTTCTTCAACAGGGGCAGAGTCCGCATCTTCAAGCACAGCGCCCAATTTTGCGATAAGTGCCTCGCCCTTTTCCGTCTTTGCTTCCATATAAAGAGTGTCGCCGTGCTTCCAAGCGGTGATGTCACCGTTCGGGTCGGAAGCGTCAATGCCGAAAGCGTTGCAGAAGCAAGTTTCTTCAGGACGGTTGCACGCAAGAGAAATAATTGTTGCGTGGCTTCTTCTGTTCTTATAATATGTATCAATCGGGTCAACAAGGAACACTCTGTCGAGAATGTCAAACGCTCTGACATCACATCCTCTGACGCCGAACACTACAAAATCCTCGCACTCCTTACGGGTGTCCTTGATTTCAAGCTTCAATCCGTTCATACGAATGTCGTACAAATTCTCGGTCTGTGGGAAGAAGAAATCCTTTGCGGAACGGTTTGTGTTGTACTTTTCGGTAAGTGTCATACCGTCCTTGTATCTTGCAAACTCTGCAATGTCGCCCTTATCGGTCGGGATATAAAGTGCCTCGTTTTCTGCGATAGCATTAAAAAGAGAGTCGATTTGTGACATAGAAATCTTTTTCATTACTTTTGTCCTCCTCTCTCATAAACAACGCTCGGCTCGCAATCATCAAAATCAAAGTTAACAAGCGGATAACGGCTGTCTGCGTCTTCGCCTGCCTGATACTCGCCGTAAAGTTCGTTGGCGTCCTTGATGAATTTGCGATTGAGAAGATGAAGCGGAATGTTTTGAGGGCAAACTCTTGAACACTCGCCACAGTCGGTGCATCTGCCTGCAACATGGAATGCACGGATGATGTGGAAATTGCTCTCCTCAAAACTTGTTTGAGCCGCCTTTTGAGCAACGCCCGAATTGTCGTTGTCGAACACGCACTTTTCGCAAGTGCAGGCAGGGCAAACATTTCTGCAAGCGTTGCATCTGATGCACTTTGAAAGTTCGTTTTGCCAGAATTCAAAGTGCTCATCAGGAGTCATTGCTTCAAGCTCGGCAACTTGGTCAAAGCGGTTTGAATCGAGAACTTCGCCGTTTTCGCCGATAAGTTCATCATAAATTACGATTTTCTTGCTCTTGCAAGAAAGGCAACGCTCTGCCATAACTTCAAACTTCTTGAAAGTCTTTTTGTCGCCGTAAATTGTTTCAACAACGATTGAATCATCAGCTTCCGTAATGTCCGAAATACCGCTGAGCCCCGTTGCTTTAATCTTGTTAATGTCGGTCTTGCCAAAACATTCAATGCCGACAATGTACACTTTTTCACGGTCTACTCTGTGCTCCTTGATGAGCTGTTGGAGGCTGTAAGAATCGCAAGGTTTTACGAAAATTGCGATTTTGCCCTCGCCTTTTCTTGTTTGCTTTACAAGATATTTTGAAAGGTTGGCACCTGAAAATGTGTTGTAAACAAATTCACGGTCAACCTCGTCTGCCGAAGTGAACACGCCCGGAGTGAGGTCGTACTTAAATTCGCCGACTTTCCAGCCGAGAACACGGTCAACAGTGCCGTTTTGGAGGAGTTCCTTTGCCTTTGCAATTATTTGTTCTTGCATCTCAAATCCTCCAATCTCTTATTTTCGCCAAGCTCGTAGATAGTTTCCACAAAGCTGTTCATAGTTTCCGCAAACTTTTGACCCTCTGCTGCGGATACCCATTCAACACGGGTTCTGCCCTTTTCGATGCCGAGATAATCAAGCATTGAGAAAAGGAGAGTCATTCTGCGTCGTGCATAGTAATTACCTGTTGTGTAGTGGCAGTCACCCGGATGGCAGCCGCACATAATTACACCGTCTGCACCTCTTTGGAACGCACGGAGAATAAACATAGGGTTTACTCTGCATGAGCAAGGCACACGAATGATTTTTACATCGGCAGGATAGTTAAGTCTGTTTGTACCTGCCAAGTCAGCCCCTGCATATGAGCACCAATTACAGCAGAAGGCTACAATTTTTGGCTTGAATTCGTTATTCTCTATTTGCATATTGCATCTACCTCCGCCATAATTTGCTTGTTAGAAAATCCGTTGAGGTCCATTGCGCCTGACGGACAAGCAACCGTACAAGCACCGCAACCCTGACAAACAGCAGGATTTACGCTGGCAACTCGTCTGATTTGAGTTGTTCTGTCAGGCATACGGAATTCTTTTTCCTGATATGTAATTGCTCCGTAAGGGCAAACCTTTTCGCAAGATGAACAGCCGTTGCACATCATCTCGTCACTGTGGGCAACACAAGGGTTGCAAGTGAGTTTGTCTTTTACAAGAAGTCCGATAACCTTTGCCGCACAAGCCGAAGCCTGCGATACGGTTTCGGGAATATCCTTTGGACCTTGGCACATACCCGAAAGGAACACGCCTGCCGTAGGTGATTCAACAGGACGAAGTTTTGGGTGAGCCTCGGTGAAGAAATCGTTTGTATCCATTGAAGCTGTGAGCATTGTTGCAAGAGGTCTTGCGCTCTTTGACGGTTCAATAGCCGCCGCAAGAACAACCATATCCGCATCAATGTGAAGCTGTTTGTTGTTGAGCAAATCGGAAGCCTGAACCTTGAGCTTTTTGCCGTCCGGAACAACCTTGCCGACCATACCCTTTACATAATGAACTCCGTATTCCTCAACCGCTCTGCGATAGAATTCGTCAAAGTTCTTGCCCGGAGTACGAACATCGATGTAGAACACATAAACATCTGTGTCCGGATATTTTTCACGGGTGAGCATTGCGTGCTTTGCTGTGTACATACAGCAAACCTTTGAGCAATACGGCTTGCCCTTTGGGTCTGTTTCGGCACAACGGGAGCCGACGCACTGAACAAATACGATAGTATGCGGATGCTCATGGTCGGACGGACGGAGAAGTGTACCGTTTGTAGGACCTGCCGCATTCATAAGTCTTTCGTATTCAAGAGAAGTTACAACATCAGGCGACTGATTGTATGCAAACTCGTCAAACTTATCAACCTTAATCGGCTCAAAACCAGTTGCAACAACGATTGCACCGTACTGTGCGTCAACAAATTCGTCCTTTGCGTCATAGTTGATAGCCTTTGCCTCGCAAACCGTTGAGCAAAGTCCGCACTTGCCTGTTTTCATCTTGATGCAATAATTAGGGTCGATAGTTGCAACCTTCGGTACAGCCTGTGCAAACGGAATATAGATTGCACTGCGGTTATCCATACCGAGATTGAACTCGTTAGGCACTTTCTTCATAGGGCATTTTTCGGTGCAAAGTCCGCAACCTGTGCATATGTCCTCGTTTACAAATCTTGCCTTACGCTTAATTTTAACATTGAAGTTGCCCACGAAGCCCTTAACTTCTTCAACCTCGCTGTAAGAATAAATCTTGATTTTTTCCTGCTGTGCCGCCTCAACCATTTTTGGGGTCAAGATACAAGCCGCACAGTCGAGAGTCGGGAAAGTCTTGTCTATCTGCGCCATCTTTCCGCCGATAGTAGGTGACTTTTCAACAATATCAACTTCAAAACCTGCCTCGGCAATGTCGAGTGCGGTTTGAATACCCGCAATACCGCCGCCGATGACAAGCGCACGCTTTGTAACAGGGCTTTCGCCTGCAACAAGCGGAGTGTTGAGCTGAACCTTTGCAATAGCGGTTCTGCCCAAAACAACAGCCTTTTCTGTTGCTGTTGCCATATCTTTGTGAATCCAAGAGCACTGCTCACGAATGTTTGCAATCTCAACCATATAAGGATTAAGACCAACCGAAGCAGCAGCCTTGCGGAATGTGTTTTCGTGCATACGAGGTGAGCAAGAGCAGATTACAACGCCCGTAAGGTTATATTCCTTGATAGCGTCCTTAACCATATTTTGTCCTGCCTCGGAGCACATATATTGATAATCGGTGGAGTAAACTACGCCCGGCTCATTCTTCAAAGTTTCCGCAACTTTGTGAACATCAACCGTACCGGCGATATTGCTACCGCACCAACAAACGAATACGCCTATTCTGTGCATATTTTTCTACTCCTCCCTGCTTATTTCCAATACTTTCTCATTGCAGACACGATAGCCTGCTGAGGTAAATCTTCATCCCACATTTCAGGAATGTCCTGCGGGTGCAAATGTTCCTCACCCTGACGGCGAATCTTGGCAACTCTTACTGCCTCAACAAATCTTGCCGGCTCAACGCCTCTCGGACAACGCTCCAAGCAAGCAAGGCAAGAAAGGCAAGTGTACAATGATTCGCTATCCAAAAGCGGTTCGATATTGCCGTTTGCCACCATAGACACAAACTGATGCGGATGATATTCCATATTATCATAAGAAGGACAGGTTGCCGAGCATTTGCCGCAGCCCATACATTTGAGCGGATTGATTCCTGCCGAACGGATAACCTGCTCTTTAAGATAATTATTTTCCATTGCAAGCCCTCCTTATTCGCCAATCAAACCGAGCGCCTCTGCAAGCACCTCTGTGAAGTACTTAACTGGCACATCATAATCTGTTGCATTCTTATTGAGATTATACATACAAAGCGGACAAGCCGTGATAACCATCTCTGCTCCGTTTTTAACAGCGTTTTCAAGCACTGCGTTGCCGTTTGCTTTTGCAATCTCCTTGTTTTCAAGGGTGGTGTAGCCGCCGCAGCACTCGTTGCGCATTGAATACACAACAGGAGTTGCGCCCAATGCCTTGATTAAATCCTCCATAATTGTCGGATTTTCAGGGTCGTCCATCTGCATAACTCTGCTTGGACGAAGAAGCAAGCAACCGTAATAAGCCGCAATCTTTTTGCCCTTGAGAGGATTTTTTACCGCTGCCTTGACATTGTCAAATCCCACCTTGTCACGCAAAACTTCAAGATAGTGAATGACATTTGTTTCGCCTCTGTAAGGCTCGTCAAGTTTCATATATCTTGCAACCTTGTCTGCGATTTCTTCATCGAGCATATCGTTGTTTACCTGCTTGATGACATTGTGGCAGGCGGAGCACATAGTTACAAGATCCTGACCGAGTTCTTTTGATTTATTGAGCGCACGAACAGAAGAAAGTTTTGTTGCAATCTCGTCCCTTGCCATAGGATAAACACCGCCGCAACACTGCCAATCAGGGAGTTCCTCAAGTGTAACACCGAGAGCCTCTGCCGACATTCTTGCGTATTTATCCAAATCCTGCGCCTTTGTTTTCAAGGTGCATCCCGGATAATAACTGAAAGTCATTATTCTATTCTCCTTTATCCTAAATCCAAAATTCTAATTTTTACGAAAATCAAACCATCTGTTCCGGATGGAAAACTTCGTCAAATCTTTCTTCTGTGAGGAAACCGAGCTGAACGCAAGCCTCCTTGAGAGAAATGTTGTTCTTGTATGCAAGCTTTGCAGTCTTTGCTGCATTTTCGTAGCCGATATATGGGTTGAGAGCAGTAACAAGCATAAGAGAGTTGTGGAGGTTTGAAGCCATCTTATCCTCGTTTGCTGTGATACCGACAGCACAGTTGTCGTTAAATGAAATCATTGCTTCCGAAAGAAGTCTGACCGACTGTGTGAAGTTATAAATGATAACAGGCATAAACACATTGAGTTCGAAATTGCCCTGTGAAGCAGCCATACCGATTGCTGTGTCGTTGCCGATAACCTGAACCGCAACCATTGTCACAGCCTCGCACTGTGTTGGGTTAACCTTGCCCGGCATAATTGATGAGCCCGGCTCATTTTCAGGGATTTTAATTTCGCCAAGACCAAGACGAGGACCGGAAGCAAGCCAACGAACATCGTTTGCAATCTTCATAAGGTCAGCCGCAAGAGCCTTGAGTGCGCCGTGAGCAAACACGATTTCGTCCTTTGAAGTGAGGGCGTGGAACTTGTTTGGAGCTGTGATGAAGTGCTTGCCTGTAATTTTTGTTACAGCCTCTGCAACCTTAACATCAAAGTCCTTTGGTGCGTTAAGACCTGTGCCTACCGCTGTTCCGCCGAGTGCCAATTCCTTAAGTTCTGGAAGTGCGATTTCGAGGAGTCGTCTGTCCTTTTCAAGAGAAGATCTCCAGCCGCTGATTTCCTGAGAAAAAGTGATAGGAGTTGCGTCCTGAAGGTGAGTTCTGCCCGACTTTACGATGCCCTCGTGCTTTTCTTCAAGCATTTTGAATGTTGCGATGAGCTTGTCAAGAGCAGGGAAAACCTTGTCCTCGATTCCGAGAACAGCCGCAATGCTCATAGCTGTCGGGAATGTATCGTTTGATGACTGTGACATATTGATATCGTCATTCGGGTGAAGAATCTTTTTGCCTGCAATCTCGTTACCTCTGTTTGCGATAACTTCGTTTGCATTCATATTTGACTGTGTGCCTGAGCCTGTCTGCCAAACAACAAGCGGAAAGTGCTCGTTGAGTGAACCGCTCATAACTTCGTCACAAGCCTGTGAAATAGCGGAAAGCTTTTCGTCTGTCATTTTTTCAGGCTTAAGCTGATTGTTTGCAATAGCGGCAGCTTTTTTAAGCACGCCGAATGCGTGAGTGATTTCTCTTGGCATAACCTCGATGCCAACGCCAATCTTGAAGTTTTCATGGCTACGCTCTGTCTGTGCTGCCCAATATTTGTCTGCAGGTACTTTAACCTCGCCCATTGAGTCGTGTTCAATACGATATTCCATAATCTTTACCTCCTGATATACGGTTGGGTTTAATTTTTTTCTATTATATTATATATTTCTGTTATTCTAATATCAAGGGCAAATTGTTAAAAAAATAACAATTTTGACATTTTCAGATACTTCTACAAAAAAGTAATCGTTAAAACTTTATTTTTCGTAATTTTGCCTGTTGAATGATAAAAACCTGCACAACTTTGCTCAAATCTTTTACAAATTGTTAAAACCCGTGCCAAACGGAGCAATCTCATTCAACCCACACGCCCCGATGCGCAAAAAAATTACCTCTCCCTTATAACAAGGAGAGGCATATATACAATAGACGGGAGGGGGATTCCAATCTTATTGTGCTGATTTACATAGTAATTCCGTCGTATGATTCCTTGAGGATATTATACGAATTGCGGAGCTTTTCAATCTCCTCCTCTGTAAGGTTGAGAGGGAGAATTTTTCTGACGCCGTTGCGGTTGACATAAGCAGGCAATCCGAGATAAACATCACGCATACCGTACTCGCCATTGAGTCTTGAAGAAACTGTGATTACGCTGTTTTCGTCGCCGAAAATCGCCTTTGTGATTCTGACAAGGCTCATACCGATTCCGTAATAAGTTGCACCTTTGAGCTTGATAACTTCTGCGCCGGAATTCTTAACTTTTTCGATAATTTCTTCGATATCTTCACGCTTATAATCGTTTGCAAATCTCTCGTCATTAAAGAATTCTTCAACATTTTTTGTTGAGAGATTGAGCTGGCTGAAAGGAACGAACTCGCTGTCGCCGTGCTCGCCGATAACATAGCCGTGAACCGAATGAGGGTCAGCCTGAAAATAATCACCGATAAGATAACGAAGTCTTGCCGTGTCAAGAGTTGTGCCCGAACCGATAACTCTGTTTGCCGGGAAGCCCGAAAGCTCATAGGTCACTCTTGTCATAACATCAACAGGGTTTGAAGCAACAAGGAAAATGCCGTTGAAGCCCGATGCAACGATTTTTGAAATGAATGATTTGAAGATTTTTACATTTTTATTAAGTTGGTCAAAGCGGGTTTCGCCCGGTTTTCTTGAACCTGCCGAAGCTGTGATTACAACAAGGTCGGCATACGCACAGTCATCAAATGAGCCTGCACGAATTTTCATATGAGAGCTTGAAAAGCACAAGCCGTGATTGAGGTCCATAGCTTCACCTTTTGCCTTGTCCTCGTTAATATCAATAAGAATTAACTCATTGCACAAATCGGAATTAAGAAGAGCATAAGCATAGCTCATACCTACCATACCACAACCGACAAGTGCTACCCTTCTGTTTGCCATAACTGTCTTACCTCCTAAACATTGTTAAATATATAACAATTCGATTTGATTAAATTTTATATCAATAGCAGTAAATTGTCAATAATTTAACAAGTTTTGATACAAATTTCTCTTTTTGCTACAAAAACAACGGCAAATGAGAGCCGTATTTTGTTTACTAATAAAAAAAATCACCTGCTGAAGTGGCACAGCAGGTGATTTGAATTCGGTTTTATTATAATTGTTCCGCAATAATGTGGATGAGTTCCCTTGTTTTATCCCATCCGAGGCACGGGTCGGTGATTGACTTGCCGTAAACGCCGTCCTCAACCTTTTGGTTGCCATCCTCAAGATAAGATTCAATCATAAAGCCCTTGACCATCTTCTTGATGTCGTTGCTGTGGCGCATAGAATGAAGCACCTCGTTTGCAATACGAACCTGCTCAAGATACTTTTTGCCCGAATTGGAATGGTTTGTGTCAATGATAACAGCAGGATTTTTGAAACCGCCGTTGCAATATTGTGTGCAAAGGTTCATCAAATCCTCATAGTGATAGTTAACGTGATTAATGCCGTGCTTATCCACGCTTCCACGAAGAATAACGTGAGCCATATCGTTACCGGCAGATTCAACTTCCCAACCTCTGTACAAGAACATATGTCCCGACTGCGCCGCCTTGATTGCGTTGAGCATAACGGAAATATCGCCCGATGTAGGATTTTTCATTCCGACAGGGATATTGAGAGCAGAGGACACAAGTCTGTGCTCCTGATTTTCGACACTTCTTGCACCAACCGCAACATATGAAAGAAGGTCTGACAAATATCTGTGATTTTCAGGGTAGAGCATTTCGTCTGCGCAGGTAAGACCTGTTTGCTCGATAGCGTCCTTGTGGAGCTGTCTGACCTCGATAATACCCTCAAGCATATCGGGTTTCTTTTCAGGGTCGGGCTGATGAAGCATACCCTTGTAGCCTTCGCCCGTTGTGCGAGGCTTGCCTGTGTAAATTCTCGGAATGATGAGGATTTTGTCCTCAACTTCTTTTTGAACCTCGGCAAGTCTGTGGATATATTCAAGAACAGGCTCAGGCTTGTCGGCAGAGCAAGGACCGATAACAAGAACGAGCTTGTCGCTTTCGCCCTTAAAAACCTTTTCGATTTCCTTATCTCTGATTTCTTTTTTTGCCGTAGCTTCTTCCGAAAGCGGATACTGTGCCTTGATATCCTTAGGTACAGGCAGCTTTCTGATGAACTTCGTGTTTTTCATATTATCCATACTTTTCACCTCTCAAAACTTCTGTAGTTTGTTATAATAGTAATATTTTATCACCGATTATATCGTCCGTCAACAAATAGAATAAATTTTAATTACAGTTAAAAAATCAAGTAATTTCATTTATCCTTTTCAGCACTTCCCCAAAAACAAGCAAAAGCACAATCGGTTTATATTGTTGACATTTTTATATTAAATTGTTATACTAAAAGAGAATAAAAATTTGAAGTATTATGACGAAAAAGGTGATACTATGGAAAAAAACAGAGTTACTCTGAAAATTTACGGCAATTCATACACCATCTTGACAGAAGATGACCCTGAATATGTAGAACAGCTCGGAGAGCTTATCAACAAGGAAATGCACAACATTTCCAACGAGTCGCCAAATCTTTCGCAAACACAATGTGCCGTGCTTGTGGCACTTGACCAGGCGGACGCTTGCAAAAAGGCAAACAGCGAAGCAGTCAACCTGCGTGTTCAAATCAAGGATTATATCGAGGATGCCGCAAGGGCAAAGCTTGAGGTTGATGTTGCAAGACGAGAGATTGAAAGACTCAACAGAGAACTTTCAGCGCTCAGAAGCAAAAACGCAAGCGACGGCAAATAAACCATAAACTACGATTAATGGACGCAGAGTGTGTCCATTAATTTTTTTGAAAGATGAAAAGAGATATGAACAAAAGACCCGAAATTTTAGCACCTGCGGGAAGTATGGAAAGCTTGATTGCTGCCGTTAGGTGCGGAGCAAACGCCGTTTACCTCGGCACAAAAGGAATAAATGCAAGACGAGGCGCAACTAACTTCACCTTTGAAGAACTGAAGCAGGCGGTGGAATACTGCCACGCAAGGGAGGTCAAGATTTACCTTGCGCTCAACATCCTCATTTCAGACAGCGAGAGGGAGCTTGCATACAAAACCGTTGAAGCAGGCTTGTCGCTCGGAGTTGACGCATTCATCATCCAAGACCTCGGACTTGCAAAAATTATACACAATCATTTTCCGACAGCAAGATTGCACGCTTCAACCCAATGCAGCGTCAATTCGCCGAAGGGTTTTAAGGCTCTTGAAAAAATGGGCTTTGTTCGTGCTGTTTTGCCGAGAGAAATGAGCCTTGACGAAATAAAGGAAATCCGACAGGCAACCGATATGGAACTCGAAATGTTTGTGCACGGCGCACTTTGTATGTGCGTGAGCGGTCAATGCTATTTGTCGGCAATGCTCGGCGGGCGTTCGGGCAACCGTGGACTTTGCGCACAACCTTGCAGGCTCGGTTTCAGCGCCGATGCAAGCAGAAGCTGTGACTTGTCGCTAAAGGATTTGAGCCTCATCAAAAGCATAAACGAAATTGTGCAGGCAGGAGTTGTCAGCCTGAAAATCGAGGGCAGAATGAAGCGTCCCGAATATGTTGCGGCTGCTGTCACTTCTTGCAAAAAGGCGATTGACGGCGAATACACCGCCTCTGACGAAAACACGCTGAAATCCGTATTTTCCCGAACAGGATTTACGGACGGATATTTCACGGGCGAGCGCAAGGATATGTTCGGCACTCGTCAAAAAGAGGATGTTGTGGCGGCAAAAGATGTGCTCAAAGAATTATCGCACCTTTACGACAACGAAAATCCGCTTGTGCCGATTGACATTGAGTTTATCTGCAAGGCGAACCGCAAAGCGGAACTGACGGCAAGGGCACTCGGCAAGGAAGCGACCGTTGTGGGCACCGTGCCCGAAACGGCTATCAACAAGCCGATGACCGAAGAAACCGTTACATCAAGGCTTGCAAAGTTCGGCAACACACAATTTTATCTGAACAACATCACGGTTGACCTTGATGACGGATTGATTTTGCCGGCAAGCGTAATCAATTCTATGCGCAGAGAAGCGGTTGAAATGCTTGACAAAGTTGAAATTCAGCCGTTTACACAAATGCCGTACAAGGCAGACCGCTATGCGGAAAAGAACTGCACACCGTACTACACGGCAAGATTTTTGAATCCCGACAGTATTCCCGACAAGCATCCGTTCAAGAGGATATTCATCCCGATTTGGAGCAAGGATGAAGATTTTGTGGACAACCGTGCAGGGGTTGAAATTCCGAGAGGACTTTTCGGTATGGAAGAAAAGCTCACAAAAAGGCTTGAACATCTGAAAAAAATTGGTGTCAGAAAAGCGCTTTGCTCAAACCTCGGTGCATATTCGCTTGCCCAAAAAATGGGATTTGAGGTTTACGGCGACTTTGGACTGAACATATTTAACAGCGAGTGTGCACAACTTTTCAACTCTCCGATTTTGTCATTTGAGGCAACTCTGGAACAGGCAAACCGAATCGGTGCAAAGGACACGGGAATTATCGGCTACGGTTATTTACCGCTTATGCTCACACGAAACTGCCCGATTAAAAATCACCTCGGCTGTTCCCGTTGCACAGGCAAGCTCACCGACCGTAAAGGATTTGAGTTCAAGGTGAAGTGTTCGCCTTATCCGTGCGTTGAGGTGCTCAACCCTGTTCCTGTTTATATGGGTGACAGACAAAAGGAAATCAAAACCGACTTCATTCATTTTTACTTCACCGACGAGAGCAAAAATCAGGTGGAGCAAATCATCAATTTGTTCAAAACAGGCGGTCAGTTTGACGGCAAATACACACGAGGCTTGACATACAGAGGGGTAGAATAATGATAATTTTGGCATCACAAAGCCCAAGACGGCAGGAATTGCTCAAACTCATAACAAACAATTTTGAAATAAAGGTCAGCAATGTTGACGAAAGTTTGCCAAGCGGAATTTCTCCGAAAAATGCAGTTTTGTATCTGTCAAAAATCAAGGCGGAACCGTTCAAAAACGACAGCGACATCATCATCGGTGCAGACACGGTTGTTGCGCTTGACGGCAAAATCCTCGGCAAGCCGAAAAACGACGAAAACGCAAGGGAAATGCTCAAATTTTTGTCGGGCAAGGCTCACAGCGTGTTTACGGGCGTGACCGTAATCAAGGGCGACATCGCAAAGAGTTTTGCCGTTGAAACAAAGGTGAAATTTTTTGATTTGACCGATGAAGAAATAGACGAATACATCAAAACGGGAGAATCTGCCGACAAGGCGGGAGCGTACGGAATTCAGGGCTACGGCTCTCTGCTTGTCGAGAAAATCGACGGCGACTACTTCAACGTTGTCGGACTGCCCGTAAGCAGGCTCGCAAGGGAGCTTTTGGCAATAAAATAACAATCTTTTCTGTGTAGAAACAACAGATTTATTGTTGAAATTTCTCCATTTTTATGTTATAGTATAAACAGATAGTGTGCCCATAAAACGGTACAAAACAGAAAGGAGACCGTAAGAAATTATGGCGGCGGATTTACATTGTCATACAAAGCTGAGCGACGGCTCGGTTGGCATTGAAGATTTAATAGTTATCGCACAAAAAAGCGGAATTGATACATTAGCCATCACCGACCATGACTGCCTTGCAGGTGTTGTCAGAGGTCAGGTAATCGGCAAAAGATACGGCGTCAACATCATTTCAGGTGTTGAAATCAGTGCATTTGATGAAATAGCAGGCAAAAAGGTTCACATCATATCATACCTTGCAGACGCACCGGACAGACTTGAGCGAATTTGCAAAAAGACTTCCGTTGCACGCAAAAGGGCAGGTCAGATTATGATGCTTAAAGTTGCGGCAAGATTTCCTGTTACAAGCGAGTTCATCATCAGTCACGCAAGCGGTTCAACCAACCTTTACAAGCAACACATTATGCACGCACTTATGGATGCAGGCTACACCGACGAAATTTTTGGAGATTTGTATTATCAACTGTTTGACACGGGAAGCGAAAACAATGTTCTTGCTCCAACCAAGTACCCATCCGTTAAAGAGGTTATTGACGAAATTCACGGTGCGGGCGGTATTGCCGTGCTTGCTCATCCGGGCAAGTTCAACAATCGTGACGAAATCGAAGACTATATTGAACTCGGACTTGACGGCGTTGAGGTTTGGTCTCCTGAAAACAGCGACGAATTGACAGAAGAACTTATCGCACTTTGCAAAAAGAAGAAACTTTTGCAAACAGGAGGTTCGGACTTCCACGGAACATACGGCAGACAATCGGTTACGGTTGGTGCATATTCAACTCCGCAGGAGCACCTCGACAAGCTTATGAGCTACAAATCTCGCAAAAAGAGTGCGGCTCGCCGTGCCGAAAAAAAGGCAGCAGCCGAAAAAGCGGCACTCGAAGCAGAACAGAATAAATAAAAACAAACGCAATGAATTTTAAAATCAAAGTTCACTGCGTTTTTGTTTTGGTCAAGGGCAACCTTGACTTTTATTTTTCGCTTTTGCACAAATCCTTTTTATAAAGAATTGCATAATCCTTTGCGTTTATTATTCCGTCGGAATTTACATCAAACTTGCGGTTTTCATCGGTTGCAGGCTCGTTGTAATAATTCATAAACGGTTCTTTTTCTGTTGCGTCGCATCTTGAACATTCAAGCACAATGTCGTGATTTTCGATATGGCACGGAGCAAAATCATGTCCGAGAGGAGCTATGCTCTCTTTATACGAATTTTCACAACCTATGCAAGAATAAACATTGTAGCCGCTTTCCGCACAGGTCGGCTCGATTGTTGAAGTGATTTCATAAATATGATTTGTACAAGTAAACTTTGCATAAACATCATATTTTACATATCTGTAACGGCTTTCGTCACTGCTGCTTTCAGACGTACGAAGCTTTGTGCCGAGATAATATCTCTTGCCTGCCTCTATGTTATATGTAATCTTAAAATTAAAATCACCGTTGCTGAAATTATCGCCATAAGCAAGTGCAGAAGGTATCAATTCCTCAATTTTTTCGCCATACACATAATTTTCGGAATCGAACAAAAAGCCCACATTGTTCTTTTCACCGGTTGAATAAAACTGCAATTCTCCGTCCGTAGGCGAAACAAACGACCAAAGTTGAACCTCGTTTGTTTTGTTATAAATAGATGCAGTTGCGTGCATATCCTGCAAAGGTGTCTCAAACGGAACCTGATTTTTGAAGCAATACTTCTGCGCAGCGCTTTGGCTTGAACAATAAGCAACAAAGCCTTTTGTGAGTCGCATATTTTCATTATATCCAAAAGCATAATCACCGACTGACTCAACGCTGTCAGGCACATTGATTTCCGTAAGATTGCTTATACCCGCAAAAGCTGCTGTGCCGATGCGCTTCACGCTGCTCGGAAGCTCAACGCTCTCAACATATTTGAACTGAGCAAACGAATAGTCGCCTACAGAAGAAACTCCGTTGCTTATCACAACATGTCTTGTTTCGTCCTTATACTTATTCCAAGGTCGTTTTGAACTTAACTCAGACTCGATATAATCGTCCATATCGCCGCTGCCCTTGATTGTGAGAACGGCAGTTTCCGCTTCGTATTGATATGAAATTGTATTTGCAAATGCTGTAAAACTAATGCTGAGAATACCGGACATAATCACTGCAACAGCCAGAATGACACATATTAACCTTTTGTTTTTCATAATTCACATCCGTAAAATATCTAAATCTAAAACGTTAACAAGAACGCCTGCAACGATTATACTCATTGCAGGCGAAAAAATCAAGACTTTTTATTAATTTATTGTTTATAATCCTTATAAATAATTGCAAAGTCCTTTGCGTTTACAACACCGTCATTATTCACGTCGGCATCAGGATTATAGTTTTCATCACCCTTGAAGCAATTATACGTGTCCATAAAATTGAACTTCAAAGTCTTTTTGTTGCACTTTGTACACTTGAGGTCGATATCGCCTGTTTTGGAATCGATGCTGCCAACGATGTTGTGGTCATCTGCCCAAACAATATAGATATCCTTATCGCTCTTAACGTTTTTGCAGTCTTCCGACCAAGAAACAAATTTTTTACAGGTTGTTGCGTCCGGCACAGCAGGTGCAGTAGCGTCACCGCCTGATTTTACAAGAACGTAGCTGAGTCTTTCGCTCTTCGTTTCGTCAAGATAGAAATTGACCTGATACAAATTTCTGATGACAACGGTGTTGACCGTCATCAATTCGCAATTTGAATTGCCCGTGTTGTATCTGTAAACAAAGCCGTCTTGAGCTTCCTCATTTGGGTCAACAAGTTTGCCCGAAATGTTGATAAGTTCATCTGTTACAAATTCGCCGTTTGAATATGCAAGAACTCTCTCCTCGCCGTCCTCGTTTTGAACAACCGTGTCGAGGCTTGTTGAAATGATTCTTGAAGAATCGGCAAATGTTTTCGGAATCGAAATCTTGCCTTCGTTTACCGTTGCAGGAAGTTCAATCCATTGATTTCCGATTGAATCGGATGATGTTTTTTCAAGAGCGGTGTTTGACGAAAGGTCGAGTTCCGCAAGATGATTCTTTGTGCAATAGATTTCCTGAAGTTTTGTGTTTGCACTCAAATCAAGTTCGGAAAGTTCATTTTGAACTATGCTGAGAATTGTAAGCTCAGAATTTTTCTTCAAATCAATGCTTTTGATGGCGTTGATATCTGCTCTTAAAACCTGAAGCTGCGGACATCCCGAAACATCAAGGCTTGTGATGCTGTTGTTGATACAGTTCAAGCTGACCAAATTCGGGAGAGAACCCACTTTGATTTCCGAAAGTTCGTTACCCATAACAGAAACCGTGTTGAGCTGCAAGTTTTTGCTGAGGTCAAGTGTTTTCAATCCATATGAATCACAATAGATTTTTTCAAGATTATAAAACTTATCAATTCCTGTGAGGTCAACAATTTTTTCGTCATCACCCAAATAAGCATTTGGCATAAGCAATTTTACACGTTTAAGCTCTTCTTCTGAAAAATAGCCATCGCCATTTGAGTCATACACATCAGAAACAAAATCGCGAAACGTTTTGTCAGGAAAGTTTTGCTCATTGATGGCAACCAAGCCCTCGGCAAACGCCACACTGCCTATTGAAAGGCAGGTGGCTAATGTGAGCAAAGCCAAAACAGAGGCTATACTCTTTTTTATATATAATTTTAACATATTTAGTATACCTCTTATCTTTTAATCACAACAGGAATTTTAACCGACGCTGTTGAGCCGTCTGCATTTGTTACAGTACAAATAATATTTGAATTGATTACACTTCCGGTAGAGGCGGCAAGTTTACCTCTATAAGTAAGATTAACAACACCGTTTTCATCAACTGTGACATGTTCCGGATTTGTTGACTTCCATTCAACCTTTACAGGAGCTGCTGCACCAATGTCATCAACGCCGTAAGAAAGAGTGAACGGTTTAAAATCTGTGAGTCCTGCCTTGTATCCCGACTTTGTTACAGATTCAACCTTTTGACCGTCAAGAGTCATATAGATTGAAGTGATGTAAATAAGTTTGTTAACAATAGTGATATTGTAGGTGTATGTTGTTTCTCTGTCGTAATCATCAACAACTCTTGCATTGATTGTGATTGTTGCGGTTTCGGCAGACTTTGTGAGAAGAATGTTGTCTTTCTTGTCGCTAATCTCGGCAGTAACATTGTTTTCGTTTTCTGTTACAAGCTCAAACGTCTTGTACATATCGCCTGCAATAGCAACAGAAATATTAAGCTTATCTGCTATTGACTCATAAGTCATTCCGTTTGAAAGAGCCTTGCCGTCTGCTGTCATAGTTACAACAGGAAGAACAAACTTGTGGAATTCAAGATCGCTGATAGTTGTTTGAAGCTTTGTGCAAGCTGCGTCAATGTCTTCTTGTGAAGCATCAGGATTGTTAAATACACTTTCTGCTGCTGCCAAATCATCTTGAAGCATCATACCGTATTTATATTCATAATCCTGATAATTGATTGCTCTTGCTTTTAGGATTGCTTCTTCAAGTGCCGAAGTGTCCCAAGTTGTTTGAACTTGAACTTCTCCGACAAGACCGCCGTCAACAGTTGTAACCTTGATTGTTGTCTTGCCTTGTGACTTGAAGGTAACAAGTCCGTCTGCATTGACAGTTGCAATGTCGGTGTTCATTGACTCATACAAGCAATCCGTTACGGAAGCAGGAATATCCTTAATTGAGGAATCGCTTGCCAAAACAGGAGTAATCTGCTTTTGCTTGTTTGGAGCACCGTAGATGTTTGCATTTTCAAACGAAATGCTCTTTACGGCATTTCTCACAAATGAAACATATACGCTGTTTGAATAACTGTCGCCGTATGCATTTGTTACTGTTGCAGTAATCTTTGCACATCCCGGAAGCAGGCTTGAATTTGTTACAAGACCGTTTTCGTTGACAGTGATTGCAGAATTTGACGAAGTCCACTTGATTGATTTGAACATACCGTTTTCAGGAACAAGCTTTGTTCCGAAATTGATAGATGCTCCGTTGAGCGATGTTTCTTTATATCTTACAAATCCAGGGTTAACCTCGGATATTGCGTTTTGTGAATCATTGAGGAAAATGTTAATGCCGATTGCAGGAATGTAGCCTGAAAGGTTGCCATATGCTTCGTTAAGCTTGCGAAGTGCCTCGTTAACCTCGGACTGATTTGCCTTGCCGTCGTTAATCATCTCCTTGCAGATGTTAACCTGCTCAATCAATGCATTTCGTGATTCCTCTGTATATTGGTCGGTATCCTTAGTATCTTCAATAATCTTTTCGTATTCCTTAACCTTTTGTGCAAGTTCGCTGAAATCGGTTGTAACACGAACAACTACCTTTTGAGTATATCCGCCGTCAAGAGTTTTAACAATGATATTACATTCACCTGCATTTACAGGAGTAACAACACCGTCCTTAGAAACCTTTGCGATTTCTTCATTGTCGGAAGCAAATACTACGTCTTTAATATAGCCTGTGCCTGTGCCCTTTGTTGTGAAATTGAGCTGATAAGGCTCCGAAGTGCCCTTGAGATTAAGTTCAAGAGGTGAAACATTGAGTTCCGTACAAACAACGTCTGCCATTGTTATCCAAATTTCACGCTCGGTTGTCTTGCCGTAGTGGTCGGTATAAACAGCCCTTACTTTTGCCCAAGCATTTGACGACATCGAATCAGGCTTGAGAGTCAGAGTCTCACCTGCCGACTCAGTGTTCATACCTGATACTTTATCAATCATCCAAGAAAAAGACTTGTACATTGAACCCGGTGTTCCTGTGGATGCCGTGAGAACAACGCTGTTTCGTGAATTGTTGCTCTCGTATGTTTTTGAGAGGTCAACAGAAACTGCATTATATGAGCCAACCGTACCGTTTGCAACCTTTGATGACGGCTTGCCTGTAACGGTAAGCTTATATGTTTCGTATTTTACATCGATTGCTTCAACCGAAATATACGGATGCGCTGCAAGAGCTTCGCCTGCTGTTGTGAGTGAAACAGTCGCATCATCAATGGCTTCCTGACTCATTGTCTTGTCATTAAGAACGTCGAGAGCATGCTCATAAGCGCTCTTGAATGCCATACCGTATTCATATTCGTATTGAGTATAATCAACGTTTTCGTATTTTTGGATAGCTTCTTTAAGAGCTGTTCTGTCGCCCTCGGTTGAAACCTTACATTCGGAATAAATACCGCCGTCATATGATACGCAACGAACAACTGTTGAACCTGCGCTTACAAAGGTAATAACGCCTGTCTTTTTGTCGATTGTTGCAATATTTTCGTCATCCGACTCCCAATAATAATCCTGGATGTCGGCAGCATTGATGTGAAGTGCCGAAGAACCGACCGGCTCAATAGTTGCGAAAATTTGTTTTTGCTCACCGATAGAGCCTGTGATGTTATCATCTGACAAGCGAATACCTGTAACCGGATTCTTTGAGAACGATACCCAAACGGTGTCGTAGAATTCCACGCCGAACGCGTCTGTTACAACGCACTTGATTTCGCCATAGCACGGCTTATTTGCTGTTGGTGAGCATACACCGTCAGACGAAACAGAAATATCCTGAGTTGACGAGAACCACTCTGCTTTTTGATATGTAGCATTGTTCGGATAAATTCTAACCTTGAGGTCAAGCCTTGCCCTTGTGTAGTTCCAACCGCCTGTGAGGAGGTTAAGGTCGTATTGATAAAATTCCTTAGTCTGCTCACCGTCGAGATAAAGTTCAACTCTCTTGATGTCTACATATTTTTTGAGGTTCTTGTGCGCAGTGTCGAGTTTTTCATACTGTGCGTCAACTTCTTCCTGTGAAAAGCCCTTGTTTGCAATCATATATTCTGCTTTTTCTTTTTCTGCAACATATGGTGCCCAAGTTTCAGGATAGTAGTTCTTTTCATCAAGAACAAGGCTGTCGAGCTGATTCAACAAAAGTTTGAGTTTGTCGTAGTTTGTGGTTACTGTAATTTTACATTCTGCCGTAAATCCGCCGTCGGCTGTTGTTGCAACAACTCTTGCGTTGCCTCCGTAAAGGAATGATACCACGCCTTCTTCGTCAACCGTACATACTTTTTCGTTTGTTGAACGCCAAGTAACAGCTCCGACAGAAGCTTCGGACTTGTTGATTACACTCTTTGGACTAACAAGTGCTTCAAGCTTTTTGGTTTCGCCGATTTTTGCCTCGGTGATTTCGTTAGGCTTGATTTCAACGCCGATTGCCTTTGTTCTTGCAAACGCAACGTGAACAATGTCAATTACCTTAGTTCCGCTGTAATCCGTTACAGAACAGGTGATGTCTGCTGCGCAAGCCTTGTTTTCTGACGGACGGCAAATACCGTTTTCGTCAACTGTAACAGAATCGTTTGATGAGCTCCACTCTGCCTTTGAATACATTGCGCCCTTTGGGTTAACCTTGTAATCAAAGTCATAGCTGTAATTCTTATAATTCTTTGTTGCACCAACCTGAATTGTGACATACTTGCTGTCAAGTGCCACACCGTTTGTGCCCTTGATTTGAAGGTCTGTGATGCTTACAAATCCGCCAATCTTTGTGAATGCCGCAAGAAGATTTGCAGCTGTTGTGTCAACAACATTTTGTGATGCCATATCTTCTTCATAAAGCACGATATATGCAAGACTGAGTTTTCTGCAATAGTCTTTATAATAATCTTTATTAAACTTTGTTTTGAGAACTACTGTCTTTTCACAAAGATTTACAAGCTCGCTGAGTGTTTGCTTGTCAGGTCTTACGGTTACCTTCTTTTTGTCGATATACGCACCGTCGGCAGATACGCAATAAAGGAATGCTGTGCCGACATCGTGAGCTGTAAGAACAGCGTCCGAATTATCATTGCCCTTGTTTTCAACCGTGAAGACTTCTTCATCGGTAGAATACCAGTTTGCATCATAGCAAGCATATGCCGAACTTTCCAAAGTGCCGTCAAAGGTCATTGTGTGAGTTGCCTCACCTGTTTTGCCGTTGATGAGATTGATTGATTCCTCGTTAATCTTATTTCCTGTTGCGTAGTTTCTTGTGATACAAACAGTGATTACATTTGACAATACCTCGCCGTCTGCCGAAACTGCATAAACATCGAATTTTTGAGTTGTTTCGTGACTCGGCTTAACGGTGATTTCGTTTGTATGAGTATCTTCCGAAATCTTTTGGTCAAAATTGGAATTGTTTACAACCCACTTTACATTTTGATAGGTTGCGTTTTCAGGATAAACCTTTGCTGTTACGGCTGTGCCTCTGCCGTTGTAAGCATTGCCGAGTCCGATTTTTTCGGTGCAATAATAGTAATCTTTACCGTTGATAGTTACGGTTTTGTTTTTGCCGATTGACGGATTGCCAAGACCGAGCGCCTTTGTAACGCTGATGTCAATCTTTTCAACCGGAACGCCTGTTTCCACCTCTTTAACGGCGATATATGAACTGATTTCGTAGAAGCTTCCGTCAGAAATACTGTATCCTGTTTTTACTTCAAGTGCAATTTTGCACTTGCCGCCGTTGAGTGGAGTGAAATGACCCTTGCTGTCAATCTTGCCGACATTGTGCGGGTCTACCGCTTCATTTTCGTCATCTGCCCAAATATATGTAGGGTTGCCATCCTCGTCCTCAGGACCTACCATACCCCACTTGATATAAAGATTGTCGCCCTCCGCTACACGCTTTGGATAAACAGTATAGCCGAAGTTTTCCGTTTCCTCAATGCCGACAAGGCTCTTGCCCTTGATGTCTGCCTTTGAGATGTACTTACCTGTTTTACCTGTTACGGTAATCTTCAGAGTTTTGTCAACATTGTTTGTTGTTGAAGTTGCGTGAATAACAACGCTCTGTGATGAAAGCGAACCGAGAGAACCGCCTGCATCAAGACCTGTTACAATACCTGTTTCTCTGTCAACACAAGCAATGCTTGGATTTTCCGATGTCCACACGATATCCGACGGGTCGCCGACAGCCGGGTCGATATTTGTCGGAGCAAGCTGAATTTGCTGACCTTCCTTAACCGAGTTAAGTCCCTCGATGTCAAAGTTTTTAATCGGCTGTGACGGAACAACCGTAAAATCGATTGTGTCATTGTATGCAAACTGCAAGCAAAGGTTTGCAATGAGCTTTACTGCTGTTGCCGTGAGCTGAACAGGGTCGGCAGCATCACCGACAATGTCGGAAATTGCAAAACAAGCGTCCAAAATTGCCGCAAGTACATTTCGGTTAATATCAAGACCGATGTACTTGATGATGATATCGGCTGCCTTTTGAGAGTCGATAGTGCCTGTGTGTTGAAGTTCATAAAAATAATTGATGAACTTGAGCAAGCCCTGAATAACGTCATCCGAGTCAGGAGAAACCATAATGGTTGCAGTGCCTACGTTTTTGAACTTAACAAGACCGCTGTCGTCAACCGTTGCGACAACCTTGCCCTGTGACAATATTGATGATGATTTTACGGAATATACTGTGCCAAAATGAAGTCTTTGCGGTGTTGTGATTGCGTGGAGCTGAACCTGTCCGCCCTTTGCAACAGTGTCCGGAATTTGTGACTTGTTTGTGATGTGCGTGCCGTTTGGCAAGAAAGCAGCGTACCATTCCTCGCACTTTTTTACAACAATCTTGATAACATCCTCTGCCTGTTTTTCGCCGTCCTTATTGTAAAGTACGCAGTGAACATTTGAGTTAACCTTATCAAGATATTCACGAAGTGAGTCGATAAGCTCGCCCTTGTAAGATTCAATCTGCTCTGCAATCCAAGAATTTGAGCCGAGTGTATCCTCAAGAATTTTGACTATTTCATCTGTGTCCATCGAGTCGATATCAACATATTCATTGAAAAATGCCTTTTCAAGAAGTGCGCCGAGAGGTTTGCCCAAAAGCGGAATAGTCTTTACCTCGTTGTCAATCCAAAGGTGGATTACAGCACCCTTTGAGGAGTCGAATGCTTTTACCTTACCTGTTTGGTCAACGTCTGCAAGTGCCGGTGCTTCCGAAAACCACTTGACGTAACCGTTGTCAGGAAATGACGAGTCAATCAATTTGTAAGTGAATTGTCGTTCGTCACCCTCTGTCATATAAACAACATACTCTGTTACACCATCCTCTTGATAGCTTGGAATAACCGTGTCTGTTGCGCCGTCAAAAATTTGAAGGTCATATTGTCCCTCTACGCCATCGCCTGCAAATGCACTCACTGCAGGTAACGTAGCCGTAATCGAAATTACCACAGCAAGGAATATGCTGATGGCTTTTTTAACAAAAGTCCTTTTCATAAATTTTTCCTCCATTAATTTACTCCGTAAGAATCTTTATTATATATTTTTATATAAATAAGGTCTTATGTATATTATAAACCGATTATAATTTTTCGTCAACATTTACTATATCGGCATAAATTACAAACTTTTTTTGTATAGTTTGTGCATTAACACGACGCAAAGTTTACTAATTGTATAAAAAATAAGCCTCCTCTTGAAGTAAGAGGAGGTGCTGAATGCAACGAAGCGGAGGGGTTTTACTTACCGAAATTAACCCCTCAGTCGTGCAAGCACGACAGCTTTACTGCGTAGACGCCCCCTTTTGTCTGCGTTGCAGACATTTCCCCCGATTAACGGGGGAATTACCTTGCAACAAGGGGAGCCTAATCGGTAAATTTACGACTCAAAATACATATCCAAATTTTTGGAGGTTATGTCGCTGATCATACCGATGAGCGACTTTTCGCCGGAGTCGAGTTCAACAATTTTTCGCCTGTCGAGAACAATCAATTGCTTGCCGCTTTTTGTGCGGAGCGAGTAGGTTGCACGCAAAACTTTTTTGTCGTTTTCCATATCGGATTCGATTGCGTGACGGGCAACTTCCACCTCACGGGGAACAATCAATTTTGTCAAATCGCCGCCGAAATCCTCAAAAAATTCGGCTCTGGAATAGCCAATGAGTTTTAGGAAATCGCTGCTTGCAACGGTTAGCAAAAACGGCTCGTCATACGAAGTTGAAAACATCGGACCCGGAACACTTTTGAGCACTTTGAGAAGCATCTCTTTCTGCGTTTCAGCCTCTTTTTCAGCGGCTTTCAGCGCAGTTATATCGGTGAGCACAGCGTGAAAAATCGGGCACTTATCCTTTTTGTCGTAGCGCTGAATATCCGAATTGAACTTGACCCACATATACTCATCCTTGTGGGTGATTATGCGAAGCTCCATATCAATCGGTTTTTTGGTTGCCATTGCACCGCCGATTGCGGTGAGGGCACGGCTCTTGTCATCGGGATGAACAAGGTCGCTGATTCGGTAACTGTCCCTCGACACAGCCTGCTTGGTTGTGCCGAAGAATTTGCAACACGCCTCGTTTGCATAAAGCACTTCAAAACGCATATCGGAATTGACCTTGAACAAGCAAACACCGCCCGTTACAAAATCGATGAGATGGTTCATGGTTTTTGCCTTTTCACGAAGTTGCTTGCTCTTTTTTTCGGACTTGCCGACATCGGCAAAAGTGATTTGGCACAGCGAACTGTCCTCATTATTCTTGGCAGTAGCGTGAACAAAATTATACTTAGAGGAATTATCCTTAAGGTACAAGTCAAAATACACATAAGGTGAATCTTTCTTGCAAATCTTAGTCATCACATCTTCTCTGTCCTGCGGAACAAGTATGTCGAGGAGCGACAGTTTGCCCTGCTTAATCTTGGAATAGTGAATGCCGACGAATTCGCAAAAATGACTGTCTGCATCAACGACCTCAAAGTCCTTCTTTTTATCAACAACGCAAGAGAGGAATTCAACCTCAAATGCGAGTTCATCAGTATTGTCTAACATTATAAATGGATACACTCCGTTGTTAATAGTCATAGTCCTTAAACTATATTTTGATTATAGCACACCTATGACAAAAAAGAAACAATGTTCACAATTTTTTAACTATAAGTTAGGAATAAATTATAAAATCGGCATAAAAAGGGACTAATTGTAAAAAAGGGGTGAAAAATCGTTGTAATCGACTATTAAATATGATAAAATATTATACACTAAATATTTATATAAATAGGAGCAAGTTTATGAGCAAGGTTTATCGAGTATTCGCAGAGAAGAAAAAAGGTAACGACATTGAGGCTGTTCATATGTTGAACGACCTAAAAAACAATGTTGGCATAACCGGACTTGAAGAAGTGCGCATCATCAACAGATATGACGCAGAGGGTTTGTCTGAGGAAAGCTTCAAAGCAGCCGTTAAGGGTGTTTTCAGCGAAGCTAACCTCGACGATGTTTATTATGAGGAAATCACATTTTCACCTGAATGGAAAGTGTTTGCAACCGAATTTCTCCCGGGTCAATACGACCAAAGAGCGGACAGTGCGGCACAGTGCATTCAGCTTCTCACAGTGGGTGAGCGTCCAACCGTTACTTCGGCAAAGGTTATCGCAGTTAAGGGCGACATCACAGATGCCGAGTTCGACAAAATCAAGGCATATGTAATCAACCCTGTTGAATCAAGACTTGCATCTATGGACAAGCCTGAAACACTCGACATCAAGAGTGATGTTCCGGCTGATATCGTTCGCATAAACGGTTTCATCAATATGACCGATGAAGAAATTGCAAAATACCACGCATCAATGGGCTTTGCAATGAGCATTGCGGATTTGTGCTGGGTTCGTGATTATTTCAAGAATGACGAAAACCGTGACCCGTCACTCACAGAACTTAAAGTTATTGACACATATTGGTCTGACCATTGCCGTCACACCACATTTGCCACCCAGCTTGACGAAATCAAGATTGACGAGGGCAAATATTCAAAGGCTATCGAAGAAGCTCTTGAGCAATATTTTGAACTCCGCAAAGAAGTTTACGGCGACAGAAAAGACAAGATTGTTTGCCTTATGGATATGGCTTGCCTCGGCACAAAGGTACTCAAAAAGAGAGGCATTGTCACCAACCTTGACGAAAGCGAGGAAATCAACGCTTGCTCCATTAACGTTGATGTTGAAATTGACGGCAAAGTTGAACCGTGGCTTGTTCAGTTCAAAAACGAAACTCACAACCACCCAACAGAAATTGAACCGTTCGGCGGTGCTGCAACCTGCCTCGGCGGTGCAATCCGTGACCCACTTTCAGGCAGAGCATATGTTTATCAGGCAATGAGAGTTACCGGTGCAGGCGACCCGACAACACCGTTTGAAAAAACTCTTGATGCAAAACTTCCGCAGGCAAAAATCACCACAGGTGCGGCACAGGGTTATTCATCATACGGCAACCAAATCGGTCTTGCAACAGGTCAGGTAACAGAGCTTTATGACGAGGGCTATGTTGCAAAGCGTATGGAAATCGGCGCTGTTATCGGTGCATCACCAAAAGAAAATGTTATCCGTGAAGTTCCGCAAAACGAGGATGTAATCATTCTCCTCGGCGGTCGCACAGGTCGTGACGGCTGTGGCGGTGCAACAGGTTCATCAAAAGCACACGACAGTTCATCAATCGAAACCTGCGGTGCGGAAGTTCAAAAGGGTAACCCACCTACAGAAAGAAAAATTCAGCGTTTGTTCCGCAACAGCGAAGTATCAAAGATGATTAAGCGTTGCAACGACTTCGGTGCAGGCGGTGTTTGCGTTGCTATCGGCGAACTTGCAGACGGCTTGCAAATTGACCTTGACGCTGTTCCAAAGAAATATGAGGGTCTTGACGGCACAGAGCTTGCCATCTCCGAATCACAGGAGAGAATGGCAGTTGTTGTTGACAAGGCAGACGCAGAAAAGTTCATTGCACTTTCTAATGAAGAAAACCTTGAAGCAACAATCGTTGCAAAGGTTACGGACAACAACAGACTTGAAATGACTTGGAGAGGCGACAAGATTGTTGACCTCAGCCGTGACTTCCTCAACACAAACGGTGTTGTTCAGCACGCAAATGCCGAAATCGCAAGCATTGACAATGTTTCGTACCGTGACGAAGTTCCGTCGGAACTTCAAAATATGAGCAACGCAGAGGCACTCAAAGCAAACCTTTCAAGACTTGAAGTTGCAAGCCAAAAGGGACTTGTTGAGAGATTTGACGCATCAATCGGCGCAAGCACCGTTCTTATGCCTTATGCAGGCAAATATCAGCTCACACCCGAAGAAGCAATGGTTGCAAAAATTCCGCTTCTTGAGGGCGAAACCGACACGGCAACAGTTATGTCTTACGGCTTTGTGCCAAAGATTTCACGCTGGTCACCGTTCCATTCGGCAGCTTTCGCTGTTACGGAATCACTTGCAAAACTTGCGGCAGTAGGTTGCAATCCGAAAGACGCAAGACTTACATTCCAAGAATATTTTGAAAAACTCGGCAACGAGCCAAAGCGTTGGGGCAAGCCGACAGCGGCACTTTTGGGTGCACTTTCCGCTCAAATCGGCTACAACACTCCGTCAATCGGCGGTAAGGACTCAATGAGCGGCAGTTTCAACGACCTTGATGTTCCTCCGACCCTTGTTTCATTTGCAGTCGGAATCAGCAAGGCAAGCGAAACCGCATCTGCACAGTTCAAGCAGAACGGCTCAACCGTTAAACTTGTTAAACTTCCTATTGACGAAGCAACAGGACTTCCAAAATACAACGAAGCTCTCGACCTTATGATCGCTGTTGCAGAGGGAATCAAGAACGGCACAGTTCTTTCGGCAAGCGTAGTCAGAGAGGGTGGCTCGGCAAGTGCTGTTTGCAGAATGGCATTCGGCAACAAGACAGGCTTCACCTTTGCTCAAAACCTTGACAGCAAGGATTTGTTTGCACCGCTTCAGGGCAGTTTTGTGCTTGAACTTGCAGACGAAAACGCATTTGACGGCGTTGTTTTGGGTACTACAAACGATAACAGCGTATTCATCATTGACGGCACGGTTTACACCTGTGACGACCTCATTGAAGCGTGGGCAGGCAAACTTGAAAAGGTGTTCCCAACCGATTCCGGCAAACAGGCAAAAATGTACGAAGATGTGCCTCTTTACAAGGAGCGTTCAATCTTTGTTGCAAAGAACAAAATTGCAAAGCCGAGAGTATTCATTCCTGCATTCCCGGGCACAAACTGCGAGGTTGACTCTGCCCGTGCATTTGAAAAAGCAGGCGCAGATGTTTCCGTTCTTGTTGTAAACAACCTTTCATCATCAGCCATCAACGAAACAATCGACAAAATGGCTGAAGAAATCGAAAAGAGCCAAATCATTATGCTTCCGGGCGGTTTCTCCGGCGGTGACGAGCCTGAAGGTTCGGGCAAGTTCATTGCAACAACATTCCGCAATCCGAAAATCAGCGAGGCTGTTCAAAGACTTCTCAACTGTCGTGACGGTTTGATGCTCGGTATCTGCAACGGCTTCCAGGCACTCATCAAGCTCGGTCTTGTTCCGTACGGCGAAATCAAGACAATCAACGAGGACGACCCGACTCTTACATTCAACACAATCGGCAGACACATTTCTTCTATGGCATACACAAGAGTTACAAGCGTTAAGTCACCTTGGCTCTCAAGCGTAAATGCAGGCGATATGTTTGCAGTGCCTATCAGCCACGGCGAGGGCAGATTTGTTGCAAACGAAAATGTGATGAAGAAACTTATCGAAAACGGCCAGATTGCAACTCAGTATGTTAACCTTGACGGCGAAGTTGTTGCCGATATGCCGTTCAACCCTAACGGCTCTGTTTGCGCAGTTGAGGGTATCACATCACCTGACGGTCGTGTACTCGGCAAGATGGGTCACTGTGAGCGTAAGGGCGACAATCTCTACAAGAATGTTCCGTTTAAAAAGGATATGCTTCTCTTTGAAAGCGGTGTAAAATACTTTAAGTAATCGGCAGGTACAATATGAGTGATTCAAAGCACAGACATCACCATCATCATTCCGAGGAGCACAGGCGTGAGGTTTCAAACCGTCTTGCCCGTGCCATCGGTCACTTGCAAAAGGTCAAGCAAATGGTTGACGATGACGAGGATTGCAGTGATGTGCTGATTCAGTTGGCAGCGGTCAAATCCGCAATAAACAACACCGGCAAGGTGATACTGAAAGACCATATGGAACACTGCATTGTTCACGCTGTTGAGGACGGCGACACGGATATGATTGCCGAACTCAACGCTGCGATTGACAAATTTATGAAATAAAGGAGAAGCTATGCCTACTTTAGCACTCAGCCCAATGCTTATATTGGAAATTACAATCGCCTTTTCGTTTGTAATCACATCAATATTTATGTTCAAACCAAAGGGCAACGAAACCGTGCACATCATATTCTTTTGGCTTGCGGTTGCACTCAATGTGCTTGTAACATTCATCAGTGCCACCTCTCTGCCCGACAACTATATGCGTGAGGTCATCATTGCTTGGTGCGGACTGATAATTTCCGCTGTCGGCATAGTCATCCGCATTGCCAAGGGCAAAACAAGTGCTGTCGCAAACATCCTTGTTATGCTCTCCACAGTTTACGGCGTGCTCGGATACTTTTTGTTAGCGTAAAATTTTGATATAACACAAATACGGCTCCCCTAATGGTTAGGGGAGCTGTCGTACTTTAGTACGACTGAGGGGTTATCATATAAAACCCCACCGCTTCGTTGCACTCAGCACCTCCCCTTGCTTCAAGGGGAGGCAAAAAATAAGGCTCCCCTAACCATTAGGGGAGCCGTTTAATTATATATTATTTTTTATATATTCTATATACCTATTTATAATGTCAATGTCGGTGAGGTCATAGACCATTCGTGCGCCGACAGTGTCCTCAAATTCGTTGAACACCGCTTTGCCGTGATTGAACACAAAATCAACGCCGTAATAGTGTGCACCGAGCGGAGTGGCATAATCAATGATTTTTTGCACCAATTCTCGTTCTTCGGTTGACAAATCATACAGTTCCGCCCTGCCGCCGAGGCAATAATTTGAGCGAAAATCGGTATCCGACACACGCAAAATCGAGGTGACGATTTCTCCGCCGAGCACCCACACTCGCAAATCTCGACCCAGGTCGGAAGCAGGTTTTTGGCACACCTGATTTTCATCGTATTCCTCTGCGCTGTGGCACATCACAACACCGTTTCCGCCGTGAGAATTCTTCGGTTTTTTCACAAAAGGAGGGGTTGAATACCTTATCGGCATAATCTCAATTCCACATTTTTGCACAAAATCATAGCTTGCCTGTTTGTCGTTTGCAAGACGGGTAAATTCCGCACCGTTAAAGACCTTTGCCCCCATTTTGCTGTAATAATTTGCAACCGCAAAATCATTGCTTCGGTTGATGACAACATCCGCCCGCACCCTCTCTGTCGGGTCAACAAGATCTGCGCCAAGCTGTTCCTCAAATTTTTTCACAACAAAAGAATTACGTTGCGCTTCTTCGAGTGAATAAACCAAAATCGTTTTCATATCTGCTTAATTCTCTCTGATATCTCGTCAAAAATCAACGGTGCAACATCCACGCCCGTTGCGTTCATAATGTTGATTATATGGGCATTTGAATTGACCTCGCACACCGCACCGTTTGGCAAAATATCAACTCCGCCAAAAGTCAATCCAAGTTCTTTGCACACTGCAACCGCCGTGGCAATTTCGCTGTCGGTCGGGGTGTATTTCTCGGCAACACCGCCGTTTGTGATGTTTGAACGAAAGTCGTTTTTGTTGCTTCGCTTCATACTCGCAACCACCCTGTCGCCCACAACTTCGAGCCTTACATCCGAATTGTTGCACTCAACATATTCCTGCAAAAGAAACGGCTTGCCGTTGATGCAATTCATCACCTCGTCAACCGTTCGGCACAAATGCACCTGCTCACCGAACGAACCGCAACGCTCCTTAAAAACAACGGGAAATCCGAGTTTTTCCACCGCTTTGCCGACAAACTGTGAATAATCCACGGCAAAAAACGAAAGCGGTGCAATGATTGTTTTCGGCTGGCTGAATTTATTTTCAAGGGCAAGGTAGGTTTTCGCCTTGTCATCGCAAATTTCGATTGAGCGTGACGAATTAAAAACAGGAACGCCCCTGTTTTCAAAAGCCTTTGCAAGAATTGTGTCCTTGTCCCAAAAAAGCACAAAATCAGGTTTTTCGTCCAAAAAAACCGCATTTTCGTTGGTCACAATCTCCAAATCTACACCTTTTAATTTAGCTGTTTTCAACAAATGCTCGTGCAGTTCGTTGTACTTTCCGCCGTGCAAATAGTGATTAACTACCAAAAAGCCGTGCATTGCCTCGCCCCTTTTCTACATATTGTCTTAAATATTGTATCATTCTCACTTGAAAACTTCAACAAAATATTGTACAATAATAACCTATGGTAATTTTATTATAGAATAACTATCTAAAATTATAGGAGTGTAGTAATGACAGAGTATAAGTTGAAATACGGATGCAACCCAAACCAAAATCCGGCAAGAATTCATATGGACGGCAAAGAGCTTCCGTTCACCGTTCTTAACGGTGCGGCAGGTTACATCAATTTGCTTGACGCTTTCAATTCGTGGCAACTTGTCAGAGAATTAAAAGAAGCAACGGGACTTCCGAGTGCCGCAAGCTTCAAGCATGTTTCTCCGGCAGGCGCAGCAGTTGCACAGCCACTTGACGAAGCAGACAGAAAGGTTTGTATGGTTCCCGACGGTCTTGAGCTTTCTCCGATTGCACAGGCTTATGTCAGAGCAAGAAGCACAGACAGACAATCATCATTCGGCGATTTTGTTGCTCTTTCCGACGAGTGTGACGAATCCGTTGCACAGTTTCTTATGAAAGAGGTGTCGGACGGTATCATTGCTCCGTCATACAGCGAAAAAGCACTTGAGCTTCTCAAATCAAAGCGCAGAGGCAACTTCCTCATCATCCAAATGGACAGCGATTATGTTCCTGAGGAGATGGAAACAAAGCAGGTTTTCGGCATTAAGTTTGAGCAAAAGCGCAACAATGCAAAAATCACTATGAGCCTTTTTGACGATATGCCTACAAAGGTTAAGGAAATTCCCGAAATCGCAAAAATCGACTTGCTCATTTCTATGATTACACTCAAATATACTCAGTCAAATTCTGTTGTTTACGCACAGGGCGGTCAAACCCTCGGTGTCGGTGCAGGTCAGCAGAGCAGAATTCTCTGCACAAGAATGGCAGGCTCAAAGGCAGATATGCTTTGGCTCAGAAGAAACGAGAAAGTTCTCAATCTTCCGTTTATTGACGGCATCAGAAAGTGCGATGCAGACAACGCTATTGACCTTTATATTTCGGACGATTACGAGGAACTCCTCAAAGACGGCGTTTGGGAGAGATACTTCACAGTTAAGCCTGAACCGTTCACAGCAGAAGAAAAAGCCGCATGGCACGAAAAGATGGACAATGTTGCACTCGGTTCGGACGCATTCTTCCCGTTTGAGGACAATATCGAGCGTGCCGTTAAGTCGGGCGTTAAGTACATTGCACAGCCGGGCGGTTCGGTCAGAGATGAGAATGTTATCGAATGTTGCGACAAGTACGGCATCGCAATGGCAATGACAGGAATTCGTTTGTTCCATCACTAATTATATTCATCAAACCTATTTAGCCTCCACTTATTGTAAGGGGTGCGGGTCTCCTGTGGAGACCTCTGCATTTTTAATGCAGAAGCACCGACCGAACCGGTAGGTGAGACGGTGGCAACACGAAGTGTTGACGGTAGGGTTAAACAACCAATATAAATTTATATAAAAATCACCAATTTATCACTAAGGAGAATAAAAATGGTACGAGCAATAGTAGGCGCCAACTGGGGCGACGAAGGCAAGGGTAAAATCACAGATATGTTTGCTGAAAAGAGCGACATCGTTATTCGCTTTCAAGGCGGTGCAAACGCAGGTCACACCATCATCAACGAACACGGCAGATTTGCACTTCACTTGATGCCGTCAGGTGTGTGCTATGACCACACAACCTGCATCATCGGCAACGGTGTTGCACTCGACATCAACAAGTTTATTTCTGAACTTGAGGATATCAAAAAGGCAGGACTTAATCCAAAGCTTCTTGTAAGCGACAGAGCACAAATCCTTATGCCATATCACATTTTACTTGACACATACGAGGAAGAAAGACTCGGCAAAAACGCATTCGGTTCAACAAAGAGTGGTATTGCGCCTTTCTTCTCAGACAAATATTCAAAAATCGGCATTCAGGTTAACGAGCTTTTCGATGACGAAACTCTCAAAGCAAAGCTTAAGAACATCTGCACACTCAAGAACCTTACTCTTGAGCATGTTTACCACAAACCGCTTCTCAACGAAGAAGAACTTTACAACACCTGTGTTGAGTACAGAGAAAAGATTGCACCATATGTTTGCGACACTCACAAGTACATTGCACAGGCACTCAAAGACGGCAAAAACATCTTGCTTGAAGGTCAGCTCGGCACTCTCAAAGACCCTGACTTCGGCATTTATCCAATGGTTACTTCATCATCAACACTTGCAGGCTACGGCTGTGTAGGTGCAGGCATTCCGCCTCACGAGGTTAAGGACATTGTTGTTGTAACAAAGGCATATTCTTCTGCAGTCGGCGCAGGTGAATTTGTTTCTGAAATTTTCGGTGACGAGGCTCAGGAACTCCGTATCCACGGCGGCGACAAGGGCGAATTCGGCGCAACAACAGGCAGACCGAGAAGAGTCGGTTGGTTCGACTGCGTTGCTTCTCGCTACGGCATTGAATGTCAGGGCGCAACTCAAGTTGCTATGACTGCTCTCGACTGCCTCTCATATCTTGAAGAAATCAAGGTTTGCGTCGGCTACGATATTGACGGCGAAATCACAAAGGATTTCCCGACAACTCCTGTCCTCAAAAAGGCAAAGCCTGTCTTCAAAACACTCAAAGGCTGGCACTGCGACATCAGAGGCATCAAGGACTTCAACAAGCTTCCAAAGGAAGCACAGGACTATGTTCTCTTTATTGAAAACGAACTCGGCCATAAGATTAATATGGTTTCAAACGGCCCTGAAAGAGAAGCAATCATCTACAGAGACTAAAATTAAATATTTCGTAGGGGCGAACTGTGTTCGCCTCAGACTGTCGATAAAGTTCCTGAAACACGCCAAAATATAATTAACCGAATTATGCCTCCTCTTATTTATAAGGGGAGGTGGCAACACGAAGTGTTGACGGTGGGGTTTTAAAATGCTGTAAGTTTGATACTTACAGCATTTTTTGGCGTTTTTCGTTTTTTGCTCAGTCGAGGTATTTATATACATCTTCCCTCGCAAGAAAACGAAATTCAGAACCTTTCTCAACAGCCTGTTATCCATCAAAAACACTTTTCCTATAATAAAATAATACTTTTCCAATAATAAATTGTTGTTGAAATAATGTATCTTAAAATATATAATATAGGTATGAGAGAGCAAAAGAAGTTAAACACGATTAGAAAAATTGAATCAAAAAACAGCGAAGCATTCTTTCTTGTGATAAGAGGGCTTGAGGTTGGCTTGGTTGCCGGCTTGATTGCAGTACTGTACCGATATATGTTGTCCGTAGCGGAGGACGGACTCAACAAGGTTTTAACCTTTATTCACGGTAGCTGGTGGAAAATTGCAATTTGGTTTGGCATTTTATGGCTGATTGGCACTTTTGTGTCGTACATCATCAAATGGGAGCCTGCTGCCGGCGGTTCTGGTATTCCGCAAGTTACGGGTGAAGTAAAAGGCAGAATGTCGCCGTCTTGGTGGATGGTACTTGTTGCAAAGCTCATCGGCGGAACTGCGTCGGTGTTTGCGGGTCTTTCACTCGGCAGAGAAGGTCCGAGCGTTCAGCTTGGCGGTATGGCGGCAAAGGGCGTTGCAAGAATCACAAAGGCAGACAAAACAACCGAACTTCGTATGATTTCCTGCGGTGCAGGTGCAGGTATGGCGGCTGCGTTCAACGCTCCGCTTACAGGAATTATGTTTGTGCTGGAGGAAATTCATCATTCTTTTGACAAAAACATTCTTTGTATGGGAATTGTTTCGACCGTTATTGCCGACTTTGTGTCAAAAATGTTTTTCGGTCAAAACACAATTTTCAACTACAGCACCGTTACATTCCCGCTCAAATATTATTGGATTCTTATTTTGCTCGGAATCATTCTTGGACTTTCGGGTGTTGGATATACAAAAATTATGCTCAAAATTCAGGACTGCTTCAAGGGACTGAAAAATATTCCGAACAATGTAAAACTTCCGATTGTTTTCGTTTTCAGCGGAATTGTCGGTCTTATCTGCCCACAGGTGCTTTGCGGCGGACACTCAATGGTTGAGTTTTTGATGAACGAAAAGCCGGGATTCGGTGTGATGTTCACTCTGCTTGTTGCAAAGTTTTTATTTGGCGCAATTTGTTTTGCGTGCGGTGCGCCGGGCGGAACACTTTATCCGCTTTGCATTTTGGGCACATATCTCGGTGCGTCATTCGGTATGATTGCACTCAACATTTCGGGGCTTCCAAACGAATTGTGGCAGGAATTTGCCGTTATCGGTATGGCAGGATTTTTCTCGGCTACAATAAAAAGCCCGATTACGGGCATTGTTTTGGTGTTTGAGTTGACAGGAAATATGAACAACCTGCTTCCGCTCGTAACCGTTGCGCTCATCAGCTTTGCGGTGTCCGACCTTATGGGAAGTGAGCCGATTTACGAAGCTTTGCTTGCAAGACTTTCGACTACTCCGGAAGAAATCAAAGAAAAAGACATTGCCAAAAGAGAAAAAATCATCAAGTCCTTTGTTATTCCGACAGGAAGCGACCTTGCAAACAAAAAAATCAAAGACATTGATTGGGGCAGACACGCTCTCATCATCACGGTTGAGCGTGGCGAGGACAGCATAACGCCAAACGGTGATGTTGTGCTCAATGCCGGAGATGAAATAGTATTTTTGGTTTCGCAGAGGCGACTTGCAAAAACAAGCGAGCACCTTGAGAAACTGTTTGAGGACCAATACAAACCGTCAACAACTGCATAATCCAAAGGAGAAATGCTATGACCTTTAAAGAAAAATTCAACGACAAAATCGGAAAAATAGTGACCAAATTCACCTCTGTTTCGCAAGACGAAAACGGAAATACCGATGTTGAAAAAACAATAACAGACGGTATGCCGGAACTTGCCCGTCAAGCAGCGGCAGAGGGTGCGGTTTTGTTGAAAAATGACAATGTTTTGCCGTTAAAAGAGGGCACAACCGTGTCGCTTTTCGGCAGAACATACAAAGATTACTTTTTTGTCGGCTACGGAAGCGGCGGAGATGTAATCAGACCGTACAACATTGACATTGCACAGGGAATTGAAAACTGCAACAAGCTGAATCTCAACTACACCCTGCACAACATTTATATGGAATGGCGAGAGAAAAACCCTGTATCTCACGGATACTGGGCACATTGGCCGCTGAGATACGAAGAAATGCCGTTGACTGACGAGATTGTTGCATCTGCAAGGACAGAGAGCAACACGGCGGTTGTCACAATCGGTCGTTCATCGGGCGAGGACAGAGATTGCGACCTTGCAAACGGCAGTTATTATCTTGATGACGAGGAAATCGAAATGCTCGACCTTGTCACCGCCCATTTTGAAAAGGTAATCGTCATCCTCAATGTCGGCAACATCATTGATATGAGCTGGGTTAAGCATTACGGCAAAAAAATCGGCGCTGTTATGTACGCTTGGCAGGGCGGAATGGAAAGCGGAAACGCTGTTGCCGACTTGCTTTGCGGAAATGTCAACCCTTGTGGCAGACTGACCGACACCATTGCAAAAAACTACTATGATTATCCGTCATCGGCACAGTTCGGCAACAAAAAAACCAACGAATACACCGAGGATATTTTTGTAGGCTACAGATATTTTGAGAGTTTTGCAAAGGAAAAAGTGCTTTATCCTTTCGGCTTCGGTTTGAGCTACACGGATTTTGACATCAAGTGCGACAAGGCAGAAGCTGTTGACAACGGCTTTGAATTTGAGTTCACCGTTACAAACACGGGCGAAGTTGCAGGCAAGGAAGTTGTGCAACTTTATCTCAACAAGCCTTGCGGAAAACTCGGCAACCCTAAAAGAGAGCTTGTCGGCTTTGCAAAAACCGAACTTATCGAGCCGAACGGCAGTCAAAAAATGACTATAAGCGTTGATATGTATCAGCTCACATCGTATGACGACTGCGGTTCGACAAACAACGCAAGTTCGTATGTAACGCAAAAAGGCGAATACGATTTTTATGTCGGCAAAAATGTGCGTGACACCGAAAAAGTGTTTACATATTATCAGGAAAACACCGAACTTTGGGAACAGTTGAAGCAAGTTTGTGCACCAAAAACCGATTTTCTTGTGTGGCGTGCGGAAGAAAAGCACGGCAATTACTTCCTCAGCACAAAAATGGTTGCAAAGGAAAAATACGACCTTGCAACAAGAATTCTCAACAATCTCCCTGCCGACATTGAACAGACGGGCGACAAGGGAATCAAGCTTCAAGATGTAAAAGACGGCAAGGCAACACTTGACGAATTTGTGGCACAGCTCAACAACATTGAACTTGAAGCAATCACAAGAGGCGACTACAAAATCAATTCTCCGCTTGGAGCAAACGGCAATGTGGGCGTTTACGGCGGAGTGCTTGAAAGCCTGCGTGACAAGGGCATAAAACCGATTTGCACAACTGACGGACCGTCGGGAATTCGACTTGTTTCGTGCTGTTCGTTGCTTCCTATCGGCACACTTCTTGCGTGCACATTCAACACCGAACTTGTTGAAAAAATATACACAGTCCTTGCCGGAGAAATGAAAGAAAAGGGCAGTGATGTACTTCTCGCTCCGGGTATGAATATCCACAGAAATCCGCTTTGCGGTCGAAACTTTGAATATTTCTCGGAGGACCCGTATTTGAGCGGAAAAATGGGAAGTGCCTGCGTAAAAGGTATTCAATCCCTCGGCGGTTCGGCGTGCCCAAAGCACTTTGCCTGCAACAATCAGGAACTTGCACGCACAACAAACAATTCGCAAGTCAGCGAAAGAGCGTTGCGTGAAATCTACCTCAAACCTTTTGAAATCTGCATAAAAGAGGCAAAACCTAAAAACATAATGACCTCATACAACAAAATTAACGGCGTGTGGAGTCACTACAACTACGACACCTGCGTGACCGTTTTGCGCAGAGAATGGGGCTACGAGGGCAATGTTATGACCGACTGGTGGATGCACCCGTCAAAGAGCATTGAATTCCCAAAAATGCGTGACCAAGCATACAGAGTCAGAAGCGGTGTAAACCTGCTTATGCCGGGCGGTGACAGAGTTACAAACGGCAGACCCGACGGCACATTGTTTGCAACACTCGGCAAGCCGTTCGGTATCACTGTCGGCGAGGTTCAACAAAGTGCAAAATGGATACTCAAATCCGTTATGGAAATTGAATAACAACGTAGGGCGAACTGCGTCGCTACAAAAAGCGTAGGGGCGAACTGCGTTCGCCTCAAACTGAACTATAAAAAAAGGTTGATATTTGTTTATCAATGTATTATACTATAATCGAATGAGTAGGAATACTCAAAATTTAACAATATAGGAGAGTAAAATTATGTTAGTTTCCGCTACAGAAATGCTTAAAAAAGCAAAAGAAGGCCACTATGCAGTTGGTCAGTTCAATATTAACAACCTTGAATGGACAAAGTCTATTCTTCTCACAGCACAAGAACTCAACAGCCCTGTTATCTTGGGTGTTTCAGAGGGTGCAGGCAAATATATGACAGGCTTTAAGACCGTTGCGGCTATGGTTAAGGCTATGGACGAAGAACTCGGAATCACAGTTCCTGTTGCACTTCATCTTGACCACGGCACATACGAAGGCTGCTACAAGTGCATCAAGGCAGGCTTCACATCAATTATGTTTGACGGTTCACACTATCCAATCGAGGAGAATGTTGCAAAGACAACAGAGCTTGTAAATGTTGCTCACAACCTCGGTCTTTCTATCGAAGCAGAAGTTGGTGCAATCGGCGGTGAAGAAGACGGCGTTATCGGTGCAGGTGAATGTGCTGACCCTAACGAATGCAAGATGATTGCAGACCTCGGCGTTGATATGCTTGCTGCAGGTATCGGCAACATCCATGGTAAGTACCCTGCAAACTGGGCAGGTCTTTCATTTGAAACTCTTGATGCTGTTCAGCAAAAGACAGGCGCTATGCCACTCGTTCTTCACGGCGGTACAGGTATTCCTGACGATATGATTAAGAAGGCTATCGACCTCGGCGTTTCAAAGATTAATGTAAACACAGAGTGCCAGCTCGTATTCCAGGAAGCAACCCGTGCTTACATCGAAGCAGGCAAGGATTTGGAAGGCAAGGGCTTCGACCCTCGTAAACTCCTCGCTCCTGGTGCACAGGCAATCTGCGACAAGGTTAAGGAAAAGATGGAACTCTTCGGTTCTGTAAACAAGGCATAAGGTTAAACCTATCTCGGCTCCCCTAATGGTTAGGGGAGCTATTTTTACTTATCAAGGCACCCCTTGTTGCAAGGGGAGCTGGCAAACCGCAGGTTTGACTGAGGGGTTAATTTTAGTAAGATAAAACCCCACCGTCTTTTTGCTTTGCAAAAATCCACCTCCCCTTACATTTAAGGGGAGGCAAACTTTACATAAACGATGCAACGGTGTCAACTATATCCGACATTTTGTTCATCGTTTTTTTCATAAATTTTTTGGTTGATGACGAAGCGGAATTTGAACAACAACCGCCTGCAACTGCCATCACCGAGCAAATTGCGAGCGTTGCACCGACGCACTTCATCATTATTCTTGATGTTCTGACATTCATAAAAATACCTCCGTTTTCATTACAGCGTTTTTGCCATATCGGCAATAATAGTTTGTGCTTTTGGCTGTAATAATAACAGAGGTAATTTTTTTATTTTATATCGATTTTGTCTGCGACTCTGACGAACTGACCGTCAATTTCTTCCGCCGATTTAAGGAATTTATTTCCAAAAAATTCGCCGTTCGGGAACAACTCCAAAAGCGGTTCAAGAACAAATCTGCGTTCGGAATATCGAGGATGAGGGCAAACAAGATTTTCGGTGTTTATAACCTTATCTTCCGCAAAAATAAGGTCGATATCCAAAACTCTCGGACCGTCTTTAATCACTCTTATTCTGCCAAAACCTGCTTCAATGCCGAGGCACACGCCGAGCATTTCGTGAGGGTCAAGCTCGCTTTCAACAAGAACAACCGCATTGTAAAAATCGTCCTGCTCGTCATAGCCGACAGGCTCTGTTTCGTAAATTGAGGAGCAAGCGATAACCGAAGTTTTAGGCACAAGATTTATCGATTCAACCGCATTGTCGATGTTTTCTTTGCGATTGCCGATATTTGTGCCGAGTGCAAGAACATAAGTCATAATTTTCCACCTTGTATTACCTTTCTCTTGTGATTGAAACCGCAACATAATCAAAATCGGCGCTGATTGGTGCTTCCGGCTTTTTGAGAGTCACTTCAACCTTGAAAATGTCCTCAAATTCATCAAGCACCGCATCTGCGATAACCTGACTCGCTCTTTCGATTAAATCATATTTTTCTGCGATGAACACACGGCGAATTGTTTTGACAACTTTTGCATAGCTCACCGTGTCGTCAAGGCTATCCATTTGGCAAGCCTTGTTTATGTTTACATAATAATCCAAATCTATAACAAAATTTTGACCGTTTTCTTTTTCCTCCGGATTCACTCCGTGGTAGGCAAAAAGTTTTAAGCCTTTGATTGAAATCTTATCCATAATTATCCTTTACTTTGCATTTTTTTGATTGCGTACGCCATATCTATGCCCTGTTTTTCGGCTTTTACATTGTGCAGGCGAATTATATCAACTCCGCCCAAAATTGCCGCCGTATCGGCTGCTATGTTGCCGTAATCACGGTTTTTAGCCACGCTCTCGCCGCCGTACTCGCCTATAACACGCTTTCTGCTCGTTCCGAGTAACAGAGGGTATCCGTCAACCTTATAGTCGCTTACACGGGAAATCAGAGCCAAATCCTGCAATCTGTCCTTGCCAAAGCCGATTCCCATATCAAAGCAAATCTGTGCCCTGTCAATTCCGAGTGCATCGCACTGCTGTGCGGATTCAACGAAAAATTTGTTAACCTCATCAACTCCGCCTGCTCCGTTGTGCATAATTATCCAACCCGCTTGGTTATTTTTCACAACATTTGCCATCTCTTTGGTTACAACACCGCTGACATCATTGATGATGTTTGCGCCCCATTCAAGCGTGTTAAGCGCAACAACAGGAAAATAGGTGTCAATGCTTATCGGCACATCCGTCTGTGCTCTGACTTTTGAAATAATCGGTTCAAGCCTGTCCAATTCTTCAAGAGGCGTAATCTCGGTGTAGCCGGGTCTGGTGCTCTGTGCGCCAAAATCCAAAATATCGGCTCCGTCCTCTACCAATTTGAGAGCACATTCAATCGCCGATTCTGGCGAAAAATGGTCGCCGCCGTCCGAAAAACTGTCGGGTGTGACATTCACAATGCCCATAACAAGCGGTCTGTCACCGTATTCAATATTTTTGTCCGTACATTTCCAAATCATAACTTTACCTTTCTGCCGAAAATATTTCATATACAAAATGCGACAGCTCCCCTAAACTAAGGAGAGCCGTATTTGATTTTATCTTTGAAGCAAGGACAAAACCTCTGCTCTTGTGCGTGCGTCTTTTTTCATAATTCCACGGAGTGCGGAAGTCATTGTTGACGAACCCGAAGCCTTTGCACCTCTGATGTTCATACATGTGTGTTCCGCTTCAACGATAACAGCGACTCCCTTTGGCGAAAGATTTTCTTCCAAAAAATCGGCAATGTCCGAGGTCAATCTCTCCTGAACCTGCGGTCTTTTTGCAAAATTGTCAACTATTCTCGCAAATTTTGAAAGCCCGATAATCTTATTATCCGACGGAATATACGCAATATGTGCCTTGCCGACAAACGGAAGCAAATGATGCTCGCACATTGACGAAAACGGAATGTCACGCACAATGACCATCTCGTCATTTGATCTTTCATCAAACAATTTGAGGTGTTGCTTTGCGTCGCTGTCAAGTCCGGCAAACATCTCCTCATACATATTTGCCACTCTTTTCGGCGTTTCGATAAGTCCCGGACGGTTTACATCCTCGCCCACCGCTTCAAGAATGTCACGAACGGCATTCATAATTTTTTGCTTGTTTTCTTCTGTAATCATAATAATTCCTCGTTATAGTTTTGTATAAAACAATATTTACTTGCTGAAATAACCCTTGATTTCCTGCACGGATTTCGGAGTGAGGACATTCGACTGCGAATACTTGACCTTTGCCGAATAAACCGCAATATCTCTGTTCTTTTTGCAAAAGACCTCAAGGGAGTCAATATTATCCTGAAAATCACGAACCGTGATGTTTGTTGTTGAACTGTTAATGAACAATCTGAATATTGCCTCGGCATTTTCAAAATTATCTGCGTTAAACAGCTCTGTAAGCCCGTAAAGGATAATTTGATTTGCTTTGGAATAATCTACCATATCATTTGAATAATAACGCAAAATATCGGCTGTTTCGGAGCCTGACAGTTTTTGTTCGCCTTTGCCGATACGAACCGAATATTTGTCGTCCTCATTTTCATTGCTGAATCTGATTGCCTCGGTTGACGGATAAATATATGTGCCGAGTTTGTTGACGAATTCGATGAAATCATCCGTTTTCATTGAAGCGTAGTAATCAATGTCCACGCCGAAATAAGCGGTTAACTTTGTTTGAATTGTTGCTCCTCCGCCGAGCGAATACAAATCATAAAGCGATTGACCGTCAATGTCGGTGTTAGGCGAAAGAGTGCAGACCTTGTAGCTTTGAGTATCCTTGTCTGCCTGCACCAAAAATGCAAAGTGAATGACCGACTCCTCGTTATCTGTTTCTATAATCAAAAAGTTGCTTTTGCCGGAAATTTTAGGCAATTCTTCAATCGCATTTGCCTGTTCGGTGACGGTGACATTTTCGCCTGCAAAAAATTCCTTGACCGACGAATATTTCTGCGACAATATGCCGAAAAAAGCAACTGTAAATATTACAATTACCGCAAGCAGAATAAGCAAAATATGCTCTTCTCTGCTCTTTTTACCGTTTGATTTGCTGATATAAATATCACCACGGTGTTTAAAAATTTTCATATTCTGTCTTTCCTATATTTTATATTGGATTTTATTATAAAATAAATACATTCAAATTGCAACCTAAAATGAAAGATGTTGACCCTGCCGTTTTTGTTTGGTTTTGCTCATACATCTTATACAGTATATATATTATAGAAGTATATAATTATTATTTTATTTTAAATATTTATTGACTTAAAGTCTTTTATTTATTATAATAGATTATGTATTATTGTCTCAATCTTGTTTTAAGCAAAATACATTTTAATATTTTAATAAAAACAAATTTTTACATAACGGAGATTATTGAATTTTATGGATACATACCAAGAATTATGGCAAAATGTTCTCCTTTATTGCAAAGAGCAAACAAATCAAACAGCATACAATTTGTGGTTTGCTCCGATAGAAATGACTGAATTTAACGGAAACGAGGCAACTCTCAAATTTGCCAACGAGTTTAAGAAAAACACGGTTGTCGGCAGATACGGAAAATTGATTGAAGAAGCATTTATGGTTATTTGCGGATTTGAAGTTAAAATCAATTTTTATTGCCCTGAGGACGAAATGAGTCAGAAGCAAAAAACGGAAATCAGCTTTGCCGATTTTAAAAACGAAACTTTTACGTTTGACAATTTCATTGTCGGTCCGAGCAACAGATTTGCTTATGCGGCGGCAAAAGCAATTGCGGCAGACCCTGCGGGTCAAATCAGCAACGGTGCAAAATACTACAACTACAATCCGCTTTTCATTTACGGCTCGAGCGGTTTGGGCAAAACTCACTTGCTCAACGCTATCAGCTATGAGGTCAGCCGTAATTATCCTGAAATGCGAATTGCATATGTTAAGGCAGAAAATTTTGCAAACGAATTTATCGAAAGTCTCGGCAAAAAAACCGTAGACGAATTCCATAACAAATACAGAAACAATATTGATTTGTTTTTGGTGGACGACGTTCAGTTCATCGCAGGTAAAACACAGACGGAAGAAGAATTCTTCCACACATTCAACAGCCTTGTTGACAACGGCAAACAGATTGTGTTGACCTCCGACCGTCCGCCGAAAGAAATTAAATCTCTCACCGAACGTCTTTGCTCAAGATTTGAAAGCGGACTTTTGGCAGATGTTCAGTCCCCTGAATTTGAAACAAGATGTGCCATCATCAAAAGAAAGGCACAGCTTCTTGATTTTAAAATTGAGGACGACAATGTTGTTGAATACATTGCTCAAAACATCAAAACAAATATTCGTCAACTTGAAGGCATCACAAAAAGATTGCACGCAATATGCAAATTCAGCGAGCAAACACCGACCATTTCGCTTGCACAGGGTGCAATTAAGGCGGTTCAAAATGATGTTCGCCCAATCGGTGATGTGCTCAAAATCATTGTTGAAGAAGTCAGCAGAACAACAGGCGTTTCTGTTGAGGATATTTACAGCAAGAAGCAGACAAGCGATGTTTCCATTGCAAGAAAAATGTGCTTCTACATTATCCGTGAAGTAACCGATATGAGTTTTAAGGCAATCGGCGAAAAGTTCGGCAAGGACCATTCAACAGTTATGTACAATGTGGAAAAGTTTGAAGAAAAAATGAAAAACGATTCCGCACTTGAATATCAGGTCAGCGACATAATCAATAATGTAAAAGAATAACAGGCGAACTGTGTTCGCCCCAGACTGTTGATAAAGCCCCTGAACCACGCCAAAATTATTTCAGCGTGATTTTATAGGGGATAGGCAAGCCTATCCCGAAACATTATTGTTTCAATAATACTATTTAAAGAAAAGTGCCGCAAACATTGAGTTTGCATCACTTTTGGCGTTTTTCGTTTTTTGCTCGGGGGCGGTACCATCGTACAGCTCCCACTCGCAAGAAAACAAAATTCAGAAACTTTCTCAACAGCCTACAACGTATCAATAATACTTTATTATTTTAGGGTGCGTTTTAGATAATTTATTACAATTATTTTCCACAAAATTTTAAGTTTCCACACTTATATTTTTCACACAGTAGGTGGAAAACCAAAATTTTACACATTTTAAACATTTTTTTCACAAACGGTATGTTAAAATTTTTTGGAGCAAAATGCTTTGTTTAAAACGGTTTTGAGAGTTTTACACATTTTGCACCGCCTCTAATATTATTACTACAATAATGATATATTGTGATAGCAAATTGCATTCCCAAAGTCAAAATAAGGCAAATAGCCTTGTAAATTTTCAACATAGATAAAAAATAAATTAATTAGCCGTTTATAGCTATATCATATAAGAGGAGCATCGGTATGAAATTTATATGCAATACAAAAGAATTATCGTCTGCCTGCAACAATGTAATCAGAGCGGTAAGCACAAAGGTAACAATTCCTACCATTGAGGGTATACTCATAGAATGCGGAAGCAACACATTGAGCCTTACGGGTTACGATTTTGAATTCGGAATCAACACAATTATGAGTGTTGACGTTATTGAGCCGGGTGCAATAGTAATTAATGCAAAAGTGCTTTGCGATATTATCCGCAAACTTAATAATGAAGAAGTTACTATTGAAACAAACGGTAGTTCTGTATCAATCATCAGCGGTGCGGCTCAGTACAATATTTCGGGCATTGACGCAGAGGACTACCCTGAACTTCCGTCTGTTAACAACGGTGACAAGATTGAGCTTGACCAAAAGCTTATGTATTCAATGATAAGTCAAACTGTATTTGCGGTTGCAGACAACGAATCATCAAAACCTGTTTACACAGGTCTAAAGTTTGAAATTGCAGACGATACAATCACAATGATTGGTGTTGACGGTTATCGTCTTGCTATCAGAAAAGAAAAAATCAGTTATAACGGCGAACCTCTTGACTTTGTTGTTCCTAAAAAGACAATTAAAGAAATCACAAAACTTTTCAATTTGGAAGAGGACAAGAGCGTGAATATGCTCATCAGCAAGCGTCATATTGTGTTTGAAATTGAAAATTACAGCATTATCAGCCGACTTCTTGACGGTGAATTTATTGATTATACAGCCGCAATTCCAAATGTACAAAAAACAACCGTGCTTATCAACACAGATGATGCGATTGATTGCATTGAAAGAACATTGCCGGTTATTGAAAATAATCAGAAAAACCCGATTAGATGCTTGTTTGACGGCGACCAAATGAGGGTGTCAACCGTATCAAGCCTCGGCAGAGTTGTGGACTACACACACGCAAACACTTCCGGTGACAGAGTTGAAATCGGCTTTAATTCAAAATTTATGCTTGATGCACTCCACGCAAGCGACACAGATGAAGTGAAGATTGAACTTTGCGGACCTGTAAGCCCTGCGGTTATCAAGCCTATTAACGCAGACAACTTTATTTTCCTTGTACTTCCAATGAGGTTAAAAAATGAGAATTAAGGTAAAAACAGCAGAACATCAAAAAGAAACGGTAAAAATAAATACCGAATTCATACAATTGCAATCATTCCTTAAATTTAAAGGAATTGCAGAAACAGGCGGTCAGGCAAAAGAATTCATACAAGACGGAATTATCCGTGTGAACGGCGAAGTTTGCACTGCAAGAGGTAAAAAAATCAGAAACGGCGATGTTGTAACGGCATTTGCGGTTGACTATACAATAGTAAATGAAGATTAATTCAATTACACTTGAAAATTATAGAAATATAAAAGAACTGTCGGTTGATTTTGATGATGTGAACATCATTTGGGGCGAAAATGCACAGGGCAAAACCAATTTGCTTGAAGCAATATATTTGTTCAGCGGTGCAAAAAGTTTCAGAGGTGCAAAGGACAAAGAACTTGTTAAATTTGATTGCGACTACGCAAAAATGAAACTCGATTTTTTTGCGAACGGCAGAGAACAAACAGCCGAAATCAACATTAAAGACAGAAAAACGGTGACCCTCAACGGCATTAAAAAAAGAAGTTCGGCAGAACTCGGTGACGAAATCAAAACGATTATTTTCAGTCCCGACCATCTGAATATGATTAAAGAAGGACCGAACGAACGCCGAAAATTTATTGACGGGGCACTGTGCCAAATAAAAAGCAATTATCGTACATTGCTGAAAAATTACGGCAGAACTCTTGTTCAGAGAAATTCTTTGCTCAGAAATGCAGAGAGCGTTGATGTGGTTGCACCTATGCTTGAAGTGTGGGATATTAACCTGGCAAACTTGGGTGCAAAAATAATTTATCAACGAATTATGTACCTAAAGGCGATTAAACCGTACCTTAAAGACATATTTGAGGGCATCAGCGGTGGTAAAGAGGACATTGAGCTTGTTTATATCGGAGCAGACACTTACACGGATGATGTGAATGATATTGAACAAAGGCTGTATAATAAAATCAGAAGCCACAGAAAAATTGATGTGCTCAATCACACGACAACCAAAGGTCCGCACCGTGACGACATAGAAATTATGATTAACGGCAGGAGCGTAAAATCCTTTGGCAGTCAGGGTCAGCAAAGAAGCTCGGTGCTTGCGCTCAAATTGGCGGAAGCAAGTCTGCTTCGAGAAATGACAGGCGAAAATCCGATTGCATTGCTTGACGACGTTATGAGCGAGCTTGACGAAAAACGACAGGATTATATTCTGAACCACATCAAAGATTTGCAGGTTTTCATTACCTGCTGTGACAAGGAAACCGTGCTTCGACTGAAAAAAGGCAAAACTTTTCATATTGCAAACGGAGCACTCTCGGAGGGCTGACAATGTATTTGCACATAGGCGAGGACACCCTCGTGAGAGATAAGGAAATTATCGGTATTTTTGATATGGACACCTCGACCGTAAACAAAGCGACAAGGGACTATCTCAAAAAAGCCGAAAAAGATAAAAGAGTAATTTATGTAAACTATGACTTGCCGAAATGCTTTGTCGTTACGGACAAAAATATTTTTGTAAGTCCGATAAACACGGGCACACTCAACAAGCGTGCCAAATAAATGGGGTTAAAAAATGGAAGAAGAAAAGAACTTAACCAACCTTGAGGAAGAGGATATCAACACCGTTGTAACAGAAGAATACAATGCGGATGATATTCAGGTACTTGAGGGACTTGAGGCGGTTAGAAAAAGACCGGGTATGTACATAGGCTCAACAGGACCGAGAGGACTCCACCACCTTGTTTACGAGATTGTGGACAACTCTATTGACGAGGCTCTTGCAGGCTATTGTACTCATATTGAAACCGAGATTTTGCCGGGCAACATCATCACAGTTCGTGACAACGGCCGTGGTATTCCGACCGGTATTAATGAAAAAACAGGGCTTCCTGCCGTAACCGTTGTTCTCACGGTTCTCCACGCAGGCGGTAAATTCGGCGGTTCGGGCTACAAGGTTTCGGGCGGTTTGCACGGTGTTGGTTCATCGGTTGTAAACGCACTTTCGGAATGGCTTGAAGTTGAAGTAACTCAAAACGGCCACATTTATGCACAGAGATTTGAAAGAGGCATACCTGTAAATGATTTGCACATCATTGGCGACAGTGACGGTCAAGGCACATTTATCAAATTCAAGGCGGATGACGAAATTTTCCAAGAAACAACACAATATGATTTTGACATCCTTGAAAGACGACTTCGTGAGCAGGCATTCCTCAACGCAGGTCTTTCAATCAGCCTTACAGACAAGAGAGAACTTGCCGAAAAGCCTGAGGGCGACAAGTACGGCGAGGATGAACACACTGCCGTTTATTGCTACGAGGGCGGTATTCGCTCATTCGTTGAATGGATAAACGAAAGCAGAGGACTTACTCCTATTCAGCCTGAGGTTATTCATATCTCAACCACAAAAGACGACAGAAGTGCGGAAGTTGCACTTTGCTATACAGACAGTTATTCCGAAACAAAACTTTCATTTGCAAACAACATCAACACTGTTGACGGCGGTACTCACGAAACAGGATTTAAGACTGCCCTTACAAGAGTGTTTAATGATTACGGCAAAAAATACGGAATTCTCAAGGACAGCGACAAGAAATTTACAGGTGACGATGTTCGAGAGGGTATCACCGTTGTAATTTCGGTTAAACTTACAGAGGCTCAGTTTGAGGGTCAAACAAAGGGCAAACTCGGCAACACAGATATTACGGGTCTTGTGTCGGGTCTTGTTTACGACAAACTTATGACTTATTTTGAGGAGCACCCGCAGGTTGCGAAAACACTCCTCAACAAATCGCTTGACGCTTCCCGTGCAAGAGAAGCAGCAAGAAAAGCAAGAGAAAACGCAAGAAGAAAATCCCCGCTTGAGAGCAACTCTTTGCCGGGCAAACTTTCGGACTGCACATCAAAAGAACCTGAAAAATGCGAAATCTACATCGTAGAGGGTGACTCTGCGGGAGGTTCCGCAAAGCTTGGCCGTGACCCTAAATATATGGCAATTCTTCCGCTTTGGGGTAAGATGCTCAACGTTGAAAAGGCACGACTTGACAAGGTTTACGGCAACGAAAAACTTGTGCCTGTAATCACGGCACTCGGCACGGGTATCGGCGAGGACTTCGATATTTCAAAGCTTCGCTATCACAAAATCGTGCTTATGGCGGATGCCGATGTCGACGGTGCACATATTACAACTCTTTTGCTCACATTCTTCTTTAGATATATGCCGGAACTTATCGAACACGGACATATCTATTTGGCAATGCCACCGCTCTTTAAGGTAACAAAGAATAAAAAGAGCGAATACGCATATTCCGACGAGCAGAGAGATGAAATCACCCAAAAAATGGGCGGAGATTGCGATGTTCAGCGATACAAGGGTCTTGGTGAAATGGACCCTGAACAGCTTTGGGAAACCACAATGGACCCTGAGTTCAGAACAATGAAGCGTGTTACTGTTGATGACGCACAGATTGCAAGCGAAAACTTCTCTATCCTTATGGGTGAGGATGTTGAGCCGAGACGACAGTTTATCGAGCAAAACGCAAAGTTCGTTAAGAACCTCGATATTTAATTTTAGAATAGGAGATATTACAAAATGGCAAGAAAAGAAGTAGTGCGTGACAATATTGACTATTCTAACCAAAAAATAGTTGATGTTGAAATCAGCAAGGAAATAAGAAGCGCCTTTCTTGACTACTCAATGAGCGTTATTGTTTCCCGTGCCCTCCCTGATGTCAGGGACGGCTTGAAGCCTGTTCACAGAAGAATACTTTATGCAATGTACAACACCGGACTTTATCCGGACAAGCCTTACCGTAAGTGTGCCACCACCGTCGGTGAAGTGCTCGGTCACTATCACCCACACGGTGACGCATCCGTTTATGATGCTTTGGTAAGAATGGCACAGGACTTTTCGCTCCGTCATCCGCTTGTTGACGGTCACGGAAACTTCGGTAGCGTTGACGGCGACCCAGCCGCCGCATACAGATATACAGAAGCAAGAATGAGCAAAATTTCGCTCAAAATGCTTGAAGATATTAAAAAAGACACAGTAAACTGGGTTCCTAACTTTGACGACACGGAAGTTGAACCCGAAGTTTTGCCTACAAAGTTCCCGTGCTTGCTCATCAACGGCTCATCGGGTATCGCAGTAGGTATGGCAACCAATATTCCGCCTCACAATATGGGCGAGGTTGCAGAGGGTGTTTGCTGTCTTATTGACAATCCCGATGCCGAACTTGAAGAAATTATGCAATACATCAAAGGTCCGGACTTCCCGACCCACGGTATTATTATGGGCGCAAAGGGCATCAGAGAAGCATATTCAACAGGCAGAGGCAAAATTATTGTTCGTGCAAGAGCCGAAATCAAGGAAACCAAGAACGACAGATACAAAATTATCGTTACCGAACTTCCTTACAGCGTAAATAAAAGACGACTTATCGAAAAAATTGCCGAACTCATCAAGGACAAGAGAATTGAGGGCATTGCCGATTTGCAGGACTATACCGACAGACACGGTATGCATATCGAAATCACAATAAAGAGAGATGCAAACGCACAGGTTGTGCTCAATAATCTTTACAAAATGACCGAAATGCAGACAACTTTCGGCGTTATCCTCCTTGCTCTTGACGGAGGAGTTCCTAAAATTCTCACACTCAAGCAAATTCTTCAAAAATACATCTCGTTCCAAGAGGAGATTATCACAAGAAGAACAAGATTTTATCTCAAGAAAGCCGAAGAGCGTGCTCACATTTTGGAGGGTCTTGCAAAGGCGCTCGACATTGTTGATGAGGTTATCGCAACAATTCGTGCCTGTCGTGGCGGACAGAGCGAAGCAAAGCAAGCCATTATGGACAAGTTCGGATTTGACGACCCACAGGCAGCAGCTATCGTTGCTTACCGTTTGGGTCAGTTGGCAGGTCTTGAAATCGAAAAGATTTTGAACGAGTTGGAAGAACTCCACGAAAAAATCAAGGACTACCATGACATTCTCAACAACGAGCAGAGAGTGCTTGAAATCATCAAGACGGAAATCCGTGAAGTTGCCGACAAATACGGTGACGAAAGAAGAACGGAAATTTCCGCATTCACAGGCGATGTTGACGATGAGGATCTTATTCCTGTTGAAGATTGTATTCTCACACTCACCGAGCGTGGCTACATCAAGCGTCAGACAGTTGACACCTACAAAGCTCAAAACCGTGGCGGCAAGGGCATTATGGGTATGTCAAGACGAGAAGAAGATGTTGCAAAGAATATGTTTACATGTTCAACTCACGATGCTATACTCATCTTTACTAATATGGGCAAGGTGTTCAAGCTGAAGGGTTATCAAATTCCCGAAGCTTCAAGAACAAGCAAGGGTATGAATGTCATCAACCTTTTGCCGATTGAACAAGACGAAAAAGTTACTGCAATGGTTAAAGTGCCAAAAGAGGGCGACAGAGAATATCTCTGTATGGTCACACGAAACGGCGTCATCAAGCGTACAGCACTTGACCAATACAACAACATCAGAAAAACAGGCATTATTGCCATCAATCTTGACGAGGGTGACGAACTCTGCTGGGTTGAAATCACAGACGGCGAACGCAATCTCATTGTTGCCACTCATGACGGTATGGCTATCTGCTTCAAGGAAGAGGACGCCCGTCTTATCGGCAGAACCGCAAGAGGTGTAAGAGCTATTCAGCTTGCCGAGGGCGACTATGTTGTCGGCTTTGCAGTCGCAGTTGAAAATATGCAACTCCTCACCGTATCTGAAACAGGCTACGGCAGAAGATCAGATTTTGAGGATTATCGTGTTCAGGGCAGAGCCGGCAAGGGACTTATCAATTACCACACCGACAAATACGGCAAGGTTGCTATGATTGCTCCTGTTATGGAAGAAAATGATGTTATTATGATTACCTCCGACGGTGTAGTTATCCGCACCCACGCCGACCAAATCTCGCTCATCAAGAGAGGCGGCAAGGGCGTTAAGGTAATGACCGTTAAGGACAACGAAAAGGTTGCAACAATAGGTATTGTTGAACGAGCAAACGATGAGGAAGAAATCACCGCTCCGGAGCAAACAGATGCCGAGGCACAGGATGAAGATGTGCCGAACGAGGAATAATAACCGTCAGTGATGACGACAGAGGAGTAATTTATGGAAAAAGGATATAATATCGACGATATTCTCTCGGAGGTGCAAAAACGCCGTGAGGAAAACGAGGCTCAGATTAAGTCGGACAGCGAAGCCGCAAAAAGAGTTGTTGACGAAATCATCAACAGCAAAAAATCAGAGCCTGTCGTTGAGGATATAACTCCAAGCGAAGAGCCTGAGGAGGAATCGCAGGATACTTATTCTCAAACCACAAATGATGAAACACAAGAGCCTGTTCAAGAGGCACAGCCTGTTAATCGAAAAGTGCCTGAAATCAAAGAGGAAAAGCCTGTAAAAAAGGCTGAACCGCAGGCTCATTCTGTAAAAAAAGTACCAAAAACGGACACAGCTCCGCTTGAACCGATAAATTTTGCACCGAGAAAGAGCAAGAAAAAGGCAAAAAAAGCGGATGACGAGGACTTTGTTGATGTTAAGGAAATAGTTGACCAAAACAACGACTACGAAAATTACTACATCAACACTTCCGACAAGGATGCCCGTGACAGAGCCCGTGCAAGAAAGAAAAAGAAAAACGAGAAGAAGAAAAAGAAGAACACCGCAGTTCGTGTTATTCTCATTCTGCTTGTTATCGTTCTTTGTGCAGGAATCGGTGTTTATTGGTATGTCAACAATATTTTGGAGACCGTGACGGACGATAATGCGGACAAGCAAGTCAGCGTTACCTCATTCAGAATGGACGAGCGAATTGAGAGCTTTGACCCGATTGAAGAAGCAGACGCATCGGAAATCGGCTCGCTCAAAGATATGATTAAGAAGTGGTACAGGAACGGTTCGCCTGCATCGTCAACAAGAGTGCTCAACATTATGCTCATCGGTGAGGACACCCGTGGCAAAAAGGTGCTTGAAAGCGGAACAAGAGCCGATTCTGCAATCATTGCAAGCGTAAATCTTGACACAAAGCAGATTAAACTCACATCAATTCTCCGTGATGCCTACGCTTATTGGGAAACCACACCGGGTGACGAATCAACAGGTCATTTCGGCAAAATCAACGGCGCAATGTCAACTTACGGCGGCGATATTCACACCTACATTTCGGCAGTTGAAAATCTTTATAAGATTAAGATAGACAACTATGTCATTGTTAACTTTACGAGTTTTGAAAAGATAATCGACAATTTGGGCGGTGTTGAGCTTGAACTCACAAGTTCTGAAATTAACGAAATCAACAACCACCAAAAGAGATACGGCGGTGTTCACATCGACAAAACCTTTGACGGAAACAAGGGCACTCTCAAGCTTTCGGGCAAGCAGGCTCTCGCTTATTGCAGAATCAGAAAGATTGACTCCGACAATATGCGTGCAAACCGTCAAAAAATTTGTATCACCAAGGTGCTTAATAATTTGAAAAACGCTTCAAGCGTTCAGCTTCTCAAAATTCTCAACGATATGGTGCCTTATATCCGCACCGATATGCCAAAGAGCAATATCGTTTCAACCGCAAAATATGCGCTCAAAGAGGGCTGGATGAACTATGCCGTTAAGACATCAAATCTTCCTGAATACAGAAATGACGAGAACGGCGCAGGCGGTAGCTTTTACGGTGCTTGGTGCTGGAAAGCCGACTATCCGATGGACGCATATATGCTCCAAATGGATATTTACGGCAAGAGCAGTATCACACTTGCACGCACAAGAGTTGATTACATCAATTGCCGTGAAACAGGTTTTTATTCGGAAACAGGCTATGCCGTGCAGGCAACCTACACCAATGAAAACTACGGCGAAGTAACCACCCGTGCACCGGAAAAAACCGACGAAGAATAAACCAATTAAGGCTCCCCTTGCAACGCATACAAAAGGGTAAAGCTGTCGCAAATATAAACCAATTATGGCTCCCCTTGTTGCAAGGGGAGCTGTCGTGCTTTATGCACGACTGAGGGGTTAAAAGGAATAATTAATATAAAACCCCACCGTCTTTTTGCTACGCAAAAATCCACCTCCCCTTTTTTAAAAGGGGAGGCATAAATTTTAGGCGAACACAGTTCGCCCCTACGAAATAAAGAAACGACCTATTAAATATAATAGGTCGTTTTTGTTGACAGATATTTCAGAATAATATATAATCTTTTTCGGACAAGGAGATTTGTCTTGAAAAACGGATAGGCGGTTAAATCTTACCTCCGAACTTCATTTGAAGAACGAGGAGGTGGTATTATGGATTATCTTATTATTTTAACGGTTTTCGTTATAGTATATACAGGATACATAATTGAAATAAAGAAGAAGTAATCGCCCAAACTTCCAAATGAGTGCGATTACTTCATTGCTCAATCAAGGAGGTTGACCGTCTGTCGGACTGCTCCTTGTTCATTTTTATTATATATAATTAGTTTGAATTTGTCAACACTATGTTATTTTTCCAATTCGCTCAACGATACGGGTACGGTGTCGATGACTTCAACTTTTTTGCCCTGCATCCAAATTGACGGTGTGATGCGGAGCTTGTAGCCATAGCCGGCATCCATTTGCCAATGCGCCATAGGTGCTTCGGGCAAGCCATAGCACGACAAAATCGTCATCAAAACTCCTGCGTGCGACACGATGGCAAACTTTTCCGTGCCTGTTGACACGCAACCCTCAACGACCTGTTCAAACGCTTTGCAGACTCTCTGCACAAATTCTGCGTTGCTTTCGCCAAACGGCGGGCGTGCATACATATCGCCGTGAAGCCAGTTTTTGAAGTCCTCGTTGTCTTTCAAATCCTCTGCCGTCAGTTCCTCAAACTCGCCAAAAGAGTACTCGATGAAGTTATCTATTACAATTTTGTTATTTTTTGGATACATAATGTCAGCCGACTCCATTGCCCTTTTTAGTGGAGAAACGAACACGGCATCCACCTCCGGGTATGGGTGCTCTTTTTTTATCTCTTTGAGTTGTTCTATACCAAATGTGGACAAAGGATAATCCGTGTGCCCAATATACTGTGCGTTAAGATTGCCTTTTGTGAGTCCGTGTCTTAATAAATACACTGTGTATGATTTCATTATTTAAAACCTCCGTGAGAGTGATTTTTAACCAAATTATTACAAATATACAACAAATAGAAAATAGTTCTTTACAAAATGTATAACGAGTGGTAATATGTATGAGGATTACAAATTGTATAGTGTTGAAAAGAGAACTATCGCTTTGTTCTAATATTTATGAATTGACATAAGGGGAAGCTATGAAGAACGAAACAGAAAAGCTGTCCAAATTCTCCCAAATGCTTTCAAAAATGAGAAAAGAGAGAGGCATCAGCCAAAAAAAGGCTGCCACCGATTTGGGTATTTCTCAAGCACTTCTTTCTCATTACGAAAAGGGCATAAGAGAATGTGGGCTTGATTTTGTTATAAAATGCAGTCGATATTACGGAGTCACTACCGATTATCTGCTTGGCGTGAGCGAAAGCAGAAACGGATTGAACGGTGACGTGCTTTCCGCTCTTAACAGCAACGGTGAGGGTCGTTCAATCAAATCTATGGCTCTCGCAACAAAATATTTGCTTGAGCTTGCAACCGCAGGCACAAACAATACACAAAGCAATTTTGTGTACGATTACTTTATGCTTTGCATATATCGTGGTGCATTGACCCTTGCAAAAGCAGGTGATTTGCCAAAAGAGTTGTTCAGAATTGATTATTCTGTTGCCCGTGACTTGGCGTCGGCGGCTATTGCCGTGCAGGATGCAAAGTTTGTGCTTATCGAGGATAAGTCACGCACAGGCTTTGAGGAAAACCAATTTGCTCCGCTCAAGGACTTAATCACCGAAGCAGAGGAATACATTTTGTCAAACTACATTTTAGAGTAAACTATCAGGCTTTGCCTGAGCAAGTCAGATTGCAATATATATCGAAACGGAACGGCAGTTGTTGCCGTTCTTTTTCATTGACGGTGAATTTTCCGAATATTTTGATATGTTCGTAGGGGCGTTATTGTTAGGCGAACACAGTTCGCCCCTACGGTTTTGTGGATGATTTGTCGTTTGATTACAATTCAAACTGTGTTTTTTGGGTTTTGATGTATTCAAGGATGATGTCGGTGCTGATTTTGGCAGCAATCATCTTGAAGGTCGGATAATCCATCTGTGCATTTGCGTCGCCGCCGTCGCTGATAGAACGCAAAACAGCGAACGGAACGCCGTTTGCCTTGCAAGTGTGACCGATTGCTCCGCCCTCCATTTCTCCGCAAATTGCGTTAAACTCGGTTGAAATAAGAGTTTTAAGTTCCTGCGATGCAATAAAGGTGTCGCCCGAAGCAACCGTTCCCCTGTGGATTTTTTCTCCGCAACGGATTGCACATTGGCTGAGCGCTTCTGAAATCTCCTTGTCGGTTTCAACCTTGATGACGTTCAGTCCGTTGATAAATCCCCTCGGTTCGCCGAGGGCGGTTATGTCAATGTCGTATTCGCATACATCGTTTGCAATGACAACGTTTTTGATGATTACATCGCTTGAAAGCGAACAGCCGACACCCACGTTGATGATTGCGTCAGGCTTGAAGCGGTCAATCATAATCTGTGTGCACAGCGAAGCGTTCACCTTGCCCGGTGAGCACTGTGCCACAGTGACCATAACATTTTCGATTGTTCCGCAAACAAAGACTATGCCTGCAATTTCGGTTTCAACAGCATCCTTGACCTTTGCCTTGATGCTTGTTACTTCCACATCCATTGCTCCAATGATTCCCAGCATAATTCGTTCTCCTTGATTTTTTCTATTATAAATTTGTAAATCACACAGCCGAGGATTGCCCCCAGTGCGTTGAGTATAACATCATCTATATCGGGGTCGCCGCATTTAAAAAAGTATTGATAAAACTCCATTGAAATGCTGATGACAACGGGCAAACAAAAGCCCCAAACCGCTCTGTGACGCTTTGCAAATTCTAAAATCACAATAGCCATAGCGGTGAAAAACATCACATTGCCCGCATCTCTGACAAGAAGTTCGGGAGCACCGCTTTTTATGAATTCGCTCATTTCACCCTGAAAAGGAATGAAGTTCGGCTCGCTGAAGTTACTGTTATAATATCGTGTGACAATATAAATCATAAAAAAGCCGACAAGCAAAACCGCAGTTGCGCCCGAAAAAAACGCTCTTGAAGCTTCGACATAATGATTGTTTGGCTCTTTGTTGCGTTGCCTGATTATAGTAATCAGTGTCATCACCACAAAAACAGAAAAAAACGTTTCGAGTCCGTAAGTGAGATGATACAGCGAAAGCGTTTTATCGAGCGACCACATAACCCGAAAGGTCAGGCTGTCAAGCACAAACAAAACGGAAAACAAAACCATAACCGTTGCCGTTCGGTCGGCAATAAAAATCAAATTGTGATTTATTATATAATGAATAACCGTAATCGCTGTCGGCAAAACAAATGAAAGCAGAATTTTCAGCCATTTGTAATCGTATTTTGCAATGGCTAAATTTATCTGCAAAGCGTCAATAAAACAGCACGAGGTGAAAAAAATGGTGAAAGTGAAGATGAAATTTGAAAACTTTTTTATGTTAAATTTCGTCTTTTTAGTTGTTGACACCATACTCACCCCCAACATATAGTGCCATTATATAATATATTTAGAATAAATACAAGTTTTTGTTGACAAATTGACATATTTTATAATATAATATCAAGGCTAATAGTATGTGTGGTAGTTTTGCCACATATCAAAAAAGCGTTTTGCCTGTGCTATACCGCACAGAGATTATAAAAGATTAAGACGAGTTTAGTCTTTGCGAAAGGTAGTGAAAAAGAATGAAGAGAACATTTCAACCAAAGAAGAGACATGCACAGAAGGTTCATGGCTTCAGAAAGAGAATGTCAACAAAGAACGGTAGAAAGGTACTTGCTCGCCGTCGTGCAAAGGGCAGAAAGTCACTTTCTTACTAATTAGCAAGTAAAGGAACGATTTTGTGAAAGGTCAAACCTTAAAGGAAAATAAGGATTTTCGCAGATTGTATTACAGGGGCAAAAGCGAAGCAAGCTCTGCGCTTGTTACCTACGGAATGAAAAGCCGTAGGGGCGGTGTCCGTTACGGAATAACCACAAGCAAAAAAATTGGCGGTGCAGTTCAGCGCAACCGTGCTCGCCGAGTTATTCGAGTAGCCTTTAGGAACATTGAGCCACTCATCGAGGGCAGTTGGGATTTTGTTTTTGTTGCAAGAACAAGAACAACCGAGTGCAAGGAGGATGTTGTGGAGAGGGCTATGCTCAAGCATATGCAGGCAATAGGTGCTGTTAAGAATGAAGAAGATTAATGCTTTTATCAAAAAGATTATGATATTTTTGATAAGAATCTATCAGGTGACTCTGTCGCCGAGGTTTTCGCACGGTGCTTGCAGATACACACCAACCTGCTCGCAATACGCCATTGAGGCAATACAAATTCACGGAATATTCAAGGGCACATTGCTTGCCATAAGGAGAATATTGCGTTGCAATCCTTTTTTTAAGGGTGGATACGACCCTGTTCCGATGAAAAAAACAAAGCAAGAGGACAATTATCGGTGATAACTACTATTACTATGGCTGTATCAAACGGTATGGGTTTGTTTAAACCGCTGTACTGGCTGTTCGGTAAGTGTATGGAAGGCTTGTTGATGCTTTTCAACGACCAATATTTCCTTGCTCTTATTGTGTTCACCATCGTCACCCGTTTGGTATTGTTCCCATTAAACCTCAAACAGCAAAAAACAATGGCAAAGACATCCCGTCTTCAGCCGAAAATTCAAAAAATTCAAAAGAAGTACGCAAATTCAAACGACCCGAGAGACCGTCAGAAAATGCAAGAGGAAATGCAGGAGCTTTACAATCGTGAAGGTCATAATCCTATGAATATGGGTTGCGGTCCTATGGTCTTTCAAATGGTATTTTTGATGGGTATTATCGGTATTATTTACTATCCTATCCAATATATCATCGGCGTTGATATTGCGTCAAACAGTGATGCGATTTTCAAGGCACTCAACAAGGTGCACGAAATTAAGGGCAATTATTTCCAGATTGAAATTCTCCAGAATTTCGATATTTACAAGGATGTGCTTGCAAACAAGTTCCCTGAACTTTTCACTGAGGCGAAGCTTAATGCGATTGCCGACTACAAGGCACATATGTTTATCGGAAACCTTGATATGACTCAAATTCCGAACTTTAAGAACTGGAAAGACCCTATAATCATTATCCCAATTCTCTGCTTGGTTACTTCTTTTGGCTCAACACTGTTGTCACAGCAGATTCAGAAAAAGCAAAATCCGGCAGCTGCCGCTCAAGGTCAGCAGATGATGATTATGATGCTTATGATGCCGTTTTTCTCTTTCTACATCTCATTCAAGGTTTCAGCCGCAGTAGGCTTCTATTGGATTATTTCCAACCTTGTTGCAACTGCACAGCAGGTGTTTATGGCAAAATTCTTCCCGCCAAAGCGCAATGTTGCCCGTCAAATGATTGAGTCAACTATTGAGCGCCGTTCGAGAGAAGAAAGCATTAAAAAGACAAAATAAATCGGAGATTTATATATGATTATAGAAAGAATCGGTTCCGGCAAAACCTTGGAGGACGCTGTTGCCGCCGCAAAAGCATTGCTCAATGCTCCTGTAGGCGCCGACATAAAGACCGAAGTGCTCCAAACAGGAAGCAAAGGTTTTTTAGGTTTCGGCAAAAAGGACTTTGAGGTTAAGGTTTCTTTCGATGACGGCAAACGCCCTGAAAAGGCAAAAAAGCCGACTCCGGAGAAGAAACCGGCACAGCAAAAGCCGGCACAAAAAAAGCAAGTTGCTCCAAAGAAGCCACAAGCTCCAAAGAAGCAGGAAGCTCCGGCAAAACCTGCTCAGGCGCAAGAGGCAAAGAGCGACCAGCCTAAAAAGGAATATCCAAAGAGCGTAGACCTTGAATATGCAAAGAGCTACTTCTTGACAATTCTTGAGGGCTTAAAGATTGTTGACCCAAAAATTGAAGCGTCTTATGCCGAGGGCGTTGTAACAATCGACCTTGATTGTGAGGATTACGGAATTGTAATCGGTCACAGAGGCGAAACACTCGACAGCATTCAGTATCTTCTTTCTCTTGTTATTAAGAAGAGCACTATGGAATATGTCAGAGTTGTGATTAATGTCGGCAACTACAGAGAAAAGAGAGCTTTGACTCTCTCAAATCTTGCAAAGAAAAACGCTCAGAGAGTTCTTCGCACAGGCAGAAGATACACATTTGAGCCGATGAATCCGTACGAGAGAAGAATTATCCACACAGCAGTGCAGGAAATTGAGGGTGTTGAATCCCGCTCAATCGGATACAATCAGGACAGACGAGTTGTTCTTGAGCCGACAGGCGGTGCAAAGAGAAACGGAGGTAACGGCGGAAACTATCGCAGAGGCGGTAGAAATCAGGCTGTAACAAAGGCTCCGGAAAATCACACACCAAAGGCTGACAGAGCAGATTTGCCAAAGTTCGGCAAGATTGAAGTGAATAAATAAAGAATGTTGAGAAAGTACCTGCATTCCGTTTTCTTGTGAACGGGTGCTGTACAAAGGTACTGCCCCTGAACAAAAAACGGAAAGCACCAAATATATTTTGTTTGCAAAATATATTTACAATCCCTCCGTCAACACTTCGTGTTGCCACCTCCCTTTACACAAAGGAGGCGGAATAAGGTTTGTTTTATTATATGGTGCGTTGCAGGGAGTTTATCGACAATCTGTAAGCAGGTGAAAGGTGCAGTTACTTATTATTGTAATAGGTATTTTGCACCTTTTTTGCATAAATTTTTAGGAAGTGGGAGAAGGAGTATGTCAACTATTGCAGCAATAGCAACCGGTAACGCGGCAGGCGGAATCGGTGTAATCAGAATAAGCGGTGACGAGGCAACAGCGGTTGCGGACAGAGTTTTCAAGGCTATGGACGGCAGTTTGCTTGCAAACCTCGGTGGATACAGAGCAAAATTCGGCAATGTTATAATCGGCGGTCAACCGAGCGACAATGCGGTTGCGCTTGTGTTCAAAGCTCCAAAATCCTACACGGGCGAGGATGTTGTGGAAATCAGCGTCCACGGCGGACTTCTTATAGTTCAAAAAACCTTGGAAGCCGTGCTTGATGCAGGTGCAAAGCCTGCCGAGGCGGGCGAATTTACAAAGAGGGCGTTCCTCAACGGCAAAATGGATTTGACCCAGGCGGAATCGGTGGCAAGCCTGATTTCCGCACAGGGCGAAGCGGGAATGAAAGCCTCTTTCAATGCCTTGCAGGGTTCTTTGAGCGATAAGATTAATTCGGTGCTCCAAAAATTGCTTGATATGTCGGCACTTATGTCGGCTTGGGTTGATTATCCCGATGAGGAAATTCCCGAACTTGAAGAAACAGAATTGCTTGCAACTCTAAAAGAGTGTGAGGGCGAGCTTGACGAGCTTCTTCAAAATTACGACAACGGTCAAACCGTGATTGACGGAGTTGACACGGCAATTGTCGGAATGCCGAATGTCGGCAAAAGCAGTTTGATGAATATGCTTGTCGGCAGGGACAAGAGCATTGTCACCCAAATTGAGGGCACAACCCGTGACATCGTTGAGGAGAGCGTTCGCCTCGGCGACCTTGTTCTTCATCTGCGTGACACGGCAGGTCTGCGTGAAAGTGATGATGTGGTTGAAAGCATCGGAATTGACAAAGCGTACAAGGCGCTTGACGAAGCACAGCTTGTTCTTGCGGTTTTTGACAACAACAAACCGCTTCAACGACAGGACAGAGAAATTCTTGAAAAGGCAAAAAGCAAGCCTGCCGTTGCGGTCATCAACAAGGTTGACCTCGAACAAAGGCTTGAAACAAACGAGATAGAAAACGCATTTGCCAAGGTGGTTTACATTTGCGCAAAGGAAAACAAAGGGCTAAAGGAGTTGTCCTCGGCGGTTGAGGAATTGCTCGGCGTTCAGGATTTTGACACGGGTGCTCCGATTTTGGCAAATCTTCGTCAAAGACAGAATTGTCAAAATGCCAAGGAAAACATTGCCGAAGCAATCGGCGGAGTCGAGATGGGCGTGACCTATGACGCAGTCAATGTTATGGTTGACAGTGCGGTTGAGGAGCTTCTCTCGCTCACAGGCAAAAAGGCAACAACAGAAGTAGTTAACAACATTTTCAGCAAGTTTTGTGTTGGAAAATAATTTTAGTGGAGAATTATGGAATATTTTGGCGGAAAATATGATGTAATAGTTATCGGTGCAGGCCACGCAGGAATTGAAGCGGCGCTTGCATCTGCAAGGCTCGGCGTGAAAACCGCCGTGTTTACAATAAATTTGGATTGGGTCGGCAATATGCCGTGCAATCCGTCAATCGGAGGCACAAGCAAGGGTCACCTTGTCAGAGAAATTGATGCCCTCGGCGGTGAAATGGGCAAGGCGGCGGACAAATATTCACTCCAAAGCAGAATGCTCAACCTCGGCAAAGGCCCTGCGGTTCATTCGCTCCGTGCTCAAATTGACAGGCGTGAATACTCGGCAGGAATGAAGCACACCCTTGAACTCACCGACAATCTCGACATTCGTCAGGGCGAAATCGTTGACCTCTACAAAGACGGTGACGAGTGGATTGTTAAGACAAGGCTTGAAGCGTTGTTCAGCGCCAAGGCTGTTATTATTGCGACAGGCACATTTTTGGGTGGCAGAGTTTACATCGGTGATGTAACATACGAGAGTGGACCCGATGGTATGTTCCCTGCCAACGAACTCAGCAAGGCACTTTACAAACTCAACATTCCGCTCCGCAGATTTAAGACGGGAACTCCGAGCCGTGTCAACAGGCGAAGCATTAACTTCGACGGTCTTGAAGTTCAAGAGGGCGACGAGGTTACCGTTCCGTTTTCGTTTGAAACCGAGAAGCGCCCCGAAAACAAGGTGGTTTGCCACATCACATATTCAAATGAAAAAACGAAGCAAATCATTCTCGACAATCTCGACCGCTCACCGATGTACAGCGGAAAAATCGAGGGCAAAGGACCTCGCTATTGTCCGAGCTTTGAGGACAAAATCGTTCGATTTGCCGACAAGGAAAGACATCAGCTTTTCATCGAGCCTTGCGGCGAAAACACAGAAGAAATGTACTTGCAAGGTTTGAGCTCCTCGCTTCCCGAGGATGTTCAGCTTGCGTTTATCCACACAATCAAAGGTCTTGAAAATGCGCAGGTTATGAGGGCGGCTTACGCCATTGAATATGACTGCGTTGACCCGACCGCACTCAAAGCGACTCTTGAATTTCTCGACATTCCGGGTCTTTACGGCGCAGGACAGTTCAACGGTTCAAGCGGTTACGAGGAGGCTGCGGCACAGGGTCTTGTTGCAGGAATCAATGCCGCACTCAAAATTAAGGGAGAAGAACCGCTCATTCTCGACCGTGGAGGTTCGTACATCGGTACTTTGATTGATGACCTTGTTACAAAGGGTTGTTCCGACCCGTACAGAATGATGACGAGCCGAAGCGAATACCGTTTGGTGCTCCGTCAGGACAATGCGGACATTCGCCTCACCCCGACAGGTCACAAAATCGGACTCATCAGCGACGAAAGATTTGTCGAGTTCAACAAGAAACAGGAACTCATCAAGCAAGAATTCAATAGAGTTAAGAATTTGTCCGTGCCGATGACCGATGAGGTTCAGCAAATTTTGACATCCAAGGGTACTGCCCCACTCAAAACGGGTTGCAAAATGATTGAACTTCTCCGCAGACCGCAGATTACATATGACGACCTCAAAACGATTGATGTTGACCGCCCGGAACTTCCGCTTGAAGTTTTTGAGCAGGTTGAAATCAGCATAAAATACGAGGGCTACATCAAAAAGCAGGAAGCGCAAATCAAGGAAATGCGCCGAATCGAGGCAAAGCAAATTCCTGCCGATATTGATTATACTGCCCTGAAAGGCTTGCGACTTGAAGCTATTGAGAAGCTGTCAAAAATCCGTCCGCAAAATCTCGGACAGGCAAGCCGAATCAGCGGAGTTAATCCTGCCGACATTACGGCGCTGAATATTATTTTGGAGAGTATGCACAATGATTGACAAAAATCGACTTTGTTCCCTTGCAAAAGAAAACGGAATAATTCTTGACGAGCAGGCACTCGACAGGTTCGACAGGTACGCCGAGATTCTTGTGGAGTGGAACGGCAAGATGAATTTGACCGCAATCACCGAGCCTGAGGAAATCGAGGTTAAACATTTTCTCGACTGCCTTATGCTCCCAAAATATTTTGATTTGGAAAATGTCAAAACGGTCATCGATGTCGGTGCAGGAGCAGGCTTCCCAAGCGTGCCGTTACTCATCTATAAACCAGATTTGTGTCTAACTATGATGGACGCTATTAACAAAAGATTAACATTCTTGGATACAGCCATCCACGCTCTCGGACTTGAAGCACAGCTCATTCATTCTCGTGCAGAGGACTCAGGACAAGACAAAAATTACCGAGAAATGTTCGATTTGGCGACAGCAAGAGCCGTTGCGCCTATGAATGTGCTCGCCGAGTACTGCCTGCCGTTTGTAAAAGTCGGCGGATACTTTGTTGCTCTCAAAGGAAGCAGCGACGACACCGAATCGGCAAAGGACGCAATTTCAACCCTTGGCGGTGAGGTTGTAGAAAATATTTCATATAAACTTAACGGAACAGAACCACGCTCAATTGTTGTGATTAAAAAAATATCGCAAACTCCGACACAGTTCCCCCGTAAGTCCAAAAAAATATCAACAAAGCCTTTGTAAAAAGCGACTTTTTGACGAATTATAGGGATTTCTCTCGATGAGAAATCCTTTTCTTTTTGCTATGTTTATGATAATATAGATATATCGAAAGGACAGGCTTATGAACAACATCTCATATATAGCAACCGAAAAGCTGTTGCCTAATCCGAATCAGCCGAGGCATCAATTCCAATCCGAAGAAATGCTTGCACTCGCCAATTCAATCAAAGAAAACGGAATACTTCAACCGCTGCTTATTCGCAGAATGAACAACTCCGACTATTGCGAAATCATTGCAGGAGAACGCAGACTTCGTGCGGCAATTTTGGCAGGCATAGACACCGTGCCGTGCATAGAAATGGAAATCGACCGAGAGCAATCGGCGGTCTACTCCATTCTCGAAAATGTGCAGCGAGAGGATTTGTCCTTTTTTGAAGAAGCGGTGGCAATCGGACAGCTTATGACGGTGTTCGGGATGACCCAGCAGGACATATCGAAGGCGCTCGGCAAGAGCCAATCGGCACTTTCAAACAAGGTGCGTTTGCTCAAACTTCCCGTTGATGTGCGGTATTTTATCGAAAAAGAGCACCTCACCGAGCGACACGCAAGGGCGCTCCTTGCCATTGAGGACGAAAAAGACATCTGGACGGTGCTCAATGTAATCAAGGACAGACACCTGAATGTTGCCCAAACGGAAAGCTATATTGCAACTTTTTATGCAAAGCCAAAGCCTAAAAAACGAACAAATCATCCTATATACAAGGATTTCAGAATATTCGTCAACACGGTCAACAAGGCAATCAAAACGATGCAGGAATCTGGAATTGATGCCATATCCGACCAAACGGAAACCGATGAGTACATTGAGTATCGAATTAAGATACCAAAGGCTGTCGGTCAAAAATCGGCTTAAAATGGGTAACACCATTTTAAACATATTCTCCTCTTTTCATCACAGCGGAACGGACAGGTTATGCCTGTCCGTTTTGCGTTGTTTCACATGAAACATATTTTGCTTTTTTAGCTTTTATCTGTAGGGGCGAACTGTGTTCGCCTATCAGAATGATAACATCCTCCAACGAATATATAATAATAATGTTTCACATGAAACGTTCAAATCCACATATTGATGTTTCACGTGGAACATACACCATATATTCACCTTGATATATAATCGGTATAGTAGTATAATAATATCAGTATAAAAATGAGGTGACTTTATGAGCAAAACTGTTGCAATTTTTAATCAAAAAGGCGGAGTCGGCAAAACCACAACCTGTGTTAATATGGCTGCCGGTTTAGGTCAAAAGGGCTACAAAACCCTCCTTATTGACATCGACCCACAGGGCAATTCCACATCAGGTGTCGGCATTGACAAAAGCGAAGTTGAGTTCAGCACATACGATGTGATGATTGGCGAGCAAACCGCCCGTTCCGTTATGATTGAAACCGAGTTCAAAAACTTGTATCTTCTCCCTGCCAATATGAATCTTGCAGGCGCAGAGGTGGAAATTGCAGAGCTTGAAAACCGCAACAGCGTGTTGAAGCGTTCAATCGCAACTCTGATTATGGAGTTCGATTATGTAATCATCGACTGTCCGCCGTCACTCGGATTGCTGTCAATCAACGCTCTTGTGGCAGCCGATACGCTCATTGTTCCGCTTCAATGTGAATATTATGCACTTGAGGGACTCAGCCAACTCATTTCAACTGTTCGCACAATCAAGCAGCACTACAATGAACACCTCGAACTTGAGGGCGTTCTCTTCACAATGTATGACGGCAGATTGAGGCTCAACCAAATGGTAATTGACGAAGTGACTCAATACTTTCCGGGCAAGCCGTACAAAACGGCTATCCCTCGTTCAGTCAAGATTGCGGAAGCGCCAAGCTTCGGCAAACCTGTAATCTATTACGAAAAATATTCAAAGCCGTCATTCGCATACAAAAAATTTGTTGAAGAATTTTTGAAAAATCAATAATACCAACCGCCTTAATATGAAAGTGATAGGGTGATGCTATGAAAAAGCCTGTAACAGATAAAACGATTGCAGTCATATTTGAAGTGATTGCAGGACTTTTGTTGCTTATTAATTTAAGCAATGTTCTTGTCGGCATAAATTCTTACTTTGGAATATTCAGTTCCATATACTATATGTTGCCGTCGGTTCTTGGCTCTTTGCTGTTGCTTGTAATTATGCTTTCGAGAACCTCATCGCCAAGGTTGATTTCGGCACCATTCTTTTTTATCGGTTTTGCCGACTTGGTGAAATTTGCATATTTTGCAATCATCTTAGCACAGGTCGGTGATGATTGGATGGTTGCTTGTGCAATTAAAATCTCCACACTTATTGTGTGCGGATTCATTTCGCAACGGTGCCATCAAAACAGCAATAAAATGAGGTATTGCCTGTTCCTGCCCGTGCTTCCGTCAATCTATCAATCTCTGGCTGTTATTAATAAGCACGATGAAATTTTTACTTACGGCATTGATGCGTATAATGATATGTCGTATATTTTGAGGGAGATGGACGCAGGCGAATGTCTTGTTATTCTTGCGGTTGCACTCTTTGCGTTTTCTCAAACCGACTTGAGCAGGCTTGTGCAAAGTATAAATAATGTTTCAGCGAAACGACAGCAGAAAGAGAAAACGATTGTAATTCCTCGTGTGGCTTGGCAGAAAAATCCGAGCGTGGACTTTTCATTGGACATTTCGCAGGAAAAGATAACGAACAAGGCAAGTTTTGCCGTTTCATTCGTGTTTTTCGCAATATCAATCATTATGCAATTTGTCATTGCAATGGTCTTTGTTCTCGATAATTGGTTTAATTTTAATAACAAGTTCTGTTTGGATTATATGATTTACGGCGGAAGTTCAAGCGTACTTACATTTCTTATGATTTTGCTTATCGGTGTAGAATTAGGCTTGTGCATTTATTATGCCGTTAAGGCTTCACAACGAACATTTATGTTGAGAAATACGACAGCGTATTTTCTTTACGCACTCGTTTCACATTTTTTGCTCGGATTTATAATTATCAATGCGCTGGGCGGTATAGGCGAAGGTTTGTTTGAAATGCTCGGCGGATTTGCTGTGTATTACTTTTCCACTCCGATAATCCTTGTGCTTTTCATCGTGCTTATCAGTTTTGCACGGCGTGGACCTGTTTTTGATGTAAACGGCAATGTGGTGTACAGGCAGGAATACAGAGCGGTAATGTTTGTTTTGTCGGTTTTGTTTTTCTTGGCAGTCGGCATAGCGATAAGCGTATCGGGACTTACTTATTACGATTTTGATTATGGATTTGTAGATATGTTCGGGTGGAAAAGCGCTCCGATTTACTTGTACGGCGAATCGGGAAAACCTATCTATTACGACAGCATATTCAATGTGATAGTGATTATAAAATATATAGCATTGGGATTGGGTGTCGGTTGTGTAATCGAATCCGCCAACCGCAACAATTTCAAAATAGGAGGAAAATATGGCAAAAAAGTCAGGACTCGGTAAGGGTTTGGGTGCGTTGATGATTGAAAACAACACCGATTCGATGGTGTCAACAAGCACTCTCAACATCAACGAAATCACCCCGAACAAAGAACAACCGAGAAAAACATTTGACGAAACGGCACTTGAAGAACTCGCCGATTCCATTCGTCAGCACGGTGTGCTTCAACCGCTTTTGGTTCGACCGCTTACAAGCGGAGGCTATCAGCTTGTTGCAGGTGAGCGCCGTTGGAGAGCGAGCCGTTTGGCAGAGCTTAAGGAAGTTCCGGTAATCATCAAGGAACTTTCCGACACCGAGGCTATGGAAATAGCTATCATCGAAAACTTACAGCGTGAGGATCTTAACCCGATTGAAGAAGCGGAGGGACTTCAGGCGCTTATCGACAAATGCGGATACACTCAAGAACAGGTGGCAACATCTGTCGGCAAGTCAAGACCCGCAATCACCAACGCTTTGCGACTTCTCAAATTGCCTGAAGAGGTAAGAGATATGGCAAAGGACGGCACAATCTCGGCAGGCCATGCGAGGGCACTTCTTGCATTTGACAATCAGCCGATGATGATTGAATGTGCAAATCAAATCGTTTCAAAGAAACTTACTGTACGTGATGTTGAAAAAATGGCAAAGCGTCCTGCATCAAGTTCAACAAAAACAAAAACCTCTCAAAGACGAGACAGTTTTTATGACGAAGTTGAACTTTCGCTTACGGAGGCACTCGGCACAAAGGTAAAGGTGTACAATGGCAGAAACAAGGGAACACTCGAAATTGAATTTTACACCCTTGATGACCTAAAAAATATTGCAAATGCCATTGCAAAGTAATATAATAAATATTTGTAACAAATAAAAATAGGAGATAATAAAATGCTCGATATTAAGTTTTTAAGAGAAAATCCTGACGTTGTTAAGGAAAATATCAAAAAGAAATTCCAGGAGCACAAGCTTCATCTTGTAGACGAGGTTATTGAGCTTGACGAGGAACGCCGTCAGGTTATTGCGAGAGCAGACGAACTTCGTGCAAACAGAAACAAGATTTCAAAGGAAATCGGTGCTCTTATGGCACAGGGTAAAAAAGAAGAGGGTATGGCTCTCAAAGAAAAGGTTACCGCTCAGGCAAAGGAACTTGACGAACTTGCAGGCAAGGAAACCGAGCTTACAGAGGAAGTAACAAAAAGAATGATGATGATTCCAAACATCATTGATGAGTCTGTTCCGATTGGTAAGGACGACAGCGAAAATGTTGAAGTTCAGCGCTTCGGCGAGCCTGTTGTTCCCGATTTTGAAATCCCTTATCACACCGATATTATGGAAACATTCGACGGCATTGATATGGAGGCTGCCGGCAGAGTTGCAGGCAACGGTTTCTATTATCTTATGGGCGACATCGCACGACTTCATTCTGCTGTTATCAGCTATGCCCGTGACTTTATGATTGACCGTGGTTTCACATATGTTGTGCCTCCGTTTATGATTCGTTCAAACGTTGTAACAGGCGTTATGAGCTTTGAGGAAATGGACGCAATGATGTACAAAATCGAGGGCGAGGACTTGTATCTTATCGGTACTTCCGAGCACTCAATGATTGGTAAGTTTATCAACACTATCACACCTGAAGAAAAACTTCCTCTCACTCTCACTTCGTATTCTCCTTGCTTCCGTAAGGAAAAGGGTGCTCACGGTATTGAGGAGCGTGGTGTGTATAGAATTCATCAGTTCGAGAAGCAGGAAATGGTTGTTGTCTGCAAGCCTGAAGAATCAAAGATGTGGTTCGACAAACTTTGGCAGAACACCGTTGATTTGTTCCGTTCACTCGATATTCCTGTAAGAACACTTGAATGTTGTTCGGGCGACCTTGCAGATCTCAAGGTTAAGTCGGTCGATGTTGAAGCATGGTCACCAAGACAGAAGAAGTATTTTGAAGTCGGCTCATGCTCAAATCTTACAGACGCACAGGCAAGACGCCTCAAGATTCGTGTTAAGGGCGAAAAAGGCAACTACCTTGCTCACACTCTTAACAATACAGTTGTTGCTCCGCCGAGAATGCTTATTGCATTCCTTGAAAACAATCTCAATGCAGACGGCACGGTTTCAATTCCTGAAGCCCTCCGTATGTATATGGGCGGTAAGGACAAAATCGTTCCTAAAAAGGACTGTTGATAAAGTCCCTGAAACACGCCAAATTATAAATTACCACATTAGCCTCCTCTTATTTATAAGGGGAGGTGGCAACACGAAGTGTTGACGGTGGGGTTTTAAAAATGCCGTAAGTATTGAACTTACGGCATTTTTGGCGTTTTTCGTTTTTTGCAAACAAGCAAATATAAGGCTTCCAAAAAATCTGTGGATTTTTTGGAAAGAGGAAAAACATATGTAGTATACTTACAAAACTTTGTTTTGTTCTATACGGAATATGTTTTGACGAGGTACAGCTCCCACTCGCAAGAAAACGAAATTCAGAAACTTTCTCAACAGCCTATAGCGTGTCGAAAATACTTTATCGACAGTCTGGGGGATAGGCTTGCCTATCCCTTTGTTCATATAAAAAAGGGTCAAGCAAGCCTGACCCTTACAAATAAAAAAAACACTCACCGATTTTGGTGAGTGTTTTCGTTTGGAGCGGATTACGAGACTCGAACTCGCTACCTTCACCTTGGCAAGGTGACGCTCTACCGGATGAGCTAAATCCGCAATTGCAAGACTTATTATAACCAAGATAGTTACATTTGTCAAGCATTAATTTTATTTTTATGAATTTTTATATTCTTTAAAATAAGCCTTTGGCACTTTGCAGAGCGGACAAACCTCAGGTGCGGACTTGCCGACAACGATATGACCGCAGTTCATACAAATCCAAATTGCCTCGCCGTTTTTGGTGAAAACCTTTTGATTTTTCACATCTGTCAAAAGCTGACGGAACTTGCTTTCGTGCTGGGATTCCACCTTTGCGACAAGGTCAAAAAGCTTTGCAATTTCTGTGAAACCCTCCTCCGACGCCGTCTTTGAAAATTCTGGATACATATTCACCCATTCAAAATTTTCGCCGTCTACCGCTTCGGTCAAATTTGTTTGTGTGTCGGGCATTTCATCGCCGTGGAGATACTTATACCACAATCTTGCGTGGGCAAGTTCGTTTTTTGCGGTCTGCTCAAAAATGTTGGCAATCTCGTTGTAGCCGTCATTTCTTGCCTTTGTCGCAAACAGCGTGTACTTTGTGTTCGCCTGTGTTTCGCCGTTGAACGCAGCAATCAAATTTGCTTCGGTTTTTGTTCCCTTGATACTGTGCATAAAAAAATCCTTTCCGTTTTTTATTAGTTTTAGAAAAAACGAAAAGGATATTCATAATGTTTGAAATTATTATATCTCCATAATCTGCTCGATTGCGTAGGCGATGCCGTCCTCGGTGTTCGCTTTTGTCACAAATCTTGCGTGGCTTTTACATTCGTCGGTTGCGTTGCCCATTGCAACTCCGTATTTGCAAAATTCGAGCATTTCAATGTCGTTGCCTGCGTCACCGAATGCCATACACTCAGCATTTGTGATGCCGAGCACCTTGCACATTCCCTCAATCGCCGTGCCTTTGTTGACATTTGCCATTGTGAACTCCATACTTTTCGGAAACGAGGAAGCAAGATACAGTTCCTTAAAACCGCTCAAATAATTCCACGCTTTGTCGTAGTCGGCTCTGTCGTCAAAATATGCGGTGAATTTTTCAATCTCATTGCCCTCAAGTACAGCTCTCAAATCTTCAACACCGCTCATTTTTCCGAGCAATTCGTCAACGAATTCCTGTGGCAAAGCATGCTTTGGATAAAATTTTTCTTTGTCGAGTTGATAGTAGCTTACGCCGTCAACATACACTTCAAAGAATGTCGGCATTGTGTTGAGCGTGTCGTAAATCGGTGCAACAAGCTCCCACGGCATAAATTTGGAATATATGATTTTTTGGTTGCGTCGGTCAAGAACGCCCGCTCCGTTTGAGTAAATCACATAGTCAATTTCGGGAACTTGCTGACAGATGTCGCCGATAATCGCAACGGTTCTGCCTGTGGCAATAGAAATCTTTGCTCCGGCGTCGTGGGCACGCTTCAAGGCGTCCCTTGTTTTTTGTGTAACAGTCATATGGTCGGCAGAAGTGAGCGTGCCGTCCAAATCAAGTGCAATTAATTTTACCATATCATCATCTCCAAATATAAATCATCAAACCTTATGAGCCTCCTCTTATATCAAGGGGAGGTGTCTGCGTTGATATGCAGACGGTGTGGTCTATTCAATAATTCCACGTAACAAGGCCGATATATACTCTATAATCTAATAATACACCACTTTGGCAAAAAATTTCAAGGTGACAAAATGCACGAACAAAGGCGTGAGTTTGGGCTTTTCTTTGTGACGGATAGATAAAATAGTTAAAAAAGTGTGTCAAAGTAAAAAAACTGTTGAATTTTGTTCCTTTATAATATAGAATATATGTGTATTTTGGAAGATAGGTGGATGTAACTATGGATTTGTTAAAGAAGAAAATTCTTGAAGAGGGACAGGTTTATGCCGGTAACATCCTAAAAGTAGACTGTTTTCTCAACCACCAGATAGATTGCGGCTTCTTGGCAGAAGTGGGCAAAGAATTTCATAGATTATATCAAAATGAGGGCGTCAATAAAATTCTGACTATAGAGGCATCGGGTATTGCTATCGGTGCGATGGTAGCACAGGAGTTCGGATGCCCTTTAGTATTTGCAAAGAAAAACAAAACAAAGAATATTGCCGGTGATGTGTACACTGCTCCTGTTGAGTCGTTCACTCACGGCACAACCTATAATATTATGGTCAGCAAAAAGTTCCTCAATCCGGGCGATAAGGTTCTCATTGTTGACGATTTCCTTGCTATCGGCAATGCACTTAAGGGCTTAATCAGCCTTGTCAAAGAGAGCGGTGCGGAACTTGTCGGCTGTGGCACGGTTATCGAAAAGGGCTATCAGCACGGCGGTGACCAGCTTCGTGCAGAGGGCATTCGTGTTGAATCACTTGCAATCATCGAATCTATGGATGCCGATAAGGGCGAAATTGTGTTCAGAGATTAAACTTTATGATGCTTAACCCCACCGCCTCGTTTCACTCGGTACCTCCACTTATTGTAAGGGGGAGGCATATGCGGTTTGGTTTAACTATTTTTTCATTTGGTTATATGGCAATAGTGCCTGTAATATAAATCATTTTTTTCAACGGAGGAAAACGAAATGAAACTCACAAAAAAAGTTTTGGCTGTTCTCCTTGCTGCTTTGTTTGTAGTAGCTGCATTCGCAGGCTGTTCTGCTTCAAAGAGCAACGATGACGCTCAAGACAAATCATCAGACGCAAAAACAGTTAAGTTCGGTTTGATTACTCTTCATGATGAAAACTCAACTTACGACAAGAACTTCATCTCTGCTGCAAAGGAAGCTGCTGAAGCTTGCGGCGTAGAGCTTGTTCAGAAGAACAACATCGAAGAGGGTCAGGCTGCATATGAAGCAGCTGCTGAACTTGTTGACGAAGGCTGCAACCTCATTCTTGCAGACAGCTTCGGTCACGAGGACTACATCATTCAGGCTGCTAAGGAATTTACAGATGTACAGTTCCTTCACGCAACAGGTACAAAGGCTCACACAGAGAACCTTCCAAACTACCACAACGCTTTCTCTGCAATCTACGAGGGCAGATACCTTGCAGGTGTTGCAGCAGGTGAAAAGCTCAACCAAATGATTGCTGACAAGAAGATTACTGCTGACCAGGCTAAGATGGGTTATGTCGGTGCATATACTTACGCTGAAGTTATTTCAGGCTACACTTCATTCTATCTTGGTGCAAAGAGCGTTTGCCCATCAGTAACAATGAAGGTTACATTCACAGGTTCATGGTATGACGAAACAGCCGAAAAAGAAGCTGCTCAGAAGCTTATCAACGACGGTTGCGTAGTTATTTCACAGCACGCTGACTCAATGGGTGCTCCAACAGCTTGCGAAAAGGCTAATGTTCCAAATGTTTCATACAACGGTTCAACAGAATCAGCTTGCCCTAACACATTCATCGTTTCTTCAAGAATCAACTGGGCTCCTTACTATGAGCACTGCATCAAGGCAGTTCAAGAGGGTAAGGAAATCGAGGCTGACTGGGTTGGCACACTTGCTGACAATTCTGTATGTCTCACAGACTTCGGTGCAAAGGCAACAGCTGACGGCACAGCAGAAGCAGTTGAAAAGGCAAAGAAGGGTCTTGAAGACGGCACAATCCATGTATTTGATACTTCAACATTCACTGTTACAGTAACAAAGGACAAGAATGTAAACGCTAAGGTAGATGCTGACGGTCACCTCACAAGCTATATGGCTGATGTTGACACAGACGCTGACTACACTCCTGATACAGAGGCTGTATCTGACGGTTACTTCCACGAATCAGAATATCGTGCAGCTCCATACTTCGATGTTCAAATCGACGGTATCGAATTGCTTGATGTTGCTTTCTAAGTAACGCTTTAATAAACTACACTCCGTGGCGAGGGATTACCCTCGTCACGGTATAGTTGTTTATACAGAAGTATAAAAATGTCAAAATTTATTCTTTTATGATGATTTAAGAGGTCACAATGAAAAACAAAATAGCTTTGGAATTAAAGGGTGTCACCAAAAGATTCGGCAAGGTTGTTGCAAACAACAATGTTTCGCTTGTGGTTCACCACGGAGAGATTTTGGCTATTCTCGGCGAAAACGGTTCGGGCAAAACCACACTTATGAATATGGTTTCCGGCATCTATTTCCCTGACGAGGGTCAAATCTTTGTTGACGGAGATGAGGTTGTCATCAAATCTCCTAAAGACGCATTTAAGTATAAAATAGGTATGATTCATCAGCACTTCAAACTTGTTGATGTTTTTACCGCTACCGAAAATATAGTTCTCGGTGTAGAGGACGGCAAAAAATATAATATCAAAGAGGCAAAAAAGCGTGTTAAGGCTATCACGGATAAGTACGGCTTTAACATTGATTTGGACAAAAAAATCTACAATATGTCTGTGTCCGAAAAGCAGACCGTAGAAATCATCAAGGTACTTTACAGAGGTGCGGACATTCTCATTCTTGACGAGCCGACCGCTGTTCTTACCCCACAGGAAACAGAAAAATTATTTGATGTTCTTCGCAATATGCGCAAGGACGGTAAATCAATTATCATAATCACTCACAAGCTCCACGAAGTTTTGGAAATTTCCGACCGTGTTGCAATTCTCCGCAAGGGCGAGCATGTTGACACCGTGCTCACAAAGGATGCCAACGAGCAATCACTTACAGAGGCAATGATGGGTGAAAAGGTAGACCTTAATATCATAAGAGAAGAACCGAAGAATGTAAAAGAGCGACTTGATGTTGAGCACCTCACCGTCATCAAGCGTGACGGCACAAAGGCGCTTGACGATGTCAGTTTCAAGGCTTACGGCGGCGAAATCCTTGGCATCGCAGGCATCAGCGGTTGCGGTCAAAAGGAATTGCTCGAATCAATCGCAGGACTTCAGCAAACAACAAAGAAGTCGAGCATTTTGTACAAGCCCGATGATTTAGGTCCGCAACAGCTTGTCGGCAAATCACCGAGAGAAATCAGAAAACTCGGCATTGCTCTTTCGTTCGTTCCGGAGGACAGACTCGGTATGGGTCTTGTCGGCAATATGGACATTGTTGACAATATGATGCTCCGTTCGTACAAGGGCGGAAAAACCGCATTCCTCAGCAGAAAAGAGCCGAAACATTTGGCAGATGATATTATCGAAAAACTCGAGGTTGTCACTCCGAGTGCTTCAACTCCTGTAAGACGACTTTCGGGCGGTAATGTTCAAAAGGTTCTTGTCGGCAGAGAAATTGCGTTAGGTCCAAAGGTTCTTATGGTTGCTTATCCCGTAAGGGGTCTTGACATCAACTCATCATACACCATTTACGGATTGCTTTCTGAACAAAAAGAAAAGGGCACAGCCGTTATTTTCGTCGGTGAGGATTTGGATGTTCTCATCGAGCTGTGCGACAGAATTATGGTTATTAACTCAGGTGTTATCACCGGAGTGGTAGATGGCAAAACCGCTACAAAGGAAGAAATCGGTCTTTTGATGACCAAAAACGTTGACAGGGAGGTAAACACAGATGGCAAAGAATAATTCAACCGTGCGTGAACCTCTTTTTCATATAGTCAAAAGGGACGGAGTGTCAAAGGCAAAGTCCTGGGCAATCAGAATTATTGCGATACTCCTTGCTCTCGTTTTTTCGGGCATTATCACAATGCTCCTCACAGGCGAAAATCCAATCAGCGTGTACGCCACAATGTTTGAGGGCGCATTCGGTTCAAGCCGAAAGGTGTGGAAACTTCTCCAAAACCTTGCAATGCTCCTCTGCGTTTCGCTTGCGCTCACCCCTGCGTTCAAAATGAGATTTTGGAACATCGGCGGTGAGGGTCAGGTGCTTATCGGCGGTTTGGCAACAACCGCTTGTATGGTGCTCCTCGGCAACAAAGTGCCAAACGCACTTCTCATCATCATTATGATTGTTGCTTCCGTTGTTGCAGGTGCTCTTTGGGCACTCATTCCTGCCGTGTTTAAGGCAAGCTTTAACACAAACGAAACCTTGTTCACTCTTATGATGAACTATGTTGCGATTCAGCTTGTTTCGTATTTCTGTATGCTTTGGGAAAATCCAAAGGGTGCAGGCAAAATAGGCATCATCAACCGTGAAACAGAGGCAGGCTGGCTTCCTGTAATCGGGGATAAAACCTATCTCCTCAATATCTTGATTGTTCTTGCAATCACAATTGCAATGTACATCTATCTCAAATATTCAAAGCACGGCTACGAAATTTCGGTAGTCGGCGAATCTGAAAACACTGCAAGATATATCGGCATCAATGTTAAAAAAGTTATTTTGAGAACTATGGCACTTTCGGGTGCTGTGTGCGGTATCGCAGGACTTCTCCTTGTCGGCGGCACAGACCACACAATCTCAACCACAACTGCCGACGGTAGAGGCTTCACCGCAATTATGGTGTCGTGGCTTGCAAAGTTCAATCCTATTTATATGATTTTGACCTCGCTTCTTTTGGTGTTCCTCGAAGCAGGCGCAGACCAAATCTCAATGATTTTCGGTCTTAATCAGAGCTTTTCGGAAATCATCACCGGTATAATTTTGTTCTTCATTATCGGCAGTGAGTTCTTCATCAACTACAAATTGCAGTTCCGCACTTCATCAAAAAAGGAGGTAAAGTAATATGTTTGCAACTTTGATTACTTTTCTTCACAGAGCCATTATGCAGGGCATTCCGCTTTTGTTCGGCTCAACAGGTGAAATTATTACAGAAAAATCGGGCAACCTCAATCTCGGTATTCCCGGCATTATGTATATCGGCGGTATGAGTGGCGTTATCGGTGCGTTTTTCTACGAAAATTCACTCACCGACAAGGCAGACGCCAACGGCTTTCTTGCAATTTTTATTCCGCTCATTTCTTGTATCTTGGGTTCGCTCATCGCAGGTATGATTTATTCGTTCCTCACCGTAACCCTCAAAGCTAACCAAAACGTAACGGGTCTTGCGCTCACAACTTTCGGCACAGGCTTCGGTAATTTCTTCGGCGGTTCGCTCATCAAGCTCACAGGCGCAGATGTTCCGTCGGTTGCTCTTTCAACAACTTCTGCTTATTTCAGCAAAACTCTCCCTGTTGCAGAAACAACAGGTTGGTTCGGCAAGCTGTTTTTGAGCTACGGATTTTTGGCATATCTTGCAATCGTCATTGCTCTTGTTTGTTCATATGTGCTCAACAAGACAAGGGTTGGCTTGCATCTCCGTGCAGTAGGCGAAAACCCTGCAACTGCCGATGCAGCAGGCATTAATGTTGAAAAAACAAAGTACATCGCAACAAGTATCGGCTCTGTTATCGCAGGTCTCGGCGGTCTTTACTATGTTATGGACTATGCAAACGGCGTGTGGTCAAATGACGGCTTCGGCGACAGAGGTTGGCTTGCAATCGCACTTGTTATCTTCGCAGTGTGGAAGCCGAATATGAGTATTCTCGGTTCAATCGTTTTCGGCGGACTTTACATTGTTTATCTCTATGTTCCGAGCGCACTCCGCACACAGGAACTTTTCAAGATGATTCCTTATGTTGTTACAATTCTTGTTCTCATCCTTGTCAGCGTAAGAAAGAAGAAAGAGGATCAAGGTCCTGCCGCTCTCGGATTGTCTTATTTCAGAGAAGAACGATAAATTTTAATTGATAAAAGGAGATTACTATGGCTAATCTTGACGATAATATTGAAAAAGTGCTTGTCACCAAAGAGGAGCTTGAAGCAATCAACGCTCGCCTCGGTGCACAAATCACAAAGGATTTCGAGGGCAAAAACCTCCTCGTTGTCGGCATTCTCAAAGGCTCGATTTATTTCTTGTCCGACCTCACAAGATATATCGATTTGCCGCTTAAACTCGACTTCCTTGCAGTTTCAAGTTACGGCGGCGGCACTCGCTCATCAGGTGCGGTAAAGATTATCAAGGATATCGACATCGACCTTGCAGGTTATGATGTTTTGCTTGTTGAGGATATTCTCGATTCGGGCAGAACTCTTGAATATGTCAGCAAAATGCTTTCTGCAAGAGGTGCAAACAGCATTTCAATCGTGACACTTCTTGACAAGCCTGAACGCAGAGTTGTTGACATTCACCCTGATTATGTCGGCTGTGATGTGCCTGATGAATTCGTTGTCGGCTACGGTCTTGACTATGACCAGGAATACCGCAACATTCCGTATATCGGCTCACTTAAAAGAGAAATTTACGAATAATCGCAATATATAATAAGAATGTAGGCAGATTTAGTTTTGCCTACATTTTTTGTAATATAGTGGATTTTTTATTAATAGTATGTTATTATATAAAAAAAGGAGGTTTTTTTATGAAAAAAGCTTTATCCGTTTTATTATCATTAGTTTTAGCAATCGGTATGTTCGGCGGAGTTTCCGCAACGGCTTTTGCCAAAGACCAAGAGGTTGTAACCGTAAAATTTGAACAAACCGAAGCACGCAAAATGCTCACACTTGTCAATGAATTCAGAACATCGGGTTCGTGGTGTTGGGATGAATCAAATTCAAAAAAGGTGAAATATCCTGCTGTTAAAGCGCTCAAATACGACTACGATTTGGAAAGGTCGGCTATGATTCGTGCGGCGGAAATCACCAAATTGTATGACCACACCCGTCCAAACGGCAAAGGACCCGAAACTGCACTCAACGATTACGGCACCTGCGGTGAAAACATTGCGTGGACAGAGGGCTACGGTTTAAGTGCCGAGCATGTTTTCGGCCTTTGGAAAGAGGAAGACAAACTTTACGAAGAGCAAGGACACAGAAGAAATATGCTCAACGGCGAATACGGCGCAATCGGCATCGCTTGTTGCTATGTAAACGGCAGATATTATTGGGTGCAGGAATTCCGTGATTTTGTTATCGACCCAAACAAGTCACCGGCAAATGACGGCTACACCGATGCCACTATCGATTACACCGGCACCGTCAAGCCAAGCCTTGTGGGAGTCAAAGCTCCGGCGCTCAAAGCACCGACCGTCAAGGTTACTTCTCCAAAGAAAAAGGCTGTTAAAATCAGCTGGAATTCTCAGCCGAATATCAAGAACTATCAGCTTCAGTATTCCTATAGCAAAAAGTTCAAGAACAAAAAGACAAAGAATATTGACGAGCGTTACGGCTCAATGACCATCAACGGAATGAAATCAAAGAAAACCGTTTATGTTCGTGTGCGTGCAAAGAGCAAATCAACAGGCAAGTACACAAAATGGTCAAAGGTCAAAACCGTAAAAATTAAATAAATAATTTTACCTATCTGCCTCTCTGTTTAAGGGAGGCAGATTTTTTGTTGCAAGCCTCACATTGATGTTTTTCTGCCTCCCCTTGAAGCAAGGGGAGGTGCTGAGTGCAACGAAGCGGAGGGGTTTTACATTGTCTTAACCCCTCAGTCGCACATAAAGTGCGACAGCTCCCCTTACCATAAGGGGAGCCGTGATTGGTTTATACGATTTATATTTACGACAGCTCCCCTTGCAACAAGGGGAGCCTGCATATCAAATTCGTATTTATTTTATGAGTTCGAGCACATCTTCTTTTTCGATGTAGCCGATTGATTGGATGACCTGCTCGCCGTTTTCAAAAACAATGAGGTTCGGGATGGTCATAATGCCGAATTGAAGCGCAAGATCTCTCGCTTCGTCACAGTTGACCTTGCAGAATTTGACATCGTCAACTTCTTCCGAAACTTCCTCGATTACAGGGCCGAGCATCATACACGGTCCGCACCATTCTGCCCAAAAATCAACAAGCACCTTGCCTTTGTAATTGAGCACTTCTTCATCAAAATTTTGTGCTGTAACTTCAACAGTCATTGCCATACCTCCTATTGTTTGTTTTGTCCTGCAAGTGATGTGAGCATCGCAAGAAATTCCTTGTCCTCCTCACACACTCTGAAATTTGTGCGAATTTTGTTGCCGTCAGGGGTCGTGACAGAAAGTTCAAGCACAGCGCCCGTGTCTATTCTGCTTCCTGCGTCTTTAAAAAACATTGCCAGCTTCGGGTGGCGAGAGTTGAAACCCTCTGCCTTTTCCTTGATTTGAAGCAATGCCATTGGATTGAATGCCATAATTCTTCGGATTGCGTGGTGAATTGAGCACCTCAATGCACGCCTCGCAGTCCCACTCCTTTTTAATTACTGTACCTTTACTGTAATTCAAAAGTCGAATTATGTCAAGAAAAAGAAAATGAATTTTGTTTTAATAATCCAAATCAAGCTCACTTATGATGTCTTTGAGCATTTCGGCAGATTTTTTAACCGCCGTTTCTTCTTCTGCATTGAGGGACACTTTTACATTTTTTTCAACGCCGTTTTCGCCCACAACGGCAGGCATACTTAGTGCAACATTTGATATTCCGTGTTGCCCCGTCTGTATGCACGATACGGGCAAAATCGATTTTTGGTCAAGCACCACCGCCTCGCATATGCGTCTTACACTCATCGCAATGCCGTAGTAGGTGGCTTTTTTCTTTTTGATGATTTCGTACGCCGAATTCTTTACATCTTCGGCAATTTTTTTCATTTTGTCTGCGTGGCAGATGTTGCCGCAGTTGTCGGTACAAAACTGTTTGAGCGGAATACCCGATACATTTGCACTGCTGAATGCCGCAATTTCGCTGTCGCCGTGTTCCCCCAAAATAAATGCGTGCACGCTTCTCGGGTCAACTCCGAGGTGTTCACCGAGCAGATATTTAAGCCTTGCCGTGTCAAGCACCGTGCCCGAACCGAACACTCTGTTTGACGGCAAACCCGACAATTTAAGTGCTGTATAGGTCAAAATATCCACGGGGTTTGATACTATCAGCAGTATGCCTTTGAAGTTTCGCCCTGCGATTTGCGGAATAATTGATTTGTAAATGTCCACATTTCTGTGCACCAAATCAAGTCTGGTTTCACCTTCTTTTTGCCCTGTTCCCGCCGTTATGATAATGATTGATGCGTCGCTTATGTCGTCGTATGTGCCTGCGTAAATCTGCATAGGCTTTGAAAAAGGCAGACCGTGGCTGATGTCGAGTGCCTCACCCTCGGCTCTGTCTGTGTTTGCGTCAAGCAAAACAATTTCGCTGAAAAGTCCGCTTTCCATAAGTGCAAACGCACACGCACTGCCTACAAAGCCGCAACCGATTATCGCAACTTTTCTTGCGTTAGAATTTGTCATATTGTCACCCTCTTACCAGACTGTCGATAAAGCCTCTGAACCACGCCAAAAGATAACTACATTTGCCTCCACTTGAAGCAAGGGGAGGTGGCAACACGAAGTGTTGACGGTGGGGTTTTAAAAATGCTGTAAGTATCGAACTTCAGCATTTTTTGCGTTTTTCGTTTTTTGCGAACAAGCGGTACCATTGTACAGCAAAGTTCGCAAGAAAACGAAATTCAGATCCTTTCTCAACAGCCTATGTTTTAAATAAATATCCGTCTTTTACATAATTTTAATCCGTTATTAAATGCAAAACCTGTGGTTGCCGATTTCCTTGATTACCGTGCGGGAGTGCATAAATTTGTCGTTGGTTTTGGCAGGGTTGAAGTAGTACACCGCACCGCCCGATGGGTCCCATCCGTTGAGTGCGTCCGTGGCGGCACGCTTGCTTGATTCTGCCACAGGCTGATACCAGTTGCTGTCGTTCACGCAGGAAAATGCACCTTTTTGATACACTACACCCGACAACGAATCGGGGAATGACGGGTGTGCAACTCTGTTGAGGATGACCGCACCGACCGCAACTTGCCCTTCGTAGCTTTCGCCACGAGCCTCTGCCGAAATCACTTTTGCAAGCAATTCAACATCCGCACTCGAATATGCACCGTTTGAACTGCTTGATGACGAACCGCCGAGTCCGAGATACAAAAGCGTGGTTTTTCCGCAAATACCGTCTGCCGTCAGTCCGCAATTTTTCTGAAAAGCGGTGACGGCTTTTTTCGTTGCCGAACCGTAAATGCCGTCAATCGCACCGTTGTAGTAGCCGAGAGATTGAAGTTTTTGCTGAATTTTCTTGACTTCACTTCCGCTTGAACCGAGCTTTGACAGGGCATAAACGCTTGTTTCTTTGATGAATGTGTCGTACACAATCAGTCCTGCTCCGGCAAAACCAAAGATGATTGCAAACGCAAGCATAAGGCTGACTAAACTTTTGATTATCTTGTTTTTCATAACTTTCTCCTTGTTTTTTATAAAATGTTGAGGTGGCTGAGCAAAAATGTAATCCCTGCTCCCGACAGCACGGTCATTGCGGAATAGCCGATAATCACCGCCGCTTTTCGCCCGTCAATTTTTTGTTTCGGCGGTTTCACGGCGGTTGAAGTTGAGATTTTTTCAGCCTCTTTGTGTAGCTTTTTTGCGTCTGTATTTTGTGATGACGGCCGTACAAAAAAGATGATTTTTTCAAAATACGGCGATTCGGGATTGGTGATTTCGAGTATTTGCTTGTTGACTCCCTTGAGCATAAACATCTTCCTTTTTTGCGTGCCAATTTTTCGGCACTTAATTATACAAATAGTGTTTGAATATTACACAAAATTTATACATTTCCGCTTTGGGCATTTTCTACATTTCGAACAGATTTTTACCCTTGACAATCGTTTTCAAAAAACTTTTCGTATTATTCCACCGATGTTTAAAATGTGGAAAACTATGTGGAAAAGGTGTAAAACTTTCACCGAAAACACTATATTTAAGCACTTTTAGGGTGTTGAAAACTTAAAATATGCAAATCTTTCAACATTTTACACATAGTTTTCAACAAAAAAGTTTTTTCAAAAATTTTGTATAAATTGCTGTTTTTCACTTTTAGTCTTGACAAAAAAATGATATAATTCAATTATTACAAATAGTCAAAAAAGGAATTTTGATTTTTGCAAACGGCAAAATTTTTGTTGTCGTTTGGCAAAGCGGTATATATAATATGAAAGTAAAAGTTGAAAAAAATAATATAATTGTAAACGAGGTTTCGTGCCTTGACCTTGACTTGACTCTTGATTGCGGTCAGGCTTTTCGCTGGGAGCGTCAAGAGGACGGCTCATACAAGGGTGTTGCCGGCGGTCACTTTTTGCACATTGCAAAGGACGGCGACTCGCTCATTTTTTATGATACGGACGAGGCGGTCTTTTATTCCTTTTGGGTGAATTATTTTGATTTGAATAAGGACTATGATGAAATCTGCAACCGTTTGAAGCAGGACACCTTGCTTGCCTCAACGATTGATGAATATTACGGCATCCGAATTCTCAATCAGGACAGTTGGGAAGCACTCTGTTCTTTCGTCATCAGCCAGCAGAATAATATAAAAAGGATAAAGCTGATTATTTCTCGGCTGTGCAAAGCGTACGGTGACGAGGTTGCAGACGGTTGGTATTCGTTTCCGTCAGCCGAAAAGTTGAGTACGCTCGGCGTTGAGGACTTTGAGGCTCTCGGCACAGGCTACCGTGCAAAATATCTTGAACGCCTGTCAAAATCCGTTGCGTGCGGTGAGGTTGATTTGGATTATATAAAATCATTGCCACTTGCCGAAGCGAAAAAAGAATTGCTCAAAATCTACGGCGTCGGCGAAAAGGTCGCAAACTGCGCCTTGCTTTTCGGTATGCAGTTTTATTCCTGTTTTCCGCTTGATGTGTGGATGAAAAGGGTGATGGCGTATTATCCCGACGGCTTGCCTCGGTGCTTTGACGGCGTTGAGGGCATAGCACAGCAATACTTGTTCTATTGGGCAAGAGAAAATTTATGAGGTGAAAAATGCAAAAGTTATTTGTTGAAAATATCAGCGATGAAAAAATTATTCTTGACGGCGAATCTGCCCGACATATCGCAAAATCCCTGCGTATGAGGGTGGGCGATGTGATTTGCGTAACCGACGGCGGCGGAGAGGACTACGGCTGTCAAATCGAGGAAATCACAAAAGATGAGGTTGTCCTAAAGGTCTGCTACAAGCAGGCTTGCGAAAGTGAGCCGACTTGCAAAGTGACGATTTATCAGGGTGTGCCGAAAAGCACAAAACTTGAGGATATAATTCAAAAATGCGTGGAACTCGGCGTAACAGAAATTGTGCCGACTCTCACAAAGCGTTGCGTTTCCCGTCCCGATGACAAATCGGCAGGCAAAAAGAATGTCCGTTATCAAAAGATTGCGCTTGAAGCTGCTCAGCAAAGCGGAAGAGGCATTGTGCCGAAAATCGAAAATATGAAAACCTTAAAACAGGCTTTGGCAGAGGACAAAAGCGAAGTCAAAATCGTGTTCTTTGAGGGCGGCGGCAAAAAACTCACCGATATAATAGATAAAAATACAAAGAGTGTGAGCATTTTCATCGGTCCTGAGGGCGGATTTGAGGAGGCGGAAGTTGAGCAAATCGAATCGGCGGGCGGTGTCCGTGCAACCCTCGGCAAGCGAATTCTACGCACCCAAACCGCACCTGTTGCAGGGCTTACGGCTATTATGCTCTTGACGGGTAATTTAGAGTAAAAATATTTATGGGTAGTATAAAGAATTTTTATTGATTGTAAAAAGTCGGTAAAAATGTTTCATTATGAATGTGGCAAATCCTGTTGACTTTAACGCTTTTAGGTGCTAAACTGAATGAAAATAAACCAAAGGACAGGAGATTTCCACAATGAGAAAATTAACAAAGAAAATTGCGGCAGTTGTTCTTTCGGCGGTAATGGTTGGCGGTGTATTCGCAGGCTGTTCCGCTACAAAGGACAACAATGAAACCCCGGAAAAGAAAACATCATACAAGATTGGCATTTGCCAGCTTCTTCAGCACGATGCGCTCGATGCGGCAACCAAAGGATTTGAGGACAAACTCAAGGAGCTTGGCGAGGCAGAGGGAATTACATTTGAATTCGATTATCAAAACGCTTCAAACGATTCCGCAAACTGCACAACAATCGCAAACAAGTTCGTTTCGTCAGGCTATGATTTGATTATGGCAAACGCAACACCTGCACTTCAGGCTTGCACAACAGTAACAGCAGCTTCGCAAATTCCTGTTGTCGGCACATCCGTAACCGATTATGCGGCTGCACTCGACATTGATATGGGTCCTACAGACGCAACAGGCATCAATGTAACCGGTACAAGCGACCTTGCACCGCTCGACCGTCAGGCAGACCAGATTATGGAACTTTTCCCTGAAACAAAGAAAGTCGGCGTAATCTTCTGCTCGGCAGAAACAAATTCAAAGCCACAGGCAGACGGTGTTAAAAAAGCACTCGAAGCAAAGGGCGTTACTTGCGAATACTATGCTTTTTCCGATTCAAATGATATTTCGGCAGTTGCAAAGAAAGCCGCTTCAGAGGTTGATGTAATCTATATTCCAACCGACAACACAGCAGCTTCAAACGGTGCGGTAATTGATGACGCTTGTTCACACGCAAATGTTCCGATTATCGCAGGCGAAGAGGGTATCTTTAAAAACACAAAAGCCGTTGCAACTCTTTCAATTTCGTACTACACACTTGGACAGATAACTGCTCAAATGGCATATGATATTCTTGTAAACGGCAAGAATCCTGCTGAAATGAACATTCAGCAAACATCGGATCTTACTTACAAGTACAATCCTGACCAAGCAAAGAAGTTTGGCGTTACAATTCCTGACGGCTACGAGGCTGTAACCGAGGAACCAACCACAGAAGAATAATTAATTTATTAATTAAAAAAGCTCCCCTTGTTGCAAGGGGAGCTGTCGTAAATATAAATCATATAAACCTATCAAGCCTCCCCTTATTATGTGATTAAGGGGAGGTGTCTGCATTTGATATGCAGACGGAGGGGTTAAAAGGACATAACAAGGAATTAGGCGAACACAGTTCGCCCCCTACGGTTTGTCGAAAAATCAATAATCAAATACAATCAGTTATGTGCAAATTAACAGTTGACTAATTCAACGCTTTAAAGTATAATGATGAAGTATAATTGAATTTTGGGCTTTTGTTTAGAAGTCCGAGAAATGAGGTAGAATTTATGGGATTCTTAAATGCTCTGCCGGGTGCTGTCGGTCAGGGACTTATATGGGGCATTATGGCAATCGGTGTGTACATCACATTCAGAGTGCTCGATTTCGCCGACCTTACAGTTGACGGAACTTTGGCAACAGGCGGTGCTGCTATGGTTATGTCACTTATGGCAGGATGCAATGTTTATCTTGCACTTCTCATCGCATTTGTTGCGGGATGCTTGGCAGGACTTGTGACGGGTATACTCAACACGGCGTTCGGTATTCCGCCGATTTTGGCAGGTATTTTGACACAACTTGCACTTTATTCAATCAACTTGCGTATCTTGGGCAAGGCAAATCAGCCTGTTTCGGGATATAAGTACAATCTTATTTGCTCAATGACAAAGCTCAATCAAGCGCTCATTGTTGCAACAATCTTTGTTTTGGTCATCATTGCATTGCTCTATTGGTTCTTCGGCACAGAAATCGGCCACGCAATCCGTGCAACAGGCACAAACGCCAATATGGCTCGTGCAAACGGTATCAACATCAATTCAACAAAAATCATCGCACTTGTGCTCTCAAACGGCTTGGTAGCACTTGCAGGCGGACTTCTTGCACAGTATCAGGGCTATGCCGACATCAATATGGGCAGAGGCGCAATCGTTATCGGTCTTGCCGCCGTAATCATCGGCGAAGTGCTTTTCGGCAAGATTTTCAAGAACTTTGCGCTCAAGCTTTTGGCTGTTGCAATCGGCGGTATCATCTACTATATCGTTATGCAGTTCGTTATCAGCCTCGGTCTTAACACCGACGACCTCAAGCTTCTCACAGCGGCAGTAGTTGCTGTATTCCTCGGTATTCCATACATCAAGGGCAGATATCAGGAAACTCATATTAAGACTGCAAAAAAGGAGGTTAAGTGATATGTTAGAAATTAAGAATGTACATAAAACCTTCAATCCGGGAACTATTAATGAAAAAAAGGCGCTCAACGGCATTGATTTAACTCTCAACGAGGGCGATTTTGTCACTGTAATCGGTGGCAACGGCGCAGGTAAATCAACAATGCTCAATATGGTTGCAGGCGTTTATCCTGTTGACTGTGGCTCAATCGTTATTGACGGTGTGGATGTCACAAAACTTCCGGAGCACAAAAGAGCAAAATATATCGGCAGAGTTTTCCAAGACCCAATGACAGGTACTGCTGCCAATATGCAAATCCTCGAAAACCTTGCGCTTGCTTCAAGAAGAGGCAGTCACAGAGGTCTCGGCGCAGGTGTAAAGCGTAAGGAAAAGGAAGAATACAAAGAGGTGCTCAAGCATCTTGACCTCGGTCTTGAGGACAGACTCACTTCAAAGGTTGGTCTTCTTTCGGGCGGTCAGCGTCAGGCTATCACACTTCTTATGGCAACTCTCCGTAAGCCAAAACTTTTGCTCCTTGACGAGCATACTGCTGCGCTCGACCCAAAAACCGCAAAAAAGGTGCTTGATTTGACAGAAAAAATCGTTGAAGAAAATCACCTCACAACTATTATGATTACTCATAATATGAAAGACGCAATCAATATCGGCAACCGCCTCATTATGATGAATGACGGCAAGATTATCTATGATGTTCAGGGCGAAGAAAAGAAGAAGCTCACCACAGCGGACCTTCTTGCAAAGTTCAAGTTGACATCGGGCGAGGAATTAGAGGACGACAAAATCCTCCTTTCCGAAGCAGAAAATTAACAGCAAACTAATCAGCCTCCTCTTTTTAAGGGGAGGCGTTGCATATTAATAGGATAAAATAAGGAGGTGCGCATTATGCCTTTGCCAAAAGACCCGTTTATTCTTTTCAGTATGATAAATATGAAACTGCGTGACAGCTATTCGTCACTCGATGCACTTTGTGATGATATGCACGAAAATAAGGACGAGATTATAAGAACGTTGTCGGCAGTCGGCTTTGAATATGACGAAGCCACAAATTCATTCAAATAATAAGGCTCCCCTTGTTATGTAATCAAGGGGAGCTGGCAAACCGCAGGTTAGACTGAGGGGTTAAAAGGAATTAGGCGAACACAGTTCGCCCTAGCGTGTCGAAAAAGTGTTTTCGACACGCTGTAGGCTGTTGAGAAAGTTTCTGAATTTCGTTTTCTTGCGAGTGGGAGCTGTACATAGGTACCGCCCCCGAGCAAAAAACGAAAAACGCCAAAAATGCTGTAAGTTCACTACTTACAGCATTTTTAAACCCCACCGTCAACACTTCGTGTTGCCACCGTCTCACCTACCGGTTCGGTCGGTGCTTCTGCATTAAAATGCAGAGGTCTCCACAGGAGACCCGCACCCCTTGCTTCAAGAGGAGGCATAATTCGGTTGATTATATTTTGGCGTGTTTCAGGAGCTTTATCGACAGTCTTAAAAAAATCCTTGACATCTTGCTTGTCAACTGCTATAATACTAACACTTGCAGTATGTCTTAATGCAAGTAAATTTTCCTTGCGTATGGATAATACGCCAAAGTCCAAAAGGAGGTGCTGAAGAATGGCATTAAAAGACTATGAAATCGTAATGGTTTTCTCTCTTTCAAAGGGAGAAGAGGCAGTAAACGCTCTCAAGACAAAGTTCACTGACCTCATCTCAAAGAATGGCACTCTCGGCGAAGTAGAGGAGTGGGGCAAGAAGAAGCTTGCTTACGCAATCAACTACGAAACCGATGGTTACTACGTTCTTATCAACTTCTCATCAGATGAGTCTTTCCCTGCTGAGCTTGACCGTGTAATCAACATTACTGACGGTGTACTTCGCTCACTTATCGTCGCTAAAGGCGAATAATTAGGAGGCATACTATGATTAATATGGTAGCCCTTATGGGTAGACTTACCTTTGAGCCGGAACTCCGTACAACTCCAAGCGGTGTATCTGTTCTTCGTTTTCAGGTAGCGTGCGATAGAAATTATCAGCGTTCGGGTCAAGACAGACAGGCAGATTTCATTGACTGTGTTGCATGGCGTCAAACTGCGGAATTTATCAGCAGATATTTCCACAAAGGCTCAATGATAGCTGTTGAAGGTTCAATCCAAACAAGCAGCTATACAGACAAAAACGGTAACCAAAGAAAACAGGTCGAGGTTGTTGCAAACAACGTATCATTCTGCGGTTCAAAGAACGATTCGGGCACAGGAGCTTCTGCTGTAAGCGGTGGTTTCAATGAGCCTGCACCGTCTTATGCAAGCGCAGACAACAGCGATTTTGAAGAAATCGTTGATGACGATGACGACCTTCCGTTCTAACATCTTATTTTAATTAAGGAGGAAACCAAAATGGCATATAACGCTAAGGGCCCAAGAAAGAGCCGTAGAAAAGTTTGTCAATTTTGTGTAGATAAGGCTGAAAGCATTGATTACAAGGACACAACAAAGCTCAAGAAGTTCGTTTCTGAGCGTTCAAAGATCCTTCCTCGTCGTGTAACAGGCACTTGTGCAAAGCACCAGAGAATGCTTACAACAGCTATCAAGAGAGCAAGACATCTCGCTCTTTTGCCTTACACATCAGACTGATTAAGCAAATAAAAGAAAGCAGTTCATTGCGAACTGCTTTTTTTATATGCCTCCCCTTGAATGTAAGATGAGTCTTGATGTTTTTCTGCCTCCCCTTGATTACATAACAAGGGGAGCCGTATTCGGTGGTTTTTTATAACAAATCCGCTAAGGTTTTGGAATTGAGGAAATTCATAATGATTTCGTTCAGCTCGTTCCACATCGGACGGGTGAGGCAGGATTCCTCTTTTTTGCAGGCGTCACAATCAACGCACGCAACGGGTGCAAGCGTTTTTTCGGTCAAAACCAAAATTTCGCCCACAGAATATTCCTCCACTTTGCGGTTGAGTTTGTATCCGCCGCTTTTTCCTCGTGCGCTGTCAACAAGCCCGCCCTTTGAGAGCTTTGCGATAATCGCTTCAAGGTATTTCATAGAAATTTCGAGTCTTTCGGAAATATCTTTGAGTGAAATGTAACTGCCGTCGTCGTGTGCGGCAAGGTCGAGCATAATGCTTAAGGCATATCTGCCCTTTGTTGAAATCATCATAATGTTTTGCTTCCTTAAAATATTCGTCAATCTCTGCGATTAACGGTGATTATTATTCAAAAAATTCTTGTGCAATTCTGACGCTTTCCATTGCGTCTTTTGCGTACCAATCGGCGTTTATCATCTTTGCGTAATCTCTTGTGAGCACCGCACCGCCGACAAATACCTTTGCGTCGGTGTTGTCGTGCAAAAGTTTAATTGTCTTTTCCATATTCGGAACGGTCGTTGTCATAAGTGCCGACAAGCCGACAAGTTTGACATTTTGCTTGATTGCTTCTTCAAGTACAAGTTCGCATTTGACATCCTTGCCGAGGTCGATAACATCAAAACCGTAGTTTTGCAAAAGCACCTTAACAATGTTTTTGCCGATGTCGTGGATGTCGCCCTCAACGGTGGCAATGATGATTTTGTCGCCCTTGACCTGCGGAGTTCCGCTCATAACAATGTGGGCTTTAATCTCGTCAAATGCCGATTTTGCGCTGTCCGCACTCATCAGAAGCTGAGGCAAAAACAGCGTGTTTTTCTCAAATCCGTCACCCACAAAATCAAGTGCCGGAATGATGTAGTTGTTGATTATTTCAAGGCTGTCCGTGGTTTGAAGAAGCTCTTTTGCGCACTTTGCACTTTCCTCTTTCATACCCTTGATGATAGCCTGCTTCAAATCAATTTTTGCACCCTCGGCAACAACCTCAACAGGGGTCGCCGATTTGATGTATTCCTCGCAGTTGTCGTCAAGTCCCGCAAGTGCCTTGTAGCTGTAAAATGCGTTCATCATCGACTTTGATTTTGGATTGATGATGCCTGCCGATAAACCTGCGTTCATTGCCAAGGTGTAAAACGCCGTGTTGATTGCCTCTCTGTTCGGCAAGCCGAAACTGATGTTCGACACGCCCAAAACTGTGTTCACGCCGAGCGTGTTGCGGATGTAATCAACAGCCTTTAATGTTTCCACAGCGTTGTTTTTGTCGGTAGAAATCGTCATAGTTAAAGCGTCAACAACAAGGTCTTTCTTGTCAATTCCGTATTCCTTTGCGGTGTTGATAATCTTCTCTGCAATGGCAATTCTGCCCTCTGCGGTTGACGGAATACCGTCCTCGTTAAGACAAAGGCACACAACCACACCGCCGTATTTTTTGGCAAGCGGAAAAATCTCTTTCATACACTTTTCCTTGCCGTTTACGGAGTTGATCATTGCCTTGCCGTTGTATATGCGGAGCGCCGATTCCATAGCTTTTGCGTCCGATGAGTCAAGCTGAAGCGGTGTCGGAAGCACGGATTGAAGCTCAAACACCGATTTGCACAGCATTTCTTCTTCGTCAATTTCAGGCAAGCCCATATTCACATCAAGGATGTGCGCACCTGCGTCTTTTTGGGTGATGCCCTCACGCAAAATGTAGTCCATATCCTTATTGCGGAGTGCCTCTTTGAGCAGTTTTTTGCCTGTCGGGTTGATTCGTTCGCCGATAACCACACCGTCGGAAATGTTAACGCATTGAGAATAAGAGGTAACAAGCGTGTCGGTCTTGAAATTCGGTACTCTGTCGGAAATGTCCTTTGTTGCCTCAATCATAGCTTTGATGTGTTCGGGCGTTGTGCCGCAGCAACCGCCGAGTATAGAAACGCCCATTTCGGCAATTTGCTTCATATAGTCGGCAAATTCCGTTGGGTCAACATTGTAGATTGTTTTGCCGTCAACGCTTTCAGGCAAGCCTGCGTTCGGCATAACAATGATAGGGGTTGAACAGCATTTTTCAAGCTCCTCAACAAGCGGAATCATCTGCTTTGGACCTAATCCGCAGTTGAATCCGATTGCGTCTGCACCGAGTCCCTCGGCAACCGCACAGGCGGTTTTTACATCCGCACCTGTCAGCAATCTGCCCTTGTCGTCAAAAATCATAGACACAACAAGTGGCAAATCGCAGTTTTCTTTGACCGCAAGCATAGCGGCTTTCAGTTCGTAAACATCGCCGAAAGTTTCGCAAAGAACAAGGTCTGCGCCGTCTTTGCCTGCCTTGACCATATCGGCAAAAACATCCACGCATTCCTCAAAATCAAGGTCGCCCATCGGTTTCAACAGTTTGCCTGTCGGTCCTATGTCGAGCGCAACTTTTTTGCCTGTTCTGCGTGCATTTTGCACGGCAGCCCTGACGAGTTCGTCTGCGTTGTCGTATTTCAATTTGTTTGCGCCGAAAGTGTTGGCTGAAATAATGTCACAGCCTGCCTCGGCATATGCCTTGTGGATGGCAAAAATTCTCTCCGGGTCGGAAAGATTCAAAAGTTCGGGAAGCTCACCTGCTTTGAGGTTGAGCATTGTTCCCATTCCGCCGTCAAAATATTTTATCATAATTCGTCAATTCCTATAAATGCCGTAACGCTCTTTGTCGGCAACATTTCGTATGTGTCCGTGAGCGTCAGTCCGATTCGTTTTTGTAATTCGAGCAGAGAAAAGAATTTCTTTTGTTCCTTGATGTCAAGGTCAAAGTACCCCGGTGAGTATCTTTGACGGAGCGAAACCCCGTGTTTTGCGATGATTTCCTGCTCAAGATTGTCGCAAACCTCCTCGATTTTGTCTGCCGAGGTTGCCTGCAATGCCATTGCAAGTGCCACATCCGTTGCCGTTGCGATTTTTATCTGCCTGTCACATTCCGTGCCGAGTGTTGCACCAAACACAACCACCCTCTTACAGCCCTTTAGGTTATCCGCAAGTCGGGTGCTGAAAAATTCGGTGTCGCCGATAATCAGCGATTTGTCCGTCACCTTGCAGTCAAAAATTCTGTACAGCGTTTTTGGTGTAACAGTTGAATTGATGATGTCAATCGCCTTGTCAACAAGTGCCAAAATCTGCGGGTCGTCGGTTTTTGACGAGGTTCGCATATATCTTAAAATGTCTGCCTTATTCATTGATGATGCTCGAAAGTCCGCCCATGATTGCCGCCGCAACATCAGGCTTGTTCATTGTGTAAATGTGGATGTTGTTGAAACCGTTTGCCATAAGGTCAATGATTTGCTCGGTGGCATAGACGATTCCTGCTTGCTTCATCTTGTCAGGATCGTCACCGAACCTCTCCATAATTCTGAAGAACTTTGGCGGAACGCTCGAATTCGAAAGCTCAATGCTTCGTTTGATTTGGTTTGCGTTTGTAATCGGCATAATGCCTGCGATAATCGGCACATTTATGCCTTTGATTTGGCACATTTCGTAAAAATTGAAGAACTTTTCGTTGTCAAAAAACATCTGTGTTGTCAAAAATTCAACGCCATAGTCAACCTTTTCTTTGAGTCGTGCAATGTCATCAACTCTGTTTTTGCTCTCAGGATGTAATTCCGGATAGCACGCCGCACCGACACAAAGGTTTGGGTTCATTGCCTTAATTTCGTTTACAAGCTGGTATGCGTGAGTAAAATATTGCTTGTCCGTAAATTCAAATCCTTGCGGAATGTCGCCTCTGAGCGCAAGGATGTTTTCAATTCCGTTCTCCTCAAGTTCGCCGACTACCTGATGAATTTTGTCCCTTGTGGAAGTCAAACAAGTGAGGTGCGAAAGCGGAGATACGCCGCAATTTTTTATCTCGTTCGCAATTTCTGTTGTAAATCCCGATGTTGTGCCTGCCGCACCGTATGTCACCGACATAAATGACGGGGAATATTTGCACATTTCTTTTACTGTATTTTTTGTTGTTTCAAGCTTGTCCCACTGCTTTGGCGGGAATACTTCAAACGACACGGTTACTCTGTTGTTTTTGAGTATTTCGCTTATTTTCATATCCTGTCCCTCACATATATTTATATGTATATAGTATAAATTATTATAATAGTCATTTCCCACTTTGTCAATAGGAATTGAAAGGAGGCTTAATATAAATTATGGAAGCAAAAAGACGGTGGGGTTTATATTATGACTTTACTTATTATTTTTGCAAGTTTGATATTTTTTCCGTGTATCGGTTGCAAGTTTTGTGTAAATGTGATAAACTTAACTTGAAATATTCATTTGGAGGTCTTGTTATGGATTTAACAAAAATTATTAACAAAAAAGACGAAGCCGCTCAATATATGATTGACGAAATCACTCATATTATCAAGACTTTTGACAAAAGAGACCCCGGCTCAAAGGGTGAACGTCAGGCTTGCCAATATATGGCAGAGGTTCTTCAAAAGGATTGTGGCTGTGAGCAGGCAGATGTTGAGCCGTTCAAGGAAAATCCGGGCTCATTCTATGGCTGGATTTATTTCACCATCACATTTGTAATCGCAGGTGTTGCACTTTCATTCTTTGCACCGATTTTGAGCATTATTCTCATTGTTGTCGGTCTTGCAATTGTAATTGCACAGTTCGGTTTTTATCTCAAACTCATTGACTGGGCTTTCCCTGAAAAAACAGGTCACAATGTAACTGCTATCAAAAAGTGTGCAAGCGGCACACCAAAAAGAAGAATTCTTTTCAACGGTCACCCTGACGCAGCTTGGGAATGGCCTATGAACTACAAGTTCGGCGGTGTCGGCTTTGAGGGTCACGCTATTCTTTGCGGCGTAGGTGCACTTTATTATCTTGTAATCGCAATCATCAAGTGCGTAAAGTTCGGTGTTTTCGGCACAGTTCCTGCATCCGAACCAATCGTTAAGGCAAGCCTTATCGGTCTTATTTTCCTCATTCCGCTTGTTGGTCTTTATTGGATGGTTAACTATCGCAGAGTAGTTGACGGTGCAAACGATAACCTTTCGGGTTGCTATATGGGTATCGCTGTTATGAAAGCACTCAAGGACGAGGGTATCGACCTTGAAGATACAGAAATCGGTTGCGTTCTCACAGGTTCCGAGGAAGCAGGGCTTCGTGGTTCAAAGGCTTGGTGCGAGGCTCATAAGGGCGAATTCCAGGATTGTCCAACTATGATTATCTCTTATGATACAATCCACGACCCTAAATATTTGATGGTTAACTACCGTGACCTTAACGGTACCGTAAAGGCTGATAAGGATTATTCCGACCTCTTTATGGAAGCTGCTGAGGCAGTAAATGTTCCTTGTAAAAAGGGTTGGGTTCCACCACTTGGCGGTGCAACCGATTCAGCTGCTTTTGCACAGGCAGGTTTCCGTGCAGCAGGTATCACAGGTCTTAACCATAATCTTGAAGACTACTATCACACCCGTCGTGATACATACGACAATATGAACGCCGAAGGTCTTGCTAACTGCTATGCAGCAACAGTAAAGGCTTGCGAAATGTTCATCAACGGTGCAAAGCAATAAAACCTTAAATGGGCGCTTTTCACTTTTTCGCTCGGAGGCAGTATCTTCATACAGCTCTCCTCCCGAGAAAAGCGAAAATCATCCCATTTCTCATAATACTAAATATAAAATGCCTTGATTTTCAAGGCATTTTTCTTTTCCGTTTTTTGCTCAGTCGAGGTATCTATATACATCTTCCTTCGCAAGAAAACGAAATTCAGCTCCATTTATGGTCTTATTATTTGTTATACCGATTTATAAATTTTATATTGCTATTTCGTAGGGGCGAACTGTGTTCGCCTCTTTGTTTTTGCTTTTACACCGTTACAATTAAAAAACGGACGGAATTTCCGTCCGCTTTTATTTACTTTTCAATCACACCGGAACAGGAACAACTGTCAGGCTTTTCAGGAGGGAAGAACTCATCCACAGGGAATTCCACACCCTGAAATGCACTGCACGGGTCTTGCGTTGAGCAGTTGCACTCTCTGTCAGGAATGCAAAAATCATATGCAGGAATGGTCATTTGCACATCTCTTTCCATTTGAATAATCGAGAAAAGTCCGAGCGTTACTAGCACGGCTCTGCTTGATGCAACAGGAATTCCGCCCTCGTTTGAGCCTTGCATAATGCTTTGTGGGAAGCAGGTGCAAAGCGGAATCGGGCAGTTGCAGGTTTCCACAACTTCGCTTGAAAGCACAACCGGGTCAACGGCTTGCACCTTTGCGGTTGGGTTTGTGTACTGCGGTGCTTCGGGGCAGTCCGTTCTTTCGTCACAAAGGTTGGATGTAAAGATTTTGACATCACCCTCCGAGCCGTAGAGTATGCACTTCTTTTCAAAATCGGTGTAGCCAACAGCCACCTGCGGTGTTGAGCACGGCGAGTTGTAGCAATCAAAGCAGAGCATAAAGTAAAAATGCACATTTGCGCTGTAAAATCCTCTGTTGAACGGCACTTCGTCAACATCAATGCTCACCGCTTTAATCACACAGCTGCGGCATTTTACGGTTGTTGCCTCGTCAATAAGTCGCTGGCTTGCACCAAAAAATGTAACTCTTAAATCTTCCAAGCAGTCCTTGCTGACGCACGAATCGTAAATTCGCTTTGTGTCAATGCAAACCGCCTCGCTTATCTGTCTGTTGCAATTTTTAATAATAGGATTGTCGGGCATAAAAATTCTCCTTCACAGTATTGTAAGATAAGGATGTTATCCTTTGCTTCACTTCATACTATGAGGGAGAATTGTTTTTGTTACTGCAAAAAATTATTTTACCGAAAATCTGAATTCGGTTGTGGTTTTGAATTCCTCATTTGCTTTTACAAAGCGTGATGGGAATACATCCGCAAAATGCACGGTGTCAGGGTAGAACTGTGTTTCAAGTGCCGCACCTCTGCGGTATGTTACTTTGCCGTTTGCCTTGCCCGGATTGCCCTGCTTTGCAAGCCATCCGCCGCAATAAAGCTGAATACCCGGCAAATCTGTGAAAACTTCAAGCACTCTGCCAGATTCTTTGTGCTCAAGCACAGCAGCTTCTTGAAGTGTAAAATCTTTTTTGTACAGGCAGAAATTGTTGTCGTATCCGATTCCGTCAATAACGGCTCTGAACGGCTTGTCGATATCTCTGCCGATTTGCTTGCTCTCTCTGAAATCCATCATTGTGCCCTCAACCTCGGCAAGCTCACCTGTCGGAAGCTGGTCGTCATCGGTTTCGGTGAAATAGTTTGCGTTGATTTTGAGGAAGTGAGTTTCAACGGTTTCGTCAGGATTGCCCGAAAGATTGAAATATGAGTGGTTGGTAGGGTTTGCAACGGTGTCCTTGTCCGAAAGAATGCTGTATTCAAGTCGGAGCGTGTTGTCCTCGGTGAATGTGTACTTCACTCTCATTGTGATGTTTCCGCCAAAGCCGTCCTCTCCGTCAGGTGAAAAACGCTTGAAAACAACACAGTTTTCGCCTGTTTCTTCAACATCCCACGGCGTAAAGCTGAAACGACCGCCACTGTGCAAGGTCCACTTTCCCTGATTCATAGGTGTTGTGTATTCCTTACCGTTGAATGTGAACTTTGCGCCTCTGATTCTGTTTGCCCATCTGCCGACAATTAAACCCTGATAGCCAAGGTCGGGATTTGTGTAATCTTGCGGATTGTCAAAACCGAGCACAACATCTGCAAGCACGCCGCTTTTGTCGGGCACATTGATTGATTGAATACCTGCACCGAGAGTTTGAAGCGTTACATATGCACCGCTTTTGTTTGTAATTTTGTAAAGGTCAATAGCTGTTCCGTCGGCAAGAGTGCCGAAAATGCTTTTTTCTACCATTTTTTATTCCTTTCTTAAATTTGATACACATATATTATAGAATAATTGTTAACAATTTTCAAGTAACTTGACAATTTCGGCAAAACTTAATAAAATTATTATGTATTAGCTTGTCTAAAATGCTTTTTTGGCATGCTGTAGGCTGTTGAGAAAGTCCCTGAACCACACCAAAAGATAACTACATTTGCCTTCACTTGAGACAATGGGAGGCATAATTCGGTTGAATATATCGGCGTGTTTCAGGAGTTTTATCGACAGTCTAAATGTATTATAAAGAGGGGTATTTTATGGACTACCTTATTATGATTTTGCGATATATTGCTCCCGTTGCCGCCGTGGCAATCCTTTCAACCTGTATTATATCGCTGTTCCGCAACCGCCCGAGAGTCCACAAACTTGCACGGCTCATCGACCAAAATGACGGCAGTATTGTGGAAATCACTCATTGGGAAACTTCAATCGGCAAGAGCAAGGCTAACGATATTGTTCTTCCGCTTCCGACCGTTGCCCGCTTCCACGCAGTTATTGCAAAAAAGCGAAACGATTGGGTTGTAACCGACACTTCCGCCCGTGCAATCGGCATTTTGGTGAACGGCGAAAAGGTGGACGGCAGTTGCGTAATTGAAAACAACGATATAATCACAATCGGCAATATTCCGCTTCGCTTTGAATGTGAGGAGGCTCTTTCTTCACGCAGTAAAAAGCAGATTAGAAGCGAGGCACAGCCAAAGAGCGACAGGGCAAAAACCGTTGCTTACGGCGTTCTTGTTGACATAAAAACAAAGAAGCCGATTTACCTCAAAAAACAGGATGTCCTCATCGGCAGGGGCGAGGACGCAGACATCAGAATTATGTCGCAGGCGGTCAGCTCACATCACGCCCGAATTTACAAAACATCGAGAGGTTGGGCACTTTCCGATTTGGACAGCCACAACGGAACAAAGCTCAACGGCAGATTTTTGACACAGTCACAGCTTATTTTTGATGAAGATATGATAACATTCGGCGACCGAGTGTTCATCTTCTATGAGAGGTAAGATTATGAAAGATAAAATTAAAAAGCCGGTCAGAATAAAGCCGGTCAATAACTTTGCGTTGCTGTTTGTGCTGTCACTTTTTCAGCTTGTAACAGGCTTTGCGGGCGCAAATTGCGGTGACGCTTTTGAGCCAAAAGTTATGATAGCGTTGGCACTTCTCATTGCAACGGAATGGGTGTATTTGATTTTCTTTTACACCGTTTTTCACAGACGAAATTTTGAACTCGAAATCATTGCGTTTTTCCTGTCGGGAGTGGGTCTTGTGACCATCGGCAGTAAAAATGCGGACGCCGCTTTGAAGCAGTATTTTATGATTTTGGCAGGAATTTTGATTTTCATATTTTTGATGTTCTTGCTCGGTTATGTTGATTTATGTATGAAACTGCGTTTGTATGTGGCAATCGGTGCGCTTTTGCTCTTGCTTGTCAATCTCGTTATTGCAAAAACAACGAATGGCGCACGAAATTGGATAACCATCGGCGGAATTACGCTCCAACCGTCGGAATTTGTCAAGGTTGCGTTCATTTTTGTCGGCTCGGCAACGCTCGAAAAAATCCAAACTTCAAAGAATATCATTGCATTCATCGGCTTTTCAATGGCAGTTGTCGGCTCACTCATCATCATCAAGGACTTCGGCACGGCGCTGATTTTCTTTGTCACTTTCCTCATCATTGCATTTATGAATTCCGGCGACATCAAAACCATTATTTTGGCAGTTGCTTCGGCTGTGATGGGCAGCACTATCGTGCTAAAATATCGTAGCAATATCAAGAATAGATTTGCGGTTTACCGCCATGTTATGGAGCCTGAATTCTACTATTCAACAGGCTATCAGCAGAGCCGTGTGCTTGTCGGCCTTGCAAGTGGCGGACTGCTCGGACTCGGCATCGGCAACGGCAATGTTCGCAATATCGGCGAGTCAACAAACGACCTTATTTTCGGCGTAATTTGCGAGGAATGGGGCTATCTTTTCGGTATCGCACTTGTGCTTTCTTTCGTGTGCATTGCGGTGTCGGCGCTGATGAATTCCATTGCTTCACGCTCAACATTTTATTCAATCGCTTCCATTGCAAGTGCGGGAATGTTGCTTTTCCAAACCGCACTTAACATTTTCGGCATAACCGATATTTTGCCGCTCACGGGTGTAACGCTTCCGTTCGTCAGCCAGGGCGGTTCAAGTATGATGTGCTGTTGGGCGGTGCTTGCGTTCATCAAGGCTTCGGATGTCCGTACCTACAATTATCTTGGAGGTGCAAAGAAGAAATGAAAATGATTACCAAACGAGGAATTTTCCTCTGGATTATGTCGCTTGCGTTCGTTGTCGGTCTTGTTTTTATGACCGTTTCACTTGTGCAAAACGGCGACACTTGGGTTATGAAACGCTTTAATCACCATGTTTACAGCAACGGCGAACTTATCGGCGCAGGCACGATTTATGATAAGGACGGCGACGTTCTTGCCGAAACGAAGGACGGCGACCGTGTTTATTCCGATTCTGCCACAACCCGAAAGTCAACGCTCCATGTTGTCGGCGACCCAAAGAACTTTATTTCAACAGGCGTTCAGTCTGTTTATTCCGCAAGGCTCACGGGATACAGCCTGCTTTTTGGCGTGCATAATATTCAAAAATACGGCAAGGGCAACGACCTCAAACTCACAATTGACCGTGATATTTGCGATGAAGCGTACAAGGCGCTTGACGGCAGAAAAGGAACTGTCGGAATCGTAAATTACAAAACGGGCGAGATTGTTTGCTCCGTTTCGTCACCGTCGTATGATGTTGAGGATGTTCCCGACAACCTCTTGACAAGCGAAAAATACGAGGGCGTTTACATCAACCGCCTTTTGGGTGCTCACTATGTTCCCGGCTCAACTTTCAAGCTTGTCACAGCAATCTGTGCAATAGAAAATATACCCGATATTTATTCGAGAGAATGGGTGTGCAACGGCGAATATCAGCCTAAAAGCGGTGTCGCAATCAAGTGCAACGCAAATCACGGCAAGCACATCAATTTTAAGGACGCACTTGCAAAGTCGTGCAACTCTGCATTTGCCCAAATTGCCATTGAACTCGGTCAGGAAAAACTTGCAACCACCGCAAAGGAACTCGGTATCGGCTCTGCCGTAACCGTCAGCGGAACGATTGATTCCTATGCAGGACATTTTGACACAACCGATAAAATCAAACTCGGTGTTGACGCTCTCGGTTGGACAGGCATCGGTCAGGGTAATACCCGAATTGCGCCGATAACTATGCTCAGAATTGTGTCGGCTGTTGCCAACGGCGGAAATGCCGTTTCGTTCAATATTGTTGATTCTCTTGCAAATCAGGCAGGCAAGGCGCTCGATTTCACTTTGCCGAGCAATCAGCTTTCCATGATGAATTCCGATGTTGCGGCAAAACTCAAGGAAATGATGCGCTATAATGTCACAAATCATTATGGCGAAAGCAGATATAAAGGGCTTAATCTCTGTGCAAAATCAGGCACGGCGCAGATTGACAGCAACGAAAATCACAACATTGCGTGGTTTGTCGGCTTTATGGACGACAGCGAGCATCCGTATGCCTTTGTTGTGGCTATCGAAAACGGAAATTCAGGCTCACAAACAGCAGGCCCTGTTGCAAAACGAGTCCTCACAAAGCTTGTCGAAACCGATTAAGGCTCCTCTTGTTGCAAGGGGAGCTGTCACGAAGTGACTGAGGGGTTAAACAACTTCAACACGAGGCGGTGGGGTTTAACCTATTCAATTTAATTCATAACAACCCTGATATTCGCATATAATCCTTTGGTGATAATATGCGAATGTTAACTTTTAAACTAAAACCCAAAACTGCGTTCGGTCTGATTCTTCTCCTGACGGGAGTAATCGTAATTCTTGTGACCTTTGTCGGCAATCATCCGGCAAAACCTGCTTCAAAATTGCAGACGGTTTCGTGCAAAACAGCCGAGGAACGAGTGAATTATATCAATTCTCTTGGCTACAAAACCGATTCTTGCGAGGAAAGCAAGGAGATAATCATTCCGCAAAAATTCAACGAAGTGTACAATAAATACAACGAAATTCAAAAACAGCAGAATCTCGATTTGACCGCCTACAAGGGCAAAACTGCTGTGATGTACACATATCATATTACAAATTACGGCGATAACGACAATGTTATTGCCAATCTGATTGTCCTTGACGGCGAGCTTATAGGCGCAGATTTGTGCGATACCTCGGCGGATGACGGATTTTTGGTAGCACTCAATGACAAGACTTGACAAAATTTTATCCACACAACTTAATATTTCACGCACCGATGCCAAAGCGCTGCTCAAAAAAGGCAGGGTTTCGGTCAACGGCACGGTCACAAAAACGGCAGACACCAAGTGTGCCGACAGCGACATTGTCACAGTTGACGGCGAGCAAATTGCGTACTCAAAATTTGTCTATATTATGATGAACAAACCGCAGGGCGTGATTTCCGCTTCCGACGGTAAGGGCGAAAAAACCGTGGTTGATTTGCTCCCCGATGATATGAAAAGGCGAGGTCTTTTTCCGGCAGGCAGACTTGACAAGGATACAACCGGCTTTGTTTTGCTCACGGATGACGGCGAGTTCGCTCATTCGATTTTGTCACCGTCAAAGCATATCGACAAAACCTATGTTGCTCACCTTGACAAGCCGATTACCGCAGAATTGGTCGAGGATTTCAGGGGTGGAATGACCCTCAACGGCGAAAAATTACTTGAAGCCGAGGTCACCCCGATTGACGGCGATTTGACCGTCTGCAAAGTTGTGCTTAGGCAGGGTCTGTACCATCAGGTCAAGCGGATGTTCAAAAAGCACGGCATAACCGTCACCGCACTTGACCGTGTAAAAATGGGCAATTTGTCGCTCGATTCCTCTCTCAAACCGGGCGAAAGTCGATATTTGACCGCCAAAGAGCTTGATTTGATTTGCGGTAAATAGTGGTTTTTTGCTGTCCAAAACACAATATATTGTGTTTTATGTAAACTGTTAGTCAAATAGCACAAAATTTATAAAAATATTTGGTAAAAAGGTTGCAAATTCGTCAAACCTCTTGTATAATATATACAACAGGTTTGATATTTTTTTGTGCAGTATTTGAATGTGTTGCACATTGGAGGAGTTTTTATGCCTAATAGATTATTCCAAACGATAATTAATCAAATGCGTGATGCAACAGACAGAACAATCGGCGTTGTTGACGATACCGGCTCTGTTATTTCGTGCAGTGAACTCGGTCTTATCGGCGAGTCACGCAAGGGCGTTGTTGCAGCAGGCGTTTTCAGCGGTGCGCATGTTTGTGTTGACACCTGCACATACAAGGCTTTCGGTGATGAAGTTCATCCTGAATATGCTTGTTTTGTTGACGGCACGGACGAAACCGCACGCCGTTATGTGTCAATCATTGCGGTTGCACTCGACCAAATCAAAAAGAATAATGATGAAAAGTTTGACCGTTCAAACTTCATCAAAAATGTAATTCTCGACAATATTCTTCCGGGCGATATCTACATCAAATCCCGTGAGCTTCGCTTCAACAACGATGCTACCAGGGTTGTGTTTATCATCCGAGTTGCGGAGCACACAGATGTTTCCGTGTTCGATGTTGTGCAAAATTTCTTCCCGGACAAAACAAAGGACTTCGTCATCAGCATCAGCGAAACCGATATTGCGCTTGTCAAGGAAGTTCGTCCAAATGTTGATTCAAAGGATTTGGAGAAGCTGGCGCAGTCCATTTGCGACACACTCTCAACCGAGTTCTATTGCCAGGCTGTTGTCGGCATCGGCACTTGCGTAACAGGCATCAAGGACCTTGCAAAATCTTTCAAGGAAGCACAGGTTGCACTTGAAGTTTCCAAGGTTTTCGATAATGAAAAAACTATCATTAACTATGATAATTTGGGTATCGCCCGTCTTATCTATCAGCTTCCTACCACACTTTGCGAGATGTTCCTCAAGGAAGTGTTTAAAAAGGGCAGTATCGAGTCGCTCGACCAGGAAACATTGTTCACCATTCAAAAGTTCTTTGACAATAACCTCAATGTTTCCGAAACTTCAAGAAAGCTCTTTGTCCACAGAAACACCCTTGTTTACCGTCTTGAAAAAATCAAGAAGCTCACAGGCCTCGATTTGAGAGAGTTTGACGACGCAATCGTGTTCAAAGTAGCACTCATGGTTAATAAATATCTTGACTCTACTCCAATAAAGTATTAATATATAATATATACCTATTATATAAACCCGTAGGGGCGAACTGTGTTCGCCTAATACTATGGAATTGTTGGTTTTATATATTTCGGCTATATCCGACTTTGTCGGTTTGGCATATAAATGTAATCGGCTTGATTGAGTCATTCCAAGGTATGTGTATTTTGTACATAGACAAAGCTAAGCAATTATTGTCCTTTAAATCTTTTTTAATAAAAAAATGATTTTTAGGAAAATTTTTGTTGACTTTTTTGTACGCTTATACTATACTTATGGTGTGATCTAATCAAGAACTTTGGATTGCAATCTGATTTGGGAGGTAATAATTTAAGAATTAACACACTAAAGACTGCAGAACGAGAACAATCTGCGAAACAAACAAAAACAAAAATTCAAGGAGGAGTTTTATAATGAAACTTGCAAAGAAAACATTATCAGTTGCACTTGCTGCTGTTATGGCTGCTTCTTCACTTGCTGGTACAGTTTCAGCTTTCGCTGCACCAAACTTCTATGTACCATCAGAAGCTAAGTATCAGAACGTAACAGTTGGTACAACAACAATTACACCAGACGTAAAGTTTGACACAAAGTATGCACAGAAGAAGGCTGACATCACTGATGCTAACAAGAACATGAACAATCAGATCGATCAGACTACTCTTAACAACTACTATGCATTCACACCTGCTAAGACCGGTGTTTACACAATCAGCGTAACTTCAACAGCTGTATTCAAGGGTATCGATAAGAGAACATATGATGCTGCTCCATCATACTTCAACGATGCAGAGAAGAAGGAAGCTGCTACAAAGTATGCAAGCAAAGTTGACGGTCTCTACAAGACTGGCACATGGGCTGAAGCTGACAAGCTTACAGCTGCTGATGCACTCGACTCTGTAACAATTTCTGATGTTAAGGGCAAGGATGCTTTCCTTACAACAACAACAGTAACAAGCAAGGACACATCAACATCAACTCCAGTTGTATTGTCATACAAGTATGACGCTGCAAAGAAGGCCATTGTAGTTGAGAAGGAAGTTAAGACAACAACAGTTGGCAAGCCTGTAGCTGTAAATGCTGCATATCTTGTTGCTGGTAAGACATATTACTTCCAGGCTACAGTTAAGAATTTCCTTGAGACTGAAGAAGTTAAGGATTCTAAGGGCGACGTTTATGTAAACGTTAAGAAGTCTGCTGCAGCTCCATCTGCAAAGCTTACAATCGCTATGGAACAAGGCGAAAAAGTTGATACAACATACACAACAACTACTCAGAAGGTTGAAGTACCTTTCGATTTCGTTGGCGGTAATTATGATGCAAAGACAGGCAAGTACTATGTAGAAAAGACTGTTTCTGTTCCTGCAAAGACAGTTACATATGCTGGTCTCGCAACAACATACACAGTTAAGGATACAGTTGACGGCGTTAAGGTTGAGAAGTTTGTAAACAACTCATCAATCAGAACACTTACTCTTGGTAAGTTCGTTAAGACTGTTGAAGGCTGCAACAAGTCTGTTCTTAAGAACGTAACAATCACAAACCCTGATTTCGTTGTTAACTTCGGTGACTTCAATGCAGAGGCTAAGCTTGTAGTTCCTGCAAACTCAGTTGCTCACTACACAGCAGTTAAGGCTGGTTATGATGTAACAACAGCTTGCACTCACAAGTGGGGTGTAACAAAGGCTGCTACAATCTTCGCTGCTGGCGAAAAGAAGTGCTCAGAGTGCGACAAGGTTGAAGCTATCGCTAAGCTTGCATTCGCTCCAACAGCTAAGGCTTCTAAGAAGAAGATCGTTGTTAAGGGCAACGCTGGTAAGGTAGCTAAGCTTGCAGTATGGGTTTACAATTCAAACGGTAAGCTCGTAAAGAAGCAAGTTAAGAAGAACGTTACAAAGAACACAGTTAAGGTTGCTAAGGCTGGTAAGTACACTGTAAAGGTTAAGGCTTACGGCACAAACGGCGCTAAGACTGCTTCTGTAAAGAAGACTGTAAAGGTAAAGTAAGTTTTTAGTGTATTTTAAAATTAAATTATTATAGTTCTCAAAGTGGCCCGGTACTCTGTTAAAGAGTACCGGGTTTTACTCTGTCCAAATAAGGAACACAGCCTCCCCTTGAAGCAAGGTGATTCCCCCGTTAATCGGGGGAAATGTCTGCAAGGCAGACAAAAGGGGGCGTCTACGCAGTAAAGGTGGCAACACAAGGTGTTGGCGGTGGGGTTAAATATAAAAAACCCACGGAAGAATCTTCGTTCTTCCGTGGGTTGTATTTATTTGTTCAATTAGTCAGAAAATACTTCCTTGAAAATGTCAACATTTGCCATTCTCATAATTGAGCTGAAGAGCTTTGAGCCGTAAACAGGCATAAGGCGGTTGAAAACGCTCATTGCGTGTGCGTCAAAACCGTGAACCTGCATAGGTGTCTTGTGCTCAATGCCGAACATAATCATTTTAACCATCTTGTCGCAGTCGGTTGAAATCATATCCATAACCTTTGCGCCGTTGCTCATATCAGCATCGCCCTGACCGGAGAAAATGTCTGTCTTTGTGAAGCCCGGGCAAACAAGACCAACATACATCTTGCCTTGGAACTCAACACGAAGTGCTTCTGTGAAGCCCTTGAGTGCAGCCTTTGAAGCAGAATACATTGATGTGCCTGCAAGTGTCATAAGAGCGGCAGATGAGTCAATGTTGATGATAGCCGGTGTGCTTGACTGAAGAAGCATCGGCAACATTGTCTTAACCGAATATACGCAAGAGTAGAAGTTGATGTTCATTGCTCTTTCGATTTCTTCATAAGAATATCTGTCAAATCTCTTGAACTTTGGAAGAATACCTGCGTTGTTGATAAGAACATCAACCTTAACGCCCTTTTCCTGAAGCTCCTCTGCAAATTTTTCCCAATTTTCTTTTGAACTTACATCAAAAAGCTCATAAGAAAACTTCTTTGCATAAGTTTCGCCAAGCTCATCAACGAACTTAAGCATTTTCTTTTCGTTTCTTGCCACACCAATAACGGTACAGCCGTGTTTTTTAATAAGAGTTGCGGCAATGCCTGCACCCATACCGCCTGAAGCGCCGGTAACAACAACAGTCTTGCCTTGAAGCCAACATGTGCTCATATTTATTTCCTCCGTTAATATATTATCATACTCAATAATAATACACCATTTTTTGCTAAAAGTCAATTATATTATAAGATAGATTGTTGAGAAAGTTTCAGGAATTTTATCGGCAGTCTGACATTATAGGTACAATTTTATGTTCATCAACTTGATATATAATGTATTATAATGTATAATCATATCGTAGGGGCGAACTGTGTTCGCCTATCACGGGATGAACTGTGTTCGCCTACCGAACATATTTTGATATTAACCAAACGAAAGTGAGATATATTATGAATTTTAACGAACTGCCAAACGGTATGGTTGAGGGCTTTGTGCTCCTCAAAAAATGTGATGAAAAAAAGACAAAATCAGGCTCAATTTATCTTGATGTCATCATTTGCGACAAAGACGGAGAAATGAGCGGAAAATGGTGGGATTATCAGCCAAACGGCATTTTTTCATCAGATATGATTGTCAAAATTCGTGGCAATCTCGAACAATACAACGGCAGGGATCAGTTCAGAATTTCACAGATGCGACCTGCTTCTTCAAATGATAATTACAGCCTTGCCGACCTTGTGCCAAGCGCAGAAGTCGGCGGTGCACAGCTTTTTGATATGCTCCACAAAAGGGTTGAGGCTTTTGCAGACAAGGACTTGAAAGCAATCGTGCTTGCAATTATTGACGACAAAAAGGACAAACTCGTGACCTATCCTGCCGCACTTCGACTTCACCACGCAATCGTCGGCGGTCTTATGTACCACACAATGAGCATCGTGCGTATGGCAGAGGAAATCTGCAAAATTTATCCAAACATCAACAAGGATTTGCTTCTTTCGGGCGCAATTCTTCACGATGTCGCAAAAACTTGGGAGCTTGAAACCGCACAATCGGGACTTGCAAGCGGTTACAGCACCGAGGGTGAACTTATCGGACACCTTGTAAAAGGTGCAATGTATGTTGAGGAAACCGCTAAAAAACTCGGCATTTCAGGCGAAAAGGTGACTTTGCTTGAGCATATGATTTTGTCGCACCACGGCGTGCCTGAATACGGTGCAGCAGTTCGCCCGATGTTCCTTGAGGCGGAAATCTTGTCAACTCTTGACTCGCTTGACGCAACGATTTATGAGATTAACAACGCAATTGACGGCGTTGAAAAAGGCGGTTTTTCGGACAGACAGTGGGCGCTCGACAACAGAAAATTGTATAATCACCATCTCGGCGACCCAAGCCACAAGGTAAATTTCTGATTAAAGGAGAAAATTATGGGAATGACTAATGCAGTTGAGCAGGACAGCTGGACGGAAATCGCTGTTACTGTTGACACAAAAGACATCGAATCCGCAGGCGACATTGCAAATATGGTTGTGCCGTACGGAATTTATATTGAGGACTATTCCGCTCTTGAAGAGGAAACAATGGAGATTGCCCACATTGATTTGATTGAAGAATCCTTGCTTGAAAAGGACAGAACAAAGGGCATAATTCATATTTATATCAATCCTGATGAAAATCCGCTTGAGTCCACATCGTTTATCAGCGAGCGACTTGATGCACTCGGAATTAAGTACGAAATCACAATTTCCGACTGTAAAGTTGAGGACTGGCAGAACAACTGGAAGCAGTATTTTCACCCTATGCTGATAGGTAAGAAGTTACTTATCCGCCCTGTTTGGGAAGAAAAATATGATGCGGGCGACCGCAAGGTGCTCGATATTGAGCCGGGTCTTGCTTTCGGTTCGGGCTCTCACCCGACAACACAACTTTGCCTCGAAACGCTCGAAAAATATGTTGACGAAAACAGCACCGTGCTTGACATCGGTTGCGGTTCGGGTATTCTTTCTATCGCAACGCTTCTTCTCGGCGCAAAGACCGCATTCGGCGTTGACATTGACGAACTCGCTGTCAAAACTGCCAAGGAGAACGCACTCCAAAACGGCTTTGGTGAGGACAGATTCACCGCAGTTCAGGGCGATTTGTCCGATAAGGTGAGCGGCAAGTTCAATGTTGTTGTTGCAAATATCGTTGCCGACATTGTTATGCAGTTTAACACACAGGTTGGCGAATTTCTCACAGATGACGGCGTTTACATCACGGGCGGAATTATCGAAAGCCGAGAGGACGAAGTGCTTTATTCCTTTGCGCAAAACGGCTTTGAGGTTATGGAACGCCTCGAAAACAACGGCTGGCTCGTTTTCGCCCTCAAAAAAGCATAATAATTGTTAATTTTGCACTTTGTTAAAATCAAAAGTGCAATTTTGCACAACAAAAAGGTTCCCACATTGGGCGCACTACATAAAGAATAAATGCTCAAAAATCAAATAAACAGCGAAATACTGCGTTAAATTTACAGTGAAGGCGGTAAGCTTGCCCTGTAAATTATGCCTTGTCCTTCATCTGTTTCTTTGGCTTTTTGAGTGCAAGGCAGTTTAAGCAAACTGATTTTGTTCAGTGTGCATTAACAAAATCCCGTTAATACGCAAGTATTGACGGGATTTTTTAATAGTGCAGTGGGCAAAACTCAGAAAGCTTAAACCAATTACTTCCTTATGCAGTGTGCCCAATGTGAGAACCTTTTTGTTAATTAATCTTGATAATCTGTATACGAATTCGGGCTGTCGGAATATTCAAAAATAATATATTCCGTGCCGTTTTCCGTTTGACTTGTTATTTGTGCTATATTGTTTTCACTTGTATAAGTGTAGGTGTCGGTTGTCAATTCAAATTTTTCGGTATCTGTGTTATATGAATTTGTAACTACCGAAGCGACATTGCCGTCTTCATCATACGAATATGTAGTTTCACATCGCATTTCTTCGGTTGAATTGTCGTCAACTAGGTATTTTGTTTCATTTATAATTCGATTTTGCTCGTCATATTCGTACACAAATTTTAAAGTGACATTATTGTTAAATTTGTAATCATTGCAAAATTCCGTTACAACGGATATATTACCGTTTTCGTCTTTTTCATAGGTGAATGAATATGAATCATATGCATCTAACAAATCGCCCGTTTTGTTTGACAACTGTCCGTCACTGTCATAGGTGAAATAACTTTCTGTGTTTGTATCATCGGAATATTTGCTTAATTTACCGTCGTCGTCATAAGTGTATCCGTAATACTCATCATCGTATTCTGTACCGGTTTTTCCAATATCATATGAATGATAAGCTTCTAATTTATCATTATGATTTATTCCACGAATAAAAAAGTATTTATAACTTAGCCTTGCCTCTTCACCGATTTCATCTCGGTAGGATAGTTGAACCTGTATTGATTTGTTTTTTGAATCACCATCTAAGAATGAATATGTGTATTTTTTGTGGTAATTGTTTTCGTAATCATTAGATATTTCGTTCGGGTCGACTTTCAAATAATAAATATTGCTTAAATATTCTTTTCCGTTTGTTTGTGCATAATTATAATATTTTTTAGTGTTTGTCGGTATTGTTTTTTGCAAAACATTTTTTACTGTATATTGCTTATTTGTGCCTTTTTCGGTTGGCTCAATAACAGAACTGTTTGATGAGCCGTAATTATTTGCGGAATGTGAGAAACAACCTGTAAACATTGTTATTATACAAGCAATGGATATTATTATTGATATTGATTTTTTCATATGTTCTCCTCCTAAAAAAGGCTCTCAAATTTATTACATTTTGAGAGCCTGCGTTGTTTTTATTTTGCTTTTACGCTTTTAACATTTGACCATGCACCGTAGATCTTTGAGCCGTTTGCGGTTTTGTACGCTCTGACTCTTACATAGTACTTTTTGCCCTTGGTAAAGTTTTTGCCTGTGCATGATGTTGCGTTTCCGACAGCTTTGCCTGCAACATATTTTTTGCACTTGCTGTCTTTGTACCAGCAAACCTGATAGCCACTCGCCTTTGAAGCCTTGCTCCAGCTTGCGCTGATTTTGTGGCCTTTTTTAGTGGCTTTTACTGATTTTAATGACGGCTTACCCGGTTTGCTTACAGCAGGTGCCTTTTTAGGAGAGTTTATTGAAAATCTGTAAAAAGCTCCATCGTACTTATTGTTATCATAAACTTTCAAGCAATATGTTCCGCTGCTTAATGACACACTCATTGAATCTTGTGCATATCCGGTTGAATCATTTACAGAAAAACATGAACGAGTAATATTTTCGCCCGTCATTGTATATATTCCCATACCAAAATAACCATCTGATTTTACATTGATTTTATATGTCCCCGATGATACTGTAAAACGGTAAAAATCTTGAGGATCAAAGCGACCGATTGCCCCTTTGTACGATGTATTCAAAGAAATATCATTTGCATTTCCGATAATGTCATCGTCAGTTGACAGACTTTCATAAAAGCTTTCGTTTGCAGATTCGAAAGAAGTTGAGATTGAGTAATTTTGATTATCGCTACCATCTACTTTAAAATAATATGTTCCTCCCACAAGCATAATTGTATATTCATCATAGCTTTTTCCTAAATTATCGTTAAAATTAACATTATTATAGTCAAAACGATATGATAAGTCATTTTCGGAATAAATATCATAGTGATACGATTTTGAACCCGAAGCGGTAATTGACAATCTGCCTGACTCAAATAATGTGAATTTGATGAAATCACCGTTGCTGTTTTCTGCAAATGTTCCGCCGATTGTTGAACCTATGGTGTAATCCCTTGCCTTTGCGACGGTGTCATACGCACCTGCGGCATAAGCCGTAATGCCTACGCTTGCAGTAACGCTCAGCGCCATAATCATTGACAAAACCAAACTTAAAAATTTTTTCATAATTTTTTCTCCTTTAATTTTACTTATTAAAATTATATTATCATATTTTCGTGTAAATTACAAGTATAAAATTAAGTGCAAAAATAGCATATATAAAACACCCATAAAGTAATATATACTATTACCGTGAGGTGATATTGTGTTTAAAGTAAAAAAAGAAGAATTTACAAACAAAACATTTCGTATGCCCAATGATTTGATAGAACAACTCCAAAGTGTTGCACAGGAGCAGAGCGTGTCACTCAATCAGCTTGTTATACAGTGCTGTCAATATGCACTTGATAATTTGGAAAAGTAAGAATTTTGCAGCAATGCAAAGTTCTTTTTTGTTTTGGACTATTATCCCCTTGCATTAATTTGGGATATACTATATAATAATTGTGTATTTAAAATTTTTAGATTGCGAGAAAGATATGGAAAAGATTTTAGTTTTGGACTTCGGCGGTCAGTACAATCAGCTTATTGCCCGTCGTGTGCGTGACCATCATGTTTATGCCGAAATTTTGCCTTATACCACCCCGCTTGACACTATCAAAGCAAACGGTTACAAGGGCATTATTTTTACAGGCGGACCTAATTCGGTTTTTGATATGTCGTCACCGCATTATACAAAGGATATTTTGGAACTCGGCGTGCCTATTCTCGGCATTTGCTACGGCTGTCAGCTTATCGCTTGGATGGGCGACGGCGAGGTTAAAACCGCTCCTGTGTCCGAATACGGCAAGATTGAACTTAATGCCAAGGACTCCGTGCTTTTCAAGGGCGTGCCTGAAAAGTCGGTAGTTTGGATGAGTCACACAGACTATATTGCAACTCCGCCGCAGGGATTTGAAATTATCGGCTACACCGATGACTGTCCGTGTGCCGCAATGGAGAACAAGGCAAAGAATATTTACGCTGTTCAGTTCCACCCTGAGGTTACTCATTCCGAGTACGGCAAGCAGGTGCTTTACAACTTCCTTTACGAAGTTTGCAAGTGCTCGGGCGACTGGGTTATGGATAATTTTATTGACAATACTGTTAAAGAACTTCGTGAAAAAATCGGCGATAAGCATGTAATTTTGGGCTTGTCGGGCGGTGTAGACAGTTCCGTTGCAGCAGGCTTGCTTTCTCGTGCAGTCGGCAAGCAACTCACCTGCGTTTTTGTTGACCAAGGCCTTATGCGTAAGGACGAGGGCGACTTTGTAGAAAAGACTTTTACAGAGCTTTTTGATATGAATTTTGTTCGTGTAAATTGCGGCGACCACTTTATGGAATGTTTAAAGGGCGTTACAGACCCCGAGCAAAAGCGAAAGATTATCGGCACGGAATTTTACAAGGTATTCTGGGACGAAGTCAGAGCAAGAGCCGCAGAGGGATTCTTTGCACAGGGTACAATTTATCCTGACAGAATTGAGTCCGGCAAGGGCAAAAGTGACGGCAAGGCACAGACTGCCGTTATCAAAACTCATCATAATATGGTTGAAAAGCCAAAGGATATTTTGTTTATTGACACAATCGAGCCGCTCGGCGACCTTTTCAAGGACGAAGTAAGAGCAGTAGGTGAAAAACTCGGAATTCCTCACGAGCTTGTATGGCGTCAGCCGTTCCCGGGTCCGGGTCTCGGCGTCAGAATTATCGGCGAAGTTACTGCCGAAAAAGTAAGAATTTTGCAGGATGCCGATTGGGTACTCCGTGACGAAATGAGCAAAAACGGTTACGAGAGCAACCTTGCGCAGTTCTTCTGCGTTCTTCCGGGCGTCAACTCCGTAGGCGTTATGGGCGACCACAGAACATATGACAATGTGGTTGTCATCAGAGCCGTTACAACCGATGACTTTATGACTGCCGACTGGGCAAGAATTCCGTATGATATTCTCGCCAAAGTCAGCAACCGCATCACAAACGAGTGTGCGCATATCAATCGAGTGGTTTATGATATAACCTCCAAACCACCCGGAACAGTTGAGTGGGAGTAACTCCGCTGACTCGATTAACGCCCTATTTACAAGGCGTTCGGGAGTTTTGCAATCCAAAATGGCAACATTTTGGCAACAATAAAATATTCACATAAAACTAAGAGCTATCAGACATCAAGTCCGATAGTTCTTTTTGTGTTGGTAATATTCTATTTTATATTTGGTATATCATTAAATTGGGAATCGACAAGTGCAAAACAAATCATTCTATGTTTATATGTTCTTTTAATCATAAATCCCATTTAAAACAACTCATCAAGCAAAATATAATACTTATATTTCTGTTCATCAAAATTCATACCCAGTTCGTCTAAAAGCATTTGAGGATTGAAATCAAAAATCTTATCTCCGCCGGTATATTTGCCGTCAAAATTGTGCTTTAGGCTTCTTATTGCGATGGCGACATCCTGCCATCGGTCAGCCGGTCCCATTTTGCCGATGTCTATGAATCCGCTTATTTCATTTTCTTTTACGAATATGTTAGGCAAGCAATAATCACCGTGAGTAAGAACAATATCCTCTTCCGGTTGATTACTTCTCAACCAATTAAGAAGCTCCTTTGGATTGGCGAAGCCATTTTTCCCAAAGGTTTCAGGCTCCGCACTGCTTAAATCAACCAAATTATTATACACATTATATTCTGCGATTTTCAATCGTTCATTAAGTCGGCTCGTTTGATACGGGCAATCTTTTACATCAAACTTCCATAGTTGCTTTAAGCCCTGTGCAGCAAGATTTATCAGTTTTTTCGGTTGTTCAAGGTACTCGGCAGAGCAGAGCATTTCCCCTTTGATTTTAGTCATAAGCGTATATGAAATACCGTTCACAATACAATATTCAATTATTGTGGGAATCGGGATTTTATTGCTGACCCACCTCGCAATTTCAGCCTCGTTGCCTGTTTCTATGCTTTGCGGTTGAATTTTTAAGACAAATTCATCATAAATACGCACTTGCGAGTCCGACATTCCGACATTATCCACCGAATATTCCTTTGTGCCGATAATCGACTGAATTATTTCTGGAATACAAACCTGCTCCATTTATCCTCTCCTCTTTTGGTATCATCTGCTATCAGACTTCTATATGCTTACCTATACAATCATTTCAATAGTATGTTCAAAATAATATGAACGATGTTTTTTGTCAATGATTTACTGATTTTCTGCACGCACTTTTTATTGTTTGCGTGATTTTATTGTAACACAAGGCAATGAAAATTTACAACTATTTTTACACGAATATAAATGTTATGCGTGTAAAAAATAAAAAGCGGGTGCAAGATTTCCGACTTTGTATCTAAATGACACTAAAAATATTTTTCGACAAAATCTTTGTAAAAGTTGAATTTTTGGGAAAGGGTCTTTCAATTGTTAACAAAATGATAAAAAATGCGACAATTTTCTTGGGAAGCATTGACAAAAATTGGATTATATGATATCCTTTTTAAAGATATAATTTTAGGAAATTTACACAGAAAGCGGGGCGTTGCTTTGTACGGGTTGCACAAAAGAATGCACGCTTTTTCTTTTTTTACGGCATTTTTGATTTTGATTTCTTGCGCCGTCGGCACTGATGTTTATGCCTATAATTCGACTCGTTTGGACGACTCTTCGTGGGTTGATAATGAGTCGGCTGTGACGAAAATTCTTAATTATGACAATGGCGAAAGCGGAACGATGGATTGTGCGGTGTCTTATCTTGTTGATGAGGCAAACAGCGCAGTCTATTTTCAAATTCTGACAAGTAATTTTGAAGTTTCAAAAAACAGCGATATTCGTATTTATTTTGATGTGGCTTCCGACGGTCAACATCATTTATTTTATTTTGATAAAGACGGAATTCATTGCGACAGCAAAGACGAAAAATTGTTTTCGGGCGGAAGCAATTTTCGCACGGCAAGCACCATCGGTGCAGGCACTTATCTTATTGCACTTGATGTAAAGACAAAAGCAAATACTAATGCCTTTCATTCGTATTTGTCGATTAACAACAAGAAATACGACTTGATCGAGGGCGTTGTTCTGAATAAACCGACAACAACGAAAAAGCCCGCTACAACAAAAACAAAGTCGATAGCCGTAAATTCAAACAAAAACAAACATAACACAGCCGAAAACACAACCGGTGTGGACATCAATGTTGACAAGCTTGATGACAAAAAATCATCTGCCGAAAAAGAAGCCGTCACCAAATTCAGAGGGCAAAACAAATATCACACAACGACAAAAATCGGCAAAAAACACAAGCAATCATCCGCAACTGTTTATCCAGATAAAGTCGAGAAAACAGAACTTAATGCAACTTCGCCTGTTTGGAACACATACAGCCGAAAGTCGGCTTTAAAAATCAATAAAAACAAGGTTATATTTATATCCGCAATAGTTGTCGGAACGGTCGGATTGGTCTTTATGGGATTTGCACTTGGTAAACTTTCGGTCAAATCGGAGGATGAATAATATTTATGATAAAGCAAGAGTTGCAAAAGGTTTGTGAGCAAATCATAAATATAATTTATGTAGATAAAAGTGTTTAAGATTGATTTACAGGGGGCGAGTGTGAATAATTAACAGAAGGCTTGAAGTGGTTAGGGGACTGAGTTTTGAGTGTTTGACGACTTCGTTCAAATGATGTGTTTTTGATATTTGTCCGCTAATCAAATACAAATATACCCCCATAATGTATGATGTGGTTCATATGTTAGGGGGCATTTTTATTCGGCGTTTTTACTGCGTTTATCAGTTGGGTTTGTTCAATTTGCACAGATGGTCGGAGATATGTTTGTGAGGAGAGAGCCTGTTTTGTTGTTTTTATGACATAGTTTTGCATATCGGTTGATTTTAGGTTTTGCTATGATATAATTTAATTGAAAAGAAAAACGCGTTTTCTTTATTGAATAACAAAGGAGGCGACTTTATGAAAAATTTGTTTAATAACTTAAAGCCGATTATTGTCTATTGGGCAAGTGTTTCGATATATTTATTATCTTTGCTTTCTGATATTTTGAGTTTCGAAAGCTGTGTTGCTGTTTTGTGGATTTCATTTTTGGTTTTGAGTATTATTATGAGCGTTTTTAACAAGTTGAAAGATATATTCATAGGAACGATAATACTCGAAGTTCAGTTTTTGATTTGCGGTGCGATTTTTCTGTTTGAAGCAAGCAAATCTCCGCAAGAACCATCCGTAACTCAAAACATTGCAAGCTTTGGCAACTTCTTTATGGTAGGCTTTAAAAATCATAATGTTTGGGAATTATTGGCGACAATGCTTATGCCGTTGATACCGCTGATAATTGTTGGGATAAAGCAATATATAGGCGTTGGGGATGACGAAAAAATAAACGATTTCAAGAAAAACGAATCCGCCAAAGCCTTGCTTAATAATTTGAAACCTATCGTTGTTTATTGGGTTTGCGTGGTGCTGTATTTCAACATCGGTCTTTTTGATTATTTCAGCTACAAAACCCTTTGCATAATTATGTGGAGTGCGTTTGTGATTTTCAACATAATTATGGGCTTGTGCAACAAACCGAAAGATGTTTATATCGGAATGATTATTGTTGAACTGCAATTTATGATTTGCGGAGCAACATATATGTTCTTCAGCGGAACTATTAAATCGGGTGAGGATATGACAATTCTTCAGGAAATTATATCGTATGGCAACTTTATGATGACTTGCTTTGACGATATTAATGTTTGGAGGCTTTTGTTGACTTTGCTTTTGCCGTTGACAGCTTTTGTGGGATTTGAGTTAAAAAATCTGTGCGAGCAAAAGAAAAAAGCCTGATTTTTGAGCATTTATTGCTTGTGTAATTGTGTTCTTTAATATTGAATTTTATTTTGTCAGCTTTTAGGTTTGGAAAAAATATTCATCAAAAAAACAACCCCGGGGGAGGGTTGCCTTGGATTTTTGGGTATGATAATATACAAGTGTATAAATTATATTTAAGGAGAAATGTTATGCACATTCCTGAAAACTACCTCTCCCCGGCTACTTGTGCGGTTATGACAGCCGCCGCTATTCCTGCGTGGGGATATTCAATAAAAAAAGTATCTAAAGAAATCACAAAGGACAAAATGCCTCTTTTGGGTATCTTTGCCGCTTTTTCATTCGTTGCAATGATGTTCAACATTCCTATTGTCGGCGGTTCAACCGGTCACGCAGTAGGCGGAACGCTGATTGCCATATTGCTTGGACCGGAGGCGGCGTGCCTGTCGGTCAGCGTAACGTTGATTTTGCAGGCGCTGTTGTTCGGTGACGGCGGTGTGCTTGCAATCGGCGCAAACTGCTTTAATATGGCGTTTGTTTTGCCGTTTGTCGGCTATGCCGTGTATAATCTTATTACTCGCAAAATGAAAAACAAGACCGGCAAGTTTATCGGTGCGGCAGTTGGCAGTTATGTCGGCATCAACTGTGCGGCGCTTTGTGCGGCTGTTGAGTTCGGTATTCAACCGCTTCTGTTCAAATCCGCAGACGGTCAGGCGCTTTATTGCCCATACGGACTCAATGTTTCACTCCCTGCAATGATGGCGGAACACCTCACACTTTTCGGTTTGGCAGAAGCAATTTTCACAGTTGCAATGCTTGCATTTGTTGAGTCAACTTCGCCTGAAATTATGGCAAAAAAGCCAACAACCAAAAAGGGCAACACCTTTATCGGAGTACTTCTTGCAGTGCTCACCCTTGCAACACCTATCGGACTTTTGGCAACAGGAACAGCCTGGGGCGAATGGGGTGCAGACGAGATGACCGACCTTGTCGGCTATGTTCCGAGCGGTCTTGAAAACGGCCCACTCTCCGCATTTGAAGCAATTTGCCCGGACTATTCAATCGGCGGTTTGCCTGATTGGGTCGGATATATTTTGTGTGCAGTAATCGGAATTGCACTTTCAACAATTCTGTTCAAGCTCGCAAGCACATTTATGAAATCAAAGGTTAACTATGACTGAAAATGAAATACCGTCTTGGTTGACGGTAAACGAGGACTACACACCGCCAAAGGACAAAAGCGGATTTATCACAAAATCGCAAAAATCCGTTGTGGCGGTGATGTCAAAATTTAAAGTTAACAAAGGCTTATATAAGACGAAGGAGGCGAACACCTCTGTTCGTCTTTTTGCCGTTTTATTGCTGATAATTCTCACAGCATCGGCAAAAAATTACAGCTTCGTTTTCTTTATGCTCGGCATAACTGCGGTGAGAGTTGCCCTGCTCAAAGCAGAAAAAATCAAAGCACTTTTGCGTGTTTTGTGCCCTGCATTGTTGATTTCAGCCGTCATTCTGCTTCCTGCCGTTTTTATGGGACATCCTAAAACATTGCTGACCGTTCTCGGCAAGGTTGCCGTCAGTACAAGCTTGATTATGGCAGTCAATTTGACCGCACCGTTCAACAGCATAACGGCATCGCTCAAATCGTTTCGTGTTCCCGATGTGGTAATTTTCACCTTTGACATCACGATAAAATACATCTTCATTTTGAGCGAAATCTGCCTTGAAATGCTTGACGCACTGAAAATCCGCTCAATCGGCAAGAACGACAACAAAAAAGCATCCGCTTCGGGAATACTCGGCACGGTTTTCATCAAAGCTAAACAATCGGGCGAAGAAACAGTCAAGGCTATGGAATGTCGAGGATTCAGCGGAAAATACACGGTCACACGGCACGAAAAATTAAAAGCGAGAGATTTTTTGTACCTCCTGCTGATTGCATGTGCGGTGGGAATATTTGTTTATTTTGAGGTGATTGCAAAATGATAAAACTTGACGATATTTGCTTTGCGTACGACAGCACCCCCGTGTTGAAGCACTTCGGCACGGAAATCGCAGACGGCGAATTTGTTGTCATCAAGGGCGACAACGGCTGTGGCAAAAGTACACTTTTGAATATTATAAACGCTCTTGAATTTGCCGAAATCGGCACTTACACCTTTGACGGCACCGTGATTGACAAAAAGGCTATGAAGGATGAGCAATTTGCAAAAGCCTTTCATCAAAAAATCGGATATGTGTTCCAAAACACAGACGCACAGCTGTTTTGTTCAAGCGTGTACGACGAAATTGCCTTTGCTCCACGCCAAATGCAACTTGACGAAGCGGAAATTGCAAAGCGAGTTGACGATATGCTGAAACTCACGGGCACGGAACACCTCAAAGAGCGTGCACCGTTCCACCTCTCAATGGGCGAAAAGAAAAAAGTTGCCGTGGCGTCGGTGCTTGCAATGAATCCGCAAGTTCTCATTCTTGACGAACCGATGAATTTCCTCGATAAAAAAGCAAGGCAATGGCTTGTTGATTTTCTGAATCAAATGCACTCTGTCGGCAAAACAATCATAATCGTGTCGCACACCGATGATTTTGACAAAATGGCAGACAAGGTTATAAATTTATAAAGGATTGTAAGTAGGTTAAGTGGTTGAATGAAATATAGTCATAATAAAAAACTTGTTCCAAATGCAAAAGAGTTACGAAAAAATATGACCAAAGAAGAACGACATTTATGGTACGATTATTTACGAAACAAAGACCTTAGGTTTGTTCGTCAAAAAATAATAGGTAATTATATAGTTGATTTTTATTGTGCGAAAGCAAATTTGGTGATTGAAATTGATGGCTCTCAGCATTTTGAGAAAGAAGCAATTAGATATGATACCGAGCGAACAAAATATCTTGAAGAATTAGGACTTTTTGTTGTTAGAATTCCTAATAACGAAATTAATACTAATTTTGGTGGTGTTTGTGAATATTTGGATAAAATAATATTGAAATCCCTCAGTCACTTACGGTGACAGCTCCCTTTACAAGGGAGCCTAATGGCTTTTAGTGCCTCCCTTGTAAAGGGAGGTGGGTGCGATTTATCGCACTCGGAGGGATTATAAAGTATATAAATTATTATTTAAGGTAATTTATTATTTAACACAAAAAAGCTCCCGATTGGGAGCTTTTTATGTATGACATTTAATTTATCAGTCGATTTCAACAATCCAGCCTTCAGGAGCTTCGATTTCGCCCATCTGAATGCCTGTGAGTGTTTCGTAAAGTTTCTTAGTGTATGGACCCATTTCTTCCATACCTGACGGGAAGCAGATTTCCTTGCCGTGGTCAACAATCTTGCCGACAGGAGAAATAACAGCTGCGGTTCCGCAAAGACCACATTCTGCAAAATCCTTGAGTTCGTCAAAATAAACCTCTCTGTGTTCAACAGGCATATTGAGATAGTGCTCTGCAACATACACGAGTGAACGGCGAGTGATTGACGGAAGAATTGAGTTTGACTTTGGAGTTACAAGCTTGCCGTCCTTTGTGATGAAGATGAAGTTTGCACCGCCTGTTTCCTCAACCTTTGTACGAGTTTGAGGGTCGAGATACATATTTTCGTCAAATCCGCAATTGTGAGCGTCAACAATGTTGTGGAGCGACATAGCATAGTTAAGACCTGCCTTGATGTCGCCTGTTCCGTGAGGAGCAGCTCTGTCAACATCGGAAACTCTGATTGTAATCGGTTTTGCGCCACCCTTGAAGTATGGACCTACAGGAGTTGCGAAAACTCTGAATTGGAATTCGTTAGCCGGTTTTACACCGATGATTGAATCATAGCCGAATACGAACGGACGAAGATACAAGGTTGCGCCTGAACCGAACGGCGGCACATAATCCTCGTTTGCCTTAACTACCTGTTTAACCGCATCAATAAATTTTTCTTCAGGTACTTCAGGAATTTCGAGTCTACGGCAAGATTCCGCAAGTCTTTTTGCGTTCATATCAGGGCGGAAGCAAACAGTTCTGCCGTCCTTTGTTGTGTATGCCTTCAAGCCCTCAAATACTGTTTGAGCATATTGAAGCACGCAAGCACACTCGCTCATTGAGATGTTAGCGTCCTTTGTGAGAGCGCCGTCATCCCATTTGCCGTCCTTGAACCACGAAACATATCGTTCGTCTGTCGGAATATAACCGAAGCCGAGGCTTGACCAGTCAATATTCTTTTTTGCCATTTTAAACATCTCCCTTGTTTGTTATAAATATAATTTTATTATAGCACTTTGAATGATTTTGTAAAGAGTAAATTATTCTGCTGAGCAGGTGATTTTGCCGTTGTGATTTGATGATACAAATCCAATGTAAGACTTGCCCTTATTGACCGAAAGAGTGTTGCCCACAGCGTCTTTTAAAACAAGCTTGCCGTCTGCAACCTCCCAAGTGATGTCGGTTACTGTGCCGTTAGAAATATATTTGCCGCTGCCCGATGTCCACTTGTAGTTCAAATAAGTTGTGGTTGAGCCTTTGTACGGTACGGTGATGTAGGTTGACTCGGCTTTCAAGATGATGAGATTTTGGAACTTAACCTTTTTCTCCCAATCGTTTGTGCTGTACTTGCCATCCTCTGCGTTGTATGTAAATTTTCTTGTGTCGGTTCTGTCAGAGAATTTTACGCCGACAGAAGTTGCACCGTCCGCACCGGCAGGAGCAACGGTTGAATTGAAGTGAAGCTGTGAGAAAGAACTTTCTTTAAGTTCGGTTCTGTAGCCTTTTTTCTCGATGGCTTTGCTTATTTTTTTTCCGTTGAGAACGCCTCTGTGCTCGCTCGACACTTTTCTTGATGTGTCACGGCTGAAAAGTTCGCCGCCCGACATACCGTCAATATCGTTGACTTTTTCTTTTTTGATTGTTTCGTATCCGCCTGTGTAGTTCTTTGTGCTGTGGCTTCCGCCCCAATGGATGAAAATCGCATCAAAAAACTTGCTGAATTTTACATAGCTTGGTCGTGCAGAACGGAGCGGACCGACCTTTTCGGGTACATCCTTGACATCTGCATAGAGCCAAAGCATACGGCTGATACCGCCCTCAACTTCGCCCTCACAGATGATGTCGGGTGAGGTGATGCCCCATTGCGGTCGTGCAGGACGGAGGTTTTCAACAACGATTGCAATCGGTCGCTTGCCGACTGCCGATTCGGAAAAGCCCTCATCGCCTGTCAACGGATTGAGCACGGGCGCTTTTGTTGTGGTTTCGGTTACAGGCTGTGTGGTTGTCGGTTCTTCGTCTTGCTTTGCCGAGCAACCAAACAGTGCAACCACCATTAATATTGCCAATAAAACTGCTGTGATTTTCTTCATTTTTCATATCTCCCAAAAGTTAATATAAAATAATTTTACCACTTGGAATATACAATTTCAATCGGTTAATAGGTAGAAATTCACAGCAAAATTTTGTACAGATTGAAAGATGACGAAAATCGGATTGTTTAATTGTTCGACTCCTCAACCATTGTTTGCGCAAAAACGGCATAGCCTTTTTGCGGATTGCCGACAATAACATGGGTGAGTGCGCCCACTAATTTGCCGTTTTGAACAATCGGCGAGCCTGACATTCCTTGAACTATTCCACCCGTTTTATCGATTAAATCCTTGTCCGTCACCTTGACAATCATATTTTTTTCACGGTTGTTTTCGTTGAAACCTATTCGGGTAATTTCAATTTCGTATTCCTTTGGCTGTCCGTTTTCAACAGTTGAAATCACGGTCGCCTTGCCTTTTTTCACCTCTTGAATTGATGCAACGGGGTATTCCTTTGCACAGTCCGACACCTCGGCATATGCGCCGAAAATTCCGCAATCCGTGTTTCTGAGAAGTCTGCCGAGCGTTTGATTTGTAAAATCACATTCGAGCGAACCCGTTGTGCCCCTCGTGCTTTTTTCGATTTTTGAAACCGTTGCCCTGACCGCTTCGCCGTCAAGCATCGGCATAATTTCCTTTGTGTCAACATCATTGATTTGGTGACCGAGCGCCCCGAAAATTCCGCTGTTTTTGTTGTAAAAAGTGATTGTGCCGATACCCGCCGTGGAATCTCGCACCCACATTCCTGCCTTGTAGCACCCCTCTCGTTCGCAATAAACGGGAGTCACTGTGAAATCCCTGAACCTCTCGCCTCTCTTGATTTTTACATCAAAACTGCCGCCGTTGTTTGCGCCCAGAATTGCTTGAACCAGGTCGGAAGTGTAGACATTTTCGCCGTCAATGGCAACGATAATATCACCCACTTCTATCCCTGCCGAACCTGACGGACTCTTTTTACCCGAATCGGTTTGAACATCCTGAATACCGACAACAATCACGCCGTCTGTGTACAGTTTTATGCCGAAAACTTCACCGCTGACCATAACGGTTTGCTGTGCTTTTTCGGTTACGCTGACTTCTTTGACTGGGATAACGCCAAACATTTTCAGGTTTTCCCGTCTGGGACTTGACGACTGCCTGTCCACCGCAAGACTTGTGTCCTTTGCCGTGTATGTGAACACCTTTGCAATGGGCGAATTGTTGCCGTCATATGTCACAACTCTGTCGGGCAGGGCAATATTTCCCCAAATGATCACGCCGAAAATCACACTGCAAACAAAAAACAAAATTACATCAAAAATTCTGATTGCTTTTTTCAAATTTAACACCTCGTTATAGTTTTGCCGAGTCAAGCAAAATTCATACTTGAAACCATATATTATATGTGCTAAAATATTTTGTGTATAAATCTGACAGAAAGGTATTTTTTAATTATGAGCGGACATAATAAATGGAGCACCATTAAAAGAAAAAAAGGTGCAAATGACGCTGCAAGAGCAAAGGTATTTACAAAAATAGGAAGAGAACTTGCCGTAGCGGTTAAAAACGGCGGTGCAGACCCAAACAATAACGCAAAGCTTCGTGATGTTATCGCAAAGGCAAAGCAAAACAATGTGCCAAACGACAATATCGACAGAATGTTAAAGAAAGCTGCAGGCGACGCAGACACCACAAACTACGAAGAAATCGTATACGAGGGCTACGGTCCGTCAGGTGTTGCGGTTGTTGTTGAGGCACTTACAGACAACAGAAACAGAACTGCCGGCGAAGTAAGACATTATTTTGACAAGGCAGGCGGAAATATGGGCAACCCGGGTTCTGTAACCTTTATGTTTGAAAAACTCGGTGTAATCATCATCGAAAAAGAGGACACAGACGAGGATCAGCTTATGGAGGACGCACTCGAAGCAGGTGCTTCCGATTTCCTCACCGATGAAGAGGATATTTTCGAAATCCGCACAGAGCCAAACGATGTCGGTGCAATCCGTGATGAACTTGAAGCAAAGGGCTACACGGTTATTTCAAGTGAGGCCGCATATGTTCCAAGCACCTACACCCGTCTTGAAAGCCAGGATGATATGAAGAAAATGGCAAAGATGATTGAAATGTTCGAAGAAAACGACGATGTTCAAAACATCTACCACAACTGGGAAAACGAAGACGAATACGAAGAATAATGATTATAACAAACAGCTCTCCAATAAGGGGAGCTGTTTGCTTCTTATATGCAGTTTTAGGCGAACACAGTTCGCCCCTACGATTTGTGTGGAATGTCAGACGACATTCCGTTTTATTTCACCCAAACACGACATCCAAAATCATCATCACGCAAAATCCGATTGCAAAGGAGAAAGTTGAAACATTGTTGTGCGTGCCGAGGCTTGCTTCGGGGATGAGTTCGTCCACCACGACATAAATCATTGCGCCTGCCGCAAATGCCAAAAGATAAGGCATTGCAGGCGAAATTATGCTGAACATCAAAAGGGTCAGCACCGCAAAAATCGGCTCGACAGCACCGCTTAAAGTTCCAATCAAAAAGGCTTTTCCTCTGCTTTTGCCCTGTGCAAGTTCGGGCAGGCTGACTATTGCGCCCTCTGGGAAATTTTGAATTGCTATGCCGATTGACAATGCCATTGCGTCTGCCAAAGTCACATTACATTCGGGCGACAACATTCCCGCAAAAACTATGCCGACCGCCATTCCCTCAGGGATATTGTGCACGGTTACGGCAAGGACTAATTTTGCGGTTTTGGACAGATTAAGCCTCGGCAGGACTGCATCAACCGCAGGCAAAAGACCCACTCCGCACATCAATCCAATCGTTGCAGGCAAAAACGACAGTTTGCCCATTTTCTCGCTCTGCTCTATGGCAGGGATGAGTAACGACCACACGGAAGCCGCCACCATAACTCCTGCCGAAAATCCCAAAAGCGGTTTTTGGAGCGACGGTTTCATTTGTTCCCTGAACAAAAGCACACACGCCGCACCGAGCGTTGTTCCCAAAAACGGAATAAGTATTCCTAAAAATGTCATAGTATCACCTATCTATACTATGAACAGACTCAAAACTTTGTTAGTAATATTCTACCAAAAAACAAAAAGGCTCCCCTTGTTATGTAATCAAGGGGAGCTGTCGCACTTTATGTGCGACTGAGGGGTAAAAAGGAATTAAATATAAACCCCACCGTCTTTTTGCTTACGAATCGTAAAAAGTCTGACCGTGCTCGGTTTGAATTCGCTCCTCAACAGGATATTCAAACCCAGGATTGTCGTTGAGAATGTCGGCAAAAAGTTTTGCTTCATACTTTGCCATATTCAAATCGTGAAGAATATAGTTGCCGCAGTTCTTTGGATTTGCACCCGGAACTTCGCCCTCATAATCCGCACAGTATTCAAACGCTCTGATCATCAAAGGCAAAATCTCCTGCGGAGTAGGATGACCTTTAACAATCAAATAACAGCCTGTGAGGCAACCCATAGGACCCCAATAAATAATTCTGTCCTTCCACTCCTCATCATTGCGAAGGAATGTTGCAACGATATGCTCGATTGTGTGCATAGCGTTTGGATGAATGACAGGCTCTGCGTTTGGCTTCTTCATTCTTATGTCAAAAGTTGTGGCAAACTCATCGCCGAGAGTGTCGAGCCTTGATTCATAAATACCCGGCACAATGCGGTTGTGGTCTACCTGAAAGCTTGGAATTAAGTCCATATTATATCTCCTTTGTTTGTTGGTTTTTGTATTTTAATATTACAAATTCAACGGTCAAATCAATGTCGCCTGCTGTTTTCAGGCGATTTTTGTTTTCTTCGCTTGTGCGATAAAAATACGGTGTCATAGAAAACAGTTCGTACAAATCATCATTTGAGATGTGCACCGTGTTTGCCACCTTTTCACGCTCAACAAGTTGCAAAATCTCGCTGTCGGGAGCTTTTTCGTCATTTCTGTACGGAACATCATACAAAAGCTCTTTCATCTCGATAAGATGATTTTCGCCCGGAATAACGCTGTAAAGCACGCCGTCATCCTTGAGCACCCTTGAAAACTCCCTGTCGTTGAACGGAGCGAAAAGGTGAATTGCCGTGTCTATGCTTTTATCTTCAATCGGAATTTGCGAAAGGTTCGCAACAAAATATTTGCCGTTTTTATTGCTCTTTGCGGCAAGTCGCACCATTTCTTTGCTCAAATCAAAGCCGTAAAGCTCGCCTTTATATGTATCGTAATACCCCTCGCCGCAGCAAATGTCAAGAACCGTGCCTTGCATCTTTTTGGCGATGGCGTTTTTGAGCACATCATAATAACCCTTTGCCAAAAAATTATGCCTTGCGTGTGCAGACTCCCTGCTGTCGCCCTTTTTGTCACCGCTCTTGTTGGTGAGGAGCAAATTAACATACCCCTCCCTTGAAAAATCAAAGGAGTGGTTGTTAACACATCTTAAACTGTTGCCGTCAATGCTCAGCTTTTCTCTGCACTTTGGACAAATAACAATCCCCATCACTTTGTGAAGAAAGTCAAGAATGCCTTGTACGCCATATAAACATCAACCTTTGCAACAACCTCGTAAGGTGCGTGCATAGAAAGAACAGGCACACCGACATCAATTGTGTCTACATCCAAATTTGCAATATACATAGCGACAGTTCCTCCGCCGCCTGCATCTACCTTGCCAAGCTCGCCTGTTTGCCACAAAACATGGTTTTCTTCAAGCAAAGTCTTAACCCAGCTTGCATATTCGGCGCTTGCGTCCGAAGTTCCGCTCTTGCCTCTTGCACCCGTAAACTTTGTTACGCAAACACCGTTGTTGATGAAGCTTGAATTGTTCTTTTCAAACGGAGTTGACCAAGTTGGGTCGTAGGCTGCATTTACATCTGCGCTGAGGCACTTTGAATTGCGAAGAACATCTCTGCCCTCGTATCCCTCAAGTCTTGCCAAATCTTCAATGAAATATTTGAGATAAGAAGAATTAAGACCTGTGTTTCCGTCAGAGCCTGTTTCCTCCTTGTCGGTAAGAACCGTGATTGCCGTGTATTCGGGAGCGTCATCAATGTTGAGAATAGCCTGAAGTGCCGGGTATGAGCAAACTCGGTCGTCATGACCGTATCCGCCAATCATACTTCTGTCAAAGCCGATATCGTCAACGGTGAAAGCAGGCACGAGTTCAAGCTCGGCAGAAAGGAAATCACGCTCAACAATGCCGTACTTTTCATAAAGAATTGAAAGAAGATTGAGCTTGATTCTTTCGCTTTCTTCATCATCCTTGAACGGACGGGAACCGATGACAACATTGAGTTCCTCACCCTTTACAAGTTCGTTTGGCTTACGAGTAAGCTGGTCTGCACAAAGGTGTGGGAGAATGTCTGTAATGCAGAACTTTGGCTCGCCTTTTTCTTCGCCTATACGAACATCAACAAATGTTCCGTCATTCTTGCAAATTCTGCCGTGAAGTGAAAGCGGAATAGCTGTCCACTGATATTTTTTGATTCCGCCGTAGTAGTGGGTCTTGAAATATCCCACACCGTCCTGCTCGTAAACAGGACATTGTTTGAGGTCAAGACGAGGTGAATCAATATGAGCGGCAGAAATTCTTACGCCGTCTTTGATGCTTCTCTTGCCCTTTACGCAAAGAATGATTGCCTTGCCTCTGTTCATATAGTAAACTTTTTCGCCCGGTTCAAGAGCGTCGCCGAATTCATCAAAACTTTGGAAACCGTTTGCCTGAGCCAAATCCTCAACCCAAGCGGCAACCTCTCTTTCGGTTTTGCAAGTGTACAAAAAGTCCTTGTAGCCCTCGCAAAAATCATCACATTCCTTGAGTTCGTCGTCGGTCATAAAATCAACACCGCTCTCTTTTTTGTTAAAAAGCATTTCTTTCAACTGCTTTGCCTTTTCACTCATAAGATTACCTCCAAAATGTTATCTGTTTGAACGGCAACATCTTCGCCGTTGTTATAAATTATATAGTCGCAATTGTCAATAAAATAATCCCTGTCAAGCTGTGCCGACATACGAAGCCGTGCCTGCTGTTCGGTTATATTATCCCTTGCGACAATCCTCTTTATTCTTATATCGTCATCGGCAAGAACACCGATTACCTTGTAGCAATCGTTTTGCAAATTTGCCTCAAAAAGCTGTGACGCATCAAGCACGGTCAAGCCGTTTGCCTCCTCCTTGCACTTTTTGATAATTGCAGGGTGAAGAATTGCGTTGAGCCTTTTGGTGTGCTCCGCCGTGTCAAACGCTCTTGAAGCAAGAAGTTTTCTGTCAAGTTCGCCGTCTTTGACAACATCCTCGCCGAATTCCTTTGCAAGTTCTGTCAAAATCGGAGCGTTTTTCGCAGTCAGTTCGTGTGCGATTTTGTCGCAATCAATCACCTTGAAGCCTTTTTGCCTGAAAATTTCGCAAACATAGCTTTTGCCTGCACCTGTCGGACCCGTAAGTCCAACGGTGAACGGCTTTGTCAAATCGATAATGCAAAAAGCCGCCGCACGAATCAGTCGATTGTAAACCGCCATACCTACTCCGTCTTTGTGCGGAATTCGTGCATAAACCTTTTTTGCGCCCATTTCGTCAAGTTCTCGCAAAGCGTCAAAAAGTTCCTTTGCCTGACTCAAATCATTGTTTTCTTTGCCAAAAGTTATCTTTGGAATTGTCACCTCGTCATCATCAAAGCAAAGCGCAAAAGCGTCTTTTCGGGAATTCACAAAATCCTCATAGGTCTTTTTGTCTGCATTGACGATAACAACCTTTGCCTTTGGTGCGTAGTGCTTGTATTTCATACCCGGTGAAGCGGCAACTTCATCGTTTTTCATTCCCTCAAGCACAGCGGGAGCAACCGTGATTTCGCCGATTACTTCTTCAATCATTTCCTTGGTAACTGCACCCGGACGAAGCAAGGTCGGAACATCGGTTGCAAGAGTGATGACCGTACTTTCCACACCGTACTCACAATCTCCGCCGTCAATAATTCCGTCAATCTTGCCCATCATATCATCAATGACATATTTTACCCTTGTCGGTGACGGCAAACCCGAAGTGTTTGCGCTCGGTGCGGCAATCGGACAACCGCTCGCCTTAATCAGCTTGCGTGCAATCTCATTTTTCGGCATACGCACGGCAACGGTGTCAAGCCCTCCGCTGACCACTTTGCCGACTTTGTCGGATTTTTTCAAAATAATCGTAAGCGGTGCAGGGAAAAACGCATCAATAAGCGCCTTTGCCTTTGGCGTCACCTCTTGCACAAGAGGCACAATATCTTCTTTTTCTGCAATGTGAACAATCAGCGGATTGTCCGACGGTCTGCCTTTTGCAAGGTAGATATTACGCACCGCTTCTTCATTGAGAGCGTCTGCACCCAAGCCGTACACGGTTTCGGTAGGGAAAGCAACAAGTTTGCCCTGCGCAATCATTTTGCCCGCCTCGGCAATATCATATTCACTTGTGCCGAACAGCTTTGTGTCAATCATTATTCTTCTCCCTGTGAAGCCTTTAGTTTTTCAGCGGTGTCCGCCGTGATAAGTGCGTCAATAAGCTCGTCCATATCGCCGTTGAGGATTTGTTCAAGCCTGTACAATGTAAGTCCGATTCTGTGGTCGGTAACTCTGCCCTGCGGATAATTGTAAGTTCTGATACGCTCGCTTCTGTCGCCTGTGCCGACCTGTGCCTTGCGCTCGCCTGCGATTTCTGCATTTTGCTTTTCTCTTTCGGCATCAAGAAGTCTTGCACGGAGCACAAGAAGTGCCTTTTCTTTGTTTTGGTGCTGTGAACGCTGGTCCTGACATTCAACAACCGTTCCTGTCGGAATATGTGTTACTCTGATGGCGGATGATGTTTTGTTGATGTGCTGACCGCCCGCACCCGAAGCACGGAATGTGTCTATCTGCAAATCCTTGTCAAGAATTTCAAAATCAACCTCTTCCGCCTCGGGAAGCACCGCAACAGTTGTTGTTGAAGTGTGAATTCTGCCCTGACTTTCGGTTTCAGGCACACGCTGAACTCTGTGAACGCCCGATTCAAACTTAAATCTTGAATAAGCGCCGTCACCCGTGATGCTAAAGCTGATTTCCTTATATCCGCCAAGCCCTGTTTCGCTTGCAGACAAAACCTCTGTCTTGAAACCCTTTGACTCTGCGTACATAGAATACATACGATAAAGCACACCTGCGAAAAGTGCACTTTCCTCACCGCCTGCACCGCCACGGATTTCAACAATAACATTCTTGTCATCGTTAGGGTCACGAGGAAGGAGAAGCACCTTGAGTTCTTCGCCGAGTCGCTCCATTTCGTCCCTGCTGCTCTCGAATTCTTCCTTTACCATAGCGGCAAAATCTTCGTCAAGAGAGCTGTCGCCGAGCATTTCACGGCTTTCCTCATTTGTTTGCTTTGCGGTTTTATATTCTCTGAATTTTTCAACAATCGGAGTGAGCTGTTTCATCTCTTTCATCAAAGCGGTGTAGCGTTCCATATCTGCCACAACCTCGCTCTGACAAACAAGCTCATTCACTTCTTCAAATCTCTTTTCTACTTCTTCAAGCTTATCAAACATTGCAAGTCCTCACTAAAATTATTCTTCGTTCCGCTTTACATTGCGGATGTTTTTTTCTATCTTGCTTCGTGCAACGGTAACAAGATGTCCGCAACCGAGGCATTTTATTTTGAAATCTGCGCCGACACGCAAAACTTCAAACTCCTTGCTTCCGCACGGATGCGGTTTTTTCACCGTCAAAACATCGCCTATTTGAATATCCAAAATGTCACCGTCCTTAATTAATCTATAACTAAAATATTATATCACTATTTTATATCTTTATCAATAACATATTTTGTTGCGTTCTCTCATAGACTTTACTACTAAAGTAAAGGAATGATTAGAATGAATTATTATCCGGAGGGTATAAATTTTACGGACAAAAAATTCACCACGGTGAAGGAAATCAAATCGGCAATTGCAAGCGGTGAAATCATCGAGGGCAAAGTTTTGTTGTGCGACAGGGAACATAATCTTCACATTGATTTGGGGGTTATGAGCGGAATTATTCCGAGGTGCGAGGGTGCTCTCGGAATAGAGGAAGAAACCGTGCGTGACATTGCTTTGATAAGCAAGGTGAACAAGCCCGTAGCCTTTAAAATAGTGGCTGTTCGACAGGATGACTACGGCAACGACTATGCGGTTTTGTCACGCAGAATTGTTCAGCTCGAATGTATGCGTGACTACATTTCTCCGCTTGAATGCGGCGACATAATAACCGCAAGAGTGACCCACCTTGAACGGTTCGGAGCGTTCATAGATATAGGTGCGGGAATCAACTCGCTGATACCGATTGATATGCTGTCGGTGTCACGAATCAGTCACCCGAGAGAACGAGTATACATAGGACAAATTATACAAACCGTATTAAGAAAAAAGGAAGAACACAAAATGACCTTTTCTCTTAAAGAGTTGCTCGGCACTTGGGAGGAAAATGCGTCGATGTTCAGCGTTGGCGAAACCGTGACGGGAGTTGTGCGAAGCATTGAAACCTACGGCGTTTTTGTTGAGCTTGCGCCAAATCTTGCAGGTCTTGCCGAGCCTTGCAAAAACCTTGAACCGGGGCAACGGGTGTCGGTGTTTATCAAATCGATTTTGCCCGATAAAATGAAGGTAAAATTGGTCATCGTGGAAGCATTTGACGATTTTGATCCCCCTGCCGAACTTTCGTATTTTATCGACAGCGGAAGAATATCGCATTGGAAATATTCACCCGATAACGCAATAAAACTGATTGAAACAAAATTTTAGCTTTTTCGAGGCAAATCGGTTGATTATTTTTCGGCGTGGTTCAGGGAGTTTATCTACAATTTAAAAGTCTATTGCAAAAATCAATCTTTTATGTTAGTATGTAAAATAGATTTATATGCTTTATAAGAGGAGGTGATATTATGCGCAGGCAGAAATACAACTACTTTGACGACGACCCCGAGGAGGAAAAACTCCAAGAGGAAATTCAAGAACTTGTTGACGGGTTCACGGAATCGCAAGAGCAAGTGCCGATCCTGATTGAGCACAAGGCGAAAAAGCATTCGGTCATCCACAAAATCATCGACTTTTTCAAATCACTGTTTTTGGGTTTGGTGCTTTTGGTAACAAACACCTACAAGAGCATCAAAAAAGACATTGACGACACAGCCGAAGAAGCAAGGGTTGAAGAACTCAAAGAGCAGTACGAAGAAGAGCTTGAAGCCGACGGCGAAGCTCCCGATGAAGCACGGAACGAAGCGGAATTGATGTACGCCGAGACTGAAGAAGAAATCCTGCAAAGACGCACAATGTCACCGTGGCTCAGGGCAATTATCGTATTTTTGACGGCAATCATTTTGATTGTTGTAATCATTGTAACTGCGGTTATGAATTCGGCAAACGCTGTTAATTCCAGACACCACGAGTTTGAAAAGGACGCCAACAAGGTCTACACTCAGTACACCGAAAAATACGGCATTGCAAACTATAAATATATGAGCGAATACGAAGTTAAGGGTTATATGCTCACAGGCGTTTGCATTGTCAGAGAAATTGATTTTGACGACAACGGCAAGTCCGAACTTCTCATTTGCTACAACGACAACGACGAATATTACGAAGATGTTTGGGGCTACAAGGGCAACAATTTTGAACAGCTCTATCACAAAAAAGTTCCTCAGTCATCGAACAGAAATGATGATGTATGGGTAAGCGTTTATTCAAACGGCAAAACTTTTTATCTTTCCGAGCACAGCGCTTCGGATTTATCAAAAGTCACCCTTTTAAAACTATCCGGCGGTGAGTTTAAGAAGAAAACAACCGCTGTGTACAATACGGAAAAGTATTCGTTTGCAATCAAATCACGCAATGTGACCGACAATTTTGAACGCATAAAATTTGCGGTTTTGCGTGAAAATGCAGCGTCAACCACCGTTGACAGAACGCTTGACGCAACAGATTCTTATGCAGAAAAGACCACGAAAAAGCACATTCAAAATTCTGCCGACACGGCAAAATCCGCATACTATTCAATAGTTAAGGACTACACCGCAAAATACGGCGAAGCAAAGCTTGAATCAAGCGCAAAAATGCCGTACATCAGCGGTCTTGCAGGGGTTAATCTTATTGACTTTGACGGTGACGGGCAAGAGGAATTGATGCTCATTTATAAGCGTTCTGTCAGCGAACGTGATGAGGACTACGAGGGCAACTATGTGTCCGTTGAAAAGGAAAAATATTATTGCGACATCTATTCGTGGAACGGTCACAATGCCATTCAGGTTTATCAGGATGACGGAATAAGCAATTTGTATGATGACGAGGACTGCGCATATTACATCCTCAAAAAAGACGGCAACAGATATTTTTATTGTTCAAACAAGTTCAAATCGGATGATTACGGCAGAACCGTAACGGCAACATCTAAGATGATGCGTTTCAACGGTCAAAGTTTTGAACAGCAGTTCAAAGCAAACTACGAAACCGAATACGGCTACACGAAGTATTACATTGACAACGAGCGAGAATATAAAAATTCGTTCACTAAAAACGGCGGATACACCGTTCCGTTCTTTGACGGCGAGAATGAATTTGACAACAGCAAGTGGAATGTATGCTTCTTGAAAGGCGACAAGGAACGACTCAACAACATCAAGCTTCAGCTTGAAAAAACGCAAAACAACATCAAATCGCTTCAACAAAAAGATTGATATATCCGTTCAAACAAAACTCTCCTTAAATTAAGGGGAGTTTTATTTTTTTAAAATCATCTGTATTTGAATATTTTGTCGGATAGTAAATTTTTTATAAAGTAAATATAAAGTTATTGTAAAGGATTTTTTTGAGTGTTATAATATTTTTGTTTAATTTTTTAATAAAGGAGTTTTTCTATGGCTAAAAACAAAAGCGCTGTTGCGGAAAAGCCGACAACAGGAGCAAAAAAGTACATGAAGCCATCAGAGATTGCCACCTTTGGTATCGGACTGTTCGGTGTCGCTTTGCTGACCGGATGGATGCCTGACTACACGATGACATTCTTTGCTGACTTTGCATTCAAGGGCAAGGGATTTGATTCCGCCCAACTTGCACACGTTATCCCGATTGTTTTCGGTGTTGCCGGCATTGTCGGTGCGTTGTGCGAACTCATCATCGGTGTTTTGGTTGACAGAACACGAACACCGCTCGGCAAGGTTAAGCCTTGGGTCGGCTTCGGTGCAATTCCGCTTGCCATCATCTCAATGCTTGTGTTTGTTGCACCAAACACATCATCATTCACCCTTGCAACAATTTGGATGTTTGTGATTTACGCACTTTACACTGCGATTTCCTGTGCGGTTGAATCACCGTCAAACTGCTTCGGCGCACTCTGTTCGCCAAATCCGAGCGAGCGTTCAACAGCGATTTCCATCGCTTCGTTCCTCCGTTCGGTAGGTCAATCGGGCGGCCAGGTTGTAATCATTGTTGTTCCGCTTATTATGAAAGCGCTTATGGGTCAACAGCAATACAAAAACGCCGAAGGTCAAGGTCTTGACCTCATCATTTCAACGGCTGTTTGTGCTCTCGGTATGGTAATCTTTGTTATGATTTTCTTTGCAAACAACAAAGAGCGTGTGCCGTACACAAGCGAAAAAGTTTCGCTCAAAGAATCCATCAAGCTTGTTTTCACAAACAAAAACCTGCTTATGGTTTCGCTCACAAAATTGTTCGGCTTCGGTCGTGGCGTTTACGGCACAGTTTCGCTTTACATAGCCGTTTATCTCCTCGGCTCAAAGGGACTCAAGCTTGCACTTATGCTCCCTATGGGTATCGGCACAGCGGTCGGCACTTTGCTTGTTAACCTTGTGCTCAAAAAGTTTTCAACAAAGCAAACATTCATCCTTTTCTGCGTTTACGGTGCATCTGCAATGGCAATTTTGTACCTTGTATCAAAGGGTGTAGGCTTCAACAGCAACCTCATTGTTCCGTTCCTCATTCTCAATTTCTTCTGCGGAATTCAGCACGGCAACACAAACACAACACCAAACATTATGATTGCCGACTGTATTGACGAAATGGAATACAAAACAGGCAAGCGACAAGAGGGTCTTGCTTATGCCGGCTACGGTCTTTTCTCAAAAATCGCATCGGCAGGCACAAAATATCTTGCTCCTTTCCTTGTTTATACTTGGTCGGGCTACCACTTCTCAACAAGCCAAAATGTTGCTTATGCCGCACAGTCGGACGAGGTTCTCACAAAGTTCCTTGCAATTTATACGGTAATCCCTGCTATCTTTGTAATTCTTCAATTTGTCCCTATTCTTTTCTATGATATGGTAGGCGAAAAGAAAGAGAGAATTACCGCTGCCCTCCTTGAAAAGAGAGCAAAGGAAGAAGCAGAAAAAGCAGAAGAAGCCGAAACCGTTTCGGCAGAAATTGCGGAATAAGGAGGGATATGCTATGACAGAATCAAAAAAAGGCTTTAAAGCAGGACTTTACGGCTTAGTTGCAGGCATACTTTGTGCCGCAATTCTTGTTGGAATGACTGTTTTTGCATTCACCACCAGATACAATGCTTTTTCTCCTGAAAAAGTTGCACAATCTTATGCCGACACAATCGTTCAAACAGGCGACGGCTACAATGCACTCAAGGTTTCCTTGGTTTCCAAAAATCAAAAGTTCGGCAATTTTGTAATCAACGCTTATATGGCTCCTTATGTAAACGACAATAAGGGCAAGAAAAAGGGCGAAAAAAAGATTGAGCAGAACAAAGAAATCGGCACAGGAAGCAAGAAAGAAGCAAAGCTCCTCGACACAGTTTACAACACAATGTACGACTACTATGACGAGCTTATGAAAACAGTCGGACTCCAAAATTACGACGAGTTTTACAGCCTCTATTTTGCAAAACTCAAAGAGGTCAGAGTGGCTGTTCTTCAAGACGATTATATGGACACAGACTTTATGTTCAGCGTGTTTGAATCCAATGTTCAGACCTATGCAAACAAATTGACAGGCACGGAAAAGAAGCTTGCGGCTGATGAAAAAACCGTTATCCAAAAGGCTTCGACAGGTGTTTATCAAGAACTTTACGGTAAAAAATACAAGCTCACAACAACCGTAACCGACACAAAGGAATTACCTGCCGACGAAGTTAAGGCTTATGCCAAAGGCTACAAGGACAGAGTTGCTCCTATCATCCAAAAGAGCGAAACGGTTGCCGACACGCTTGATGACAAAAAATCCGAAGCAATGAAGTCTGCGTTTGAAAATCTCGATGTTGCAGACAGCATTGAAGCTGTTGACGAGTGCACCGTTGAGGTTACAAATCAAAACGGTGATGTCGTTGCAAACACAAAGGTTTATGTTGTAAGAATCGGCAACAGCTGGTATGTTGACAATTCAAACACCGACACCACTCCGCTTTACATCACTATTGCATAAATAAAATCAACGACCTTCCCTTTGCAAAACAAGGGGAGGTTTTTATTAGCCAATTGGAAATATTTACAAATGTGTTACAAAATTTACAAAATGGCAACATAAAATACTTGATATTTGTGTGATTATGTTATATTATATATATACTTATTGGGTAAAACCGAATTTTACGATTTTTATTACTTGATATAATTATTCACAAAAAGATAGGAGTGAGCGCTGTGATAGAATTTAGAGATGTAACAAAAGTCTACGGCAGCAACGATACACACGCTCTCGAAAATGTAAACATCAAAATCGAGGACGGCGAATTTGTATTCATTGTCGGCTCATCGGGTGCAGGTAAAAGTACTTTCTTGAAACTTATTATGCACGAGGAAAAGCCGACTTCGGGTGAAGTTATTGTAAACGGATATGCTTCAACAAAAATGAAAAAGCGTCAGGTTCCGTACTACAGAAGAACAATGGGAATAGTTTTCCAGGACTTCAGAATTATTCCGAAAATGACCGTTTACGATAATGTTGCATTTGCAATGCGTGTTATCGGAACAAAAGAAAAAGAAATCAGAAAAAGAGTGCCATACATTCTTCAGCTTGTCGGACTCAGCCAAAAGGCACGCTCAATGCCAAACGAATTGTCGGGCGGTGAGCAACAGAGAGTTTCGCTTGCGAGAGCACTTGTTAACAATCCCGACCTCATCATTGCGGACGAGCCTACAGGAAATGTAGACCCTGAGATGAGCCACGAGATTGTTGAACTTCTTACAAAAATTAACAACAACGGCACAACTGTTGTTATGGTTACACACGAGCACGACCTTGTGCGTACATTCCAGCGCCGTGTTATTGTTATTCAAAAGGGTAAGGTTGTATCAGATACCCCTGACCCGACTTTTGCAAAATTCAAGACCAAAGAAACAAAGAAAGAAAACGATATGTTCTACTTTGAGCAGGATGTCAAAAACGAAAACCTGACAGAAGTTTTTGAGGACTTGGAAGAAAGTGATGCACTCAACACAGACGGCATTGCTTCATTGGCAGACGACAAAACCGAGGGCACTGTTGACCTCAACGAATTGGCACAGGGAGGTGAGCAATAATGTCCGGAGCAAGTTTCAGATACCTTGTAAAAGAGGGCTTTCGCAACACTTGGACAAACCGTATGATGTCTGTTGCATCAATATGCGTATTGCTCAGCTGTTTGGTTCTCATCGGTTCGGCTTCAATGATATTTTTGAACATCAATTCTCTTGTTCAAAAAATCGAAAACGAAAATGTTATTATGGTGTACATTGATGATGAAGCAACAGATGCCGACATCGACGAATTGGGCATTGAACTTCAAAACCTCAACAATGTGCAAAAAATCGAATTTGTTGCAAAAGAGGACGCTTGGGCAGAGCAAATTGCAACAATGGACGAAGCTCAGGCAGAATTTTTCACAGAGCAAACAGATGAAATTCCGTTGCCTGACGCATACAAAGTTACGGTTAAAGATTTGGAGCAATTCACCTCCACGGTTAAGCAAATCAAAAAGCTTGACCATATCGACACCGTAAGACAAAACACCGACCTTGCAAAGAAGCTGGCAAAGATTTCAAACGGAATCAGCATTATTTCAATCGTTATAATTTCCGTTCTCTTTGCAATTTCTCTGTTTATTATTTCAAACACAATCAAACTCACCGTATACTCTCGCCGACTCGAAATCAGCATTATGAAATCGGTTGGCGCAACAAACAGCTTTGTTCAGCTTCCGTTTGTTGTTGAGGGCGTTATTCTCGGCGTTGTGGCAGGAGTTTTGTCGTTGTTCGCTGTTTGGGGAATATACGAGCTTGCCATCAGCAGATTTGGAGATGTGTTCAACTCCATAGGCTTAGATCCGCTTAACTTTATGGATTACGCTTGGATTATGCTCGGCGTATTTGTTGCTATCGGCATTGTCAGCGGTGTCGGCGGTTCACTCATTACTATGAGAAAATATCTTACAAAGGAAGGCAGTGAGATAAGTGCGGTTTAACGGTAAAAAAATAATTTCTTTGATATTGTCATTGGCATTTGCTTTCAGCGTTGTGGGCGGAACATCATCCACCTACGCCGCAAGCACTTCTGCCCTTCGTGACAAGCAGAAAAAAATTCAAAGTCAGATTGACGCAGCTCAATCAAAAATCAACAAACTTGCCGGTCAAAAGAAAAACACAGAGGAGTACATATCTGCTCTTGATGTAAAAATTCAAGCACTCAAGGACAAAATCAGCACCCTTAAAGCAGAGTCGAATGCACTCCAAAGCAACATCGACAAGGTTAAGAAAAACATTTCGGACACAGGTGCGCAAATCGACAAAATACAAGCCGACATTGACGCAAAGCAGGCTGAATTTGACAAGACCTTTGACGAATATTGCCAAAGACTCCGTGCAATGTATGTTTCCGGTCACGCAAGCAACCTTGAGGTGCTTCTCACAAGTTCCGACATCAGCTCAATCCTCACTCGTTCGGAGATGATTAAGTCTGTTTCGCAAAAGGACAGCAAAACTCTCAACGACCTTATGGACAAGATGAATGAAATTGAAAAAGACAAGGCAGACCTGGAACAAAAAAGAGCAGAACTCAAAAAAGACAAGGAAAAACTCCAGTCACAAAAGAACAAGCTCGACAGCAACATTGCAACAGTCAACGCTTCAAAGAAAGAACTTGACAAAGAGGTCAGCGAAGCAAACGCAATGATGCGCAAACTCAACAGCCAAACTGCCGAATACAAAGAAAGCATTTCGGACAACGAAGATGAAATGGCTCGAATTGAGGCACAAATTGCAGAAGAAATCCGCAAGGCTCAGGCTGCAAACACAGGCTCAACAAGCGGTTCGCACGGAAGCGGTGCATACAGTGGAACTCTTGGTTATCCAACAAGTTCACGCAGAATTTCCGCAGGCTATCCAAACTATTCAAGCGGTCGTTACCACGGCGGTGTTGACTTCCCTGTTCCGTCAGGTTCAGCGGTTCATGCTGCTGCATCCGGCACGGTAATCATTGCCAAAAACCTCAACTACAGCTATGGTCACTATCTCGTAATCGACCACGGCAACGGACTTTCAACTCTTTATGCTCACAACACCACACTTCTTGTAGGTGTCGGCTCACATGTCACAAAGGGTCAGGTTATTGCTCGCAGTGGTTCAACAGGAAACTCAACGGGTCCGCACTGCCACTTTGAGGTGCGTGTGAATGGTACAAGAGTAAATCCATTCAACTATCTATAAATTAAACCTTATTACGGCTCCCCTTATTAAGGGGAGCTGTCGCACTTTATGTGCGACTGAGGGGTTAAACTAAAACCCCACCGACTCGTTATACTCGTCACCTTTACTGCGTAGACGCCCCCTTTTGTCTGCGTTGCAGACATTTCCCCCGATTAACGGGGGAATCACTTTGCTTCAAGGGGAGGCATATTGTTATGTCATCAATAGAAGTTTTTATTCATAAAATAAGCATAATTCTTTATTTTTTAATATAATGTAAAAAATATAAAAAATAAATAAAATTCCTTTTACTTATAATACTAATTGTGGTAAAATTATTATGTAGAATTTTACGGAGGTGCGGAATGAATAGATATGTTAAAAAATTAGTTTCTGTTTTGATGAGCGCGTGCTTGATATGCACAAGTGCGGCAATCTGCACACCCGTTGGCGCAAGTCCCGCAAAATCGCAGGAACAACGCAAGGAAGAACTCGAAAAGCAGCTTGAAGAAACAAACAAAAAGCTTAAAGAACTCGGAAAAGAAAAAACCGATGCACAGGAATATCTTGATGTAATTGACACCAAGCTTGATACACTCAAGGAGCAGTATTCAATCACCTTGAGTGAAGTGAACGAAACCGAAAACAGAGTGCATAAAACTCAGCAAAGCATAAGTACAAACACCCAAACGCTCAAGGAAATTGAAGTGAGCCTAAAGGATATGGAGGCTCAGTCGGCAACACTTGAAGCGGAATACGATGATGTTTGGCAAAAATACTGCCAAAGAGTCAGGGCGATTTATGTTAGCGGCGAAACCGAAAGCGTGCTTACATTTTTGCTTTCTTCCGACGGAATTCAAAATTTTTTGACAAGACTTGAAATGGTGTCAGCCGTTGCAAAAAAGGACAGCAAACTTCTGAAAGAAATGAACACAAAAATTGAGCAAATTCAGACTTCACGCAAGGCGCTCGGCGAAAAGCGAGAGGAACTGAACAAAACTCAAAAGGTGCTCAAATCGGACACCGAAAGTTTGAAAGTTCAACAGGTTTCGCTCAACGAAAAAGAAGCCGAAATGAAGAAGAAAAAATCGGCTATGGAAAAACAACAGATTGAGGCAAACACAACACTTCAAAAAATCAACGACCAAACAAAGGAATATTCGGAACTTCACGACATAACTCAGGAGGAAATTGACCGAATCGACAACGAAATCCAAGAGGCAATCAAGAAGTACCAAAACAAGCAAACAACGACCAAAAAGAAAAAGAAGCCGACCACAACAAAGCCGACTACGACCAAACCGACAACAACAAAGAAAAACGAAACAACCACAAAGCATGTGACGGAAACAACGACCGAGGAGGAAACAACCGAGGAAGAAATTCCCTCCGACTTCATCAATATGACCTATCCTTGCCCTGATCACACAAGAATTACCTGCCCGTTCCACGGCTACACGGGTCACAACGGTTGCGACTTTTCAACAAGCGGAACAACGGGTCACAAAATCGTTGCTGCAGACAGCGGTACGGTCATCATTTCTAAGGACATCACCTGCAATCGCAACACCTGCAAAAAAAGTTACCACGGCAACGGATATTGCAGCTACGGCAGATACATTGTTATTATGCACGACCACCCTAACCGAAACGGACAAACCGTTTACTCACTTTATGCGCACAACAGCGTTCGCACCGTATCGGCGGGTCAGCATGTAAGCAAAGGTCAGCAAATCGCACTCAGCGGTTCAACAGGAAATTCAACAGGACCTCATCTTCACTTTGAGGTCAGAGTCGGCGACGGCTCATACGGCAGCGCCGTAAATCCGGCAATTTATTTGCCATAAATCTAAAAGCAATCAAAACAAGGGGTCTTCACTTTGAAACCAATTATAAAAAAATCCGTAGCAATCATACTTTCTTTGACAATGCTGTCAACCGCAAGTGTCAGCGTGTATGCAAACGAAAGCACCACAGCAAGCCAAAATTCAACCGAAAAGCAAACCACCACGGGTGTGGCAATGACCGACGCAAACGGCAAGGCAGTCACCAACCAAAGCGGTGAAGCTGTGACAATGTCGCCAGAGGAGGCACTCAACCAACAAAAGGTTGACCTTGAAGCAAAGCTGAAAGAAAGCGAGGAAAAACTCGCAAAATATCAAAAAGGTCAAATGGCAACCGAGGAATACATCAATTCGCTTGATGAAAAAATCGGATATATGAACCAAGATTTGAGTGTGCTCGACAGCCAGATTTCCACCGCCCGTGAAAAAATCAGGGGCTTGAAGCAGGAAACAAAGCAGTTGAAAAAAGCGATAAAGTTGGTTCAAAAACAGTATGACGAAACTACTGAAGAAATTAACGCGCTCAATAAATCGTTCCAAAAAACCTACAACGCATATTGCCTGCGAATGAGGGCAATGTACATATCGGGTTCGGACAGCATACTTGTTGCTCTGCTCACAAGCAAGGACATCGGTCAATTTTTGTCACGATACGAAATGATTAAAGCTGTGTCAAAATCAGATGCAAAGCTGCTCAAAGAAGCAAAGAAAAAGACAAAGCAAATCAGCGAAAAGAGCAAGAAAATCGCAGAACAAAAAGCAATGCTTGAAAACAGCAAGGCTGTGCTTGACGAAAAAAGCGCCATCATCGAAAACGAGCGTGACGGAATTGAAAGCAAGCAGTCTGAAATCGCACAAAAGAAAATTATTCTTGCTCAGGACAGAGCCGAAAGTGACGCACTTCTTGCGGAATATGCACAAAAAACTCAGATGTATTCCGAATATAAATATGAGGATGAGGAACTTTTGAAGCAGGTTGATGAGGAAATCAACAGCGTTTTGAACGGACTCAAAACCCCTGAGGAAGCAACCACCGCCGTAAAGAGCGACAAGAACAACAAAAAGCACAACACCGCAAGCGAAAGCAATTCTTCTCCGCTTTACTACAATTCGGCAGGTGTGCTCAACATGACCTACCCTGCACCGGGGCATTATTCCGTTTCCTGTGCATTCGGCAGATACAGTTCGGGCAAGGCTCACACGGGTACAGATTTTCCTTATCCTGTCGGGACAAAGGTTGTTGCCGCACAAAAGGGTATCGTAATCAAAACGAGAGAACTTAATTATTCATACGGCAAATATGTTATGATTTATCACGGCACAGATAATTTGGGCAGAAAAATAGTAACCCTCTATGCCCACAACTCACAGCTTCTTGTAAGCACGGGACAGACCGTTGCCAAGGGTCAGCAAATCGCAAAGGGCGGTTCAACAGGTAATTCAACAGGACCTCACTGCCATTTTGAACTCATAATTGACGGAAACAAGGTGAACTCTGCACCGTATTTGAGCAAATAAAATGAACAAGATAAATTGTCAAAAGGAATTAGACAAAATCACAGACAGCCTAAACGGAGATGTTCCAAAACTGTTTTTGCATTCGTGCTGTGCTCCGTGTTCAAGCTACACGCTGGAATATTTGAGCAATTATTTTGACATCACGGTGTACTATTTCAATCCGAATATCTCACCGAAGGCGGAGTTTGACAAAAGATACGCAGAGCAAAAAAGGTTGATAGATGCTCTGCCGTCAAAGCACCCGATAAAGTTGGTGCGTGGCGAATATGACTACAACGATTTTTTGGAAATAGCAAAAGGCTACGAGGATGTTCCCGAGGGCGGAGAACGCTGTTTCAGATGCTACCGTATGCGACTTGAAAGCACGGCGAAGCTTGCAAGGGAGCAGGGATTTGATTACTTCTGCACAACGCTTTCAATCAGTCCGCTGAAAAACAGCCAAAAAATCAACGAAATCGGCTATGAAGTTGCAGAAAAATATGGCATAAAATGGTTGCCGTCGGACTTCAAGAAAAAAGAGGGCTACAAGCGTTCTATCGAACTCAGCCGAGAATATCAGCTTTACAGACAGAATTTCTGTGGCTGTGTTTTTTCAAAGGAGAACAAAGATGAATAAACCGTTGGCAGACAGAATAAGACCAACCGAACTCTGCGATGTTGTGGGGCAAAAGCACCTGCTCTCCCCCGACAAAGCACTATATAATATGATTGAAAACGGCGACATTCCAAACCTGATATTCTACGGGCCTTCGGGTGTCGGCAAAACAACGGTCGCTTCTATCATTGCAAACAAAACAAAGCGTGCGTTGAGAAAGCTCAACGGCACATCGGCTTCAACACAGGATATCAAGGATATTGTGGCAGAAATAGGCACTTTTTCCGCTCCGAACGGAATTTTGCTTTATCTTGACGAAATTCAGTATTTCAACAAACGTCAACAACAATCCCTCCTTGAATACATAGAAAACGGCAAAATCACACTTATTGCCTCCACCACCGAAAACCCGTATTTTTATGTGTATTCGGCAATACTTTCCCGCTCAACGGTTTTTGAATTCAAAGCACTTGACTGCGATGATGTTATGCCAGCCGTGGAGCGAGGTTTTAAATTTTTGGAAAAAGAAAACGACATCAAAATCACCTATCCCGATGAGGTTGTAAAAAAGATTGCGCTCGGCTGTGGCGGTGATGTTCGCAAAGCGCTCAACAGCGTTGAAAATTGCTATTTTGCCACTCCGACGGTTGACGGCGAAAAATCAATCACAATCGAAACTGCGGAAGAACTTACGCAGAAATCGGCAATGCGCTACGACAAGGACGGCGAGGAGCACTATGACATTGTGTCGGCATTTCAAAAAAGTATGCGTGGCTCGGACACAAATGCCGCTTTGCACTATCTTGCAAGATTGCTTGAAGCGGGGGATTTGCCGTCGGCTTGCAGGCGACTTATGGTGTGTGCCTGCGAGGATGTCGGGCTTGCGTATCCGCAGATTATTCCGATAGTCAAGGCGGCGGTTGATGCGGCAATGATGGTCGGCTTGCCGGAGGCGAGAGTTCCGCTTGCCGATGCGGTTGTTCTTGTTGCCGAGTCGCCAAAATCAAACAGCGCCTACGAAGCGATAAACTCGGCAATGTCGGATGTGAAAAAAGGCAAATTCGGCCCTATTCCACGACAGCTTCAAAACAAGCATTATGACGGCGAGGACGCAGAAATCAAGGGACAGCACTATGTCTACCCTCACGATTTTCCAAATCATTGGACTGAGCAACAATATCTGCCGGACAAACTCAAAGATGCAAAATATTACGAATACGGAACAAACAAAAACGAACAGGCTCATAAGGATTATTGGAGCAGAATAAAAGGCGAAAAATGACGAAAAAGGAAAGAGCGTTAAACGCAATAGAGGTTCTGAAAAAAGAATATCCCGAAGCGATTTGCTCACTCAATTCCTCAAATCCGTTTGAGCTTTTGGTGGCGGTCAGATTGTCGGCGCAGTGCACCGATGCAAGAGTAAATCTCGTCACCCCTGCGCTTTTTGAAAAATACAAAACGCTTGACGACTACTGCAACGCCGATGTCAAGGACATTGAAGAAATTATCCGTTCCTGCGGTTTTTATAAAAGCAAGGCGACTTCCATAATTGATATGGCTCACGGCGTGCGTGACCGATTCGGAGGAGTCGTGCCCGACAATATTGATGATCTCATCACCCTCAACGGAGTTGGCAGAAAAACGGCAAACCTCATTGTCGGCGATGTTTACGGCAAGGAGTCAATCGTTGTTGACACTCATATGATTAGAATTGCAAACCGAATCGGACTTGTGAATGAAAAAGATCCGAAAAAAATAGAGTTTGCTCTCAAAAAAATAATTCCGAGCGAAGAAGGTTCGGATTTCTGTCACAGAATTGTGCTTTTCGGCAGAGATATATGCTCGGCAAGAAAACCGAAATGCGAAATCTGTCCTATGGAATATAACTGCAAAAAGGTTGGACTAAAGTAATGAACAGGGAAAACATAATATTGATTGGAATGCCGGGCAGTGGAAAAAGTACTTGCGGTGTGCTTGCTGCCAAGGCTTTGCTGAAGAATTTTTTTGATACGGACCTGTTGTTTCAGGGTCTTGAAGAAAAGAAACTTCAGGATATAATTGACGACAACGGCATTGAATATTTTTTGGATGCCGAGGAGCGAACAATTTTGTCGCTCGACATAAACGCAACCGTTGTTGCAACGGGCGGAAGCGTTGTCTACAGCGACAAATCTATGGAACACCTAAAGAAAAGCGGAAAAATCATTTTCCTGAATTTGAGCTACGACACTATGGTTGATAGAATAAAAAACATCACAACCCGTGGAGTGGTTGTCAAAAAAGGCGATTCGCTCAAAGATATGTACAACGAAAGACTGCCTATGTATCAAAAATGGGCAGATGTGGTTATTGATTGCGACAACAAAACAGTTGAGGAAACCGTAACTGAAATTGTAAAAGTTGCCGAGAAATAAAAAAGTCTTGATTTCATACACTTAAAATGGTATGATAGATAAAATATTCTAATATTATAATTTAATGGGAGGTTGTTATGAAAGAATACGGTGAAAAATTTGTAAAGGAAGGACTTACATTTGATGACGTTTTGCTTATTCCTGCAAAATCCGATGTAACTCCTGACGGTGTGTCGCTCAAGACAAAACTTACAAAGGATATTAGTCTTAACATTCCGCTTATGACTGCGGCTATGGATACTGTAACCGAATCAAGAATGGCTATTGCTATTGCTCGTGAGGGCGGCATCGGTGTTATTCACAAAAATATGACAATCGAGGAGCAGGCTACCGAGGTTGATAAGGTTAAAAGAAGCGAAAACGGCGTTATTCTCAATCCGTTTTATCTCTCCCCTCATCACAGCGTAAAAGACGCAGATATGTTGATGGGTAAATACAAAATCAGCGGTGTGCCAATCTGCGAGGACGACGGCACTCTTGTTGGTATCCTCACAAACCGTGACCTTCGATTCATTCAGGATTACAGCGTAAAAATCTCTACCGTAATGACTCCAAAGGAGGAGCTCATCACAGCTGTTGCAGGCACAACTCTTGATGAGGCAAAGAACATCCTTATGAAGTCAAAGGTTGAAAAACTTCCTCTTATTGACGAAAACGGCAAACTCACGGGTCTTGTTACAATCAAGGACATTGAAAAAGCCGTTAAATATCCAAACACAGCTCGTGACAGCAAGGACAGACTCCTTTGCGCAGCTGCTCTCGGTGTAACAGACGATGTGCTCATTCGTGCACAGGCTCTTTACGAAGCAGGCGTTGACGCATTTGTTCTTGACTCGGCTCACGGTCACTCGGAAAATATCATCAGAAATGTTGCAAAAGTTAAGGAAGCGTTCCCTGATGTTTCTCTCATCGCAGGCAACGTTGCAACTGCCCAAGCAACAGAAGCTCTCATCAAAGCAGGTGCAGACGCTGTTAAAATCGGTATCGGTCCGGGTTCTATCTGTACAACTCGTATCGTTGCAGGTATCGGTGTTCCGCAGATTACAGCTATTTACGATTCAGCTGCTATGGCTGACAAGTACGGCGTGCCTGTAATCGCAGACGGCGGTATCAAGTATTCAGGTGAAATCGTTAAGGCTATCGCCGCAGGCGGCAGCGTTGTTATGGTTGGTTCACTCGTTGCAGGTTGTGACGAAGCACCGGGCGAAACAGAAATTTATCAAGGCCGTCAGTTTAAGGTATATCGTGGTATGGGCTCACTCGGTGCTATGAACCACGGTTCTGCCGACAGATACTTCCAGAAAGGCTCAAAGAAATTTGTTCCGGAAGGCGTTGAAGGTCGTGTTCCTTACAAGGGAGCTGTATCAGACACAATCTATCAGATGATGGGTGGTTTGCGTTCGGGTATGGGCTATGTCGGTTGCCACACAATCGAGGAGCTTCGCCAAAACGCACAGTTCATCAGAATCACAGGCGCAGGTCTTGTTGAATCACATCCTCACGATGTTTACATCACCAAGGAAGCACCAAACTATTCGGGAAATAAATAAGATTACATCAATCACACAAAAACCGCCTGCACACATTGCCGGCGGTTTGATGTTCTGACAGGGTGAAAATATGGCGAAATCGGAGAAACGCAAAAAACGAATAGAAAAGTTTAAGCGGTTTTTAAAACGGAATATGACACCCACATGGGCAAAGCGGTTTACATATCAGGTTGTGGCGTTTTTGGTCAGCGTTTCAATGCTTGTTGTGGTGGTGTCTTATGCCTTCAACAAGACTTTTGATGAGCACGAACTGACGTTTGTTGACGGCTTCACAATCACGGCTCACACGGGTGCATACAACACTCCCGACAACTCCATGGAATCTCTTGAAGCGGCGATTGCCCACGGCGACCAATCTTTTGAAATGGATGTGCGACAGCGACCTAACGGCACAATCGTTATGAGCAGCGACATCATCAACACAAATTCCGACGGCACGGAAATCACTGCCGCATTTCAGTTGGCTAAGGAATCGGATTTGCACCTTAATTTGAATATTAAGGAAACAAGGGTGCTCAAATCACTTCACGATTTAATAGTCGATTATAGCCTGACCGACCGTGTAACTCTTACGGGAATTGAGGTTTTTCAGGCAAATAAGGTTAAGGAAAATTGCCCCGGAATTGAATACTATGTCAATTATATGCCGAGCAGAATTAATATTTTTACCGAAGATTATCAGCAAAAGATCATTGAAATGCTTGAAAAAACGGGAGCAATCGGCATAAATTGCAACTATAAGTATGCGTCACGAACATTGTCGTTGTTGCTTCACAAAAACGGCTATAAGCTTTCTATTTGGACGGTTGACAGAAAGTACCAAATCAAACGTGCACTCATCAACACCGCCGATAATATTACAACCCACAATCCACCAAAGGTTCAGCACATCATCAACAAATGGGGCAAATAGCCTTATAAAACAATAATTAAAACCTCCTACGGCAGAGCAAACTGCTGTGGGAGGTTTTGTTAATTATGATTACATTTTATCGGTTGTTTTGTGCTTTTTGTCGGTGTAAACCTCAGGTTGCCATTTTGACGAAAGCCAATATGGATTGTGCTTTTTGTGAACGTCGTACCAAACCTGCGGATAGTGAACCTTTTTGTTTTTAACCGCATCGGTGTATGGGGTTACTTTGCCGTCAACTTCAACGCAAAGAATGACAAATTTAAAGCTTTCCATAAAATCGGTATCAACATTTATGCTCAAATATTTGTCGGTATATGACATATCAAATGCTGAATGATAAAGCGAACGGCAGTAAACTCTGTCCTCGTATTCGTTAAAGCTGTCTTCGGTCAAATCACCGTGGGCATAGTAAGGAAAAATGTAGCCGTTGTCGTCGCTTGCGTTGATGTTTGCATAGTATGCGGCGATTACTTGGTAGGTCTTTCTTTTGCCGTAAATATCGGTGAGCGTAACTTTTTGAGTGCAGTTGTTGTAGCCTTTAACGGATGAATATAACTTTTCGATTTCGGTTGATGAGCTGTCAAGTCCGATTGATTTAATCTGCTTGTTGTCATCAATAGCCGAACCCGAATCGAAGTGATTTCCGCTTTGATAAACGTCACTGGTTATAAACATCTTTTCGTCGGTATCGTCAAAGCACAACATTCCCGAAACTTCGGAATTTATGCCGTAAGCATCGCAAAATTCTTCTGCAATGTGACGAGGATATTTGATGTTGTATTTCTTTTCGTACGGTTTCAAATAAGCTGTAGTAGCGGCATTGATGATTGCAATGGCAATCAAAACCGCAATTAGCGAACCGATACAAATAATAGGAAGTTTATATTTTTTTACCATTTCGGCAGATGAAGATTTATTTTCCTTTTTCATTATTTAATCACTGTCTTTCTTGCACCTTCAACAGCTCTTTGGATGAGAGCTTCGCTGTCGAGTGCTTTTTCTGCTTCAAGTATTTCTTCGATTTGTGGTCTTGTTTTTGGATGCTTTGGAGTGAATACTGTGCAACAGTCCTCGTACGGCAAAATTGAAGTTTGGAATGTGTCAATTTCTCTTGAAACTCGCACAATTTCGTCTTTATCCATACCGATGCAAGGTCTGAATACAGGAAGTTCTGTCGCAACATCGGTGCAGCCGAGTGCGTAGATTGTTTGGCTTGCAACCTGACCCACGCTTTCGCCTGTGATGAGTGCGGAACAATTTTGGTGCTTTGCAATGATTTCCGCAATTTTCATCATATATCTTCTCATAATGATTGTGAAGTAAACTTCAGGGCACTTGTCCCTGATAGCCTCCTGAAGTTCGGTAAACGGCACAACATAAGTTGTAATCGGTCCGCTGTACTGTGCAACTTTGTGGAGCAAGTCCATAACCTTTTGCTCGGCAAGTTCGGTTGTGTACGGAGGGGAAGCAAAGTGAACGGAAACAAGTTCAATTCCACGCTTTGCCATCATATAAGCTGCAACAGGGGAGTCGATTCCGCCGCTGATGAGCACCGCACCTCTGCCGCTTGTGCTGACAGGCATACCGCCTGCGCCCTTGATATTGTTGCCTCTGATGAAAGCATATGTATCTCTGATTTCAACCGTAACGGTGAGTTCCGGATTGTGCACATCAACCTTTAAATCGTGGTAGTTTGAAAGAATGTGACCGCCGAGTTCTCTGCAAATTTCAGGTGATTTGAGCGGAAACTTTTTGTCGCTTCGCTTTGCTTCCACCTTAAAGGTTTCTGCATCTTCAAAACGCTCACCGAGGTATTCAATGGTCTTTGCCTTGATGTCGTCCATATCCTTTTTGGCAACAAGTGCTCTTGAAAGTGCCGCAATGCCGAAAACTTTTTTGAGACGCTCAACTGCATCATCAAGGTCGATGTCGTCATCATTCGGCTCAACCATAATTGTTGACTGACTTTTTTTGAAGGTGAACTCGCCGATTTCGGCAAGTGCCTTGCGCATATTTTTTATGAGAATGTCCTCAAAGGTGTTTCTGTTGAGTCCCTTGAGCACAAGCTCGCCGTTTTTGATAAGTATAATTTCTCTCATTTTTTGTTCCTGTTGTGTTGAAAGTTTGTTATGTTCCGAGCGGATGGGATCCGCCCCTACGGTCGTTATAGTGGATATTTTTCCACAGTTTCCCTGATTGCCGAAGCAAGTTCGTCAATGTCGGTTTTTGTGTTCATTCTGCTGAGGCTGATACGGATTGATTTTTCAATTACCTTGTCGCCGAGTTTCATAGCCGTGAGCACGTGGCTCTTTTTGCCTTTTGCACAGGCTGAGCCGTTGCTGACGTAAATTCCGTATTGGCTCGAAAGGTGCTGAACAATCGTCTGGCTTGTCATAAAACTTGGGATGTACACATTGAGAATGTAATCCGATGAGTCGGTGCTGTTGTTGATTTTGACACCGTTAATTTTTTCAAGCTCCGCCCTTGCATAAGCGTTTAATTCGTGAATTTCGGCAGTCTGTTTTTTGAGGTCGGGGAACAGCGAAACCGCTTCGCCGAATCCTGCAATAAGAGGGGAAGCCTCTGTGCCGGGTCTGATTTTGTGTTCTTGTTCACCGCCGTATGTTCTCGGCACAATTCGTGTGCCTTTTTTGATGTATAACGCACCCGTGCCCTTTGGGCCGTGCACTTTGTGAGCCGTGATTGTCACCAAATCCGCACCCAGTTTGGCAGGTCTGATTTCGTACTTGCCGTATGCCTGAACGCAGTCGATGTGCACAAGTGCAGGTGCTTTTGCTTTTTTGACAGCTTTTCTTATGCTTTTGACAGGCAAAATCGAGCCGACCTCGTTGTTGACATACATCATCGAAACAAGGATTGTGTCGCTGTTGACAGCCTCAAAAATCTGCTCCTCGCTGATGTTGCCGTCGCTGTTCGGTTCAAGCCTGATAACCTCAAATCCCTGTTTTTCAAGCTCTGCCACCGATTCAAGCACACTTTCGTGCTCAATGGCTGTTGTTACAATTCGGTTGCCCTTGCGCTTGTTTGCCATTGCCGAGCCAAAGATTGCAAGGTTGTTTGCCTCCGTGCCGCCCGAGGTGAAGAAAATCTCTTCACTCTCGCACGACAGAGATTTTGCGATTATATCTCTTGCTTTGCGAACCTCCGCATTTGCGTCCAATCCCTCTTTGTGGAAAGATGACGGATTGCCAAAATGCTCGGTCAACATTTGATAAACTTTTTTTGCAACTGCCTCCTCAGGCTTTGTGGTTGCGCTGTTGTCTAAATAAGCACTCATTATTTTATGTTTCTCAATTCCTTTAGTTTAAATGCGGCTGCAATGGTTTTTGCATCTGTGATTTCACCGCTCATAATTTTTGCGATAAGGGTGGACAGCTTCATCTTTGTCACCTGCAAAAATTCGTCCTCGTCAAGTTCTTGCTCAACCTCGGTCAAGCCTGTTGCCGCATAGAGGTAGATTTCTTCGTTTGTGTAGCCCGGTGACGGATAAATTTTGCCGAGGTCAATATAATTTTCTGCTATAATACCGCATTCCTCGTGGAGTTCTCTCTTGCCTGTTTCAAGCGGGTCTTCGCCTTTTTCACGCTTGCCGGCAGGTATTTCGTATATGGTTTCCTTGTACGGATAGCGGAATTGACGCACCATATATACGCACTCGTCGTCGCTCAATGCGATAATTCCAACGCCGCCCGGATGGTCAACAACCTCTCTGTTTGCCTTGTCGCCATTGCAAAGTGTGATGTCGTCAACGTGGAAGGTGAGTACTCTGCCGTTGTAAATGCCTTGTGAATTCTCGGTTCTTTCATACATACCGAGAGCAATGGATTCAACGTCCTCAATCTTGTCGATAACATAATCCGCACCGCTTTCGATAAGTTCAAACTTGTTGCCAAATCCCCACAAAACGCCTACGCTTGGAACTCCGGCTTCTCGTGCACCGTCAATGTCATAAAATCTGTCGCCTACCATAATTGCATCGCAAGGTTCAATGCCGAGTTCATTTAGGCAACGGCTCAAAATACTCTGCTTTGATTCGCAGTCCGCATTAAAGCTGACCGCACTTATGCAGTCAAAATATTCCTTGAGATCTGCTTTTATCAAAAGTTCCTCAACATAGTTGATAGGCTTTGATGAGGCAACGCCAAGCTTGAAGCCCTCGTTTTTGAGTGCTTTTAAAAGTTGTGGGATTCCCTCGTAAAATTCGCTTTCGTATAGTCCGATGTTTGTATATCTTTCGCGATATTTTTTAACAAGTTTTTCAGCGTCCGTCACGCTTTGGTTGAATTTTTCCTGAAATGTCACAAGCAATGGAGGTCCGATAAAGAAGTCAAGCTCCTCCCATTCGGGAGCATCGATATCAAAAGCGTCAAGCGCGTATTTTGCACTTTTTTTAACGCCTACTCCGGTGTCGCAAAGTGTGCCGTCAAAGTCAAAAACAACTGCCTTAACCATTATTTTGCCTCCACTTTTTTCATAAAACGCACGCTGTCAACAACAAATCTTTCGATTGTGCCTTTGCCGATTACCGTGCCGTCCTCCTCGCAAGCCTTAACGTCAAAGATGAGCTTTCTGCCCTGCGTTTCTCTGAGTGTTGCGTAAGCAATTACAACTGTGCCCACACCGCTCGCCTTGTCGTGAGTGACATTGATTGCTGTGCCGACAGTTGTTTCGTCACCTTCTAAAAAATCAGAAATAGCCGTGCAGGTTGCCTTTTCCATAAGTGCAATCATAAACGGTGTGCCAAAAACAGGCAACGAACCGCTCTGTGCCGCAATGGCGGTGTTGGTGGAATTAACAATAGTAAGAGCCTCGCCCTTAACCTCTGTAAAAATCTCTTGCATAAGTTCACCTCGCAATTTATTCGATATATTATAACATATAATTGTAATTAATACAATATATAGGCAGAGTTTATTTGTGTTAACAAATTGCCTGATATTAGGATTTTGCAGGCGAACACAGTTCGCCCCTACGGCATTTTTAAAACCCCACCGTCAACACTTCGTGTTGCCACCTTTACTGCGTAGACGCCCCCTTTTGTCTGCGTTGCAGACATTTCCCCCTATTAACGGGGGAATCACCTTGCAACAAGAGGAGGCAAATCGGTTGAATATATTTGGCGTGTTTCAGAGACTTTATTGACAGTCTGGGGCTGTATAAAGAAAAAAGAGCAGGTGTAACACCTACTCTTTTCCCTCTCTGTCTATAACAAACTATAGGAGGACAGGTTACCCAAAACGGTTGCGGCTCCGTTTCGAGCGTACCAACATTATAGTAGAAATTTACCAACTTGTCAAGTGAAAAGTTAAAACATTTTTGGTAAAATATACAAAAACGGGAATGAAATTTTATGATGAACCTCATAAAATTAAATTATCACCTTTTAATAGACAAAAACAACAATATTTGTACCATTTGTCGATTTTTGTCGAGAAGTTTTTTGGACTTTTTATTCAAAAAATATTGACACAATACAAATGTTCGACTAATATATGCAGTAGACATTGCGAAATTTGAACATAAGTTCGATAAATGCTTGTCTAAAATCGACAAACCACTCAAGTTGATTAATATATATGGAAAGAAGGGCAGAAGATGACAATTAATGAATTGGCTCATGAATATGAGCAACAATACAAGGTGCTTAGCGCAAAACTTGACGCAATGAAGCCGTTGCTGTCTGTGTATCGCGGCGAAGACCTTGTGTCGTTGAGAAGAAAAATTAAAATATATTACGATATGGCTTGTGAATGCAGAAGAACGGCATCAATGCTTTTTGGATATTATGAGGAGGATCACGACAATGATAGACTTTATCAATAATTATTATTACGAGGACTATTCTGCGGTGGAGGGAATGGATAGGGAAAAGGCAAAGAAAAAGGCATTTTCGGCTGTTTTGCCTTTGATTATGCAGGAGGAATTGACGCCGATGCAGAGCGTTTGCCTAAGATATAGATACGAAAACAACAAAACACAGGCTGAAATTGCGAATTTGCTGAAACTTTCTCAGCCGACAGTTTCGCGACATATTTCCTCCGCTAAGGAAAAGATGAACAATTCGCTCGGCTACTGCTATATTGCACTTTCAAAAGCGATTGATGAATACGACCGCCTTGCAAATTCGTTGGAATAAAGCGATATATGTTATCAGGCAGAAAATGACAGCTATTCACGGCATCACGCACTGTCACCCCGTATTTGCCTGTTATCTTACATAATATAATATGAAAAAAAGGGCTTTACGGTTACACGCCGTAAAGCCTCAGACTGTCGATAAAGCCCCTGAAACACGCCAAAATATAATCAACTGATTTACACCCATTTAAATGTAAAGGAAGCCGGTAATACAAAGTGTTGACGGTAGGGGTCTAAAAAAAGCTGTAAGTATTGAACTTACAGCTTTTTTGGCGTTTTTCGTTTTTTGCGAACAAGCGAATATAAGGCTTCCAAAAAATCCTTGGATTTTTTGGAAAGAGGAAAAACATATGTAGTATACTTACAAAACTCTGTTTTGTTCTATACGGAATATGTTTTGACGATGTACAGCAATGTTCGCAAGAAAACGAAATTCAGAAACTTTCTCAACAATCTTTTATAAAATATCAGATGTACTTTTGGATTTTGATTTTGTCGAGGACTGCACCAACGATGATGAATACGATTGCCGAGCCGACTGCCTGAATGCAAGAAAACGGAACGGATGTGATTGCTGTCGGGAACGAATACATAATGCCCTCTGCCAAGAGGTATCCGCCGACTGTGATAAGACCCGAAACTATGGTCATCGGAACTGTCCATTTTGTGATGATTTTGTGATTTGTATTTCTGCAAATAAGGATGAACGGAACTGCGTTGAGCGCCTTGATGACTGCGGTTGCCGGTGCCCATTGCGGTGCTCCGGAAATGACATCTGCAAGCGCACCGCCGATAGCTGCCGCAAGGGAAGCCCACGGACCGAGCAAACATCCTGCAAGATAAATCATACTGTCGCCAAAGTGAAGATAGCCTGAATTTATGCCTGTCGGCATTTTGATGAAAGCGGTTGCAACGCAAACAAGTGCCGCCATAAGACCAGTTATGCAAACACGCTTAACCTTGTTGTTTTTTGCTGTTTTTTCCATAAAATATTCTCCTGTCGGTTTATTATGAGAATATTATATAGTATGCTTAACCATTTAAAAAGATATAATATTAATAAAATTTAGGTGTACAGATTAATAAGTCTTAATCATTTCAAAATCCATAGATTTGAGGGTGTCGAGCAAATCGGCGTTGTTGCGAATCGGCTTTTCGGTGATGATTCCGCCCCTTGCAAGCTGTTTCGGCACATGAAAATCCGAACCCGACACCATCAGCTTATTGTGCTTTTTCGCCCAAGTCTCCGCTTTTTCGTTTGACTCCTTTGGAGTTTTGCCGTTGTAGACCTCAATTCCGTCAAGGTAGTCGGGATTGCATCGTGTAATCGCAGGTCGAAACGGGTGAGCCTGATACACCAAGTAGCCCTGACTGTGCATAAGCTCGCACATCTGCTTTTCCCAAAGTGCAAGCAGATTGCCCTGTTTTCTCAGCCAGTTTTCGTCAACACCGTAAACAAGGTAGTCGTTTGCGGTTGCATAGTGGCGAATTTCCATTCCGAACATAACGGAAAAATGCTCGTCCTCGTATTTTTTCATTTCAAGATACGGGTCGATATAGCAGTCGATGAACTTTTGCGGATTGAAATATCCGTGAGCCAAATCAAAAGTCAGCGGGCTGTAATGGTCGGTTAGGACAATGCCCGAATAGCCTTTTTCCTTGTACATTCTTGCAATGTCTTTCGGCTCGGTTCTGCCGCATTGACGAGAACCGTATTTTGTGTGAGTGTGTAGTTCGTATTTGTATTTCATCAGTAATCCGTCTTTCTGAACATATCGGAAATTTGCCTGCAAAGCTCAGGGAAATTGTCAAGATTCGGGTCGTCTTTGAGGATGAATTTTGCACATTCTTGGCATTGCTCAAGAATTTTTGTATCCTCAAGCATATCCGCAATTTTGAGCTGTGGCAAACCGTGTTGTCTTGTGCCGAAGAAGTCGCCCGGACCTCTTGTTTTTAAGTCGTAGTCCGCAATTTTAAAGCCGTCATTGGTTGATTTAAGCAATTTTAAACGCTCAACAGATGACTCCGATTTGTTGTCGGACACCAAAATGCAAAAGCTTTTGTCCTTGCCTCTGCCGACTCTGCCACGAAGCTGATGAAGTTGCGACAAGCCGAAACGGTCGGCATTTTCTATGAGCATAACGGTTGCGTTCGGCACATCAACGCCAACTTCAACAACCGTTGTTGAAACAAGAATTTGAACATTACCTTTTGCAAATTCCTGCATAACTTTGTCTTTTTCTTTCGGCTTCATTTTGCCATGGAGAAGTCCGAGATTATATCCCTGAAAAACCTCGGTTGAGAGCTTGTCGGCATATTCTTTTGCCGAAAGCAAATCGCTGTCGTTGTCGTCAACAAGTGAGCAAACAATGTATGCCTGATTGCCGTTGTCAACAGCTTTTTTGATAAATTTATATATGCGTTGATGGTAAGCGCTCGTCACCAAATCTGTGCGAATTTCCTGTCTGCCCGGTGGTAGTTCGTCAAGCACGCTAATGTTTAAATCGCCGTAAATAATCAACCCCATTGTGCGTGGAATCGGGGTTGCCGACATAACAAGCAGGTGCGGATTGTTGCCTTTCATAGCAAGGCTGGAGCGTTGCTCAACACCGAATCGGTGCTGCTCGTCCGTGCACACCAATCCTAAGTTTTTGAATTCAACATCATTTTGAATAAGTGCGTGAGTGCCGATAATCAAATCAATTTCGCCGTCGTAAAGTGCAAGCTTGATTTTCTTTTTTTCAGCCGCCTTTGTTGAGCCTGTCAGCAGGGCAATTTTTATATCCGTGCGGTCAAACAGCTTGCAAAAGCTCTCGTAGTGCTGGGTTGCAAGGATTTCGGTAGGCGCCATCATTGCGGTTTGAAATCCGTTTTTTATGACGGTGTACATAACCGCACCCGCAACGGCGGTTTTGCCCGAACCGACATCACCCTGAATAAGTCTGTTCATCTGCCTGTCGCCGTTTAGGTCGGCAATGCAGTCGGCAACCGCTTTTTTCTGTGCGTTTGTCGGGTCAAACGGCAGAAGCGAATAAAATTCTTCGCTGAAATCAAGAGGCATTTTCAACAAATTCTTTGTTGCTCTCTTGCTTTTTAGTTTCATCAAACCGAGTTGGAGGGTCAATAGTTCCTCAAAAATCAGCCTGCGTCTTGCGATTTCGATATTTTCCTCTTTGTCAGGGAAGTGAATTTGCCTGATTGCGAAGTTGAGCGAACAAAGATTGTATTCGGTCAGCAGATATTCGGGCAGAGTGTCGGGAATTGCTCCGACTTTGTCAAGACCCACCTTGACCACCTTTTCGATAATCTTTGACGAAAGGTTTGTGGTTGCGGGATAAATCGGCTCAATGCCTGTCGCTTTTTCTGCTTTTTCGATTTGAGGCGAGCTCATAGACGCCTCAGTGAATGTTCTGTCAACCTTGCCGTAAAGAATGTAGTCGTCAAAGGTTCGCAAGGCTTTTGCAAGATAGGCGTTGTTGAAAATCGTAACGTGGATGACGGTTTCGCCGTCTGTAAAATTGCATTTGTAGAGGGTGAGTCCTTTTCTTATTTTTGCCTCTTTCACAGGGGTAATCATAGTTGCCTTGATGAAAGCAGACTCTCCTGATTTGACATCTTTGACCGTGAGCGTTTTGCTCCAGTCAATGTATTTTCGTGGATAATAATTGATAAGGTCCTGCAAAGTGTAAACGCCCAACTTATTGAAAAGTTGGGCTCTTTTATCTCCTACACCTTTTATGAATTGAATGTTGTAATCACTGTAATCCATAATTATTGACCTTTAATAGAAAGCGAACGCAGTTCGCCCCTACGATGTATTATTCTACCGAAATAAGATAGTAGTACACAGGCTGTCCGCCGTTTACGATACTTACCTCGATGTTGCTTCCGTATTTTTCGGTGAGTTTTTCTTCAATCTTTTGTGCGTCCTCCTCGGTTGCGTCCTCACCGTAAATAATTGTCACAAGTGCGTTTTCGTCAGGGTTGAACAGTTCGTCTGTTGCGGAAAAAGCAATTTCCTCTCTGTCCTCGCCGATGAACTTGATGGCGCCGTTGCAAAGTCCCATAATCTGGCCTTCTTTGATTGGTTTGCCGTCAACCTCGCTGTCACGAGCCGCAAAGGTAACCGATGCGGTTTGAACATTGCCTGCCGCCTGCATCATTGTGTCAATATTTTCTTCCTTGTCTGCCGTTTCGTCAAAGGCAAGCATAGCGGAAATTCCCTGAGGAACTGTCTTTGTTTCAAGCACAACAACCTCTCTGTCGTTCACGCTGTTCTTTGCCATTTGCGCCGCCATAATGATGTTCTTGTTATTTGGCAAAACATACACAATTTTTGCCGGAACTTTCATAATAGCCTTAATGATGTCGTCGGTTGACGGATTCATTGTTTGACCGCCGCTGACAACAATATCTGCACCGAGGTCGGAGAAAAGTTCCGTGAGTCCCTCGCCTGCACAAACCGATACAAAGCCGTAGTCATTTTCAGGCTCTGCAATTTCGTTTTCGTCGGTTTCGTTTTGCTCCTCCTGTTTTGGAGTTGCAAGATTTTGAATGTTTATGTCAAAAAGTTGACCGTATTTTGTGGCAGTTTGCACAATAGTGCCGAGTTGCTCACTTGTCACCTTAACGGCGATTTTGCCGTTTTCCTCGTGAACTTCAACGTCACTGCCGATAGCTTCAAGATAAGCTCTGAGTTTGATTGAGTCGCTCTCTTTTGCACCGTGTTCCTTTTGAATAACAAATTCGCAACGGTATCCGCTTTGAGCCTCATCGCTTGCAGAAGATTTTTTGTCTGTGATTGCTTCCTCACCGATAGGGCGGATAATCACATTGTTGATGAACACCGATTTCATACCCTCAAGGATGAGTAAGAAGCCCTGACCGCCTGCGTCAACAACTCCTGCCTGCTTGAGGACAGGGAGCATTTCAGGTGTTTTTGCGAGCGCTTCCTTTGCCGCTTCAATTGCCGCTAAGAATACTTCGATAGGTTCGTTGTTGCTCGGTGCAAATTCTTCTGCCGCCTCTGCAGCACATCTCACTACTGTGAGGATTGTGCCCTCGGTTGGCTTCATTACTGCCTTGTATGCCGCATCGCTTCCCATACGGAATGCGTGTGCAATATCGTTGCCGTCAGCTTTTTCAATACCCTTGAAAGCCTTTGAAAAGCCACGGAATATAAGTGAAAGAATAACGCCCGAGTTTCCTCTTGCGCCGCGAAGAAGGGCTGAAGCCACTCTTTTTGCAACATCGCCGAGGTTGCTGTCGTCCTCCATATTTTTTATATCGTCCGATGCCGATGCAATTGTCATCGACATATTTGTGCCCGTGTCACCGTCAGGAACGGGGAAAATGTTGAGTGCGTCAACTGCCTGTCTGCTGTTTGCTATGTTGTTTGCGGCGGAAATAACACCGTCACGAAACATCTGTCCTGTAATCATGGTTGTCCTCCGAGTTTAGTTAATACTGTCGATGCCTTCGACATGAACATTTACTTCGGAAACCTTCAAGTCTGTGGTGCTTTCGATAGTGTAGCGAACTTTGTTAACAATGCTGTCCGCAATGGCATTGATGTTTACACCGTATGACACAGCGATAGAAAGGTCAACCACTAATGCGCCGTTGACGCTCTTGATTGTTACGCCCTGATTTGATGTGTCAAGGTCAACGCCGTCAACTCTGCTTTTGATGGCATACTTTATTGTTTGCACAGGGTTTGCATTCACCATTCTTGTAACGCCGAAACAGCTTTGTGCCGCATTACCGACAAGTCTGGCAAAATAGTTGTTGGTGATTTCTATATATCCGTTTGGATTTTCGTATTTAATCATAGATTTCTCCTTTTCGATTAAGTCGGTGAAAATATTAATTATAGTACCAATCTTCAATGTTGGCAAAGAAATTGCCGTAATATCCCTGCATATCTCCGTGCATAGCCTTTGAATAGCAGATAACTCCTTTTCTGTACACAATCGGCACAAAAGGAATTTCGTTTGAAAATGAAAGAATGAATTTTCCCAGCTCACCGCCGTTGTTGAGATAATCTCTGTATAGCTTTGCGGTTTCGCTCTCGGTGCTCATACCGTAATGAGTTTTGCCCGATTTGTCAAAAAATGACGAGAGCCTCATATCGTTCGGTATTTTCGTTTCGGCAATATATATGTCGTAGTTGTTGTATTTGAGTGCTTGCTTGAACACCTTTTGACTGTAAACCTTGACGGTCGCCTTGAATCCGACAGCCTCCAACTGCTGTGCCGCAAGTTTCGCTATCGCAATTCTGCTTTCGTTTTCGTTCACAACGATTTTAAGAGTGAGTTGGCTTGATTTGTATCCGCTTTTTGCGATTGCCTGCTTTGCCGCCGCCGTGTCTGCCGAATCAGAAAAAATCTTTGTTTCCCGTCCGAGTTTCGACATTGGATTGAACAGGGAAGTTGCAGGTCGTGCGTAGCCTTGATAAGCACTTTTTGCAAGTATGCCACGGTCAACCGCAAGCGAAATCGCACGGCGAATGTCTGCATTTGATGTGATTCCCATTGAGTTGCGAAGTCCCAAGTAAACCATATTGTTCAGGTTAACCTGTTTTTTGTTGCACTTGAGCCTTGCCACCGTGTCATTGCTGACATCACGGTATGCATAACTGATGTTGCCTATGTTCATAGCGTTGTTGATTGATTCCGCCGACGGAACATTGACAAGCTGAATTTTTGTAAATCTCGGATTGAAGCTTTCTTTGTATTCCTTGTTTTGCTCAACATACAGTTTGCCGTTTTCTTCAAGGAATTTGTACCGTCCGCTGCCGAGCGGATATTTTGATTTTGACGAATTCTTTGCAACATAAAATGTCAAAAGCTGATGTGCATACGGGTTTGCATACGACAGTTTGAATTTTACTGTCGTGTCGCTCACAACCGATGCGGAATATATCGGCTTCAGGCTGTTTTTCCATCTTGGCGAAGCCTGAGCCTCGTGGAATGAACTTACAACATTGCTTGCCGTAAGAGGTGACCCGTCCGAAAACTTGAGACCGCTGACTATGGTGATTGACAGCGTGTGCGAATCTTCATATGTGTATGAACTTGCAATTTCGGGAACTGCCTCAAACGATTCATCTATTCTGAACAGCGGTTCGTACACAAGGTCGTTCGCTGTTTGGTTGTTTAGTGTGTCCGCCTCAAACGGATTGAGCGAATCCGACTGGCTGTAGCTGATTTTGAAATTGTCTGTGTCTTCGGTTACCTTTGCCGTGGTTTGCAAAACAAGTTCGTGTTTTTGCTCGGGCACATTGTTTTTACAGCCTGTGAATAAGGCGGTGATTATGGCAATTACACACAGAATTGCCACTGCCTTTTTGGTCATTTTCTGAACCTTTCTATATGAGTGGTTTTGCCGGTCGTTTCGTCTATTTCAATCACAATGCCCTCCAAGGTGCACGGACCGTCGGGGTTTGTAAATCTAACCGGCAAATTTGTTTTCATTTTTTGTATTGCAACTTCGGGAGTGACGCCCAAAACGGAATAATACGGACCCGTCATACCGATGTCGGTGATGTAGCCCGTGCCGTTTGGCAAAATCTGCTCATCGGCGGTTTGCGTGTGGGTGTGAGTGCCAAAAACAGCGGAAACCTTGCCGTCAAGGTAAAATCCCATACCCTTTTTCTCTCCCGTTGCTTCTGCGTGAAAGTCGATTATGATAATGTTTGCGCCGTCATCCTTGACCTTTTTGATTTCGTCATCAATGCTGTCAAACGGATTGATGATGTTGTCAAGATAAACAGCACCTTGCAAATTGATGATTGCCACTCGGTTTTTGCCCTTGTCGAGAATAACCGAGCCGTTGCCCGGAGCAGAAGAATGGTAGTTGCACGGACGGATGATGAATTCGTTTTCGTCAAGAAAATCCGCAATTTCGGGTCTGCGAAGCGAATGGTTGCCGAGGGTGATAACATCTGCACCGCTTGTAAAAATATGCTGTGCACTTTTTGGTGTCACGCCGTTGCCGACTGCGCTGTTTTCGCCGTTTACAATAACAAAATCTGCCTGATACTCTCTTTTTAGCTTTGGCAAATTATCACGCAAATAATCACAGCCTTGACTCGACACAACATCACCGATGGCTAATATTTTCACTTTTTCACCGCCCATTACCGTATAATCGATTTTATTATATATTATATTATTCTAAAAAACAATATATAATTTGTAAATAAATTTGGCTCCCCTTGATTATATAACAAGGAGAGCCGTGATTGGTTATTATTTTACATGTTCGTTGAGGTGTTTCTTGAACGCCTCCAAGGTTTTGTCGGAAATGACATGTTCCATTTTGCAAGCGTCCTGCGCTGCTGTTTCCTTGTCAACACCAAGCAAAACAAGTGTTTTGGTGAGGATTGTGTGACGCTCGTAAATCTTCATTGCCAAATCCATACCCGAGTCGGTAAGTTCAAGATAGCCTTTTTCGTCAACGGTCAAATATCCGTCACGCTTGAGTATGTTGACGCCTCTGCTGACGCTCGGTTTTGAAAATCCCATTTCCTCTGCCACATCAATGGAACGGACATTCTGCTGTTTTTGATACAAAACATATATCGTTTCAAGATACATTTCGCCTGATTCGTGCAATTTTTACACCCCTTTTTTGTGAAAATTACTTGATTTTTTTAACTTCTTCAAATGCCTTGATAATATCCTCGTCAGGAGCTTTTGTGCAAAGTGAAACAATAACGTTCACCGCAAGACCTGTAAGGAATGCCGGCAAGAGTTCGTAGATGTTGAAAATCGGTGAAAGTCCCGCAATGACAAACTTCCAAAGGAAGACCATTGCACCGCCTGCAAAGATACCTGCGATTGCACCGTATTTGTTTGAACGCTTCCAGAAAAGTGAAAGAAGAACAACAGGACCAAACGCAGCACCGAAACCTGCCCAAGCAAACGAAACAATGCCGAATACGGAACTGTTTGAATCCCAAGCGATTACAACGCCGATAACTGAAATGATGACAAGAGTGAGTCTTGCAACAACCATTTTTGCGGTTTCCGAAAGGTCAAGTTTGAAAAGACCGCCGAGGAGGTTTTCGCTTGCCGATGACGAAGCAGCCAAAAGCTGACTGTCCGAAGTTGACATTGTTGAAGCAAGGATACCTGCAAGGATAACACCTGCGATAAGAGCCGGAACAATGCCCTCTTGACTCAATGCATTTGAAATTTGGATGATGATTGTTTCGCTGTCCTTGAAGTGCTCGATTGCACCGTTTGCAACCATTCCTCTGCCGACAACGCCGATTGCGATTGCGATGAACATAGAAATTACAACCCAAACAGAAGCAACACGGCGGGAAATCTTGATTTTGTTAGGATTTTCGATAGCCATAAATCTGAGGAGAATGTGAGGCATACCGAAGTAGCCGAGTCCCCAAGCGAGGGTTGAAACAACGCTTATTGTGCTGAATGCCGTTGATGTGTTGCCCTCGTCGTGGTGCACGGCGAACAGGTCGAGATAGCCGTTGAGCTGGTGTGCGTTGTTCATAACAGCGTCAATACCGCCTGCCTTTGAAACACCGAAAACAAGCACGATAACAAGTGCAACTGTCATAATGATTGATTGAATAAGGTCGGTTACGGAAGCAGCATTAAATCCGCCGAGTGAAGTGTAGCCGACAATGATGATTGCCGACACAACCATTGCAATGTGGTAGTCAATGCCAAACAATGTGCCAAAGAGTTTTCCGCAGGCGCTGAAGCCCGAAGCCGTGTAAGGAACAAAGAAAATGATGATAATCAACGCTGCAAGAGCCATAAGAATTTTCTTGTCGTCCTTGTATCTCAATGAAAAATAATCGGGAATTGTGATTGCGCCAATGTGTGCCGAATAGTTACGAAGCTTTTTTGCAACGATGAGCCAGTTGAGATAAGTGCCGACTGCAAGACCAATAACAGTCCAGCCAACCTCTGCACAACCCGAAAGATATGCAAGTCCCGGCAAACCCATAAGCAAATAACTGCTCATATCCGATGCCTCGGCGCTCATTGCAGTAACGATAGGACCAAGCTTTCTTCCTCCGAGATAAAAGTCGCCTACATTTTTTGTCTTTTTTGCATACACAATGCCTATCAACAGTACGCTGAGTAAATATACCACGATAGAAATCATTATACACACTTGTGCTGATGTCATAAATACTGTCCTCCATTTATATGATTTAAAAATATACCATAAAATTATATCATAAATAGTATAATAATGCAAATATTTTGAACATTGAAAAATCATTTTGTATGTGATATTATCATATTCAGTAAAGATAAATTGTCAAAGAAGGCGTAAAAATGAACAACAATCCAATCGGATTTTTAGATTCGGGAATAGGCGGAGTGACCGTTTTGCGAGAAACGGTCAAGCTTTTGCCAAACGAAAATTATTTCTTTTTCAGCGACTCGGCACACAATCCGTATGGCGACAAAACAGATGAAGAAATCATTGCAAGGTGTGACGAAATCGTGAGCCTTATGCTCCAAAAAAATTGCAAGGCGGTTGTCATTGCGTGCAACACCGCTTCGGCAAAGGCGGCAAACTTTTTGAGAGAAAAATACAGCCTGCCGATTATTGCAATTGAGCCTGCCTACAAAATGGTGCACGACCTCAATCCCGACGGTGCAACCCTTGTTATGGCAACAAAGGGCACTATCGAAAGCGAAAAATTCCACAGGCTTTTTTATAAATATTACAATGAGAATACTGCTCTTATGCCGTGTGTCGGTCTTGCGGATATTATCGAACAGGGCGACAAGGAAAAAATCAAGGCATATCTGAAAGAAGCACTTTCGGATTATGTCGGACTGATTGACAATGTGGTGCTCGGTTGCACTCATTATCCGCTGATAAAAGACGAAATCAGCGCCGTTTTGGGTGATGTAAAATTCTTTGACGGTTCTGTGGGCGTGTCGAAGCAACTAAAAAGAGTGCTTGCAAAAGACGACCTTTTGTCATCATCACAAGCACCCGGAAGTGTTGAATTTTTTGACAGTTCGGCGGACGAAACTATCCGAATTGCAAAGCAAAAAAGATTTTTTGAGTTTTTAGAATAAATTATTGCCGTGTTTTTACCTTAGGGGCGAACTGTGTTCGCCTCTGAGTGTGTCAAAAATTCGGTGGGTTTAAAATAATTACTTTTATAGCTTACATTAAATTATATAAATGAATGTTCGATCACCATCACAAGTTCAAGTGATGGGTCTTTTTCTTTAAAGCGTTTTGTGAGGTCGGCGCTGATTTTTGCCTTTTCGCTGTCGTCACAAAACGGGATAATCAAATCAAAAATGAGGTTTGTGTGCGTTTCGCCCTTTACAACCCTAAAATCGTGGAAGGTGAAACTGCTGTCGTAATCTGCAATAATCTCTTTTGTAAGAGCCTTGTAGCGGTCAACCTCTTTGTCGTCAACAACAATCGGGTCCATATGTATGCACATAATTATGCCGAGTTCCTTGTTGATTTTTGATTCAACATTGTCGATGACATCGTGGAGTTTCATCACATCAATGTTGGACGGAACTTCTGCGTGAGCACTTGCGATAATTCTGCCCGGTCCATAGTCATGAACAATCAAATCGTGTACGCCGAGGATGTATTCGGGCTCAAGCATAATGCGTTCGATATTGTCAACAAGTTCTTTTTTAGGCGGTTGACCGAGAAGCGGAGAAATAATCTCCTTTGCAATGTCGATACCGCCCAAAAGAATGATAACAGCAACGCACAAGCCGATTGCACCGTCTATCCAAGCAATCTTGAAAATGTGGGTTATGCAAAGTGCAAGGATTGTTGCGCCTGTTGAAATGCAGTCGTTGAGGCTGTCCTGACGAACTGCTTTTAGGTTGATGTTGTCGGTGTGCTTGTAAAGCTTGTTGTTGAAATATGCCATCCACAATTTAACAAGGATTGACGCACCGAGAATAATAATGTATACAAAGCTGAAATTCAGTTCTTCGGGATTGATGATTTTTTGCACAGAACTTTTTGCAAGTTCAAAGCCCATAATGAGGATAAGTGCCGATACGGCAAGAGCCGAGATGTATTCCATTCTGCCATGACCGAAAGGGTGTTCCTTGTCCACAGGCTTTTTTGAAAGCCTTGCACCGACGATTGTGACGCCGTTTGACGCAACATCAGAAAGGTTGTTGAGTGCATCAGCCGTGATTGAGATAGAGCCTGACAACTTGCCGACTATGAATTTAAAAACAGCAAGAAAAATGTTGCAAATAATGCCCACTCCGCCGCTCATAACCGCAAAAGCTTCTCTGTCAAATTTTTTCTTTTCACCGAGATTGATTAAAAATCGAGTCAACATATTCACCTCGTTAGATAATATTTTTATATTATACCAATTATTACAGGCATTTTCAACCAATATATACAATCTCAGCCCATACTTATGCGGTCAAAAGTGAATTTATTATAAAATAACTATTAATAATTGCTAAAAAGGTGGATTTTTATTTATTAATTAGTTATAATACCGATACATCGCAAAGATTAAGGAGATATGCTATGAACACACCAAAAGCACCATGGCTCAAATATTTCGGAGATATGCCGGCTCATCTTAATTATCCGACAGGCTCAATGTATGAAGCAGTAAAGGAGTCTGCCGAAACAAAAAAGAAGATGAACAGCGTTGCGTATGAGTTCCAAGGTAAAAAGACCAACTACAAGCAATTTTTGAACAAGATTGAAACTCTCGGCAAGGCTTACAAAAGCATCGGTATCAACGAGGGCGATATGGTCACAGTTTGTATGCCGAACACTCCGCAGGGCGTTGACACATTCTATGCTCTTAACCGAATCGGTGCTGTTCCGGCAATGATTCACCCGCTTTCGGCAGTAGGCGAAATCGCATTTTACATCAACACAACTCAAAGCAAGGCTGTTTTAGTTCTTGATTTGTTCTACGAAAAGGTGCTTGAAGCACTCAAGCAAGTCAAATACCCTGTTAAGGTGGTTGTTGCTCACATCAAGGACGAACTTCCGTTCCCACTCAATATGCTTTATCCGCTTACGGTAAAGGATAAGCCGGCTCCGCTTCCAAAGGATAACATGAATGTAATAGACTGGCCTGATTTCATTTCAGGAGGCAAAAAGGTTACTCTTACAAACGAACTTCCAAAGGCAGAGGACACCGCTGTTATTCTTTTCTCGGGCGGTACAACAGGCACATCAAAGGGTATTCAGCTCACAAATATGAATATGAACGCACTCGCAGCACAGGTTGCGGCAAACGCAGGCTTCACAATGGAGGGACTTCGTATGTTCTCCGTTATGCCTTTGTTCCACGGCTTCGGCTTGGGTGTCGGCATTCACACAGCACTTATGGCAAGCGGAACTTGCATCATTATTCCGCAGTTCACAATCAAGACCTATGCACGAGATGTCAAGAAGTATAAGCCGAATGTTATCGTTGGTGTTCCGACACTTTATGAGGCACTTCTTCGCAGTGACGGCTTCAATTACGACCTTTCATTCCTTCGTGGTATGTTCTGCGGCGGCGACTCACTTTCTGTTGAGCTTAAAAAGAAAGTTGACAAGTTCCTCAAGGAACACAACGCAACAATTCAGGTAAGAGAGGGTTATGGCACAACAGAGTGCGTAACAGCTTCTTGCCTTACTCCGTATGATATGTACCGTGAGGGCAGCATCGGTATTCCTCTTTCTGATACATATTATGCTATTGTAAATCCAAATAACGACACCGAACTCCCATACGGCGAAGAGGGCGAAATCTGCATTTGCGGTCCGACAGTTATGAAGGGCTATCTCAACAACGCAGAAGAAACCGCTTCAACTCTCCGCAGACACGAGGACGGCAACTTGTGGCTCCACACGGGCGACCTCGGATATATGGATGAGGACGGATTTGTTTATTACAAGCAGAGAATGAAGCGTCTCATTATCGTTTCGGGCATCAATGTTTATCCGTCACAGGTTGAAAATGCGATTGATGCACATCCCGATGTTCTTCTTTCTTGCGCTGTCGGTATTCCTGACCCATACAAAATGCATGTTGTAAAGGCATTTGTTGTTCTCCGTCAGGGCGTTGAACCGTCAGACGAGATTAAGAAAGAAATCATCGAAAACTGCAAAAAGAATGTTTCTCGCTATGGTGTTCCGAGAGAAATCGAGTTCCGCACCGAACTTCCAAAAACTTTGGTAGGCAAGGTTGCATACAGAGTTCTTGAGGAAGAAGAAGCCGCAAAGTACGAAGAAAAGAAAAAAGCAGAAACCGAAGAAAATAAGCAATAAATCTGTCGCAAATATAATAATACCTACTAAGGCTCCCCTTGTTGCAAGGGGAGCTGTCGTTATTTATAACGACTGAGGGGTTAAAAGTTAAAATCTCCTCGTCATTTTTGTATTTTGCACAAAAATCAATAGGCAAATATAGAAATAACGATAATTGTATTTTGTATGGTTATGTGATAATGTATAATTAAACAGAATATAAAATAAAAGGAGGGCTTATATGAAATACGAAATCAAAGGCGGAAATTTTCCTGCCGTAGTTTGTCAGCTCGATTCGGGCGAAACAATGGTAACCGAAAGCGGCGGAATGAGTTGGATGTCGCCGAATATGAAAATGGAAACCGTGGGCGGTGGACTCGGCAAGATTTTTGGCAGAATGTTCTCAGGCGAAAGAATGTTTCAAAACAAGTACACAGCAGTTGGCGGATGCGGAGAAATTGCGTTTGCAAGCAGTTTTCCGGGTGATATTTTGGCATTGGAAATTTCACAGAACAATGAATATATCGTGCAAAAATGTGCGTTTCTCGCTTCAACAGACGGTGTTGATTTGTCTGTTTTCTTCCAAAAGAAATTGAGTTCAGGCTTTTTCGGTGGCGAGGGTTTCATAATGCAAAAACTTTCTGGCAACGGCGTTGCTTTTGTCGAAATTGACGGAGCTGCCATTGAATATGAACTTGCAGCAGGTCAGCAGATTATTGTTGACACGGGTCATGTCGTGATGATGTCAGGCTCGTGCACAATGGAAGTGCAAACCATCAAGGGCGCAAAGAACATAATTTTTGGCGGAGAGGGACTTTTCAACACGGTTGTAACCGGTCCTGGCAAGGTTGTTCTCCAAACAATGCCGACTATCAAACTTGCGGAGGCGCTCATTCCGTATCTTCCCACTCAATCATCTTCAGATTAATTTGAAAAATTAATAAAACTCTAAAAGACCGTGACGCAGGGCATTTCGCTTTGCATCACGGTCTTTTTATGTGTGCAATGCGGTTAAAATAAGAAAATCGGTATTAATTGCGATTTGTTGTACAAAATATTACAGTAAAAATGAAAATGAATTGGAGAGGTAAAAATGAAAGCAACAGGTATTGTCAGAAGAATTGACGATTTGGGCAGGATTGTTATCCCAAAGGAAATCCGCCGTTCGTTCAGAATTAAAGAGGGTGACCCGCTGGAGATTTATACGGACAGCGAGGGGGAAGTTATTTTTAAGAAGTATTCGCCGATTGGGGAGTTGTCCAATTTTGCGGGGCAGTATGCCGAGGTGCTCCACAAGGATGCTGGGATGCCTATCGTTATTACGGATAACGACCATGTTATCGCCGCTTCGGGCATCAGCAAAAGGGAAGTGCTTGAACGCAGAGTGAGCAAAAGTCTTGAGGAACTTATGGAAAATCGGCAGATTCACATCAAGACCGACAAAGTGCCGTCGATGAATGCTATTGAGGGTTTTGACCGCCGTGCGCAGATTGTTTATCCTATAATTTATGGCGGCGATGTGAGCGGTGCGGTGGCTGTTTTTGATGACGAAAACGGAGCATTGCCGAGCGAAGCAGACATAAAACTTGTGCAGGTGGCAGCTTCTTTCCTTGGCAAACAGATGGAATAACATTGTGCAATTTGCACAAAAATTTCAATCTAAGTTTGTGTATACTATCCAACACATAGAATATGATAAAATCCTCTTGCATTTTTTGAAAAGGATATTATAATAGGGTGCAAGAGAGAGGAAAGTTAGGCAAATGATTGGATTTGTCAAGATTACGAGGCGTATTCTATGAAGAAATTTGAAAAGGAAGCATATGGCTACATCAAAGATATGTTCGTTCAGCATAATATGTTCAAGCGAATTGTCTTTACGGTAATTTCAATTATCGTTATGGGCTTTGGAATTGCACTTTTCAATGTTTCCGGATTTGGTGTTGACCCCTTTACATCAATGAATATGAATATTTCCTCCACCTTGGGAATCGGCTACGGAACATTTCAGCTGATTGTCAATGCCGTAATCATCGTTTTTGTCGTGATAGTTGCTCACAGAGGACTTATCGGCGTAGGCACGGTGATAAATATGGTTGGCGTCGGTTATTGTTGCGAATTCTTCAGCGGTCTTATTTCTCCTCATGTAAGTAATAGCTTTGCGGTTCGCATCTGTCTACTTGCGGCAGGCATAATTGTTCTGTGCTTTTCCTGCTCTCTGTTTTTTGTTTCAAACATCGGCGTCGGTCCTTATGACTCGATTAGCTTTATGCTCAGTCAATTTACTCCTATACATTACAAATGGCTGCGAGTTATGACGGATTTAGCCGTGATTATAATAGGTCTTGTAGTGAGCGGAGGTTTAACCTCGCTCCTCAAGGGCGATGTTTCGGGCGTAAAGAACATCGGTATCGGCACAGTTATCACAGCCTTTATGATGGGACCGCTCGTAAACTTCTTTTCAAAGCATATCACATCAAAGATTTTGGATGTTGATTATGCCGGATTAAGCCGTGATATTGCATTCTTTATGATTAAAGGCGCAATGGTTAAGAACAGAGTTCCTGATAATTATGACCCGTCGGAGTTGAACATTGACTCTCCTGATTGTATGGTTATCACTCAAGGCAAAATTACTGAGCTGAAAAATGCAAAAGAGATTAACAACGCAACCAAGGTTGTATGATTAATTTCATCAACCTTTTAATATAGCCCCTTTTAGATTTTTATATAAATTTACTCCAAGTGCTTGCTACAAGCACGAAAAAGCGACTCTCGAATGATTCGAGGGTCGCTTTTTCTATGCAGATATTTGTTAAACCCCACCGTCTTTTTGCTGTGCAAAAATCCACCTCCCCTTAATTTTTAAGGGGAGGCTGTTAGGTTTAATTATAGATTAGAAATTCTGAAAACCTTTACATCGTGAGATGCAACGGCTGTTTTGATTGTGTCGGAGTGGAAGATTTCCTCGCTCCAAAGGTTCTTGATTTGAGCCTTGCCGATGCGTGAAATGTTGAGATATTTCTCGTCTTTAAGAGTTGAAAGGTCAAACTCGATTTCCTTTTTGTTTCTGCCCATATTGAAGAAGCAGAGAGCAATGTCGCCGTTTGAAAGCGGTCTTGCAAGAATGTCGATTGTGCCTTTTCTTGCGATACGCTTTGCAGGTTTTACAAGTGAGTCTTGGTCAACTCTGATAAGGTTTTCGTTTGTAACAATTTTGAGGATTGCGTCGTTTTTCTTTGAGCCGTTGGTGAGTTCTCTCAAATCGTTGCCCAAAACAAGCGGAGCAGCCATCATACACCACAATGTGAAGTGTGCACGGTTCTCCTCGATAGTGAGTTTGCCGTTGCCGACTTCAAGCATATCGGGGTCGTTTACATGCCCCGGAGAAGCGTTTTTGTAAAGTCTGATTGTATGGTTATAGATTAAGTAAATGCTGAACCATTTTGGCATAATATCGTGGGTCGTACGCCACATATTGCCGGCCTTTGCACCCCAAGTCCAAGGGTGGTTTGTGCCCCATTCGCAGATGGAATATGTGATTGGCTTTTGAGGTTCGCCCGAATACATTGACCAAGCGTGAGAAGCATCTTCAAGTGCCTTGCCCATTCGTCTGTACTGAATGTATGATGAATCGGCACGGGTGACAACAGGGTTTTGAAGTGTAATGATGTTTTCGCCTGGCGAAAGCTTGATGACTGTCTGAAGTCTTGCATCGGGAGTGAATGCCACACTTGGCGGGAAGAACACTTCGTTGATGTTGCCGTTGACATCAATTTGAAGATAGGTTTCTTTTTTGCTTGCAAGTTTTTTGAAATGAATTGTGAAAACATATTCTCCGCTTTGAGGAATGTCTACCTTGAATTGCGCCTTGCCTGCGCCGTGGTTCAAGAAAGCAATACCTTTTTTTGTAGGAAGTTCATTGACGGCGATTTTCTTTGCTCTGCCAAAATACTTTGCACGGTCGGGAGTGAGCTTGATTGACTCTCTTTCGCCTCTGCGGCTGATTCCCACGTATTCAATAATCGGAGTTTTACCGCTGATGTATTGGTGGTGGCAGAAGTCGTATTTGAAGAATTCTGCACCCCAAGATGCAAAAGTCTTTGCGTCAATTTCTTCGTTGCCGAGAGAAGCAGGCAAGTCCTCACAGGTGAGCGAGCCGTTAGATGCGTAAAGACCCATTTTAAGACCGAGTTGATTGATTTTTCTGCCGAGTTCTGCCATACCGCTCGGGAAAGTTTCAAGGTCGCCCTGAAGCATTCCGTTTTCATCTCTCATAGAACTTTGCCAGCAGTCGTCAATGTTGATGTATTCGTAGCCTGCGTCTGCAAGACCGGTGTCTACCATAGCTTTGCCCATTTCAAGGATAGTGTCCTCGTCAATGTGGTTGCGCAAGGTGTTCCAGCTTGACCAACCCATAATCGGCGTTTTGCTGCCGCCGTTGTAGTCCTCGTCTTTTTTGTAATCGATAGTCACTTTTGACGGCGGAAAAGCCTTCAATGCACAGAGCGGACAGTTTCCGTCTGCCTTGGTTGAGAAAAACCAAGTAATAAAACCAACAACTGCCACTGCGAGCAGTACAATCAAAATAATAAGGAAAATCATAATAATCCTATCTCCTCAAAGTAATCAATCTCTTTTTGTGCCTCTCGCTTTGTTTCATCACTGCCAAGGCCGGAGGTCGCTTCAATCAAAAAATCTTTTTTGTTTTTTAAGTTATATATAATTCTGTATATCCATCCAAACGGAAGCAAATACGGTCTGCCGTCTATAAACTTTGCATACGGAATATTTTTCATTTTTTTGTATGACGGAAAAAGAAGCGTCAGTTTTGTCATAAAACCGGTTTCGTGACCGTCCTCAATCGCTTTGCGCCTGACAACAACTGCTTTGTTGCGATTGATGTTGCCAAATGCACCGAAGCTGATCAAGAAATTTTTTGTGCTGTCGGTGTCGGCAGTGAAGCTTTTGCCCACCCCAAACCAATCGTAGCAGATTGAAAGGATGATTTGCGAAAAGCGTTTTAGTTTCAGTGCGTCCATTTTTTCAACAACAATGTCGAGGTTGGGCGACAACTGTTTGATGAACACCGCAAGGTCAAGTATCATCTTGACTCCCGCACCGTAAAACCAAAAATGGTGAGCAATGTGAGTCAGCAGATACATCAAATAGTATTCGGAATTGAATTTTCCGCAAAAATTGTCAAAACTTGCGTGATTGATTGCATCTTCAAAATAAGATTCTGCATCTGCGTTGCCGACCTTACCGCTGACAATCTTTGTGTGACATTCGAGTATTTGGTCGTTTTTGCGGTAGTTATAAACAGGACCGTTGTCCTCGGTCAATTCAAAGCCGTTGTCGACAAAAAGCTTTTTAACTTTTGGTCGGTCTTCAAGCCTTATCAGCACGTCAACATCGCCCATAAGCCTAAGCTCAGGGGACGGATAAAGTTCTTTTAACTGTGCACCTTTGAAAAATATGTGCTCAATTTTGTTTTCGGTCAGCAAGCTGTCGACCTCGTCAATAATTGCTTTTTGCATATCGTAGGTGACGATTGCATCGTAAAACGTATCTTTAAAGGCGTTATAAGCTGTTTCGTTCTTTTGAAAGGAACGATTATCTCTGATTACAGAAAAGACAATCGGGGCTAAATTGTGAGCCGTAGAGAACGAATACAGCTTGTTCCAATTAACGTTGTAATCAATATTCGGTTTTTCTTCGTTAAAATATGCTCTCAAACAGGCGAGCAAACATTTTTGTTCATTAATCATCAAAATACTGCCATATTAAAAACTTTGGACAAAATTGTCATTATCACTCCGGCAAAGAAAACACCGATGCAAATTACGCCGAAGCTCTTTTTTCTGTCAAGATTGAGCAGGGAAGCGAGAAGCGAGCCTGTCCAAGCACCTGTGCCCGGCAAAGGAATGGCAACGAAAATGAGTAATCCCCAAATGCCGTACTTGTCAATTTTGTCTCTTTTTTTCAGTGTCTTGGCTTCAAGCCAATAAATCGGTTTGTTTATTCCCGGAATTTTTTTCAGCCACTCAAAAATCTTGTTTATGAGAAGCAGAATGAACGGAATAGGTAATATGTTACCTAAAAAGCTGATAATGAAGCCTTTAAAAATATTCATTTGAAGCAGGCTGATTGCCGTGAACATACCGAGTCTGCATTCCAAAACAGGGCAGACGGATATGATGAAAACAACAAGCCAATCCGGAATACCGTGCGAAGTTAAAAATTCCTGAAACGTTGTAACAAACTCGTGCATAAAATCACCTTTAAATTATATTGTGTTCATTAAGAAAATTATATGCACCTGAGAGAATGTTTTTGTCATTTTCAAATCTAAGCAAATTCATTGCCTTGTCATAGGTCAGCCAAATATAATCTTCAATTTCTTCTTTTTGAATAACGGTTGATGTGTCTTGCGTTGTGCCGACAAAGATGGTAACCATTTTGTCAATCTTGTCGCGGATTTTGTACTTTGACACACAGCTGAATCCGTCAATCAAATTGACGTGAAGTCCTGTTTCTTCAAGCACCTCACGATATGCGGTTTCCTCCGGAGTTTCTCCCGGTTCGATATGACCCTTTGGAAAACCCCAATGAGCCGAGCGATTGTTTTTGATTAAAAGGTATCGCACTTCGCCTTTTATGTCCCTAAAAACGACTGCTCCGCAACTGCATTCGTAAAGGCATTCAAGTCTGTAAGTAGGGAAGTCTTTTTCAACATCAATGTATTCCTTGATGTCATTGATTATGAAGCGGGTACTTTTCGGCGCAACAACCCAAATATAATGATTTTTCTTCCTGTCGCACAGGATTGCGATAACCCTGCCGTCAAAATTGCGAACGGGATGATGGATGCCCATAACAAACGCATCTTGATTTTCCGTATTGTATACAGTGCCGAAATTTAATGGATAGGTGTAGCCCGCTTCGTCCGTTGAGCCGATAGGATGTTCTATCTTGACTCTAACATATTTTCCGAGCATTTTTTCACCACCGAGTATAAAGTTATATATGGGTTTATTATACATAATTTTGGCACGATATACAAGTGTTTGTGTGCAAATAATTATATTTTATGGAGGTAGAATGGTTGCCACTATTTTTTTGTATATTAAGGAGGCGTCGGAATACATGCCTTCCCTTAAATGTAAGGGGAGGTGACGAGTGCAACGAGTCGGAGGGGTTTTACTGCTTCAACCCCTCAGTCGTGCAATTCGTATGTTTAGTTCCTTTAACCCCTCAGTCAAACCTGCGGTTTGCCAGCTCCCCTTGCAACAAGGGGAGCCTTATTCGTTCGCCATAAGCGGAGGCTAAATTGTTGCAAACTAAAAGGCCATCCTCGATTGAGGATGACCTTTATGTTTTGAGTATTCAGTTGTAAGCCGTTAGTTATTAACTATTAGCCTGCGATTGACTGAAGCAACTCTACAAGGCTTTCGATAACAGGGTCAGCGTCGCCCTTGAGCATACCGAGTACCTGGTCAACTACGCCTGAGATACTGTCGCCTGCGCCGCCGAGAAGTCCGCCAACGAGAGCAACAATCTTGTCGTAGTTATCCTTGTAGTTGATTGTGTTGATGAGGTATCTGAGAACAGCGATGAGAGTTTCATCCTGGTCTGATTCAACAGCAATTCTTGTGCCGAATGTTGCAACCTGTGAAGTTGTTGAAACAACCTTACCGTGGCTTGCAAGCTGGAACCAATCAATTTCAGGGAGAACCAAGCCGAGTGGTTTACCCTTAATCTTGACTGTGCCGAGAATACCGTTGAGAAGTGATACAACGCTTTGTGAACCGATTACAGGTTCAAGTGTACCCTTAAGGTCATAAACATCAACCTTAACATTTGCCTTGATACCAATCTTGCCGAGGAGAGCATTAACATCAACGCCGAGTACATCAAGTACAACGTTTACATTAATGATTGGCTTAACTGCATTGAGAAGTGCAGAAACAGGTGTCAAGAGATTGTCAATCAACTGAAGCAAACCGTTGTTTGCAAAGAAGAGTGAAAGGTTTGGAAGAATATCTGCAAGCATTTCGATAGGTGCATTGAGGATATCCTCTACCTTATCCATAAGAGGATTGAGAATGTCGAGGAGAAGTGCGTCATATGCCTTTTCCATATCCATTCTGTAATCATACTGAGTCTTAATGTTGTATACACCGAATGCCTCAAGGAGAGGAACGATGAATGATGTGTAGCCGTTTGAGCCAGGAATGCTGAGCATATTGAAGAGGTTGAGGTTGCCGTTGTTCAAGAGAACATCAACTACACCGTAAACCGGACGAAGAACTGCAACAAGTGCATTGAGGAATGACTCTCTGTCCTTAACGCCCCACTTGAGGTCTTCTTTCTTAACATTCTTCCAGCTGCCTGCCTTAGCAATAACTCTTGCAGGCTGGCTAAATGTCTTGCCGTATCTCTTGTCTGTGAGGAGGCTTGCAACATTTGATGTTGTGAAGTCGATGTTTGTCTTAGCAAGAAGTGCTGTAAGTGAGCCCATATCGCCGAGGTCAACACCGTCAACTGCGCCGTAAAGACCTACTGCAAGAGAACTGATGATGTCGTCTTTGTATACCATATCGGTGATAAGACCGAGGAGACCGCCCTTGTCAGCAAGGAGACCGCCAACCAAGCCGTCAAGCATTGGAGCGAGCTTTCTGCAGAAGTCCTCATCCATATTACCGAATGTGAAGTCATACTTCTTTGTTACGAAGTTGCTGTAATCGAAGAATGAATCCATTGCACCGTTTTGTGTAAGGAAGTAGAATACAGCTCTTACGATATCATCCTTTGTTGCAACCTTGAGTGATGAGAATACACAGTCAAGGATGTCTTTGATTGTCTTGTTGTTCTTGATAGCGTCAATGCCACCGAGAAGCTTGTTGAGTGTTGTTGCGTTCTTGATAAGAACATCGCCAACGTATCTGAGAAGAGCAACAAACATCTTGCCCTTGTCAGCCTTAACCATCAATCTTTCGTAGTCGCCCTTACTGTTCTTTGCAGCACTGTCTGCCTTAACGATCTTGCCGTAAGAAGCGATGCTTGCGAATGAGATGTTAGGAATCTTGATGTTAATCTTGTTCTTCTTGAGAATTGACTTAACAAGAGGAATAACGATTACCTGAACATTGCAGCTTGCAAGGTCTGTCAATTTAAGGTTAAGTTTTGCGTTGATGCCGAGAGCATCTGTTACAACCTTGCCGAGTGACTTGCCTGTGATTTGCTTGATGAGCTTGTCAACATTAAGTCCGTTCTTGTCAAGAATGCCGATAAGGCCGTTTTTAGCAGTAATAGGAGCAAGGAGATTGCTTACTGCCTGAGCCAAACCGTTGCTGTCAATGAAGTATGCAAGGTTTGGAAGAACAGCTGTCAATGTGTTAGCAGGTGATTCAAGCACTCTGTTAACCAAGCCTACGATTGGGTTGAGAATGTCGATAAGAAGGTTATCCTTAGCGTCTTCATAATCAGAAAGATATTCGTCATATGTTGCAACATCTTCGCAAAGGAATGCTTCAAGAAGTGGGATAATTGCATTTTCATATCCGTTTGTGCCAAGACCGAAGCCTGACTCTGAAGCCATATCGATCAATGTTGCTGCAACGCCGTTGATGTCAAGTTTGAATGTTGAATTCTTGTCGCTTGCGTTGCTGTCGATTGTGATGATAAGAACGCCGTTCTTGATTTCAAGATAAAGTTTGCAACCGTATGGATCCTTATCTTTGATACCGCCGATTTCAGACTTCTTAACATTGATTGTCTTAACCATCTTAATGATTTCAGCCTTTGAGTTTTCGTCAAGGTTGAGGTCAAGACCCTTGCCCTCTGCAAGGAAGATTGAAAGTACGCCGTTTACAGGACGAAGAAGTGCTGCAAGAGCATTTACAAATCCTGTCTGAGCCTTTGAAGAACCATCCTTGAAGCCCCAGTTGAGTTTCTTAACATTCTTCCAGCTCTTAGCTTTCTTCAACTTAGCGGCAGCTGAAGAGTAAGTCTTGCCGTAGCTGTCATCCATAAGGATTGCAGCAACACCCTTAGGTGAAACATCAAGACCGATTGATGCAAGAAGTGCTGTGATGTCAGCCTTCTTAGCTGCATCGTAGATACCGCCGTAAACTGTTGTTGTAAGTTTTGTAAGGTTTTCGTTTGTGAAGAGCAAGCCGTTTACAACTGACGACAAGTTCTCTGCATCGAGTACGCCCAAATCCTTGAGGAGAGGGAATATATTTTGTACAAGCTTGTCGAGGTTGTCAACAGCCTCGTCAGCTTCGTTTGCTGTGATACCCTTAGGGTAAACAAATGTGTTTGTAAGCTTTCCTGCGTATTCCTTGAATGTCCAGTAAACCTCAGTTGGGCTTTGTGTTACATCAAGAATTGCGCTGAGCATAGCAAGGATTTGAGCAGGATCAAGAGTTTCAAGAAGTTTTACAAGTTCAGGAGCAGAGTCCTTAACCAAGCCGAGAATTGCAGGTGAGCTCAATGCAACATCTACAAGATAGCTGAAGATGAGGAGAAGCTTTTCACCGGCAGTGCTTGCACTTGCAAGTGCCTTCCAGTCAATGCTCTTGAGGGCAACAAGCTGACCGAGAGTCATATTGATGCTGCCAATCTTAATGTCCTTGAGAAGATTTACAATGATGTCCTTCTCAGGAAGAGCAAACTTAATTGTGAAGTTTGTTGTAATAATACCGTTTGTCTTTGAATTGAGTAATTCGCCGAGGAACTTAACGAGTGTCGGTGCGTTGAGCATTGAGCTGTTGCCAATTACATAAGCAGCACCGTCAAATACGTTTACAACGATACCCAAAGCATCATTGACAATCTTTGTAAGTGCGTTATCCTCAAGGATTTCGCCAAGTGAAGCAACAAGGTTTACAAGGAATGATGCAGGAGCTTTGTAGAACTGTGTAAGGATATTTGAAAGCGGAGTCAAAATACCCTTGATAAGTTGCTCGCTACCGTTGAGTGAGTTCCAAGTTTTGCCTGAAATAACGCCTGTTGCACCTGTGTGCTTAGCGATTGCACCGAGTACAGGCTCCAATACAGCTGAGTAAAGGTTGTCTGTATGAGTTGAGTCTGTGTATGTGTAGGTGAGTACAGCGCCCAATACAGCGGCAACTGTTGAAAGTGAGTCGCCAAGTGCATCGTAGAAGCTTGTTTTGTCACCGTTTGAGATGCCAAAGCTAATGCTCTTAACATCGCTCCAGTGCTTCTTGCCTTCAAGATCTCTTGCAGCCCATCTTGATGACATGCGAACTGAAAGTGAATCAGGTGAGTAAACGCCGTTGATAGCCGATGCAATGGTGTGATGTGGGTCACAACCTCTGAGAACACCGCTTGATGGATCGTAGAATACATAACCGATGATGTTTTCAAGCAAACGATATGTGCTGATTACAAGGTTTGAAAGGTTAGAATCTGAATATACCTTGTCGGCATCAACCTTTCCGTCCTTAGCTGTTGTATCGAATACCTTGAGATATTCATCAATTAATGTAAGCAATGAATTAGAATTCTTTTCACCAATGTAGTTTGATGCAGTTGTAAGAACGCCTGCAAGAATGTTTTCGTTTGAATTCAAAGCGAAATCATTGAGTGAAGAATTTGCAAGGAGAGATGCAAGAAGTGTATCGAGCTTTGAGAGCAACTCATTTGCTGTCTTAATGTTCTTGCTTGTTAATACTTTATCTTTGTTATACTTTTTGTTAGCCTTTGAAGAGTTAACAAGAGTTGGTTTCTTTGTTTCGGCAGGTTTTGATTCTGTCTTGTCAGAATCTGTTGAAGCTGAGCCTGATTTGTTTGGAGTCTGAGCTGCAACGCCTGCTTTGATTGATTCAATAAGAGGAATAAGACCCTTTGCTTCCTTAGTTGTCTTGTCAAAGTAAACAACGTTTGCAATGAGGAAGTAGCCTGATTCAACTGACAAGCCTGAGAAATTCTTTACGGCACGGTTCTTGAAAGTGAATGAAGCTGTGTCTTCTCTTGTAAGACCGAAGAAACCGTTGAGAATGTCTGTAATAACGCTTGTTTCGCTGATGCCGCCGATAGAATTGAGCAAGCCTGCAATCAATGGAATGTTGTATGTAAGCTTGTTATCTGTTGTCAAAGCATCGTTCAAGAAGTCGAGCAAGCCGTTAATCCATGTGCCGACCAAAGCGTTCATGAATGCATCAAGATTGTTGACAGCATTTTCTGTGTTTGCTTCTCTTGAAGCACCTGCCTTAAACTCTTCAAGACGAGCGTTAGTTGTTTGTGTAGCTGTACCGTTGCTGAAAGTCTTGCTCTTTGAGCTGAACTTTCCGCTGTAAAGGTAAGTCCAATCGGTGTTAACACCGTACTTGTTGAAGAACTTTTTGCCAAGTCTGTCAAGAAGATTTGGAAGAGCTACAGGAATGTTGTTCAAACCTGTCTGAGCAATAGCGATTTCTTTTGTTGCGTCAGCCTTTGTGTATCTGTAATCAGCGTGTGAAGAATCGTTCTTGCAATCATCAAGGTATTCATCAGCTGCTTCGTAACCGAATGAGCCAACTTCCTGAATGAGTTCATTCAAGCCTGTTGCCAATGTAGCGTCTAATTTACCGTTAGAATCCTTAACGATATCCATAATATCAAAGTTTTCTAAATATTTATCTACTATATAGAAACCTGTGATAACCTTAACATTGTCAACCAATCTTGACTTAGAATCTGTTGAATCTTCACGGATGTTTGAGAAACCGTTAGATTGCAAATAGTCGCCGTAAGTGGTGAGAGCACCGCCCTTAGCATACTTAGCCACTGCTGCAGTCTTGTAAGCATCGTTGCCTGAAAGGTAAGCAAGTGCGATAGGCAAAACTGTGTTCAAGTCGAGTGTTTTGATGATTGAACCTGCGCCAATCTTACCATTGCTGTCTCTGTTGATTTGCTTAGCGCTTGTATCTTTGCCATTTTCATCCTTAACGCTTACCAAAAGTGAAGCACCCAATGTTTCAAGAAGAGCTGACAAGCTAATCAACGGACTTGTGTGGTTAGCATCTACAGGTGCTGAAGTTCCAAGATATGTATTTTCACCGTTGATAACAGTCGGAACCAAGAATTCATCAACAACAACCATTAAAACAGGAAGAATGTTGAAAATCGTTTCAACAGGCTTGTTGTAGAGATTTAACCATAAGTCTTTAAGTACGCCTGTTTCGTTTCCTGCTGCATCCTTATACAATACGATGTCAGAGTCAACAAGTGATTTAACAAGATAACCGATACCGCTTGGGTCATTCTCGTTTAAGAGGGCGTCAAATACTTTTTCGTTAAGCAAAGTATTGAGGCTTTCAACATCAGCATAAGAACCTTGAGTAGATTCGTTGTAAGCGTTGATTACTTTTTCATTTTCCATCTTAAAGAGGAATTTGCCATCTTTGTCCTTAGCTGTATATCTATATTGGATAGAATTTTCACTGAAATGAGTTTTTATAGTCTTATAATACTCATTTTCAATACTATCATATACAGGTGACGAAATATCACCGTATTGACCTGTGACTGTAGAAAAAGCGTTGTATGTTACATAACCTGAAGCGATTTCATTAAAGAAATCAACAGGGTTAACACGAGCATCATCAGGATGTCTGAATATTGTATACTTACAAAGATTATATCTTGCATTGTTTATTGGACAAACAATGTTCTTTGCATCTTCAAAAGTTTCAGCTTTCTTTAAATTCTGATAAAAGTCGTTCAAGTCACCGTCACTCATTGAGTTTTGAGTAAGGAATTTTTTAGCTTCCGGTGACAAATCACAGTTGTTTGACTTAATAAATGTTTTAAAATCTTTAGAACTTTTAAGGTGAGGCTCTTTTGCAGCAGCCCAAAGAAGTTTGTACTGTCTTTCTGTGATTTTTGCATCGTTAATCTTCTTTTTTGCATATTCACGAGCTTCGGAATATGTGAAGTTTTTATCGTCAGCTCTTACAATCAATTCACGCTCTGCAAGAGTAGCGATGTTAATTGATTCAAATGAACTTGATGCAAATGCGTCTAATCTACCTTGTTTTTTAGCAGTTTCAAGTGTTAATGAAGTGCTGTCATCAAGCAAGTCGCCAAGACATTCAACAACAGCCTTTGTAATGTAAAAGTATTCGTTTGAACCTTCAACATAACCTGCAAATCTTTCGTCACCGTTGTCGCGGAGCTGCTTAACATAGCTCTTAACAAGTGCTTCATAGTTGTTTACAGTAAGCTTTTCATCAACGCTGCCGCCGATTCTCTTAGTGTTAAGAGGAGTGCCGCCAAGTTGAGCGAGTCTGATGTATTCTGTGGCGTTTTGGTATGTGCTTCCGTTTCTTGCTGCGGCAATACTTGTTGCAGCATAGTTGTTGGTAGGGAAAAATGTTTGAAGACCTGTTGTAAATGAATAGTAATATACAAGTGCTTCGGCAACTGTGCTGATCTTTGCAGTTGAACCTGATTTGTACAATGCGGTTTGAGCTTCAGAAATACCGTTATTGAAGTATTGGTTTTCAATCAATTCGTTGATGCTCATAGATGCGATTGAAACAGTTTCTTTAGCAACGTTCTTGAATGTGAACGCAGGAACGACGAATTCACCGATTTCTTCAAGTGACGCGCCTTTGCCAAGGAATGTCTTATCTTTCTTAACGATTGCTTTTCTGAGTGCGTCATATGCGATGTACGCATCTCTCTTTTTGGTGTTGTATCCTTCAGCGGAATCGTTCAAGAAACCGTTGAGGTAACCCATAAGAGCGTCCAATCTTTCCAAAGTCTGTGTGCAGTATTCTGCAATTTCAGGCTCAGCGTTGGACTTGTTAGCTTCACAGAAGTTGTAAAGGTCGATAAAGCTGATGTCGTTGTCACCTGCTTTAGGGTCGATTAAGTATGTGTAGTACTTACTGAATACTTCCCATTTACCTGTAGTACCTTTTGCAAGACCTGAAATTGTGCTGTGGTTGCGCAAGAAAGTTTCAAGATCTCTTGTGGCAGTTTTTGAACTGCCGGAAGGTAAACTAAGCAAACCGCTCAACAAGTCTGCAATTTGCGGGCTGGCTTTTGCCAAAACCTCTTGCAATGTGGCTGTTTGAGCCTGTTGTTTGCTCCATCCGAGGGAACTGTAAATCTTTTCGCCGTTGATTTCCATATTCAAAATGGAAGGTAGGGCGTAAGTGATTATGCCATCGATAGCGTCAAACGCATCTTTGGCTTCCGTTACATCATTCCAGTAGCTGTCGGAAGCTGCATTTTTGTCTTCCGCGAATGCGGTAAATCCGACAGAGCATGAAGTAACGATCATTACTACAGCCAAGAAAAAGCTGAGTAACTTTTTGCTCGTTTTTTTCATAATCATCTCTCCTTTTCTTTTAATGATTTTTACAGCAGACGAAATGTAAAGCAAATTGCTTGACACTGCGTAAAGCGTTTTGCTTTACAGCTGTAAGTGGAATCATAGGGACTTTTTGAGCCTTATTTTGAATTTTGGCGCAAAATACCCCTATGCACGAACAATATCCAAGATTATTTATAACAAATATAGGACACAAAGTCAATAACTTTTTACAGATTAATAACTTTTACTTAACAAACATATAGTAAAAATTCACAGTTTTTGTGACAAATCCACTCAAATTTATGTTTGAAAAATAGCCGATTTTGTGTCTAATCCGCATAAATAATCTCTTGTCCACAAGTTGTTGTGTGTACAAAAAATGTTCAAAAATTTTTGATAATTTTTTGACAAAATGTAAAAACATTGTAAACAATTTGTGAACTTTTAAGTAAATCTTACATCATAAAATACAAAAAATCAATAGAATTGCGTGATTTTCTTGCAACTTTCACAAATCGAAATATTGGGTGTTTGTGCAAATGTTACGAAAAAATTAACAAAATTTCTCCCTTTAGTATAATGTTATTAATAAGGTATCATCTTGATTTTAGTTGTTAAATGTGATTTAATATATATGCGTGAAATGGTTCATCGTGAATTAATCGTATGTTAATAATTATGTTTTCGGGGAACATCCCATTCTTTCTGTTGCGAGGTATTGCAATACGGTCAGAGAAGGTGACAGATACGTAATCGGGGAATCATTATCGTAATTAAAAATGGAGGAAATTTAATAAAGTGAAAAAATCTAAAAACTTTGCACGTAAAATTATTGCAATAGTTTTGTCAGTACTTATGGCAATGTCAACTTTCACAGGCGTTCTTACAGTTTACGCTACATCAAAAGATGACTTCCATGATGACAATCTTGCAGCAAACTTTATGGCATGGGCAGAGACAACAGATGAGCAAACCTGCGAAGCACTTCTCGACTGGGTTGACGAAATGCTTGGCAATGCTGATATAGCACCTATTCATTTTTACCTCAACGCAGTAGTTGCTCAGATTGATCTTAATGGTTATCTTGACAGCGTTGACGGCGCACTTGATCTTGTGGGTCAGGTTAACAAATATGTTGAAGACTTGAAGGGTGTAGTTGGTAGAGATGTAAAGAACCTTAATATTACACCAATCGGTACATACGATGCAAGTGGTGCTCTTAAATATACAAAAGAAGCACAATATGTTGTTTCTAAATGCGGTAAATCATACCGTGCAGTAAATAACGCCAAGGACATCGTAATGGCTTTGGCACAAGCATTATGCTTCAATACAAATGATGATTATTATGGTAATAACCAAAACCACAATGTTATCGGTTCATTCTTGAAAGGTACTCTTCACCTCGGTGTAGCAAACGGCTTTGTTGACGTTTATGGTTTGATCGGCGGTATCGCAGGTCTTAATATGTGGAGCGGTTATCAGTCAAATCTTGTCTACAACCTTGTAGCTCAGATTCTCTTTACAAAAACAAACTGGTTCACAGAAGAAGAAGCTAACGGATTCAGAGAATATCTTAAAGATAACAATAAAGGTAATAGATGGAATTATGATGAGCAGCTCCTCAATAAGCTTTCAACAGAATTCCTTAGCAAAATCTCAATCGAGATGACTTATGCTCTTGAGAAGCAGGAAGATGAAAACGGCAATATCACATTTGCTCAGACTGATTCTTCAAAAACTCGTTATAAGAAGATGGTTGCATACCTCAAGAAACAGGGTAAGGAAGATACCGATGAAAACCTTGTTGAGGCATCAAAGCATTTTGGATATGATCCAAACCTCAGATACGACAGAAACGGCGAGGGTATGATCTATCTCTTTAGATATGGTCAGGTAGGAAATGAGGAAACATTCTCAATCGCTCCTCAAGACAATTTCTATACTTTGTTAGACAAAGCTTTCAAGCTTGCTTGGAAGACAGGTCTTAAGCCAACTCTTGAAACAATGCGTGTAAACAACGATATGGGTTGGTACGAGGGCCACGGCGGCAACTTTGATAATGTATATTATTATTGGTTGGCAGAAAACGGCAAGCTCGATAAGACTAATTGGGAAGCTAACTACACAGACCCAAAGTTCAACGAATTTGCAAATGCTGTTTATAAAGACAAGGAATACAACTGTGCTACTGTTGACGAATTTAAGAACATGGTAAGAGATTCTCTTGTTTATGAAAGAACAGTTGTTGAAAATCCACAGTATAACTGGAGAGATATTTCAAAGAGCAACGACTATGTAACAGCACAAGACAGCAGAGAAAGCCTTATCTTTGGTAAGCTTCGTTACAGCCCGCTTGCTGATAAGGTTTTCAATATTCAGACAGGTCCTCTTAATCTCTACTTTATGCAAACAGGCTTTAAGAATCTTGCTCATTTCATTGATTCTTATGTAGAGAACAACACTGTTGACGGCGTTAAGTATAACAACCTTGCCGAAGCTCTCAACGACTGCCTTGTAGCAGCTGTTAAGGACTTCTTCCCTCAGTCTGAACACGTTGGTATGACTGTAAACGGTCAATTCCAGTCTGTAAATGTTCCTGAACTTAAAAAGACAGGCGCAATCACAGATAACAAAACATTGGCATTGACTGTTTCTAAGACACTTGTTGGTAATTTGTGCAAGATATTTGAATATACTTTTAATACAACAGATGAAAATATCCTCAACGCATTTTACAATAAGACCGGTGTTGCTGATGCTCAAAAGGTAACATCTTCAAATCTCGCTGAAACAAATCTTGAGGAAGCTTTGGTTCCTTTCCTTGTTTCTTGCATCAGAATTATCAAAGCTACTCGCAGCATCCACGATGAGGACTTTGATCATGCAAAGGACGCAGAGGGCGTTGCATATGTAGTATTGAGAGAATTCCTTTCATTCTCACAGCCTGAAAAGAATTATGGCGAAGGTTTTGTAAAGGTTGACCCTAAAACAGACTCTTATGTTGCAGAGAACGATATCAACGGTGATGGTGAACCTTCATTGTTTGAAGACGCTCTTCTTCCAATGGCTCGTGACGCAGTAGGCTATCTCCTTAGCTCAATCGTTCCTTGCCGTGATGCAAACGGAGACGTTTGGGATTATAAAAAGTCAAATCCTATTACAGATAAAACAACATTGTTTGATCTTTTGAATTCTGTTGTATGCTACTATGGTTCAACAGATACATTTAAAGAACCAAGCTATGGTATTCGTCAAACAACAAAGGGTATGGGCGTTGCAGCACTTCTCGGCGTTGTTAATCCGGATGGCACATGCAAGGTTACTATGGAGAATAACCTTTGGCAAAACATTTCTGCAATAGCTAACAGCATTTGGCCGACAATCGGTGTATTGCAGTATGGTACATCAGATAAGGTTGGACAGGCAGATGCTCACTTCCTTATTTATGAAACATTGATTGAATCAGCTCTCGATATCGGTAAACTTCACGGTGACGCTCAGGTTGGCGGTATTACAAATATCATCAAGCAGCTCCTCACTGTATTTACATCAGAGCCGATTATGAACAAGGGCATTGATGCTCTCGTTTATGATGACGTTCTTGCTTCACTCGTAAACGGTATTTTGGGTGCTAAGCTCAACAATCAAATTTATAAACACGTTATCCCAACAACATCAGAAATGGGTAACACAGCAACACCGTTTGACTCATTGGTTAGCAAGCAATACCTTTGCGACTATAATGGTGGCGACGGCAAAAATGCTACAGGTGTACTTGGCATTTTGATTGCTAACATCTACTGTGGTTTCGGCGGTGTAGCTTCAACTACAAACGCAACTTGCGGTGCAGGCGCATGGCAGGGTGCAATGTTTGCAGTTAAGGCAGTAAGCTATTTCGTTAAGGGATTCCTTCCACAGTTGGGCGACCATAAGTTTGGTCCTGCTTCAATTTCTGTAAATGATCCTTCTCGTTCAGACTTTGCGTTTAACGAACCTATTACCGATACTTATCTTACTATTAAGAATGAATCAGTAGGTCTTAACAGATTCTATAAAGAAAATGATAAAATCAAATATGATAACAGATATTTTGTAGAAGTAAAGAGCTTGAAGATTGACGGTGTAACCGGATTTTCAGCTGATGTTAAAGCAGGAACAATGATCGCTCCTGAAGAAAGCTTGAAGGTAAAGCTTACAGCTGACTATCCAAGTGAATCATCAACTGCTACATTTACTCTTACATACAATATCTATAAGGGTACAAATACAAATCAAAAGGCAGAATTGGTTTATGAAAATCAAATTGCTCAATGTACAATGAATTTCTCATCAGAGTTGGGTTGGTTTGGTACACTTACCGGCGGAACTGATGTAAAGTATAACGATGACAACGCTGTGGGAGACATTTCGACTTTAAGAAGACCTGAAACAATCATTATTTCAAGCACAAATCCATCTCAAATAGAAAAAGTCGGTGCATATACACTCTATGACGGTGTATATGAAGTTGACGAAAACAATAACGCACGTGTATCATATTCAGTAGGAAAGAATGAAGCGGGCGAAGATGTCATCAATGTAACAAATGTTGACATGGTTGACTATCGTGCAGATAAGATTGATACAGAAGGCAATGTAACTAACAAGGGCGAATGGGTATGCGGTGAGCAAGTTCAAGTTGGCAACGCTACTTTCACTACAGGTGTAACCGAAGACGAAGTTAACACTAAGTACAAGGATAACAAAGAATATAGTGTTGTAACAAGAACACATATTGCAGCCTCTGTTGTTAAGGGTCAAGAAGAAGGTTCTGAGATTCAGCCTATTTATGATGCCAACGGCAACATTGTAAGCGTTGGTGTTAATCCTGTTGCAGTTCAAACTGGCTGCGTAACAGCTACTTCTACCATCCAAGGCATCAACTTCTTGCGTGGTATGAGCGCCGTTGAAGGCGAAGACGGCTACAAGAGATGGCTTAAGGTACAAAAGGGCACAACATCAGTTGAACCTGGTACATACACATTTACACTTAAGGGTTATGATGAAAGCTCAACAGATCTTGATGCAGGCGAACCATTTGAAGTTGTAGTTGCTGACACAGGTTATGCAAGCAATCTTGAAAAATCATACAAGGCTGCAAAGGCTCAAATCGACGCTTATCAGCCAAGTGACTACAAGCAGCTCACCACTTACAATGATATTCAAACTCTCTTTGCAGAAACTCTTAATGTAATTGCAGCAGCTCCAACTGCGGAGAATGCTTCACAATTTATTACCAATACAGAACTTGTTCCTGTAACAACAACTGTTAAGGACACTAAGGGTGATGCAGTTTACAAGAAACTTTCAGTTAATGGAAATGTTTCGGATTACGTAAAGAAGAACTATCATGCTTATGGTGGTTATTACTACTTAGATGAGGATCACGTTTATCCTATCTTCACAAATCAGCTTGCTGATGATAATGACATTGCTAATGGCAAGTATGCCGGCCGTAGTGTTCAAAAGATCGGTAATACATATTATTATGTAAACGATTTGGAATATGTAAACGGTTGGGATACAGAAACATATTCTGTTCCATATTATGGAAAGACAGAAACTGTTTCTCAGTATGAAGAAACAGTAAACGGCGTAAAGGAAATGAAGAACTATTACGCTAAAGAAAATCATATGTACATCTTTGAATCAGGCTTGAGTGCTACTTCAAATGCTGATTGGGCATATACATATACTCAGGTTCAGAGAGTTACAAAGCCAAATGATAAAGCAAAGAAGATTGACTATCGTAACTTGTATCAACTTGCTGAAGACAAGATGGAATATGCAGTTCAGAATACTATTGCAACAGGAATCAACACTGCCGCAATGGATGGTATTGTAAATCCTGAAAATGGTATTATGGCAAAACGTGCCGGTATGGAAAGTGCAAACTACGATGTTGCAACATACGAAAGAATGGTTAAGGTTGCTAAGGAAGCTGAGGCTCTTGTAACAAAGAAGGCAGACGGTTCATACACAACAACTGCTGCTTCTGCACAGCTTAAAGAAGCAATCAAGGAATTCAATAAGTATTATGGTCTCATTGAGTCTCGTCCTTTTGCAGGCTCAAAGATTGAAGCTGAAATTGCACATTTAACCGGAACAACAAAGAATAACATTACTGCTAAAATTACCGAAAATAAGGTAGAAAACACAACAACTTATACAAACGGTTCTGTTACTATTACAGGCGATCCTAGCGTTAAATACGGTAAGCTTGTAGGCGGTGTACTTACTAACGATGGCTACACTGAAAAATCATGGACTGACTACATTAATATGCTTGCAAGAGCTGTTAAGGTAGCACAAACTGAAGCTCCTGCAACTATCGTTGACGTATACGTTGCTAAGAAGGAACTTGTAATGGCTGAGAATGCTCTTGAAAAGGCTGTAGCTGCAACAACATTTACTGTTTCAGGTAAGGTTACAGAAGCTATCGACGGCAAGGGTACTGCAGGTACTTATGGTATCTCAGGCGTTACAATCGAGTATAACGGCAAGACTGCAATGACAAAGGCAGGCGGTTCATTCTCAATCAACCTTCCTATCGGTCAGACTACTGAGGTTACATTCAAGGGCGCTAACGGCTTTGAAAGAAAGGTAACATTCAGTGCTGCCGCAACAGATGTAAACGTTGGTTATGTTGCTATTGATTACAATGGCGACGGTAAGATTAACTCAACTGATATCGCTCTCGCTTCCGTAAAGGGAGAAATCGGTGACGGCAAGAAGATTACTGCCGGCCAGTTCAAGAGCATTATGAAGTCAGGAGTTAATTACGCTGCACTTGCATAATTAACGAATTACAGCACTAAATTAAATTCCGCTAAATTAATTACGATTTAGTTAATGTCCTACGATGCCTTGCGCAGGGACAACTTTGTGTGAGGCATCGTATCAAAAAACAAGAACTTTGGGGGTTTCATAATATGAAACATACTTTTAAAAGATTCTTAACTACCCCATTCGTTTGTTTAGTATTAATAATTTCGATGCTTGCTTTACCAATGAATGCAAGCGCCGTGGGTGGAACCCTCGGAAAAGAAACACCTAAACTAACTTGCGTATTTACCGACGCAAAAGGGAAAGCGGCAAATGGCAATATGCTCAAAGCGGGCACTTACAAAGTTGACATTGTCCTTTCCGGAATGAAGGCTGTTTCTATAATTGAGTTAACTGCAACATACAAAGAACCAATCTCGTCAGTTACTTATTTAAGTTGCTACGGAACAAATCATGAAGATATGAACGAGAGCGGTCACAAGATCGATTCAACAACAGTTTCTGTTATGCAGGTTGCTGAAGGTGATGATACTTGTGCAATCGATACAAATGGGACTGTAATGGTCTCACTTTCTGTTACGGTCACATCCTCTTGCGATTTTGCAGAAGTGTTTGAATTTTCACCAGACCCGCAATTATGCTTTGTACAGGCATCTTATCTTGATGGTAAGGAGAAAGGTTATGTACTTCAACCAAGTCTTGCAGATGGAATGTACAAGTTGCAAGCAGATGCATCTCCTGAATTCATTATTACAGAATTTGATGTAACCGGTTCTGTAACTATTGCAAGGGATTATCAGGGAGCTGCGTCAAGTGCTCCGGTAAAAGGTATCACTGTTTCAATCGAAGGAAAACCTGAAAAAACAGTGGTTACAGATGCTGATGGTGCATATACTCTTACAGAGCTTAGCGAAGGCGAGTATACACTTGTATTCAGCGGAGCAAACACTATTGACAGAAAGGTTAAGCTCGTGGTTTCTCGAGATAAGGCTGACGATTATGGTCAGCTTAACGTAGAGGAAATCGGAATTTGCGTTCTTGATTACAATCAGGACGGCAAGATTAACTCAACCGATATCGCACGATACTCGATGCAAAAAATCGATCTTAACGGCGACGGTCAAATTGACGAAGAAGATTATAAAATCTTTAGGTCATTTTTGAGAAAAACTGTTGCATATACTCAAATGGAATTATAAAATAATTGGAGGAAACTATATAAAATGAAAAAATCATTTAAAAAAGCAATAGCAATCCTCTTAGCAGTAATGATGATAGTTTGTTCTTTCCCATTGACAGTTTTGGCTGCCGGTGAAAGCAGAACAAATATTGATCTTCGATTCGGTGATGTTTCAAATACAGCAACACCTAAGACTTATTTACAGAAGGCTCCAAATAGCCTTACTAATTTTGATAAGTACACCGGATTGAATTCTACCGCATTGGATTACGATAAAAACACCGGAAAAATTGACGGATATAACAAGGGTGATTTCTTTACAGTAACCGTTCTTATGAGAAATGTTACTGAGCTTGCAGCTGCCGAAGTTGCTATTAACTATTCTAAAAGTATTACACCTGCTTATATTAGTAGTAGGAAAGTTGCTAATCAACCTCTTACTCATACTTATGGTGAAGAAGCAGAGTATGCTGCCGCACCAAAATATCCTTCACTTGAAGCACTTCCTGAACAGAGCGGTAACGCCATTCATAACAATGGCACTTTCACAGTAGGCGAAACATCATATATTGATGCTGAAAACAATGTGATGTATGCTAACTTTGCTGCTCAGACAGGTGCACCGAAAGTTGACACAAAATCTGTAACTGTTGGCAAGGAAACATTCACAAACACTGCTGTTTTGGCAACATTTATGTTCAAGATTGTTTCTGATGACCCAATCACATTTAATATTGCCACAGACGCTGCTGATAAGTATAAGACTTATTATCTTAACACAGCTGCTAACGGCGGTAAGGTTTCAGAGTATGAACTCTATGATAAAGTAGACACAGAATCTCCTGCACTTGACTTCTTGGGCGAAAACGAGTATAATGAACCTAGTGTTAAAACTTATACCATCACATTCGTAGATGCTGAGGGTGTTAGAACAGAAAAGACCTATAATCAAGGTGACGCTGTTGAAATTCCTGCACTTCCTGCAGTTTCTCACGATAATGCAAAGCACTACACTTACGCTTGGGATGTTCAGCCTGAAGCTACCGCTACAAAGGACGCTACTTACACAATCATCAAGACAGGCGCAGCTCACGAGTGGAACCAAGGCGAAGTAATCAAGGAACCTACAACGACTGAAACAGGTATCAAGAAATATACATGTACATTTGACGGTTGTGGTGCTACAAAGACAGAAACACTTGATAAGCTTCCGGAAGCTCACGTACACAAATGGGGTGAGTGGAAGTACAACGGCGATGCCAAGTGGGATGCAACAGCTAAGGTTGGTACAAATGGTACTCAAACAAGAACATGTACAGAGTGTGGCAAAACTGAAACTAAGGAAGCTCCACACACTGATAGACTTTGCAGACAGGCTACACAGTTGTCTATTGATTCAGCAATCCTTGTAAAGACATGGGTTCCTAAGGATGTTTGTGATTATTATGATAGCTTCTATATGTCAGTTACATATACTACTAGAGAAGGCGTAAAGACTGAAGTAGTAGATGAATATGGAACAGGCACAAGCAAGGGAGTTACATATTATACATTCTCCTTTGATAAGATTATGCCTCACACTTTGAATGAGGAAGCTACGTATACTTTCTATGGTATAAAGGATGGCGTGACTTATTGGGGTGATGCATATAATTATGCAATTACCACATATTTGAAATCACAGCTTGATAAGTATAATACTACTGCTTATCCAACATCATATTCAAATTACAGAAGATTGTTAGCAGATATTATTTGGTATGGCTATAAAGCTCAAATTCAGCAAGGCTATGGTATTACAAATGGTAATAAGAAACCTATGACTGATTATATCACTCCAGAACAGTTAGCTTATAGAACAACCGAAGACATTACTCTTAAGACTATTGATGATAAGAACTATGTAACGATTGATAACCCATCGGCTCAAATTGGTACAAACCTTAGAATGGGTGCTTCAGTTGACCTCGTAGTTGTTATGGCTAAAAAGACCACATCCTGTCCAGAACTTGACACATTGCAGGTTGAAGTAACAAAGGAAGGTCAACAGCCAGAAATATTTACAGTTGAAAACAATCCTGATATGTTCCAAGTATCAGGAAAGTACCTCAACTTCTACTATAATGGTGTAAAGGGTAATGAGGCAAGTATTCCTGTATATGTAAGACTTCTTGATGCAAATGGAAATGTAATTTCTAATACAAGAAGAATGAGTATTGAGTCATATTGCTATTCACAGATTACAGGTACAAAGGCAACTCAAGCCCTTAAGGATGTTTGTGATGCAATTATGCGTTATGCAAAATCTTCAGCACAATATATTGCCAATAAAAAAGCCTAAATAGTAGTTACATACTATTCTAGAGATTTTGTAATGGGAGGTGAAACTATAATGAAGTACACAAAGCCAGTAGCTGAACTTGAAAAGTTTGCAGTAGTTGATGTTGTAACAACATCAGGTAACGAAGGTGACCTTGAGCCTGAATTCTAACGCTAAAAAGAGACACGGTGGATTTATCCACCGTGTTTTTTTATATTTATATTGATTAGAATATATAAGGGTGGTATAATAAATTATGAGGTGATAAATTTGAAAAAATCTTTAGTAATAATTTCGATAGTTGTTTTAATTATGATGTTCTATACTTCTTGTTCAAATGATAAAAATGTTGAGAAAGAACAAACAGATATTAATACCACTGCAAATGTCAGTGAAACGGTAAGTAATCAGGAAACAGAAGAATTACACATTACAGAAATGAAAACTACAAAAAAAGTATCAAAAAAAAATAAAAACAAAAAACAAAAAAATAAAACAAATGAAAAAGAAATGGTTTCTACAAAAGAACATTCAACAAAAATAAAAAAATATTTAGTTGTTAAAGATGGAACTACAAGAGAGATGACTTCTATTGATTATGTTACAGAACCAACTACAACCACAACTACAAAATTAAATAAACATACAACAACATCTTCAACAACTGAAGAAGTAACTACTAATCCACATGATTTAGAACCGGATTTTGATTGATGAGAGATATGATGTATAATTTTGAAAATTGTGATATTGACATTGTAAAAGCAGTTGATAATTATATGCCTGAATTACGAAATGCAAATTGTCAATATATCAGCGAAATCATTGATGATATTTATGCTTCAAAAGAAAAATATCGATTAAGAAGATATGATGAGTATTTTAAATATGATTTTATAAATCTTCCAGATGAAAAAAGAAAATCTTTTATTGGTGCGGAAGAGTATTTTGATTATGTAAAAAGTTCTTTTGATGGAAATTATGATGATTGTATGATTTTTAAGAATAAAATTGATACATATAATATTTATAAAGACTATTATCATAGAGATGTAGTTGGAATAAAAAACTTTAATGATTACATTAATTTTGAGAACTTTGCTAAAAAAAACAAAACCTTTATTGTAAAAGATGAAATGGGATCATTGGGCATTGATGTCAAAAAAATAACATTGACCAATTCAAAAGAAATAAAACCGGCTTTTTTTAGTTTGCTTCAATATGGTGGATGTATTTGTGAAGAATGGATAAACCAGTGCGATGAGTTTGCCGAGTTTTGTGACACTTGCGTAAATACAATTAGATTTATCTCTGCTTTTGATAATGGGGAACTAACAAGAATTTATGCATTGTTTCGAACCGGAAGAAAAGGGAGTATTGTTGACAATACTAGCATGGGTGGAATTGCTTCAGCTGTTGATGTTGAATCAGGTATAGTTATTTCAGACGGATATTCTAAGACAAATCTTGAATATTTTGAAAAACATCCTGATAGTGGGAAAAAATATAAAGGATTTCAAATTCCTCGTTGGGATGAATTGATTGATTTGGTTAAGCAATTACATTGCTTATATAAAAAAAGCCGATTTGTCGGTTGGGATTTGACTTTGACTAAGAATGGTTGGATTTTGGTAGAAGGAAATGGCAAACCAAATTTTGACACAATACAAATTATTAATTATAAAACTTTTGGGCACGGTTTACGTGACGAATTAATAAATGCATTGGGAAAATATAAAAACCAGCAGTAGGATTTCTACTGCTGGTTTTTATACTGAAATTTATCCGTTAAGGATTTCGAAATTCTTTTTATTGCATTTGTAGAGGTTTTTGAAGACCTCGAAGTTGCGGTCGTAGACCGCTTTGTTTGCTTTGTTTGGATGGTATGTAATCTTTGCGGGGATGAGCTTCTTGACCTCGGTCATTGAACTGATCATTCCTGTGCCGACAGCGATACAAGCTGCTGCGCCGACTGCACCGATGTTTTGCGGTGAGTCAACAACCTCAACATCTCTTTGGAGAATGTCGGCAAGGATTTGGCAAGTTGAAGCACCGAGTGCACCGCCGCCGCAGAAACGAACAGCGTTTGTTGTCTTGTACTTTGCAACCTTTTGTTCCTGACGCTCAAGCATCCATCTCATATGGAAGCAAACGCCCTCAACAACAGCTCTGATAAGCTCGGTTTTGCCTGTTTCAAGGTGAATGTTGAAGAACATACCTGCGGCATTCGGGTCCTCAAACGGACATCTGTTGCCGTGAAGCCACGGAGTGAACACAACGCCGTCAGAGCCCGGATTTGCTCTGTCGATAACCTCTTCAAGATAATCATAAAGGTTGAAACTTTCCTCCTCCAAGTCGTCCTTCTTGTGACCGTATTTTTTGAGGAAAACGCCGATTTCGTCAAGTGCAAGGTGGTCCTTAACCCAACCCATACATTTGTTGGAGGTTTCAAGCTCGGCAAAATAATTGTAAGTTTCAGGATTTGCGCCAACGATAGCCGCCATCATAGCACCTGCGTCAACAAGCTGTTCCGGAACAACGGTTCCTACCCAGCCCGAAGTGCCTGAATAAATGTGAGTGTCGCCGACTTCGGTTGCACCTGCGCCTACACCGATGAGCGAAGCGTCACCGCCGCCGCCGTAAACAGCCGTGCCCTCTGCAAGTCCGAGTTCCTCGGCAGCCTGCTTTGTGATTTCACCGACCTTTTCGGTGCTTGCCTTGATTTCAGGCATATGTTCAATATTAACACCGACCATATCGCAAATCGGTTTGCACCAACCCTCGTGACCTTTGCGTGTGTCATAAAGAAGTGTGCCGAATGCGGAGTCGTTTGTCATAACAAATTCACCGCTGCAACGGAGAATCATATATTCCTTAACATCAAGCCATTTGTAAATTCTCTTGAAGTTTTCAGGCTCGTGAGCCTCAACCCACTTGTATTTCCAAATCGGGTCTTTAACAGATGACGAAACCGCACCTGTGTATTTGAGATATTTGAGAAGTTTTGTAACCTCAGCACCTGCAATCTGAACACCGTGTGCAATACCTTTTTTGATTTCTTCTCTTGCACGCTGATCCATATATGTCATCGGACGGCGGATACATTTGCCCTCTCTGTCAACGAGAACAAGTCCCTGCATAGCAGAACAGAAGCTGATGCCCTCAATCTGCTCTTTCTTGATTTTGCGGCACTTTTTCAAAACCTCTTTGGTGGTGATGCACATTGCACTCCACCATTCGTCTGCGTCCTGCTCGCTTCCGCCCTTAACGCCTGTTTCCTCGTCAACATAGAGGTTGTATCCCTCTGTTGCGGATGCAAGAATTGTTATCTCTTTGTCGATTTCGATAAGGCAGGTTTTTATGCCTGTTGTACCGATATCGTACGCCATTACATACTTACTCATAGTATCCTCCGTATATAAATTAAGTTTATTAATTATTTTTCAAAGGTAAACGCAGACTCAATGAACTTGAGCAGCTGCCTTACAATCTGATCTTCCGAAAGCTCCGCTACATTAACGCCTGTGTATATCTCAAGCCTGTTGCGATAGTAGTCGCATGTGAATGAGAATTGCAGGGAAGTCAGCAAATTATCAAGGAAAAATGCAAAAAGGCGTGGGTCCATATCCTGTCTTACATCACCCTTTGCAAGTGCATCGGTGATACATTTTACATATTTTCTGCTTGTTTCGCCCTCAATAGCCTTGGCAAACTCCATAGCCTTTTCGCTGTCTCGCTCCGAGGTTATCTCGTTGTACAGCTTGACATAGTTTGCATCACGCTGGCTGAGCTGACAGGTTGTTCGGATGAGTTTTTCCGCCTTGACAATCAGCTTGTCATCGCTTTGCAAAATTTCGTCTACCGCATCGTCAAGAATTGACATCCCACGCTGAATACAGGTGATGAACAAGTCCTCTTTGGTGCTGAAATATTTGTACATCAGTCCAATGCTTATACCGGCTTTTTTTGCAATTATATTTATATTGGCTTTTTCGTAGCCTTTGGAAGCAAATTCTTTGATGCCGACTTCAAGGATTTTTTCCTTTCTCTCATCGGTAGCCCTCTCAAATGCTTCTTTGTATCTCTTTTCAAACATAAAAAACTTGATTTTGTAGCCTTGCACAAAACAGCAACTTTTCATTTGTGCAAATGCTCCAAATCTCCTTTGGTGAGCATTAATTCACTAAAGGTATATTACCATTTTTAATTGTATATTGCAACAAAAATAACAAAAAAATCAAGGTTTGAAGTTGACAAATCGGTGAAATGTGATATACTTAATTTGTAAAAACCGTGAGTACCGGCTCACCAATTAAATAGTGAGTGACCGCTCACTATAAAATCTAAGGAGGATTATTTTATGGATACAAGATTCGCTATTACAGAGTATCCTAACGCTGCTGCACTCACAGCACAGCTTGATGCGTTAATTAAAAAACCAATCTACTCTATCAGCAGAGCTGCTCTCAAAGAGTATGAAGATGAATACTTCGCAAAGAAGTGTGCTAAGTCAAAGGAAATGATTACTGAAGCTAAGCAAGTAATTCCGGGCGGCGTTCAGCACAACCTTGCGTTCAACTATCCGTTCCCAATCGTTATGACAAAGGCTAAGGGCAACAAGCTCTGGGATATTGACGGCAACGAATATTTTGACTTCCTTCAGGCAGGCGGCCCTACAATTATCGGTTCAAACGACGATGTTGTAAAAGAAAAGGTAAAGGAACTCCTTGATGACTGCGGTCCGTCAACAGGTTTGTTCCATCCTTATGAATATAAACTCGCAAAGAAAATCAGCGAGTGCGTACCATCAGTAGAAATGTTCCGTATGCTCGGTTCAGGTACTGAGGCATGTATGTGTGCTGTTCGTGTTGCTCGTCTTGCAACAGGCCACAAGAATATCATCAAAATGGGCGGTGCTTACCACGGCTGGTCAGATCAGCTTGCTTGGGGTATGCGTGTTCCGGGTACACTTAACCTTCAATCACACGGTGTTCCATTGTTTGTATTCAAGCACACACAGGAATTCTTCCCTAACGACCTCAAGGATCTTGAGAAGAAGCTCATCATCAACAAGTTCCGTGGCGGTACAGCTGCTGTATTCATCGAGCCTTGCGGACCTGAATCAGCTACCCGTCCTGTTGATAAGGACTTCCCTAAGGGCGTGCAGGCACTTTGCCGTAAGTACGGTGCTCTCCTTGTTTGTGACGAGGTTGTAACAGGCTTCCGTATCGGTTTGTCAGGTGCGCAGGGTTACTATGGTATCGACCCTGATATCACAATTTTCGGCAAGATTATCGCAGGCGGCTATCCGGGTGCAGGCGGTATCGGCGGTCACAGAGAAGTTATGAAGTATCTTGGCGCAGGTCTTGATAAGGCTGAGGGCAAGAAGATTCACAAGGCAATGTGCGGCGGTACAATGGCTGCAACACCGATTTCTTGCTGTGCAGGCTACACTGTAATTTGCGAAATCGAAAAGAGAAATGCTTGTCAGGTTGCAGGTCAAATGGCAGACAGACTTGTTAAGGGTCTTAACGAATCAATCAAGAAGTACGACCTTCCGTTTGTATGCTACAATGTTGGTTCTATTTGCCAGCTTCACACAGTTGCAACAATGCACTTCAGAATTAACTGGAGAAAGCCTTGGACAATTCCAACCGTACTTAAAGAAACAGGCATCCGCCAGACAGAAATGCAATATATGGGCGCTGCTTATATGGCAGAGGGTCTTGTAACTCTTGCAGGTTCTCGTCTTTACACATCAAGTGCATACACCGAGGAAGACATTGACGAATGCATCAAGAGATTCGACAAGGTTCTTTCAAAGTGCGAAAAGATTGATTATTAATTAATGACATAAAAAGGGCGGCGCAACAACCGCCCATTTGTCGCTTTATAAATTACATAAATATAAGGGGAAAAATATGGCTTACGAAATTGAAGAAGCTAAAAGATTAGTTGTTGAAGCAGGCAAAAGGCTTGTTGAATCCGGTCTTATTGCTCGCACATGGGGCAATGTTTCTGCTCGTATCAGCGACACACAGTTTGTTATCACTCCGTCAGGCAGAGCCTATGAGGACCTTACACCTGAGGAAGTTGTAGTTGTTAACATTGCTGACTGCTCACACGAGGGCGACATCAAGCCATCATCGGAAAAAGGCGTTCACGCAGCTGCGTATCGTCATCATCCGACAGTTGATTTTGTTATTCACACTCACCAAAGAGCAGCTACAATCGTTTCCATCACAGGTATGGATATTGTAAATGTTTATGATGAGTTCAAGGGCGTTTTGGGCAACAAAGTTCCTTGTGCAGATTATGCTATGTCAACAACCGATTCTCTCCGCAGAAAGGTTGAGAGATGTATTGAAATGACTCCGAGTGCCCGTGCAATTATGCTTATGCACCACGGTGCTCTTGTTATGGGCGATGATTACGACCACGCATTTGCTCTTGCAGAAAATCTTGAAAAGTGCTGTGAAAAAGTAATCAAGGATAATTATCTTCGCCATTCTTGGGATAAGACTTATTCTGATGACGCAAGAAGAGCATACTTCCTTAAAAAGAACGGTGCAGACGAAATGCCGTCTGAAATTTGCGACCTCGGTTCATCTGTAAGAAGCGGAAACCGTTTCACTCTTAATGTTGGCGGAAAGACTGTTGATGTTGACCTTGAAACAGGTCTTGGAATCAACGGCATTGCTCCAAAGGTTGAAAAAATCCATAGAGCAATTTATAATTCGGAAAATGTTTCTATGATTAAGCACCTTGCAACTCCTGATGTTGTTGCAGTATCTTGCCTTGATGAAACTATGGACCCTATGATTGACGATTTTGCTCAAATCGTTGGTCTTGATGTAAAATGCGTCCCATGGATTAACGGCGACACAGACGAATGCGCAAAGGAAATTGCAAAATCAATCAAGGACAGAAACGCTGTTCTCATTCAAGGAATGGGTGCAATGATTACAGGCAACAATGACGGTGACCTTCAGGCTCTTGATATTATTATGGACAAGGGCGCTGCCGCTCAGATTGATTGCAATATTTTCAATCGTTCACACTATGTTCCAAAGGCAGAATGCTTCCTTATGAGAACTGTTTATCTTGCAAAGTACAGTAAGCAGATTGACAAAAAGTAACTATAGGCTGTGATAAAGCTTCTGAATCACGCCAAAATAAAAATTACCACATCAGCCTCCTCTTATTTATAAGGGGAGGTGGCAACACGAAGTGTTGACGGTGGGGTTTTAAAAATGCTGTAAGTATCGAACTTACAGCATTTTTGGCGTTTTTCGTTTTTTGCGAACAAGCGGTACCATCGTACAGCAATGTTCGCAAGAAAACGAAATTCAGAAACTTTCTCAACAGCCTATATCACTTCTGAAAGACTTTTCAAAAAACTGTTGACATTATATAGGTTTTTATATATAATATAAATGCTGATTTGCCGGCGTGTCGGAATTGGCAGACGAGACAGACTCAAAATCTGTTATCCGTTTGGGTGTGTGGGTTCAAGTCCCACCGCCGGCACCAACGACGAGGTTTTTACCTTGTCGTTTTTTTAATATAAAAAATTCGGTATATAATAAAGTAAAGGAGTATGATTTTATGTGCACAGCCGCAACATATAAAACAAAGGATTTTTATTTTGGCAGAACACTCGATTATGAATTTTCTTACGGTGACAGCATCACGGTTACACCTCGTAACTATCCGTTTGATTTTCGCTTTGAGGGCAGAAATGACAGTCACTATGCCATAATCGGTATGGCGCATATTGCAAATGATTACCCGCTTTACTATGATGCCGTAAACGAAAAGGGCGTTTGCATTGCGGGGCTTAATTTTGTGGGCAACGCTGTTTATGCAACCGAACCTTGTGATGGCAAGCAAAATGTTGCTCAGTTTGAATTTATCCCGTGGATTTTGTGCCAATGCAAGGATATGTCGGAAGTGCGTGAGCTTCTCTGCAATATAAACATCACAAACACTCCGTTCAATGAGCAATTCACTTCCGCACAGCTTCATTATATTATTTGCGACAAAAACGAGTGCATAACTCTTGAATGTATGGCGGACGGAATGAAAATTCACGACAATCCAATCGGCGTGCTCACAAACAATCCGCCGTTTGATGTGCAGATGTACGAGTTCAGCAAGTATATGTCGCTTTCCCCACAGCAACCGAACAATAATTATGATTTGGATTTAAAGTATTTCAGCAGGGGAATGGGTGCACTCGGTTTGCCGGGTGATTTGTCGTCACCGTCACGATTTGCAAAGGTTGCGTTCACAAAACTCAATTCCAAATCTGCCGATGACGAAAAATCAAGCGTCGGTCAGTTCTTTCACATTCTCGGTTCTGTTGACCAGCAACGGGGCTGTTGCGAGGTGGCAGACGGCAAGTATGAAATCACGATTTATACATCTTGTTGCAATGCCGACAAGGGAATTTATTACTACACAACCTATAATTGCCACAAAATCAATGCGGTTGATATGCACCGAGTTGACCTCGACAGCGATAAACTGTTTGCATATACATTAATTGATGAAGAAGAATTTTTCTTCCAAAATTGAATTTGAGGTATTAAGAAAACTCCCGAAGCGTATTCGCTTCGGGAGTTGATTTGTTATTTGGCGTGGTTCAGGGAGCTTTATCGGCAGTCTTATTAGTCCGGGTAGCCGTTAGGATTTTGACTCTGCCATCTCCAAGAATCTTCGCACATTTCTTCAATGCCTCTTTCAGCCTTCCAGCCAAGCTCCTTGAGAGCCTTAGACGGGTCGCTGTAGCAAGTTGCAATGTCGCCTGCTCTGCGTGGCTTGATTGAGTAAGGAATCTTTACTCCGCTTGCTTTTTCAAAAGCGTGAACAACATCAAGAACGCTGTATCCGATACCTGTACCGAGGTTGTAGATGAACAATCCCTTGTCTGCTCTGACCTTTTCAACAGCCTTGAGGTGACCGAGTGCAAGGTCAACAACATGGATGTAATCTCTGACGCCTGTGCCGTCAGGTGTATCGTAATCGTCGCCGAATACACCGAGTTCTTCTCTCTTGCCGATAGCAACCTGAGTGATGTATGGCATAAGGTTGTTTGGAATTCCGTTAGGGTCTTCACCCATTGTGCCGCTCTTGTGTGCGCCGATTGGGTTGAAGTAACGAAGCAAGCAGATGCTCCAGTCATTGTCGCTTGCATAAAGGTCTTGGAGCATACATTCAATGATGTACTTTGTTCTGCCGTATGGGTTTGTTACACCGCCAACCTGCATATCCTCGGTGAGAGGAGAAATGTTGTTCATTCCGTAAACGGTAGCCGATGATGAAAATACAATCTTCTTGCAACCGTTGTTTCTCATAACATCAAGCAAAACAAGTGTGCCTGTGATGTTGTTGTCGAAGTATTCAAGAGGTTTTACACAGCTTTCGCCAACAGCTTTAAGACCGGCAAAGTGAATAACGCTGTCGATGTTTTCAGCCTCAAAAACCTTTTGCATACCTTCTTTATCTCTGATGTCTACCTGATAGAAAGGGAAATCCTTTCCTACAAGAGCCTTGATTCTGTCATAAGATGACTTTTTGCAGTTGTAAAGATTGTCTACAACAACAACATCAAATCCCGCATTCATAAGTTCAACGCATGTGTGCGAACCGATGTAGCCGAGTCCGCCTGTTACTAATACTGACATAGTAATGCCTCCTAAATAATATATGTTACATTATTTCATCGTTAGAGCGATTTGCTTCGCCCTGACGGTTTTTGTTTTTGTTAAATTAATAAGCCTTGCCCCAGTATACCATACATTTGGCAGGTTTGCCGCAGCATACGCACTTGTCGTCAAGATTTTCTTGGTCAAGCGGAATGCAACGAGAACCGACACCGGTAACTTCCTTTACCTTGTCCTCGCAAGCTTCGTCACCGCACCACATAGCTTTTACAAATCCGTCGCCGTTCTTTTCAAGGTCGGCAATGATTTCGTCCATATTGTGTGCAATGTATGTTCTGCGTTCTCTGTTTTCAAGAGCCTTTTCGTAGATACCGTTGCGTACTTCTTCAAGTTTTTCAAGGATAACTTCTTCAATCTTGTCAAGAGGAACGATTGCCTTTTCTCTGTTGTGACGGGTAACAACAACGCATTGACCTGCTTCGATATCTCTCGGACCGAGTTCGATTCTTACAGGAACACCCTTCATTTCGTATTCCGCAAACTTCCAGCCCGGAGTGTTGTTTGAATCGTCAATCTTTGCTCTGCAAACCTTGTTTAGTCTGTCGCAAAGTTCGTTTGCCGCATCAAGAACGCCGTCTTTGTGCTGTGCAACAGGAATAACGATTGCCTGAATCGGTGCAACAGCCGGCGGAAGAACAAGTCCGTTGTCGTCACCGTGTGTCATAATGATTGCGCCGATAAGACGAGTTGTTACACCCCAAGATGTTTGATGAGGGTATTGGAGCTGATTGTTCTTGTCTGCAAACTGAATGTCAAATGCTTTTGCAAAGCCGTCGCCAAAGTAGTGGCTTGTGCCTGCCTGAAGTGCCTTGCCGTCGTGCATAAGTGCCTCGATGCAGTATGTTCTTTCAGCACCTGCAAACTTGTCGCTATCTGTCTTTTGACCCTGGATAACAGGCATAGCCAAATCCTCTTGGCAGAACTTGGTGTAGATGCCAAGCATTTTTTCTGTTTCCTCAATTGCCTCCTCAGGTGTTGCGTGGAGTGTGTGACCTTCCTGCCACAAGAATTCTCTTGAACGGAGGAACGGTCTTGTTGTCTTTTCCCATCTTACAACAGATACCCACTGATTGTAGAGTTTAGGCAAATCTCTGTGAGAGTGAACAATGTTTTTGAAGTGCTCGCAGAAAAGAGTTTCGCTTGTAGGTCTAACGCAAAGACGTTCCTCAAGCTTTTCGTTTCCGCCGTAGGTTACCCACGCACATTCAGGCGCAAAGCCCTCAACATGGTCGGCTTCCTTTTGGAGCAATGACTCAGGGATGAACATCGGCATACAAACATTTTCGTGACCTGTTGCCTTGAACATTCCGTCAAGTATTCTTTGGATGTTTTCCCAAATTGCATAGCCGTAAGGTCGGATTACCATACAGCCCTTAACGCTTGTGTATTCGATAAGCTCTGCCTTTTTGCACACATCGGTGTACCACTTGGCAAAGTCCACATCCATTGATGTGATGTCATCAACCATTTTTTTCTGATTATTTGCCATAACTATCTCCTATAATAATATTATTATATATTCGTTTCAGCCTTTTATTATAAATGATATTTCCAAAAAAGTAAACCGATTTTTGAAAATAACCTGACTCTTTGCAAAGATATTACATTCAGTATGGTGGTATAGCACAACTTATATACATATAGTAAAACAGGCGTTAACGATAGGTATAAAGTTGCACAAAATTACTTCACTTTTCTTGGCTATTTTTATCATATAAATGTCAAAAAAATGAAAAAGCTGTATTGCAAAATTCAAATTTCGTAGTTATAATGAGAGTAAAAGCAGGTGAAAAAAATAACAATCTTTTCAAACCTGCAAATATATGGGAAATGGAGGAATGACGATGACAATAGCACCAATTAGTATGAGCGTCGATTTGCAGGAAGAACTCCAAAAGCAGCTCAACATCGACGAAGTGTTCGGCTTTGATGTCAATGGCGTACACATCGGCTTTGATGAGAGTACGGTTGTTTCCTGGATTATAATTGTCGCTGTGACGATTTTGGCTATATTTCTCACCCGAAACCTAAAGGTTCAGGGCGAAATAACCAAGCGTCAGATGATACTCGAAATGTGCTATGAAAAGGCAGAAGCATTTTTCAAAACCATTATGGGTCCAAAGGTAGAAAGGTATATACCATGGCTTATGAGTATGGCTTTGTTTATCGGCGTGTCCAATATGATTGGACTGTTGGGATTCAAGCCACCTACAAAGAGTATGCAGGTAACTGCGGCTATGGCACTCACTTCTATCGTGCTCGTAGAATATTGTGCCTTTAAGGATAAGGGTGTCCTCGGCAGGTTCAAGCAATTCACAAAACCTGTGTGGATAGTTACTCCTATCAATATTCTTGAGGTGTTCACCAAACCGCTTTCACTTTGTATGCGACTTTTTGGTAACATCATTGCAGCGTTCACCATTATGGAATTAATCAAGGCAGTGCCGTTTATGAAGTTCGGATTTCCGGCTGTGTTCAGCCTCTACTTCGATTTGTTTGACGGACTGTTGCAAGCGTACATTTTCTGTTTCTTGACAGCTATTTATCTTCAAGAAGCTGTTGAAGAAGAGGAAGAAGAGCCAAAGGAAGCAAAGAAAATGCGCAAGGCTCAAAAGAAAGCCGAAAAGTTGGCTAAAAAACAAGCAAAAAAACAAGCTAAAGCTACGGCTTGAGCATATAAACAACGATTTATATTTTAAGGAGATAAAATTATGACAGGATCAATTATTGCAATCGGTGCAGGTATTGCACTTTTGTGTGGCATTGGCGCAGGTATCGGTATCGGTATCGCAACAGGTAAGGCAGTAGAAGCTCAGGCTCGTCAGCCTGAAATCGCAGGTAAAATTCAAACAACTCTTATTCTTGGTGCCGCTTTGTCAGAGGCAACAGCTATTTACGGCTTGATTGGTGCAATTTTGATTATCTTTATGGTAAAATAGTTCGCCGTTCATTATTGATTGAAAGGAAATTAACAAATGTTAAAGTTTGATTTTAATTTGCTTTGGACAATAGTCAATCTTATTATTTTCTATCTTTTGATGAGATTTTTCCTTATCAAGCCAATCAAAAAGACACTTCAGGCAAGAAAGGAATTGATTGATAATCAGTTCAAAGAGGCTGAAGATACGGTTAACGCCGCAAATGAAAAAATGGCTGATTATGAGGATAAAATCAAAAATGTCAACACCGAGGCAAAGGAAATTATTTCCGATGCAAGGGACAAGGCAAAGGTTGAATATAACAAAATCCTTGACAAAGCAAATAATGATGCCACAAGACTTAAGCAAGACGCTCAAAAGCAAATCGAGTTGGATACGGAAAATGCCCGCCGAGATGTTAAGGAAGAGCTTGCAAAACTTGCTATGGAGGCAGCACAAAAGGTTGTCGGCGAAAGCGTAAGCGCAAAAACCGATGCAGAGATTTATGACAAATTTTTAAACGAAAGCAGTGAAGATTAATGATTAAAAATCAAGATTTATATATCCAAAACCTGCTTTCAAATCAAGTCAGCGTGGGTAGCTTGGAAGATGCGTTGAGATTGTACAACAGCAGCGAGGAACTTCGTGAAACACTCAACAATCCAAACTATCCTGCCGAGGAAAAACAGCAGGTAATCAACGATTTGTTTGCTCCGTCCGTAAGAGAATTTTTGGGCGAGCTTGCCGAGAAGTGCCAGTGTGGCGACCTCGAGGAGCTTATTGAGGCATATATCGTTGAAGGTGACAGAAAAAAGAATATCGTTCATGCAACAGTAACTTGCATCAACCCTCCTGACGAAAAGCAACTCAAGGGTATTGAGGACTTCGTTCGTAAGGAAACAAAGAGCGAAAATGTTGTTGTTGACATAAAAAAAGATGCGTCTTTGGTTGGCGGTTTTGTAATTGCCGTTGAGGGCAAGGAGTATGACTTCTCTCTCAAAACAAAGATGCAGACTATCAAGGAGCAAATTCTTCGTACTGCCAAGGAGAGTACCGGAAGCAACAAAGAGGTGCTTGAAGTTTTGCGCAAGGATATTAAGTCCTTCAAAGATAATCTTCAGGGCGAAGAAGTCGGTCAGGTAGTCAAGGTTGGCGATAATATCGCAACAATCGTTGGACTCGGCAATGCAATGTACGGCGAAATCGTTGTGTTTGAGGACGGCACAAAGGGTATGGTTCAAAACATCAACCACGACTCAATCGGCTGTATCCTCTTTGGTTCGGATGAAGAAATCGAGCAGGGCACAAAGGTTAAGCGTACAAAGAGAAAAGCAGGCGTTCCGGTAGGCGACAATTTTGTCGGCAGAGTTGTAAATGCTCTCGGCGAGCCAATTGACGGCTTGGGAGATATCGAAGCAAGCGATTACCGCTTGGTTGAGCAACCGGCTCCGTCAATCGTTGACAGAAAATCGGTTTCAAAGCCGATGGAAACAGGTATTCTTGCTATCGACTCTATGTTCCCGATAGGCAGAGGTCAGCGTGAACTTATCATCGGTGACCGTCAGACAGGTAAAACATCTATTGCAATTGACACTATCATTAACCAAAAGGGCAAGGACACAATCTGTGTTTACAATGCCATCGGTCAAAAAGCGTCAACTGTTGCAAAACTTGTTAACACACTCAAAAAGAACGGTGCTATGGATTACACAATCGTTGTGTGCTCAACAGCATCGGATGCGGCTTCACTTCAATATATTTCTCCGTATTCGGCAACGGCTATGGCTGAATACTTTATGTACAAGGGCAAGGATTGCCTCATCGTGTATGATGATTTGAGCAAGCACGCTGTTGCTTACCGTGCAATCTCTCTGCTTTTAGGCAGACCGCCTGGACGAGAGGCTTATCCGGGTGATGTGTTCTATTTGCACTCAAGACTTCTTGAGCGTTCAAGCCGTTTGAGTGACGAGCTTGGCGGCGGTTCAATCACTGCCTTGCCTATCATCGAAACTCAGGCAGGCGACGTATCTGCATACATCCCAACAAACGTTATTTCAATTACAGACGGTCAGATTTATCTCGAAAGTGACCTTTTCTTCTCAGGTCAAAGACCTGCGGTTAATGTCGGTCTTTCCGTATCCCGTGTCGGCGGTGCGGCTCAAACAAAGGCTATGAAGAAAGCAGCAGGCTCACTTCGTGTTGATTTGGCACAGTTCAGAGAAATGGAAGTGTTCACCCAGTTCTCCTCTGATTTGGATGATGACACAAAGATGCAGCTTAAGTATGGTTCGGGTCTTATGGAACTTCTTAAACAGCCGCTCACACATCCTATGTCACTTGCACAGCAGGTTATCACTCTTGTTGGTGCAATCGGCAAGAAGTTTGTTGACGTGCCAAAGGACAAACTCAAGAGCTATCAGGGTGAAATGCTCGAATATTTTGAAAATCATCACAGCGACCTTGTTGCTGAAATCGACACTCAAAAGGTGCTTGATGATGATTTGAAGGCTTCAATCCTCGATGTGATTGATGAATTCGGAAAGGCAAATAATGGCTAATGCAAGAGAAATCCAGGGCAGAATAAAGTCTATCAAGGACACTATGAAAATCACAAATGCAATGTATATGGTGTCCTCGTCAAAACTTCAAAAAGCCCGCAGAGATTTAAAAAACACAGAGCCTTATTTCTTTATGATTCAAGACAGTCTTGCAAAGATTTTGGATGTTGCGCCGGAGGTCGGTTCGGTATATTTTGACGAAAGACCAAACAAAGTCGGCGATGACAGAATCGTTGCATATCTTGTAATTACTGCCGATAAGGGCTTGGCAGGTGCGTATAACCACAATGTTATCAAACTTGCCGAGAAGTGCACAGTTGATGACGGTTGCAACAATATGCTTTTTGTTGTCGGTCAGCTCGGCAGACATTTCTTTGAAAAAAAGGAAATTCCGATTGACATTAATTTCAGATATGCGGCACAAAATCCTACTGTTAACCGTGCAAGACATATCAGCGAAAAAATCGTTTCGATGTTTCTTGACAAAAAGATTGACGAGGTTCATGTTGTATATACAAAAATGGTCAATTCAATGACGGTTGAGGCGGTCAGCACTCAGCTTCTTCCGTTGAAGAAGGGCAGTATCAATATGCAAAGCAACGAACTTGTTGAGCACTATAACGATGCAGTATTTATGCCTGATGTAAAAACTGCGTTTGACTCGATTGCTCCAAGCTATATTGCAGGCTTTGTGTACGGTGCACTTGTGGAGAGCTATTGCAGCGAGCACAACGCTCGTATGATGGCAATGCAAAACGCATCGGACAGTGCCAATTCTATGATTAAAGATTTGTCCATTCAGTTTAACAGAGCACGACAGGCAGCGATTACACAGGAAATCAGTGAGGTTTGCGGCGGCGCAAGTCACGCTGCTCAAGAGGCTCAATAACAACCTTTCAGAAAGGTAATAATAGTATGAATTACGGTAAAATAACACAAGTTATGGGACCTGTTGTTGATGTACAGTTTGACGGAGAACTTCCAAAAATCAAGGAAGCGCTCGAAGTCGAAAACGACGGCAAGCGTGCCGTTATGGAAGTTGCACAGCATATCGGCGGAAACACAGTTCGTTGCATTATGCTTGCCGCTTCTGAGGGCTTGTACAAGGATATGCAGGTTGCCGCAACAGGCGATTCAATCAAAGTGCCTATCGGCGAAAAAACTTTGGGCAGACTTTTTAATGTTGTCGGCGAAACCATAGATGATTTGGAAAATTTGGATAACGAGGAGCATTGGTCAATTCACCGTAAAGCTCCGAGCTTTGACGAGCAATCGGACGAAGTAGAGATTTTGGAAACAGGTATCAAGGTTATCGACCTTCTTACTCCTTACCAAAAGGGTGGTAAAATCGGTTTGTTCGGCGGTGCCGGTGTAGGTAAAACCGTACTTATTCAGGAACTTATCACCAATGTTGCAACTCAGCACGGCGGTTATTCCATCTTCACAGGTGTCGGTGAGCGTTCAAGAGAGGGTAATGACCTTTGGAACGAAATGAAAGAGTCGGGCGTAATTAACAAGACTGCTTTGGTTTTCGGTCAGATGAACGAGCCACCCGGAGCAAGAATGAGAGTTGCCGAAACAGGACTTACAATGGCAGAGTATTTCCGTGACAAACAGCATCAGGATGTGCTTCTTTTCATTGATAATATCTTCAGATTTATTCAGGCAGGCTCTGAGGTTTCCGCTCTTTTGGGCAGAATGCCGTCAGCCGTTGGTTATCAGCCGACTTTGGCAACCGATGTCGGCGAACTTCAGGAGAGAATTACCTCCACAAAGAACGGCTCAATCACATCCGTTCAGGCTGTTTATGTTCCTGCCGATGACCTTACAGACCCTGCTCCTGCAACAACCTTTGCTCACCTTGACGCAACTACCGTTCTTTCTCGTAAGATAGTAGAAAAAGGTATTTATCCTGCGGTTGACCCTCTTGAGTCCAACTCAAGAATTTTGGAAGCTGATGTTGTAGGTGAGGAACACTATGAGGTTGCCTGCAAGGTTCAGGAATATTTGCAGAAGTACAAGGAACTTCAGGATATCATCGCAATCCTCGGTATGGAGGAATTGTCCGATGATGATAAGCTTTCTGTATATCGTGCAAGAAAGATTGAAAAGTTCTTGTCACAGCCGTTCCATGTAGCAGAAACATTTACAGGCTTAAAGGGCGTTTATGTTCCGCTCAAGGAATCTGTAAGAGGCTTCAAGGCTATTGTTGACGGTGAAGTTGACGACTTGCCTGAAATGGCGTTCTTCAATGTCGGTACTATTGATGACGCTATTGAAAAAGCAAAAACACTTTAATTGGTGATTTATATGAACACTTTTAAATTGAAGATTGTTGCGTCAAATCGCATCTTTTTTGACGGCGAGGCGCAAAGTCTTGTTGTGCCCGTTGCGGAAGAGGGACTTTGCGGATTTTTGGCAAACCACGAAAACACGGTTGCACCTATCGAATTTGGCGAAATGAAGTTCACGGATGTCGAGGGCAATGTGACAGAAGCGTTTGTCGGTTCGGGACTTTTGGAGTTCTTCGACAATCGTGCAAACCTTGTGTGCATTTCTGCAGAACTTCCCGAAGAAATCGATAAGCGCCGTGCTCAAGAGGCTGCCGAAAGAGCGGAAGAGGAACTTCGTCAACAACATTCGCTTGATGAATATTACCAAATCCAAGCAAATCTTTCTCGTGCGATGGAACGACTTAAAATTAAAAATAAGCATCAAATATAAAAGTTTAATACTGATTTTTAACAATAAACCGATTTCGTTTTTTAACGGAGTCGGTTTGTTTTTGTTTTGTGAAAATTCACTATGATACTGTGCCTAATTTTGTGTACTATTATTGCAGAAATTTTGTTGAAAACGCCAATACTGTATGATAAAATAAATTTGATATATCTTGATATATGCGGGGGAAACTCTGTAATTTCTACAAAAGGGGTATTGCTATGCAAAAACTAAAGGTGGGCATTATCGGTGCCGGAAGAATCGGACAGGTTCATGCAAAATCAATCACTTATCATATTCCGCAGGCGGAAATCGTTTCAATTTCGGACATTTATTTGGAAGGTGCAATGAAAGTTGCCGATGAATTGGGAATTCCAAACGCGTGTGCGGATTATCACGAAATCCTTAATAACCCAGAAATTGAGGCGGTTCTCATTTGCTCGTCAACCGACACACATGCAGACATTGCGGTTGAGGCTGCTGAGGCAGGCAAGCACATTTTCTGCGAAAAGCCTGTTGATTTGACCGTTGCAAAAATCAAAAAAGTTGTTTCTGCTGTTGAAAAAGCAGGTGTAAAACTTCAAATCGGCTTCAACAGAAGATATGACCACAACTTTGCCGAAATCAAACGCCTTGCAAATGAGGGCAAACTCGGCAATCTTCAAACAATTAAAATTACATCTCGTGACCCTGAGCCTCCGGCAATCGAATATGTCAAGGTGTCGGGCGGTATCTTCCTTGATATGACGGTTCACGATTTTGATATGGCTCGCTTTATCGGCGGTGAGGTAGAAGAAGTTTATGCCAACGCAACCGTTATGGTTGACCCGGCAATCGGCGAGGCGGGAGATGTTGACACCGCACTTGTTGCGCTTAAGTTTAAGAGCGGCGCAATCGGCGTTATTGACAACTGTCGTAAGGCTTGCTACGGCTACGACCAAAGACTTGAAGTTTTCGGTTCGGGCGGTCAGGCTTCTGCGTCAAACGACACTCCGACAAATGTTGCTTACATCAATGATGACGGCAATCGCACCGACAAGCCTCTTTATTTCTTCCTTGAAAGATATATGCAGTCGTTTGCAGACGAAATGAAAGAATTTATCAATGCCGTTCAAAATGATGTTCCTACAAAGACAACGGTAAATGACGGCTTGGAGGCACTCCGTCTCGGTTTGGCTGCAAAGTTGTCGGTTGCAGAACATCGTCCTGTTAAGCTTTCAGAAATTGAATGTTGATAACGGGGTGACGGTATGAAACGAGAAAGATTGACAATGGCGCAGGCTCTTGTCAAGTTCCTTGATAACCAATACATAGAAGTGGACGGAGTTGAGTCAAAATTCGTCAACGGAATTTTTGGAATTTTCGGCCACGGCTGTGTAGTCGGAGTAGGTCAGGCACTTGAACAGGGCGGCCATAACTTAAAATTTTATCAGGGCAAAAACGAGCAGAATATGGCTCTTGCCGCTGTTGCTTATGCAAAACAAACAGACAGAAAGGCGATTATTCCGTGCGTTTCGTCTATCGGACCCGGTGCAACCAATATGGTGACCGCTTGTGGCTGTGCAACGGCAAACAGAATTCCGCTTCTTGTCCTGCCGGGTGACACATTCGCTTGTCGTCAGCCCGACCCTGTTTTGCAACAGGCAGAATTTTTTGACAATTACGGCAGAACGGTTACCGATGCGTTCAAGGGTGTTTGCCATTATTTTGACAGAATTATTCGCCCCGAACAGCTTATGACTGCCTGCATAAACGCAATGAGAGTGCTCACCGACCCTGCCGACACGGGTGCGGTTTGCCTTGCAATGCCTCAGGATGTTGAGGGCGAGGCATATGATTATCCGGAGCACTTCCTCCAAAAACGAGTTTGGCATATAGACAGACGACCTGTAAGTGCTTCACAGCTTGACCGTGCAACACAGATGATTAAATCCGCAAAAAAGCCGATTATCGTTTGTGGCGGCGGTGTTAGATATTCAGGCGCAGAAAAAGAGCTTCAGGCTCTTGCCGAAAAATACAACATTCCTGTGTCCGAAACTCAAGCAGGCAAGGGACTTATTGATTGGAATCATCCGCTTAATTTGGGCGGTATCGGTGTAACGGGTGGCAAGGCGGCAAATGTTATCGGCAGAGATGCAGACCTTGTTATCGGCGTCGGCACAAGATTTACAGATTTTACCACTTCGTCAAAATGGCTTTTCAGCGAGAACAGAAAGGTGCTCGGTATAAATATTTGCCCATTTGATGCGTACAAAATGGACGCGGAGGCTATTGTTGCCGATGCCAAGGAAACTTTGACGGCACTTATTGAGTCGCTTGACGGCTATAAAACCGCATATACAACCGAAATTGCGGACGCCAAAAAAGAGTGGGACGCTATTGTTGACGAATATTATTCAACCGAGCTTGAGGGAGGACTCAATCAAACTCTTGCTCTCGGTATTATCAATGAATTTATGAGCGAGGGCGACATTGCTCTCGGTTCGGCAGGTTCACTCCCCGGCGATATGCAACGACTTTTCAGACCTAACGGCGTCAGAACTTACCATATGGAATACGGATATTCAAATATGGGATACGAGGTCAACGGTGCTTTAGGTGCAAAACTTGCAAAGCCTGAAGCAGAGGTGTACACTTTCTGCGGTGACGGTTCGTTTCTTATGGGTCACAGCGAGTTGTACACAGCTATTCAAGAGGGCTTGAAGATTAATATTTGCCTTTTTGACAATCTCGGTTGGGGCTGTATCGAAAATTTGCAAAACAATCAGGGCACAGATACTTTCGGTACGGTGTTCCGTGCAAGAAATCCAAAAACAGGTATGCTTGACGGTGACGAAATCGCTGTTGATTTTGCAAAAATCGCAGAGGGTTACGGCGCAAAGGCATACACAATTCGCACATCGGCAGAGTTGAAATCGGCTCTTGAAGATGCTAAAAAGCAGGAAAGACCTGTTTTGTTCGATATCAAGGTGCTTCCAAAAACCATGACTCCGGGATTTGAGTCGTGGTGGAGAGTCGGAGTTGCCGAGGTGTCAAAGAGCAAAAAAGTTGCCGAGGCTTATGATGATATGCAAAAACACATTGCACAAACCTTTGATTATTAACATAAAAGGAGAACTAAGATGCTTAATCCTAACAAAGTTAAATTGGCGATTGCGCCGATTGGATGGACTAATGATGATATGCCTGATTTGGGAGCGGAAAACACTTTTGAACAGTGCATTTCCGAAATGGCACTTGCAGGCTTCAAGGGTAGCGAAATCGGAAATAAATATCCGTCAGACCCTGATGTTTTAAAGCCTTATCTTGACATCAGAGGACTTCAAATTTGCAATGCGTGGTTCTCGTCATATCTCACATCAAAACCTTATGAGGAAACTATCGAGGCATTCAAGGCTCATTGCGACAAACTTCACAAGCTCGGTGCAAAAGTTATCGGTGCATCGGAGCAGGGCAATTCTATTCAGGGCGATTTGACAAAATCGATCCTTGACGAAAAGCCTTATTATACAGATGAGGAATGGGCTGTCGTTGCAAAAGGCTTTAATGAAATGGGCGAATATGCACGAAGCAAGGGTATGTATTTCACCGTTCATCACCATATGGGCACAGGTGTTCAGACAGTTGAGGAAATCGACAAACTTATGGAACTTACAGACCCTGAACTTGTCTATCTTCTTTTTGACAGCGGTCACCTTACATTTGCAGGTATCGACCCTGTTCCCGTGCTTAAAAAGTATGTTGACCGAATCAAGCACGTTCATCTCAAAGATGTTCGTCTTGATGTTTATAACAACGAGGTTGTGCCAAATCATATGTCGTTCCTTGATGCGGTCAGAGCAGGTGTGTTCACTGTTCCGGGTGACGGAGATGTGGACTTCAAGCCGATATTTGACATTTTGGAGGAAGCTGACTATGAGGGTTGGGTTGTTGTTGAAGCAGAGCAAGACCCGGCAAAGGCAAATCCGTTTGAATATGCCGTTAAGGCACGCAAGTATATTGCAGAAAACACAGGGCTGTAAATTCTCCCTTGATATTAATGAACAGGAGGGATAAGTATGGAGGATTACAATAATCAATATTATCAACCTAATCAAAATCCAAACCAACCACCGTATCAACCGCAGTATCAACAGCCGATTTATCATCAGCCGTATGACCCGACAACTGAGGTTATGAGTATCGGGGCATATATCTTAATGTTCGTACTCTCGGCAATCCCTGTTGTGAATATTATTTGTTGGATTGTGTGGCTTGTCAGTCCAAACACAAACAAAAACAAAAAGAACTTCATTTGGGCGCAAATCATTATGGTTGTTATTGCATATGCATTGGTGATTGTTTTAGCCACAACAACAAGCTTGGGAGTAAATTATCTCAATGATTTAATGATTGCGTTGTTGTAAAAATAAAACGCTGTGAGCTTTTGGGTTTACAGCGCTTTTTCTGCCGAAAATATTTGTAAAGAAAAAGTCTTGACAAACACCACGTAATGTGGTATATTATTTGCACAACAAAGCAGAGCGAATGTTCTCCCCTTCAGCGTGAAGTAAAAAGGGCAATAATTTTTGAGATTATTGAGTACAGGCGTTTTGCGTTTGTACTTATTTATTTTTTAAAGAGGTGTTTTTTATCAGCAAGGATGCTCCACAGCTCAACGGCGAAATCAGAGATAAGGAATTAAGAGTAATTTCTGATTCGGGCGAACAATTAGGCATTATGAGCGCAAAAGAGGCACAGGCACTTGCAGATGCAAGAGGCGTTGACCTTGTAAAAATTGCTCCTATGGCTAAACCGCCGGTTGCAAAAATTATGGACTACTCAAAGTATCGCTATGAGCAAACCAAGCGTGAAAAGGAAAATCGCAAAAAGCAAAAGACTGTTGAAACAAAGGAAATCAGACTTTCGCTTAATATTGATATCGGCGACTTTAATACCAAAGTCAACCAAGCACGCAAGTTCCTTGCAAAGGGCGATAAGCTCAAGGTGTCTATCCGCCTTCGCGGCAGAGAGATGGCTCACCCGGAGCTTGCCGAAACCAATATGCAAAGATTTGCTGAACAGCTTGTTGATGAAGCAAATATTGATAAAAAACCAAAGCTTGAGGGACGCCAAATTCTTATGTTTATGTCCCCAAAGACAAAGTAATTAATTTTAACGGAGGAAATAAATATGCCAAAAATTAAGACACACAGCGGCGCTAAGAAGCGTTTTAAGACAACTAAGAGCGGCAAGGTAAAGAGAGCTCACGCTTACACTTCACACATTCTTACTAAAAAGACAACAAAGCGCAAGAGAAATCTTCGCAAGACTGCAGTTGCAGATGTAACCAATCAGAAGCAGTGCAAGAGACTTGTTCCTTATAAATAAGAAGAACGATTAAGACTTACGGAGGTAATTAACAATGGCTAGAATTAAAGGCGCTATGGCGACTCGTAAAAGAAGAAAGAAAGTATTAAAGGCAGCTAAGGGCTACTATGGATCAAAGCACACCTTGTTCAAGACTGCTAAACAAGCAGTAATGAAGAGCGGTCAGTATGCATATATCGGCAGAAAGCAGAAGAAGAGAGATTTCAGAAGAATTTGGATCACTCGTATTTCTGCAGCAGCAAAGATGAATGGTATGAACTATTCATCATTTATGAACGGTCTCAAGAAGGCAGGCATCGACCTCAACAGAAAGATGCTCTCAGAGATTGCAATCGCAGACCCTGCAGGCTTCGCAACACTTGTTGAAGCAGCAAAGGCAGCACTCTAATCAATAACGATTAAACAAAAAAGCATCCGTAATCACGGATGCTTTTAGTTATGTATGATTATCAAATTTAGTTGTTGCTGACTCTGTTGAGGATGTCATGGAGGACTGCGTCTTTGTCAACGCTTTCGTCAACGGCAGGAGCAACAGGTGCTTGTGCTTCGGTTTCCTGAACAACTGCTTGTACAGGTTCTGCATTTACCTCTGCTTTTGGAGCAACAGGAACTTCAATAACTTCTGTTCTGATTGCCTTGCCCTTTGTTTCTGTTTGGAACGAATCGAAAAATTCTTTGTATTCCTCTGCGACTGCCTGTGCCTTGTCGGCGTTGGCGGTCTTGATTTGCTGAATTGAGTCCATTGCTGTGGCAATTTCTGTTGCCTTTTTAATCATTGCGTCTGTGTTTGCGGAAACTGCGTTAATCTCCTTTGTGAGATTTGTGAGCAATGCCTTGATGTCGGTATTGATGAGGTTGTATGCGTTGATTGCTTTTTGAGCCTCTGCTTTTGCTTCAGCCGACACATCCTCGATTTTCTGCAAAAATTCCTGTGAGCCTGCGGTTGCATCGTCGGTGATTTTTGCTCCGCTTTCGTATGCGGAATAGAAAATTTGACCGATGCTTGCGATGTAATCATTGTTTGATTTTTCGGTTTCTGCAAGCTTTTCGTCACATTCTGCAAGCTTTTTGTTGAGTTCTTCAACAACTTCGTTGAGCTGTGCAACTTCGTTGTTGAGTTTTGTGTTTTCGTTGTAATATTTATCAGCCTTGAGTGCGTTGTGCTCTGCAAGGTCAAGTGCTTTTTTAAGGATTTCGTTTTCGCTTTCAAGCTTTGAAACATATTCGTTTACGGATTTTTTGCTGTATCCGCCGATAAATGAGGACTTGAATTCTGCCATTTTTATCTCTCCTTTTATTTTCGGTTATAATATTATATCACAAAACCGCACCGAATACAATGCGGCAGATAAGGTGGAACAATGCCGAGGAGCACCTACATATAGATTTAATCATCATAGTTTTCAAGGAAATTGTGCTTTATGCCGTCCTTTTTGTAGGCAATTACGGTGTCGATATTTACATTTTCAACACTTCTGAAAATGTTGCTTTCAACTTGCGGATTGATTTTTGCCATTTCTCTAATCATATTTTTGATTTCCTGACGCTTTGATGAGGTCTCAAAGTCATCGGATGCACATTCCTCGGTGAATTTGCACGCACATTGGATGAAATGCAAATTGTTGTAGTCACGCCAACGCTTGATGTCGTCCTCACGGATGAGATACATCGGGCGAATAAGCTCCATTCCTTCAAAGTTTGTTGAGTGAAGCTTTGGCATCATTGTTTGTACCTGACCGCCGTAGAGCATACCCATAAGCACGGTTTCGATGACATCATCATAGTGATGACCGAGTGCGATTTTGTTGCAACCGAGCTCCTTTGCTTTGTTGTAGAGATAGCCTCTCCTCATCCTCGCACAGAGGTAACACGGCGATTTTTCGATGTGCAAAACCGATTCAAAAATATTCGATTCAAAAACCGTGATAGGTACATTTAACAGCTTTGCATTTCTTTCAATAATTTCTCTGTTTTCGGGGCTGTAACCCGGGTCCATAACAAGAAAAACAACTTCAAACGGGAACTTGTTGTGCCTTTTTAGTTCCTGAAAAAGCTTTGCCATAAGCATTGAATCCTTGCCGCCCGAAATGCAAACGGCGATTTTGTCGCCCTCCTCAATGAGTTTGTAGTCGTTGAGTGCGGCGGTGAATCTGCTCCAAATTTGCTTGTGGAATTTTTTGTTTATGCTCCGTTCAACATCTTTTGAACGGTCGGAGTCAACTTCTGATTCGCTGAGCATATAGCCGTAATATCCGTCCACGAGATAGACCGCACAAAAACCGCTTTCTCTCAATTTTTCGGCAGTAGGCTTGCTGAAAGTTCCGTTTTTGCAACAGATAATCAAGAGTTTGTCCTTTGGCAAGGTGTCGAGTTGTTCGTCTATTTTATTTTGCGGAATGTTGACAGCACCGTTTATTGAGCCATAGGCAAACGCTCTTTCGTCACGAATGTCAACAACAATGTAATCGCTACAATCTAACGACTTCATTTCGTTAACAGAAATTTCTTTGATTTTGTTAAAATCGTTTTTTGTCATACCGCACCTGCCAAAAGTAATTATTTTCACCAATATTATAGCAGAAAAGAGCAGAATTGCAACAGAAAACTCAATTTGCAGTTGTTGTTATGTTTTGCTTTATGACAGCAAAAGCACGGCTTTCTTTATCAAATCTTAGTTATTCCTTGGTTAGTTCTTTGTTGACTCGGTTATTTTGGATTGATATAATGTAGACGGTGATGGATATGAAAAAAGGGATAAGAACAATCATAGGCTTATTTGCTTTCGTGATTGCTGTTTTTTATATAGGTCCGCTTGTTACAACCGGCGAAATAAACATCGGTGTTGTTGCAGGACTTGGTGTTGCAGGTGTTTTGCTTTTGTATGCACTGTTCTATGATAAGGTTAATCTTGCCGTGAATAAGTTTAATTCAAAAGCTATAGGAAAGATTATCACTTCGGTTGTGTGTATTGTGCTTGTTGTCGGAATCGGCGTTGGAGGATTTGCGTTGGGAAATGTTGTGACGCATAGTGGCAAAAGCAATCACAAAACGGAATATGCTATTGTCCTTGGTTGTGTTGTCAGAGGCGACCAACCCGGTATTTTTTTAAAAAAGAGAATTAACTCGGCATATGAGTATTTAAAGGAGAATCCAAACTCTAAAGTTGTTTTGAGCGGTGGACAGGGTAACGGCGAAAATATTTCTGAAGCGCAATGTATGTATAATGAACTTACTCAAATGGGGATTGAATCAAGCAGACTTATTCTTGAGGACAAGTCAACTTCTACACAAGAAAATTTTGAGAATTCAGTAAAACTTTTAAAAAATAATGGTGTGGAAATTGATGAAATAACTGTTGTTACAAATGATTTTCATGAATACAGAGCAAGTAAGTTTGCTGAAAGAAGCGGACTGAAAGCATATCAATATCCGTGCAAAACCCCTTGGAACGGATATATGCCGTTTGCTACTCGTGAAGCGTTTGCGGTTGTTTATCAAATATATATGAATTGAATATCAAGCTCTCCAAAATGAAAAAGGGGAGCTTTAGACTGTCGATAAAGCTCCTGAACCACGCCAAAATATTCAACTGATTTGCCTCCACTTAAATGTAAGGGGTGCGGGTCTCCTGTGGAGACCTCTGCATTTTAATGCAGAAGCACCGACCGAACCGGCAGGTGAGACGGTGGCAACACGAAGTGTTGACGGTGGGGTTTTAAAAATGCTGTAAGTATCGAACTTACAGCATTTTTGGCGTTTTTCGTTTTTTGCTCAGTCGAGGTACCATCGTACATCTTCCTTCGCAAGAAAACGAAATTCAGAACCTTTCTCAACAGCCTACAGCGTGTTGGAAACACTTTTTCGACACGCTGATTGTTTTTGTTTTGTGCTTTTGCGTCAAAAAAGATAATATTCTTGTAATAAGATTGAAAATATATTATAATAATTTTTATGGAATATAATTATGAAAGACTGTCGGACAATATAAAAATCGCAGTCAGCCCCGACCACACTTTTGGCACGGATGCGGTGCTTTTGTCGCATTTTGCAAAGCCGAAATACAAGGACAAGGCGCTTGATATGGGCACAGGTTGCGGAATTATTCCGTTGTTGTGGCTTCGTGATGAGAGGCAGACGGATGTGCATTGTCTGGATATTCAACAAAATGCCTTTGAGCAGGTTAATGCTTCGATAAAATATAATAATTTGAACGGCAGGCTCACACCGCACCTTTGCGATTTGAGGAAAATCAACGAGGAATTTTCGGCGGAATGTTTCACCCTTGTCACGATGAATCCGCCGTACAAGCCGATTAACACAGGCTTTGAGTCGCTTGGTGAAAGTGCAAGGATTGCTCGCCACGAGGTGTGTTGCAACATTGAGGATGCAGTCAAGGCGGCTTCGTATCTGCTCACTTATGCAGGCAGATTTTGTATGTGTCACCGCCCGGAAAGGCTGGTTGATGCACTTGCGATTATGAGGCAATACAAAATTGAACCGAAACGACTTCGATTTGTGATTGACAAGCAGGGCGAAGAACCTTTTTTGTTTTTGGTAGAGGGAAAAAAGGGGGCAAAACCGTTTTTGCGTGTTGAACCTACTTTGGTTATCAAAAACGAGGAGAGCAAGTTCACTCCCGAGATGATAGAAATTTACGGCTCTTATGCCGACGGATACGAGGATAAAATCAGATAATGAGCGGAAAATTATATGTTGTGGGCACTCCGATCGGCAACCTCGGCGATTTTTCTCCGAGAGCGATTGAAACGCTTGAAAATGTGGATTTCATTGCCGCCGAGGACACGAGAGTTACCCTGAAACTGCTTAATCATTTTGGCATAAAAAAAGAAATGGTTAGCTATTTTGAACATAACAAAAATGAGCGAGGCGAGGCGATTATTTCTCGACTTGCAAACGGCGAAACCTGTGCAATATGCACGGATGCAGGTATGCCGGCAATTTCCGACCCGGGTGAGGATTTGGTCAGACTTTGCCACGAAAACGGCATTGCGGTGGAGAGTGTTCCCGGTCCGACCGCCTTTGCCACGGCGCTTGCAATTTCGGGTATGAACACAAGAAAGTTCACTTTTGAGGGCTTTCTCTCTGCGAACAAAAAGGAACGCAGGGCAGAACTCGAAGAGGTGCAGAACGAAAAACGCACACTTGTTTTTTATGAAGCACCGCACAAATTGACCCAAACGCTCAAGGATATGTATGAGATTTTGGGTGACCGTGAAATCGCCCTTGTAAAAGAAATCACAAAAATGCACGAAAGCGTTGTTCGCACAGATTTGGCAACGGCTTCGGCTATGTTTGATGAGGAAAAGCCAAAGGGCGAATTTGTTGTTATTGTTGACGGAAAAAAGGCGGAGGAAAAGGAAATATCGTTTGAAAGTGCGGTCGAGGAGGCAAAGCGTCTTATGGCAGAAGGAATGAGCACAAACTCTGCCGCAAAAGAGGTTGCAAAGGTGACTTCCTTTAAGAAAAACGATATTTACAAGGCTTTGCTATGATTTGTAATGCGTGCCCAAGAGGGTGTAATGTTGACCGAGAAGTGTCGCTTGGATATTGCAAAAGCCCTGAGAAATTTAAGCTTGCCCGTGCTTCGCTCCACTATTGGGAAGAGCCGTGCATAAGCGGAAAAAACGGTTCGGGCGCAATCTTTTTCAGCGGTTGCAATCTCGGTTGTGTGTTCTGCCAGAATTATGAAATCAGCCACGGATGCAAAGGCGTTGAGGTCAGCGATGACGAGCTTGTTCGCATTATGAAACGGCTTGTTGACGAGGGTGCAAACAATATCAATTTTGTCAACCCGACTCATTATTCGCTTCAGCTTTTGCGTGTGCTGGAAAAATACAAACCGCCTGTTCCGATTGTGTACAACACTTCTGGATATGACAGCGTTGAAACCTTGAAAATGCTTGACGGGGCGGTGGATATTTATCTGCCCGATTTTAAGTATATAAGACCTGATAAGGCTTTGAAATACAGCAAGGCGGAGGATTATCCGCAGGTTGCCGAGGAGGCACTTGCAGAGATGAAACGGCAGGTCGGCGGTGATGTTTTTGACGAAAACGGCATAATGCAACGGGGTATGATTATCCGTCACCTCGTTTTGCCGTCAAACACAAATTCGTCAATTTCGGTGCTTGATTATTTGGCGGAGAATTTTGGAGATACATACATTTCGGTTATGGCGCAGTATGTGCCGTGTGGGGATTTAACCGAATACAAAGAAATCAACAGACGCCTTACACAAAGGGAATACGACAAGGTGGTAAATCATATTTTCGACCTCGGACTTCAAAAGATTTTTGTGCAGGAACTTGAGTCTGCGGTGACAGACTACATTCCCGATTTTGATTTGACGGGTGTGGTTGATTTTTAGCACTTTATCTGCTAAAATATTTTTTAATGGAGTAAAAAATATTTATTATATAAAAGGGGTTTTATTATGATAAAGAAAGAGTACACTTACAAAAGTGCTTCAGGCATTTGTGACATCAAGGCTTGGCAGTTCGCACCCGAGGGCGAAGTAAAGGCTGTTATTCAGATGCACCACGGTATGGCTGAACATACAAACAGGTATCGCAATTTTATTTCTGCGTTTACCGACAAGGGCTATGCGATTTTCATCAACGATATGCTCGGTCACGGTCAGTCGAATGATGACAAGGATTTGCTTGGCTATTTTGGCGACAAGGACGGCTACAAGAACATCCTTGCCGATGCAAAGGCTCTTACAGACATTGCAAAAAAAGAATATCCCGACAAGAAGTTCCTTATCGCAGGTCACTCAATGGGCTCACTTATTATGAGATGCTACATCAACGAGTACGGCAATGATTTTGACGGTGCTGTGTTTATCGGCACGGCAGGACCTACTCCGCTTGCAAAGATTGGTATTCCGATTATGAAATTGATTGCAGGCATCAAGGGCAAAAAGTATCACAGTCAGTTCCTCAACAATCTTTCTCTCGGCGCATACGACAAGCCGTTTGAGCACAGAACCCACTATGATTGGGGTATGAGAGATACAAAAGAGGTTGACGAATATGTTGCAGACCCGCTTTGCGGATTTCTCTTTACCGTTGCAGGCTTTATGGATTTGAGCCAGCTCACAATTCAGTGCAATGAGGACAGATGGTTCAACAATGTTGCAAAGGATAAGCCGGTTCTTTTGATGTCGGGCGATATGGACCCTGTCGGAAATTACGGCAAGGGCGTAAAGGAAGTTTATCAAAAGCTTCTTGACACAGACCACAAAAATGTCACACTCAAGCTTTATCCTGAGGCTCGCCACGAGATTCTCAACGAGATTAACAAGCAAGAGGTTTATGACGATTTAGACAAATGGATTGAGGAGAATGTTCTTTGATTTACAAAAACATTTTTGACACACATTCTCATTATGACGATGAGGCTTTTGACAGCGACCGTGACGAGTTGATTTTGTCGCTTTGGGACAAGGGCGTTGTCGGTGTTGTCAGCTGTGGATGTGATATTCCGTCAACGGCGGCAAATCAAAATTTGGCGCATAGATTTGATGATTTTTATTTTGCAGCAGGCTTTCACCCCGAAAATTTGGAGGAATACGACATTGACGATTTGAGCCTCCTTGATGAATATTTGAGTGATGGAAAGTGCGTTGCAGTCGGCGAAATCGGACTTGATTATCATTGGATGGAATCGACCAAGGAAAAGCAAAAGGCTTTTTTTGAAGCACAGATTGAAATTGCCAAGAACCACGATTTGCCTGTGATTGTGCACGACAGAGAGGCTCACGGCGACACTCTCGATATTCTCAAAGCAACCAAGCCGAAAGGTGTTTTGCATTGCTTTTCGGGTTCAAAGGAGATGGCGAGGGAGATTATCAAGCTTGGTATGTACATCGGCTTGAACGGCGTGGCAACATTCAAAAACGCTCGTAAGAGTTTGGAAGTTGTCAAGGAAATTCCGCTTGACCGCCTTGTGCTCGAAACGGATTGTCCGTATCTTGCTCCCGAACCTCACCGTGGCAAACGCAACGATTCGTCCTACATTCCTTTCATAGCGGAACGAATAGGCGAAGTGCTCGGAAAGTCGGCACAGGAAATACTTGATGTAACACATCGAAACGCATTAAATTTGTATAATTTATAAAAACAATACGCAACGACTTTGTAATAAAGCAGTTGCGTATTTCTTATTTTATGCAGTTTTTTCGGGTGCAAGACTGACATCAAGTTCAAGGATTGTTTGCTGAAGCACGGTCGCAAGGGTGATGGGGTTGAACAGCGGAATGCTGTCGTCAACCGTCACCGTGCCGTCCGTGATTTCGCAGTCTTGCGCAATGTTTTTTGTTGTGTAAATTACCGTGTCAGCGCAGGAATATTTGATTGCGTCAATGTACGGCATAACAATCGGCATTGATGCGCTGTTGCTGATAATCGGCACAATCAATGTGTTTTTCAGTTCAAGACAGCTTTGCGCAATGTCGTATATCGGCAGGGCAAAGGCGGTTTTTCCTGCAATCAGCCTGAATTTTTCCGCAACTGCTTGCGCCAACGCTTCGTCTGTTGAATATCCGCAGAACACGATGTTGTCGAATTTTCCAATGAAATCAGCGACATTTTGCAATTCTTTTTCGCTGTTCGGTGTGAACGACAGCTTGCCCGGGAGCATTTGTGCAAGTCGCAGCGAAACGCTCATATTGATTTTTGACATACACCCGAGCGCTTCACCGAGATACATCGAAAGCATTGCAACGGCAAGGTATTCGTTTTGGAATGTGCACAGGCTCGTGTCGCAATCGGTGAGGTGCACCTTGCTTTTGCACATTTTTGCAAGGGTCGAGTCCTTTGCCGTCACCGCCACAACTTTTGCGCCGTTGACCAACGCTCGCTTCACCGCAGAGATTGTGTCGTCGCTTTCTCCGCTTTGCGAAATTGCTACGACAAGTGCATCACGGTACAGCACGCCTCTTGTGCCTTTCAGCAATGCCGATGGGATTGCATAGGTCGGCAGTTCGGTGAGCATTTCGGTGTTGTGCGCCATTGCCTGTGCGGTGCAAAACGATTGCCCCGAGCCTGTCAGGATTATTTCCGACAAGCCTTTTATTGCGTGCCTGCTCATTTTCAATGTCGGCAAAAAGAGTTTGTCTTTTTGTATCACTTCGTTCAAAAAATTTCTTATCGACTGTGCAACCTCGCTTATGTCGTTTTCGTACAAATTGCCGAGTCCCAAATTATCAGTCATTCAGTTTCGCTCCAATCTTGCAAAAATTATACTCATATCGTCTGCTTTTTTGTCTTTCATTTCCTCTTTTGCACAGTTCAAAATGTAGTCAGCACCCTCTTGCACGCCGTTCGGCATATCGGATATTGCGTCTTTGAGCCATCTTTCTCCCAGGTCGGTTATGCCGTCACTCATCAAAATTATGCTGTCGCCGAGGCTCAAAACCGCCGTTCGCTTTGCAAATTCTATGCCTCGCAAAATTCCTGCCGGCATAGAGGTCAACTCGCATTTCGTCAGCCTGCCGTCTTTGATGATGTAGCTTGCCGGTGCACCTGCTTTGAACAGTTCGCACTTTCCTGTGAAAAGGTCGATGTTTGCAATGTCAAGCGTTGCAAGGCTTTCGTCATTGGATTTGACAAGCAGGGCGGAGTTGACGATTTTCAGCGCCGAATCAAATCCAAATCCCGAATTGATGAGTTTTGACAAAAGTCCTGCACCCATCGCACCGTCAAGTGCCGCACGACTGCCTTTGCCCATTCCGTCACTTATAATAAGTATGGAATGACCTTTGCTGTCGTTGATAATTTTCACCGTGTCACCGCACAGTTCGCCCTCTGCACTGAATTGTGCAAAGCCGACTTCAAGCGAATAATTCGGTTTTTCGGAAAAAGAAAGCATACTTTCATTTTTGAAGTTTGTGATTCTGCCCGTGTCAAAGTATCGGTTGCAGATTTTGCCTATTTCGTTTTTCAGTTCAATTCCCGTCAATTCCGCACTTGATGACGAAAGCAGAATTTCAACCCTCATTCTGCCGTACTTATCAACTATTGCGGAAATATTTGTCGGATAAATTTCGTATTCGCCGAGCAGTCGCCTGATTTTGTTGCTTGCGTTGCAGTCAAAGATTTCTGCTTCGTCAAATTCTTTTGCAAGGTCGTTCAGCATGCCCGATATTGAAATGAATTGGTCGGATGCAACCATTCGGATTTGGTTTGTTTTTTCAAGAATAATCTCCCTCGTGATGTATTCGGTGTCACTCATTGTGTCACGCATTGCCTCGTTTTGCCTGCGTGTCACATCGTTTATTCGTTCTCGCACTTCGTCCACGCTGTCCGATATTGCTGACATCGCATTGGATGCAAATCGCAGTTTCAGTACAAGGTTTTGTCGCAGAGTGCCGTCCGGCGGCAAGTCTGTTCCGAGGTCAAAAAATTTCTCGATTTTGTCGGTTATCCCTGTCGGCATCAGCACGAAAATCAGCGAGCCGATTATTCCGTCAAGAAACAGCGATAACCCCACTTCTTCGCCTGTGGCAATCGAAAAGAAAGTGATTGACGCCAAAAATGCACCTGCCGTTGAGAATATTGAAGCGCTTGAAAACAATCCTGCAACGAGCGTTGAAAATCCGAAAGCACCGCATAAAAACAATGCTTCTTTGCTGTGCACTCCGAGAACGAATCCGAGCGACAGCGACAAAATCATTCCGAGCCGTTCGCCTGCATAGTAGGTGGTGGTCAGCACCAAAACAACGGCGATTATTCTTATCGGATAGAGTCGCCAAATTGCTACATTGCCGAGGCTTAAAAACAAGGTCGACACGGATATAATTATGTATGCAAGCTCCGAAATCGGCAGTGCTTTGAATCTCATTTGGCGAAGATTTGCGTTTATTCCTTTGTAGTAGCAGTAGGTCACGCCTGCGCTCAACATCGTTTCTGCCAAGAGGAGAAAATATGCCTCACTGCCTGACGAAAGCCTGATGTTTACAAATATTCCCGTTGAGAGAATTGACACCGTGCCGATGATAATTGAAAACAGCGGGTTGTGGTATGCGTCAAGCAGGTCAATCAAAAACGCACCGAGCGCCGTTAAAATCACAGCGCACATATATCGCATGTTTTGTGCGTTGAACCCTGTCAGCAGATAGCCGATTACAGCACCGAGCGCCGAAAATATGTAGCCTTTTTTTCGTGCCGAGGCGGTCAGCGCCACGCCAAAAGGCTTCAGTCCGCCTACCGCAGAGCCGAACGAGGTTATCAGTCCCGCAAAAAAATATCCTGCAAATATTCCTGCCCTTTTGAGCACCTCGCTTTTCACATTCTCCTCTAACCTTTTCTTGATTTTAACTTCCATATTTGCCTCTTTTTGTTGTTATTTCTCCTGCATTATATGGCAGTTTGTACAAAAAATATGTCGCAATAGGTCATTGGCTAAAAATAGGTTGAAATATATTTGCCGTTGTGATAGAATATTGTGGATTTTAGATATTAGAAAGGTGAGGGATAGATATGATTTCAGCAAATGATATTTCCGTTCAGTTTGGCGGTCGCTCTTTGTTTGAGAGAGTAAATGTCGCTTTTACACCGGGCAACTGTTATGGTATTATCGGTGCAAACGGCGCAGGCAAGTCAACATTTTTGAAGGTGCTCAGCGGTGACCTTGAACCGTCAAAGGGTGAGATTCACATCACTCCGGGCGAGCGTCTTTCTGTGTTGAAGCAGGACCACTTTGCTTATGATGAATACGAGGTTGTTCGCACAGTTCTTATGGGCAACCCAAGACTTATTGAGATTATGGAGGAAAAGGACGCACTTTATGCAAAAGAGGATTTCTCCGAGGAAGACGGCGTAAAGGCAGGCGAACTTGAAGCAGAATTTGCCGACCTTGACGGATGGAATGCAGAGAGTGATGCGGAATTTATGCTCAACAAATTGGGTGTTCCCGATGAATTCCATTATCTCAAAATGGCAGAGCTTCCGTCTGATTTGAAGGTTAAGGTGCTCCTTGCACAGGCTTTGTACGGCAACCCTGATATTCTTCTTCTTGACGAGCCTACAAACCACCTTGATTTGACAGCTATCAGCTGGCTTGAAAACTTCCTTTTGGATTTTGAAAATACGGTTATCGTTGTATCTCACGACCGTCATTTCTTGAATAAGGTATGTACTCACATCTGTGATGTTGACTACGGCAAGATTACTCTTTATACAGGTAACTACGATTTCTGGTACGAATACACCCAGATGCGTCAGCGTCAGGCAAGAGACCAAAACAAGAAGAATGAGCAGAAAATTAAGGAATTGCAGGACTTTATCAACCGTTTCTCTGCAAATGCCGCAAAGTCAAAGCAGGCAACTTCTCGTAAGAAACAGCTTGATGCTCTTGAAATGATTGAGATGCCTGTTTCGTCTCGCCGTTTCCCGTATGTTGACTTTAAGCCGGACAGAGAATGTGGCAACGATTTGCTCCGTGTTGACCATTTGACAAAGACAATCGGCGACCGCAAGGTGCTTGATGACATCAGCTTTGTTATTCACCCAAGAGAAAAAGTTGCTTTTGTCGGCTCGGATGTTGTTGCAAAGACAACACTTTTCAAGATTATTATGGGCGAGCTTGAGCCTGACGAGGGTAGCTTCAAGTGGGGTGTAACAACTTCTCAAAGCTATTTCCCAAGTGACAACAGCAGTTATTTTGACGGCGTTGACCTCACTCTTGTTGACTGGCTCAGACAGTACACAACCGAACAACTTGAGGCAGACATCAGAGGCTGGCTCGGCAGAATGTTGTTCTCAGGCGACGAAGCTCTCAAAAAGGCAAATGTTTTGTCCGGTGGTGAAAGAGTTAGATGTATGCTCTGCAAGATGATGCTTTCGGGTGCAAATGTTCTCATTTTTGACGAACCGACCAACCACCTCGACCTTGAATCCATTGCAGCGCTCAACAACGGTCTTATCCGCTATCCTGAAACTGTACTCTTTACTTCTCACGACCATCAGTTTGTAGAAACTGTGGCAGACAGAATTATCGAGATTTCGGGCAATACCTACATCGACCGCAAGGGAAGCTATGACGAGTTCCTTTCTACATTTGATGAGGAACAACTGAAACATTTATAATCAAAACAAAAGACTGTCGATAAAGCTCCTGAAACACGCTAAAATTATAATCAACCGATTTGCCTCCACTTAAATGTAAGGGGTGCGGGTCTCCTGTGGAGACCTCTGCATTTTAATGCAGAAGCACCGACCGAACCGGCAGGTGAGACGGTGGCAACACGAAGTGTTGACGGTGGGGTTTTAAAAATGCCGTAGGTATCGAACCTACGGCATTTTTGGCGTTTTTCGTTTTTTGCTCAGTCGAGGTACCACCGTACATCTTCCTTCGCAAGAAAATGAAATTCAGAAACTTTCTCAACAGTCTGAAAAGACTGTAAGTTGAGAGGCTTACAGTCTTTTTTACATATTAAGTATATTTGTTTATCTGTTTGTGCTCAATTTGTCTGCCAATGTCAAAATAGGAGAGTCGATTTGTTCTTCGCTGTTTTCCTCAACATTCATTGTTGCAAGGGTAAACTGATTTTGCACATCAACGGTGCGTGCCTTATCGGTCATAAATTTGTCCGAATTTTGATTTGTTGCGTTAAGGAGTTTTTTCTCCAATTTCTTTGTTACCCCGTTATTGTAGGTGTAAATATAACCGTAAAAGGTTTGTCCGTAGTGTGACGAAAGATTTGAGTAGGTTACTGTGTTGAAATATCTTCCATGCCAATGTGATTCTGAAAGAGTGATGCCGTTGTCGTCAATTTTTTCAACCACGGCAACGTGTCTGCTCCAGCAGGCAACTGCGCCGAGTTTTGGCTCACTTCCGTATTCGTAGTAGCCGTTTGATTTGTTGATGAAATACCAATCACCGGCGCTGCCGTGAGTGATAAGCGGTGCTTCACCGTTCATTTCGTAAATTCTGCCGTAGGCATATGCCACACAGTTTGGCATACCCGAGCCAACCTGAAAGTAACGGTTAAGCTCTCTGTTGTAATATGCGCTTGATGAACTTGGCGCTGTCAAACGAGGCTCATAGTCGCTGTCGTCTGCATAGCAAAGTGCAGGAGTAATGAGCGAAAGCACGAGGCTCATAATTATTACAAACGGAATTATAAGCAGGGTTTTCTTCTTAGTCATAGATGCCTTCCTTTTTCTTTGGCGAAAATAAAACTATATTCTCGCTTTTTGATGATTACGAAAATCAATGTTTTCGATTCAACTCGCTTAATATGTATTTGTTTGTTGTTGCTTTGACACAACGCTAATATTATACCAAATGTGACATTTTGTAATCTATGTGAAAAATATACAACAGATTTGTAACCTTTATGTAACTTTTGTAACTTTTTACAAAAAATCGTCATATCACTTGACAAAAAACAGCCGTTTTGAGGATTTGTTTGTTGTAATGTTGAAATTATTGTGATATAATTATTCTATTTTGAAGAGGTGAATTTTATGAGTGAACATAATCATACACACCACCACGATTACGAAAACTGCTGTGATAATCACACTCCGGATAATCACGGCTGCGGTTGTTGCGGTGAGGATCACTTTAATGAGCATAAAAAAGAAAAACTCACAAAGATTATCATAAGTGCGGTTTTCTTTGCGGCAGGATATATTATCAGCGAATTTACTGAGCTTCCGAGCTATGCTTATCTTGTGTGCTATCTGATTTCTTATCTTATGGTTGGCTTTGATATTGTGAGAGATGCGGCAGACAGCGTTATTCACGGCAGATTTTTTGATGAAAACTTTCTTATGAGTTTTGCAAGCCTTGGTGCATTTGCAATTAAGGAATACACCGAGGGCGTTGCGGTTGTGCTTTTGTTTACGGTTGGAGAGTTTATTCAGGGTCTTGCGGTTTCAAAAAGCAGAAAATCGATTGACGTAATTCTTTCTCAAAAACACAAGACGTACACATTGCCTCGTCATTATGACAATGAGGAGAGCAAAACCGAGCAAATGATTACCAAATTTGCAAGGATATACACACCGGCTATTTGCATAATTGCGGTTGCAATTGTTGTTGTTCCTCCGCTTTTCTTCAAAGCAGAGTGGCACGAATGGTTGCACAGAGGCTTTGCCGCACTTGTTGTCGGTTGTCCGTGTGCGATTGTAATTTCAATTCCGCTTTGCTACAGCGCAGGAATCGGAGCTTGTTCAAAGGACAATGTGTTTGTTAAGAATACTTCAACTATGGACGAAATCAATGCTTGCGACACCGTGATTACTTATGAGGATGACAAGAGCATTGACGACATCAAGGTGCTTCAAAACAACGGTCACAAGGTTATTTATCTCGGCAAGGGTCACAACGATTTGACAATGCTTGAGGCTGCCGACATCGCTGTTGCAGTTGGGGAAGATTGCACGGGAGATGCGGTTAATCTTGCAGATATGGTGATGATTAATTATTCCGACAGCGCAATTGATGATGTCAAGAAGAACGCAAAGAAAATTCACGCAATTGCAATGGAAAATATTTACTTCTCCGTTGCCGTAAAGCTTGTAATTTTAATTCTTGATGTTGTGCTTGCAAAGAGTATTCCTATGTGGTTTGCGATTTTTGGCGACATAGGCGTGTGCCTGCTTGCAGTTGCAAATTCCGCACGAGCAATTTCAATCAAACGAAAATAATTTTAAAGGATATATTCTCAAACGAATATATCCTTTTTTTCTTGTTAAATGAAAATTTATGTGCTATATTAAAATTACAGAATATAATTATAAACAACAGGAGGTAATTTATTATGAACACAGGAACTATTGTTTTGATCGTTGTTGTTGCTTTGATTGTGCTTATCGGGGTGTACATCGGTGCAACCTACAACAAGCTTGTAAAATCGAAGAACAGCGTTGAGGAAGCATTTTCAACAATGGATGTTTATCTCAAAAAGAGATGGGATTTGATTCCAAACATTGTTGCGTCTGTCAAGGGCTATGCAAAGCACGAGGCGGAAACACTTGAAAAGGTTATTTCTGCACGAAACAACGGCTATTCGTCAATGAACTCACAGCAAAAGCTTGAGGCAAATGCGGAGCTTAACACAGCCATAAAGAGCCTCAATGTTGTTGCGGAGCAATATCCGGAACTCAAGGCAAACCAAAACTTTATGGATTTGAACGCTCAACTCAAAAAGACAGAGGAGGACATTTCAAACGCAAGAAAGTTCTACAACGCTGTTGTAAAGCAGTATAACAATACTGTTGAGATGTTCCCGTCAAGCATTGTTGCGTCTATGTTCCGTTTTGAAAAGAGAGATATGTTTGTAGTGGGAGATTCTGTTCAAAGAGAGGCTGTAAAGGTTGAATTCTGATGAAAAAGGTTAAATATGTGTTTCTGTTTGTGCTGTGCCTTGTGCTTTCTCTTGGCTCAAGCGTGACGGCGCTTGCAGAAGATTATTCAACTTATCCGTATTATATCAAGAATTATGATGTGAATATTACCGTAAACGAGGATAACAGCTATCATATCACGGAAAATATTGACTGCTTTTTTAACCAGTACAGGCACGGTATTTATCGTTATATTCCGATTCGCTTCACTGTGTACAGAGCAGACGAAAGTTCAAGCAATGTCAAGGTGAAAATCAGGCACGCAAAATGCAGCGACAAAACGAGTAATTCCATAGAAAATAACAATTTTGTTATGCAAATCGGTGACGAGGACGAAACCGTAATCGGCGAAAAATCCTACACCATTTCGTATGATTATTATGTCGGACCCGATTATGTGGCAGATGCGGATGAGTTTTATTTCAACATCATCGGTGACGGTTGGGACACGGCTATTGACAAGTGCAATTTCACCATCACTATGCCAAAGGAGTTTGACAGCTCCAAGCTCGGATTTTCAACGGGTAACTACGGAGTTGTCGGCACGGATATTGTTGACTACAAGGTTGACGGAAATGTGATTAGCGGTCACACAACCGCACCGTTGAGAGAGCACGAAGCACTTACCGTCAGGACAGAACTTGACGAGGGATATTTCACCTTTGATTATGCTCACGAAAAAATGCTCGATGCGTTTATGATTGGACTTCCAGCGATTGCGTTTGCCGTTGTTCTCATCATTTGGTTGAAGTTCGGCAAGGATAAAAAGGTTATCGAAACCGTTGAATTTTATCCGCCGGAGGGTATGAACAGCCTTGAAGTTTCTTATTGGTACAACGGAAAAGTTGAGAAAAAAGAAATTGTTGCGATTCTCATTGAACTTGCAAACGAGGGATTTATTGAAATAACGGAGGACAGCAAGGACACCTATATCCACAGGCTTCGCAATTATGACGGCGATGACGAGGACAAAAGGCAGTTGTTTGATTCGTTGTTCAAAAACGGCAAACTCAAAGGCACTTATGTCAAGGAATTGCAATATCGTATGGCAGGCACAGCCGAAAAGATTGCAAACAGGTATGTTGTCAGAGTAAATCAGGCAAAGGCGTTCGATTCCAAATCGCTGTTGCTTCGTGTTTTGTGCTGGGTGATTTCCGTCGGTTCGTTTGCTTTGTCGTGCGTTATTTCTACATTTACATTTGTTCCGAAAACAACGGCAACTGCTTTGCGTATAGGTTTTGTGCTTGCTGTGATTAGCTTCTTGCTCTCGTTCTTTGTGCGAAAAAGAAGCGATGAGGGATACGAAAATCTTTGCAAGGTCAAGAGTTTCAAGACCTTTTTGGAAACAGCCGAAAAGGAAAGACTCGAAGCACTTGTTGAGGAAAATCCAAGTTATTTTTACGACATTTTGCCGTATGCCTATGTTTTGGGCGTGTCGTCAAAGTGGATAAGAAAATTTGAAAAGATAGCTATGGACCCACCTCATTGGTATTACGGCAGTAACCCGTACACCTACATTTGGATGGCAAACTTTATGCGTAGCAGCGTGCCACGAATGGGCGACACCATTGTAACTCCAAAACCGTCAGAGCATAACGGCAGTTCGTATGGCGGAGGCGGTGGCTTCAGCGGTGGCGGCGGATTTTCAGGCGGAGGCTTCGGCGGAGGCGGAGGCGGAAGCTGGTAAAAGAATAGACACAAAAATAAAAGTGGAGGGCAATCCTCCACTTTTTTATTTTGGTGAGTTTTATATTTTATGGGAAATAGGTTAGATTCTTGCTACGCCGTCTTTGCGAGCTGCTTCTGCAACTGCGCTTGCAACTGTGTCTTTGATTCTTTCATCAAATGCGTATGGAAGAATGTAGTCCTCGTTGAGCTTGTCGTCATCAACAAGTGAAGCGATAGCGTAAGCTGCCGCAATTTTCATATTCTCTGTGATAGCAGATGCTCTTACATCAAGTGCACCTCTGAAAATGCCCGGAAATGCAACAACATTGTTGATTTGGTTAGGGAAGTCCGAACGACCCGTGCCGACGATTTTTGCACCTGCCGCCTTTGCTTCGTCCGGCATAATTTCAGGTGTAGGGTTAGCCATTGCAAGTACAATAGGGTCTTTGTGCATTGTTTTAATCATATCTTCGGTGAGAACGCCCGGAGCGGAAACACCGATGAAAATATCTGTGCCGACGATAGCGTCCTTAAGTCCGCCTTTAACCATTCCACGGTTTGTAACCTTTGCAATTTCAGCTTTTGACGGATTGAGTTTTTCTCTGCCCTCATAGATGGCACCTGTTCTGTCACAAAGGATAACATCCTTTAAACCGAGTGTCATAAGAAGTTTTGCGATTGCGGTGCCTGCCGCACCCGAACCGTTGATAACAGCCTTGCATTCGCCTAAATCTTTGCCGATAATCTTTGTTGCGTTGATGAGAGCGGCAGAAACAACAACTGCTGTGCCGTGCTGGTCATCGTGGAAAATAGGAATGTCGCACATTTTCTTGAGCTTTTCTTCAATCTCGAAGCAACGAGGAGCAGAAATATCCTCAAGGTTGATACCGCCGAATGAGCCTGAAATGTTGTAAACAGTTTGAACAAACTCGTCTACATCCTTTGTTCTTACGCAAAGAGGGAATGCATCAACATCGCCGAATTCCTTGAAAAGTACGCATTTGCCCTCCATAACAGGCATACCTGCTTCAGGTCCGATGTCGCCAAGACCGAGAACAGCAGAACCGTCTGTGATAACCGCTACAAGATTGTTTCTTCTTGTGAGTTCATAGCTTTTGTTGTAGTCCTTTTGGATTTCAAGGCAAGGTTCTGCAACACCCGGTGTGTATGCAAGTGAAAGTGACTTGCTGTCGTTTACCTTTGCTTTGGCAACAACTTCAATTTTTCCGTTCCATTCGTAGTGCTTTTGGAGTGATTCCTCTCTTATATTCATTTTAAATTATTCCTTTCGCTTTATGCAATAGTTTTATTATGTGAAAAATTGTGAAAATAATAACAAAAAAGGAGCAGGTCGCACTCGGACAGAAGCCCGAGGGCATCCCGCCCCTTATTTTTATGCTGTTTTTATGAGATTACTTTCTCTCGATGTGAGAAGTAATCTTTTCTTCCTTTTCATAAGGAACATAGTTGTCTTCCCATGGGAATGTGTAAGAAAGACCGAGCTTATCTCTAACATCGTTGATTTCCTTTTGAACTGCCTCGTTGATAGGAACACCGCTGTTTTCTCTTTCTTTCCAAACAAGATATTCTTTCTCGCCTGCTGTGTAGATTCTGTCCTGACCCGGAGCTTTCTTTGATGCTCTGATTTCACGGAGAATTTCGCCTGTCTTCTTTCTTGCAGCTTCTTCACCCATAAATTTTGATGTGTCGATAGCAAGGAAGAAGTGACCGAGATGATAAGGAACAAGGTTGCCGTTTTCATCTTTGCCGTCAAGAGCCTTGCCGTAGTTACCGTCCTGAAGAACAGCAGAGAGAAGCTCAATAATCATAGCGTAGCCGTAGCCCTTGTAACCGCCGAGTGCTTCGCCGATTCCGCCAAGTGCTGTAAGAGCTGCTGTGCCCTGACGAATTCTCTTGAGTGCTTCGCCTGCGTCGCCCTCAACAGGGTTGCCGTCAAGACCGATGATTGTGCCCGGATGAACAGGCTCGCCGATTCTTGCGTAGTATTCAATCTTACCGTTTTGTGTGATTGATGTTGCACAGTCAAGTACAAAATCAAATTCTTCATCAGACGGAATACCCATTGTGAGTGGGTTTGTACCAAACATACCCTCAACACCGAATGTAGGTGCAACTGACGGTCTTGCGTTTGTGCCTGTGAAGCCGATGCATCCCTGCTCGGTAGCCTGTGTTGCATAGTAGCCTGCGATACCATAGTGGCAAGAATTACGAACTGCAACCATACCAAGACCAAATTCCTTTGCCTTGTCAATAGCCATCTGCATAGCCTTGTAGCCGATAACCTGACCCATACCGTCATGACCGTCAACTACTGCTGTGCAAGGTGTTTCCTTAATAACCTCAAAATTTGTTACAGGGTTTTGGATACCTGCAACGATTCTGTCGATATAAATAGGCTTGAATCTGTTACAGCCGTGGCTTTCGATACCTCTCTTATCTGATTCCAAAAGAACATCGGTGCAGATTTCTGCATCCTCTCTCGGAACACCGTAACCAACAAAAGCGTCAGTTACAAAGTCGGTGATTAAATTCCACGGACATACAACTTTTCCCATAATTAATAAAACTCCTTTTTGAATATAAATTATTTTGCCAAAGACAAAATTTTAACTGATTAAATTATCTTTCCCAATTTCTGCTGCGTTCAACCGCACGCTTCCAGTCGGAATATTGCTTGTTGCGCTTTTCTTCCGGCATAGACGGGATAAAGATTTTGTCAACCTCACGGTTTGCTTCAATCTCTGCTGTGTCTTTCCAAACGCCTGTTGCAAGACCTGCAAGATATGCTGCACCGAGAGCTGTTGCTTCTCTGTTCTTCGGACGGTTAACGTTGCAACCGGTCATATCTGCCTGAATTTGCATCATAATATTTGAAATACTTGCACCGCCGTCAACACGCAAATCCTTGAGTCTGATGTCGCTGTCGTTCATCATAGCTTCCAGCAAGTCTGTCATTTGATATGTAATGCTTTCAAGCACTGCACGGCAAACGTGCTTTTTGTTGATAGAACGGGTGAGACCAACCATAATGCCTCTTGCGTACATATCCCAATACGGTGCGCCCAAGCCTGTGAAAGCAGGAACAAGGTATAAGCCGTTGCTGTCCTCAACCTGCATTGCAAGTTCGTCACATTCAGCGGCGGAACTGATAAGTTCAAGTTCGTCACGAAGCCATTTGATAACTGAGCCTGCGTTGAATGCAGAACCCTCAAGGTCGTATGTGATTTTGCCGTCAAGTCCCCAAGCAATACCTGTGAGGAGGTTTGAACGGCTCTCAATTCTCTTTTCGCCTGTGTTCATAAGCAAGAAGCAACCTGTGCCGTAGGTGTTTTTAGCTTGACCTACTTCAAAGCAACCTTGACCGAACAATGCGCCCGGCTGGTCGCCGATAGCACCTGCAATCGGAACACCCTCAAGGTCCTCAATGCCTGTGATTTTTGCAACATTGCCGTAAACACAGCTTGATGGCTTAACCTCAGGCAAAATGCACATTGGGATGCCAAGCTTTTCGCAAAGGTATTCATCCCAGCAAAGATTGTCAATGTCAAACAACATTGTTCTGCAAGCGTTTGAATAGTCGGTAACATGAACCTTGCCGTCTGTCAAGTTCCAGATGAGCCATGTGTCGATAGTACCGAAAAGTACTTCGCCTCGCTCTGCCTTTTCTCTTGCGCCCTCAACATTGTCCAAAATCCATTTGATTTTTGTTGCGCTGAAGTATGCGTCAATCAAAAGACCGGTAGTGCTCTTGATGTAATCTGAAAGTCCCTGCGATTTGAGTTCTTCACAATAATCGGCAGTTCTTCTGCACTGCCAAACAATAGCGTTGTAAAGCGGTGCGCCTGTTTCTTTGTCCCAAAGGATAGTTGTTTCTCTTTGATTGGTGATGCCGATGCCTGCGATTTTCTTTGGGTCAACTGTGCCTTCACGCAATGCACCGATCATAGAACTTACAACAGAGAAAAGAATTTCGTGTGGGTCGTGCTCAACCCAACCGTTTTGCGGATAGAACTGTGTAAATTCGTTTTGATTTTTAGCGACGATTTCGCCCTTTTTGTTAAAGATAATAGCACGAGAACTGGTAGTGCCCTGGTCAAGTGCCATTACAAACTTTTCTTCTGCCATAATTAAACCCCTTTTTATAGCATATATATTATTTTATCATATATAGTAATTCTACTATTTATTGCGACAAGTGTCAACATTTAAACTAACTAAATTTTTATTGATTTTATGGTTAAATTGACAAAAAATTAACAGGCAGAATATGCCTGTTATATATTTTGCTGTTTTTGTATAATTTTGTCGCTTAGTCTTCGGTGGTTGCACCTTCGATAAAGTTGACAACATCCTCAACCGTTTTCATATTTTCGATAACGCTGTCAGGAACTTCAATGCCGTATTGATCCTCGATGCTCATAACAATGTCAATGGCGTCGAGAGAATCTGCACCGAGATCGCTTGAAAGGTCTGAGGACATTTCGATTGTGTCAGGGTTGACATCAAGCTGTTCTGCCAAAATATCTTTTACTTCGTCAAAAATCATAAAGCAACGCTCCTTAAAAATTTGTTGTTATGTTTAATGTAATATGTTATTATCATATTAGTAAGTTTTGTTTGATTTGTCAATAATTTTCTTATAAACAATATCTTAAAAAATTCGGAGGACAAAATATGAAAGTGGTGAAAACGAGGAGATATCTTTATGGGCTTACGGGCTATCCTCTCGGTCATTCAATCAGCCCTGTGATTCATAAGGCACTTTTTGAACTTTGCGGTATAGATGCCACTTATCTTATGGTGGAGACTTCGCCCGATGATTTAGAAAAAGTTTTTGCCGAAACTCTCAGCGGTTTGCGTGGGTTCAATGTCACAATTCCGCACAAAATAAATATCATCAAGTATTTGGATGAGCTTTCGCCAAAGGCAAAGTTGTTTGGTGCGGTAAACACAGTTGATGTGCGCGAGGACAAAATTGTTGGACATAACACAGATTGTGCGGGTTTTTTGTCGGCACTTCAAATGGCGGATATTGAACTTGCGGACAAGGTGCTTCTTTGCGGAAGCGGCGGAGTTTCGCGTATGATTGCGTTTGAATCCGTTTTGGCAGAAGCCGATTTGACTGTTGCGGTCAGAGAATCAAGTTTTGCCGCCGCAAATGAACTCAAAAAAGAAATAAAGGACAAGCTCAACAAGGATATCAGGGTTATAATGCTGTCGGATGCAAAGGGAGAGTATGATTTGATTATCAACGGAACTCCCGTCGGAATGTATCCAAACACGGATGCGTGTCCTGTTTCAAAAGAGGTTGTTGCAGGAGCAAAGGCGGTTTTTGATGTTATTTATAATCCGCAGGAAACTGTGCTTTTGAAATATGCGAAAGAGGCGGGGATTAAGTATTCAGACGGTCTTTCGATGCTTGTTTGGCAGGCTGCCGTTGCACAGGAAATTTGGAACGGCGTCAAATTTTCAAATGACGACATTGAAAAGGTAATCAAAATTGCCCAAAAGGAGCTGGAGAAAAATGAATAATATTGTTTTGTGTGGCTTTATGGGCAGCGGAAAAACCGTTGTCGGCAAGGAACTTGCAAAGATTTTGGGCGTCAAATTTGTTGACACCGATGAAATTATAGAAAAAGAGCAGGGCGTTGCGATAAAGGCTATTTTTGCTATTCACGGCGAAGATTATTTCCGTGACCTTGAGCACGAGGTGTGCAAAAAAATTCCTGAAATGAAAGGCGCTGTTGTTTCAACCGGCGGAGGAGCTATGACCTTTGAGCGAAATGTTGAAGCGGTCAAGCAGGGCGCAAAGATTGTTTTCTTGGATGCATCGTTTGATGTAATTTGCGAAAGAATAGGCGACAACACCACCCGACCTCTTTTTCAGGACAAAGAAAAAGCAAAAAAACTCTATGATGAACGCAAGGAAAAGTATCTTTCGGCTGCCGATTTTGTCATAAATGGGGATATGGGAGCAAGAAAAACCGCTATGCAAATAGCTGATATTTTCAGATAATAGACCGTAACCGCTGTTTGCGTATGTCTAAAAAGTTACGAAGTTGTAACCTATTAATAAAATATGTTGAAAAATAGTATGGCATATGATATAATGGCACAGATTTAAGACAGTCGTGATAAACGGGAAAAAACAGAGGTGTTCAATTCAATGAGTACTGAAGAAAAAAAAGAAGAACTTAAGCATTCCTTTAGTATGTTTAACAAATACAAGGATTTGCTTATGGAGCTTACAAGAAAAAATGTAAAGCTCAAGTACAGAAATTCTTGGCTCGGTATATTCTGGAGCTTCTTGCAACCGCTTCTTAATATGATAGTTTTGTCTGTCATTTTCGGTGCGCTTCTTGCAAGGAAAAAGGACGGAATCGTTTGCTATCCGGTGTATTTGTTTTCGGGTAGATTGATTTTTGAATTTTTCGTAACATCAACCAAGCAATCGCTGACGGCATTTAGGCGCAACGCTTCAATTATTAAAAAGGTATATGTACCAAAGTATATGTATCCGCTGTCATCAACGCTTTCAACATTTGTTACTTTTGCAATTTCAACACTTTGCTATGTTTGCGTTTGGATTTTCTTCAAACTGACAGGCATAAGCGGCGGTGCAGGGCTTACACTCAGCTGGAAGATTGTGCTTGTGTTCCTGCCGATGATTTTGCTCCTGATGTTCTCAACAGGTGTGGGTCTTATCCTCTCGGTTGTGAATGTTTATTTCAGAGATGTTGAGTACATTTGGGATGTTTGCACAAAGCTTTTGATGTATATGGTTCCTATCCTCTATTCAATGAACAGATTTGAGGGCAGAAAAATTATCTATTTCATCAAACTCAATCCGCTTTATTCAATGATTGAGTTGTTCAGACAGTGCGTGCTTTACGGCAACACCTTGCCGACTCAGCTCCTCAGCTGGAAGTTGGTGCTTTATGCAACCGTGATGTCAATCTTGTCACTTGCAGTCGGCATCATCATTTTCAACAAGTATTCCGACAAAATCGTATATCATCTATAAAATCAAATTCCCGTACAATGCAAATTGTACGGGAATTTTTATTGTACGGGAGTTTTTATTGTTCGTTTTCTTCTTCGTATTCCTTGGAATATTCAATGTTTTCGGGCGAGGGGATTGGCACACCCATTTCGGTCTTGCCGTCGGGCTGGACGGTCGGGTTGTATGCGTTTTCGCAGTATCTGTCGGTCAGCTTTGCGTTGAGCCTGTATTTTTTCTTATAGCTGTCCGTCATAGTCGCCCACCTCGGTCATCTGCGACACAATGTCCTTCAAATCCTCAAGGCTTGTTGCCGAAAATCCCGAATGTGTGAGTTCCTGCTTGATGTTCATCGGCAGGGAATCAAAGTAGTTTTTCATTTCGTTTGTCATATTAAAAGAGCTCATAATATCATCCTTTCAAGATTAGTATTATCAGCCGATATTCAATTATTCGTATGACAATTATTCCGCTTGCAAGATTTCGATTTGCTTTTGGATGAATCTTTTTGAATATTCTGCGGTAAAAGTTTTTTCCGACAGCATTGCATATTGTATATATGAGGTGAATGATTCAATCAAGTCGGCGTCCCCGCTGTTGAAAACAACTTGCGTTCCGAGGTTAAGTTCGGAATTGTCGTTGTCGTCCGAGTACGAAATTAAAAGTTGATTTTTGCAAGCTTCAATATTTACTTGAATTTTGTCAAGTGTTGTGTATTTTGGGTTTGAAACAAAAACATTTGAGCAATTTTTTAATATAGCCGACAAAATTTCTGCTCGATGCTTTGGCTTCAGATTTTTTGCAAGTCCGCTTGGGAAGTCGTACAGCTTTCCCGTGTTTACAAAGTCCATCAATCCCTCGTACGAAATAATCATCGAGTCAATGCTTTCTTGAGGGGCTTCTATCAAAAGGTCAAAATGAGCCTCAAGCTGTTGAAACACCTGTGCGGTGCTTTTGATTTGGTCGGTTGCAATGTCATCAATAATCTCTTTGTTGACTCCCACGCTGCAAATATGGTTGTCAAGCGAAAGAATATTTGAATATTCTTTTTTGTCCGAAATAACATCAAGGTGATACATATATTCAAATGCATTGTGAAATATTGCAACATCCGTTTTTGCGCTGAGTTTTACTTTTTCGTTCATCTGAATGATGTAGTCGCAAAGCTCTGCGTTTTTTATTATTATACCGTTTTCAATTTCGCTGTCGTACATAACGGTTGAGTCGCCGCACATAATAAATTCGGGAAACAGCAGGCTGAAATCCTTGCGGTCGTTTATGTAGGTTATGCAGTCCTCTTTTGCATATGCAATGCTGTTGAAAATGATTTGAACATTCTCTTTTTCGTTGTCGGTGTATTTTGTATAATGATAAAATTCTTTGAACTTTTTGTCCTTGCAGGCGTTGTAAACAATTCGATTAATTTCTGTTTGGTCGAAGTCAAAATCAGAAACGAAAATGTTGTTGTCACTTGAATTGATAATCGTGTAAATCGCCGACAAAATGTTTCTCTTGCCGTTTAAAAATGTGCAATCGCTTTTGAATTCGTTCAAACTTACGGAAACATTTTTTTGCAAATCGTCCGTGAATTTTTTACTTAAACAATAGTTGCAGTATTCAAAAAATGCAGGTTTGTTCTCGTCATATTCTTCTTTGAAAAAAGCGTCGCAAAGGTTTTTGATTTGCTCTGCGGTGAAATATGTTGAGTTGAGCAGAGTATTGAGTCGTCCTTTTGGGAACTTCTTTTTTTCGCTGAGAACGTTTTGAATTAATGTGCGGTTTATGCCCGTTTCTTTTGAAATTTGATAAACGGGAACACCTTGCTCGGTGATGTATTTTTTGAGTAATTTGCAAAACTTAGCCATATTTACCTCTTTATGTATAGTGGTTTTGTTACTGCTGAAAAAACTTTAGGTAACATATAAATAATATACTCGTATTATGTCGGCGTTTCAATATGTTTCCTGCTTAAAATGACAAGGTAACAGTTGGGAAACATATTGCAAATAATTTGATTTTGTGCAATACTTTATTCGCTGGTTAGTTTTGTACGACTGTGTTTGAAGCTATAATTTCTTTAAGTGTTTTGCTTTGAAGTTTGGGACTTAATTACAAAACATTGAGTTGTTGTTAAAACAGGCTGTACCGCCTATGGGGTGACTGCTGATGCAAATCGGCGGTTGTGATGAAATGAATGAGCTACGACTGTGGAAATTCTTTTGATGATGTCATTGGAGAGAAAAGAGAACGCATCATCAGGGGAGTTTCATATTACATAAGGCATACGGTTAGAGGAGAATCAGAGAAACCAGGGCTAATAAGAGATAAATGTGCAACAGCACAACGGCGGTAAAAAGAAATTATAGCTAAACAAGTTAAAAACTGAATCGAACAGAAAACCCTCCCCGAATTGGGGAGGGTTTCGTTTTTATGAGTTTTTTACATTGTAGAGCTTGTCAGGATAGTCTGTCATAACGCAGTCTGCACCCATTTCAAGCAAGTATTTCATATCTTCTTCGTCATTGACTGTCCAATATTGCACAGCCATATTGTGCTTGTGTGCATAATTAATCATCTGTGCTGTTGCAAGGTTAAATCCAAGATTTTTGTACGGAGCACAGAATGGAATTTGCAAAACGTTGCAAGGAGGCTCGTAGTTTGGATCGTCTTTAAGTGCGGCTTTCCAGAAATCAACAACCTCAGGAATTGATGTGCTTCGTGCAAGGTCAGGATATTTTTCGTCAACGTAAGCACTTACTTCCTTGTGGAATGTGCCGAACACTACATTTTCGAGAATGCCTTTTTCAATCAAGGTGTTGTAGAGAATGTCTACGCCCTCTTTGCCCAAATCGTCGCCGTTTTTGATTTCGATGATGTATTTGTATCTGCCGCCGCCCTGAGCAATGAGATAGTCAAGAATGTCGTTGAGTTTGAGAATTCTCAAATCATCGGGCACTTCGTCACCCTTGAGGTCGGCATATGGTGTTTCGCCGTCCTCGTTTTCAAACTTTGCACCCATATTGAGTGTTCGGAGTTCATCGTATGTCTTGTCCTCAGGTCTGACTTTCTTTTCGCCGAAAACTTCAAGGCTGTCGGATGTTCTGTCAAGTGTGTCATCGTGCAAAAGGATGAGTTGCTTATCTTTTGTGATGTGCAAGTCGAATTCAAAAACATCGATGCTGAAAGCAGGGTTCTCCGCACAGTTCTTGAATGCAAGCATTGTTTCCTCAGGCTCGATTCCGCCGCCGCTTCTGTGACCCGAAATGTCGGTTTCCTCAAGTATGTATTTGTTGTCGGTTTCGTAAGTTATAAGCTGGTCAGGTGTTGAGCGGTGCTTACCCGATACAGTCATTACTGTTGCAAGTGCAACAATCAGCAAAACAACGATAGCCAAAACTATCCATTTTGTCTTTTTTTTGTTTGCTTTTTTGGTTTGTGTTTCTGCCATAATTATCCCTCTCTGTAAATATTATACAAATAATTTTACACAATAAGCACAACAATGTCAACAAAAGTTTTCCACAAATTATACAAAAAATTGTGATTATATATAAAAAGACTTCCCGTTGTTTGAGGGAAGCCTTTGAAAGATAATTTGGGTTATTCTGTTTTGCTCATAACATTCAACGGGTTCACAGGCTGACCTTTTAGCTTAGCGGAAAGGTGCAAATGTGCGCCGTCACCGACTTCGCACGGAACTTTTCCGAGTGTGCCGATTGTGTTGCCGATGTCAACAAAGTTGCCCTTTTTCACGGTTGCGCTTTCAAGTCCGCAGTATCTCACAACGAACTTTCCGCCGTGGTCGATTTCAACACATAAGCCGTACATTGAATCGGTGTAAACCTTTGTTACAAGACCGTCGTTGATTGCCGTCACCTTGTCGCCGATTGCACCGCTGAAATCAACCGCCGTATGTGCTCGATAATCGCCCATGGTTTTGTCATAGGTCAATTCCTCGCTGTAGCCCTTTGAAACAGCGTCTGTGAGCGGGTATTTGTAGTAACTCTTGTACGGGGTGTTGCCCTTGCCTTGTGACATTGTAACATCCTTTTTTACAGTTGCTTTTTGTGTTGAAGTTCTTGCTTCGGTCGTTGCCATTGTTGTGGTTTCCTTTGCCGTAACTGCGTGTTGAACTTCGGTTGTTTCAACAATCGTTGTCGGTTCGTTTACCGTGCTGTCCTTGCCCTTTTGAGCGGTGGAAAAGTAAACTATCAAGCCAAGCGACACAATGCACAGGCACACAACGGAAAACAACGCTTTTACATTTTTGTTGTCGTTCTTTTTTGAATTTGATGTAGACATAAAAAACACCTCGGTTATATTATCAACCGAGGTTTCGTTTTTTATTCATTTTTGACAGAGTCGCTCAAAAGATTGAGTGTGTCACGCACGCATCCGATTGTATCACCGCCGATGGTTTCAACCGAAATGAAGGTCTTTTTGCCGGAATTCAGCTTTGCTCTGCCACGCATTTTTTCATTGAGCGCAATGAGGTATTCGGGCTTAACATCGTTCAAGAAAAATTTTGCGTTTATGCCTGCTTGCCTGATTTCATAAATACCGAGTTGCATTGCGGTGTTTCGCAAAAGTGCAATTTCAACAAGACCGTACACGCTTGCCGGCGGAACGCCAAAACGGTCGGTGAGTTCGTCATAAACATCGTTTGCTTCTTCGTTTGAACGGATGTTGGCAATAGTCTTGTACATATCAAGCCTTTGCGGAGTCGAGGTGATATATGTTGACGGAATACTTGCGTCAACAGGCAGGTCGATAAGACATTCTTGCTCTTTTTCGTCAGGAACAGCCTCGCCCTTTTCTTCGCTGACCGCCTGTTCAAGCAGTTTGATGTACATATCGTATCCGACGCTTTCCATATGACCGTGTTGCTTGTTGCCGAGCAAAGAGCCCGCACCTCTGATTTCAAGGTCACGCATGGCGATTTTGAATCCTGCACCAAACTCGGTGTACTCTCTGATTGCTTCAAGTCGCTTTTGTGCAATGTCGGTCAGTTCCTTGCCCTTTGAAAAAGTGAAGTAGGCATATGCACGCCTGCTGCTTCTGCCGACTCTGCCACGGATTTGGTGAAGTTGAGCAAGTCCGAGTTTGTTTGCGTTTTCGATTATCAATGTGTTTACATTCGGCACATCAATTCCCGTTTCTATGATTGTTGTGCACACCAAAATGTCAATTTCGGCATTGAGGAGTTTTTGCCAAACATCGGATAATTGCTCCTCGGTCATTTGACCGTGTGCAATTCCAACCGTTGCATCGGGGAGTTCTTTTTTTATCTGCATTGCAATGTGGTCGATGGTTTCAATGTCGTTGTGCAAATAGTAGCATTGACCGCCTCTTGCAAGCTCTTTTTCCATAGCTTCGATTATGATGCCGAAATCGTATTCGATAACATAAGTTTGCACGGGTTTTCTGTCGCCCGGTGCTTCTTCAAGCAGGCTCATATCACGGATTCCGCTCATTGCCATATTGAGTGTTCGTGGAATAGGAGTTGCCGAGAGGGTGAGAACATCAACTCGTGGGAATTTTTCCTTGATTTTTTCCTTTTGAGCAACGCCGAAACGCTGTTCTTCGTCAACAATCAGCAGTCCTAAATCTTTGAATTTGATGTCACCGCCGAAAATTCTGTGAGTGCCGATTAACAGGTCAACCTTGCCTTTTTCAAGGTCACTCAGCACCTCTTTTTGCTTGGCTGCCGATACAAATCTGCTGAGCATTTCTATTCTCACAGGGAACGCTTCCATTCGTTTCAGTGCTGTTTGAAAGTGTTGCATTGCAAGAACGGTGGTCGGCACAAGAATTGCGCATTGCTTGCCGTCACCGATACATTTGAATGCCGCACGCAAAGCAACCTCCGTTTTGCCGAATCCTACATCACCGCAAAGCAGTCTGTCCATAGGTGCGGTTTTTTCCATATCGCCCTTGATTTCGTCAATCGAACGGAGCTGGTCGTCTGTTTCTTCGTATGCAAAACGAAGCTCAAAATCTCGTTGCATATCGGTGTCTTCTGAAAAGGCAAAACCCTTTGTGTGCATTCGCTTTGAATACAGGGCAATAAGCTCTTTTGCCATATCCTGAAGCCCTGCACGAACTTTGGATTTCGTCTTGCTCCAGTCACCCGAACCGAGGCGGTTAATCTTTACTCTTGAATCGTCACGAGGTCCGATGTATTTTGAAACAAGGTCAAGCTGAGTCACGGGAACATAAAGATTGTCGCCCTTTGCGTAACTGATTTTGATATAATCCTTGCTGACATTGTTTATTTCGAGAGCTTCAATACCCTGAAAAATACCGATACCGTGGATGTTGTGAACGATGTAGTCGCCGATAACAAGTTCATCAAGCGAATGAATGGCGTCCTTTGAACTGAAATGCTTGTGCTTTTTCTTTGCTTGGTTAACTTTGCCGTAGGTGATGAGTGCAAATTTGCAAGTCGAAAGCTGAAATCCTGCCGAAGTTGTGCCCGACATAACGGTTACAAGACCGTGGGCAAATTCGTTCGGATTTTTGTCGCAGTAAATCGCTTGATAGCCCATTTCCTGCAAATCGTAGGCAAGTGTTTTTGCCGATTTTGCTGTGCCTGCAAGTATGCAAACGGCGTATTTTGTTTTGATGAGAGGGAACAGTTCGTCTTTTAATTGGCTTAATGTTCCGCTCCAAGAATTGAAAGTTTGACAGGTGAACGACGCAAGGTGTCTTATCGGCGTGTCGAAGCTTCCGCGAGGGAATGAATCGAGATAAATCGCCTTGCAGTTTTCGTAAACGCCCAAAAGGTCGGTGAAATCAAGGCTGAACTTGTCGATGCCCTTGCATATTATGCCGTCCTCAAGAAGCCACTTGATGTCCTCAAGCATAAGCTTCTGCTGATTTTCGCATCTTTCTTTGCACTTTCCGCTTTCAAGCACAAACAGCAGACCGTCAAAATAATCAAACAGTCCGTTGCTGTTGTATGCAAGCGGAAGATATTTGTCGTTGCACGGCAGATTCACACCCTGCTTGAGTTTGTCGCTGTCGGCATAGAGCTTTTCTCTTGCTTTGATTGCTTTTCCTTTTAGTGAGCCTGCAAGTTCGTCAATTTTCTTTGCTTGAATTTCCTTTGACGGAAACAAAACCTCTGTTGCGGGAATGATGTCAATCTTGTCAACAATATCATTTCGCCTTTGGGTTGAAATATCAAATTTTGCGATAGAATCAACGGTGTCGCCCCAAAGTTCAATTCTCACCGGGTCGTCAGCTCCGGGAGGAAAAATGTCAATAAGTCCGCCTCTCACGCTGAACTGACTTGTGCCGTCAACTTGGTCAAATCTTGTGTAGCCCGCTTTTACAAGTTTGTTGACGGTTTCGTCAATGTCTATGTCCTCGCCCTCACTGATGGTGAACGAACGGTCAATGAGAGCCTGCGGAGGCATTGTCATTTGGCAAGATGCTTGCACGGATGCAACAACAATGTTGTATTCGCCCTTGATGATTTTTGACAGCACGCCGAGCCTGATGTGCTCAAATTCACGGCTTATGCCCTCAACATCAAGGAATGTAAACTCTCTCCTCGGATAGAGCAAAACGCCGTTAGTCATTGCGGACAAATCCTCGTAAACCTTGATTGCGCTTGCTTCATCGGGAGTGATTACAAAAGCCTTTTTGTCGAGGTCGTCACACAGGGAGTGAACGATATGCACCTTGTTGATTTCGGGCAAACCAACAGCGCCCACAGGAAATTCGTGAGCGTTAACTGCTTCTTTTAAATTTTGGTATTCGTTGTCTTTTTCAAATATTTTTGAATAACAGCTCATATTTCGCCTTGTGCCTTTAACTGTTGTATTTGTTCATGGCTTCATCGATTTTGCCGTTGACCATAAGCCTTACTGCCTTTGTTGCATTTTCAAGGGAGGATTGAAGTTCCTCCGATTTGTCTTTTGGAAATTCGCTCAAAACCCATTTTGCAAGGTCGTATGACTGATTTGGCTTTTTATCAACTCCGACTTTAATTCGTGGAAATTCCTCAGAACCGAGGCAGGAAATAATGCTTTTTATTCCGTTGTGACCGCCGGCGCTGCCTTTTCTTCTGATTCTTGTTTTGCCTATGTCAAGGCTGATGTCGTCATATATTACTATGATGTTTTCGTTTGGAATATTATAGTATTCCGCTGCTTCCATAATTGCCTCACCGCTGAGGTTCATCATAGTTTGCGGTTTCATAATCAAACAACGCTTGCCGTCAACCATTTCGTCCGCAATAAGAGCCTGAAATTTGGATTTTTTGATTTCAAACCCCTCTTCTTTTGCAAGTTGGTCAACCGCCTTGAAGCCTGCGTTGTGTCTTGTGTTTGCGTATTTCGGCCCCGGATTTCCAAGTCCCGCAATGATGTATTCTATTTTTCCTCGTCTGAATGAAAACATTTGTTATTCCTCGTTTTGTTCTTCGTTTTCTGTGATGTTTTTTGTGACTTTGACCTTTTCGGCTCTGCGTCCGTCGGTTTCCACAACCTCAAAATGCAGGTCGCCGTAGTCAAAGCAGTCGCCGATTTCGGGTATTTTGTCTGTGTTTTCCATAACCCAGCCGTTGAGCGTGGTAACATTGGTGTTTTTGTCGTTGATTTCAAAGTATTCAAACACATCGTCAAGGTTTGCCATACCGTCAACAATGCAGGTTGTGTCGTTAATTTTTTCAATGTCAACTTCAACCTCGTCGTGCTCGTCCCAAATTTCGCCGACAAGTTCTTCAATGATGTCCTCAAGGGTGACAATGCCCTCTGTGCCGCCGAATTCGTCAATAACAACGGCAAGATGAGTTTTGTTCTTTTGAAAAATCTTCAAAAGTTTGCTTATTTTCGTGTCGGGACTGACGGTCGGAACAGTCTTGATGATTGTGCGCAACGACTTCAATCCACGGCTTCTGATGTCCTCAAAATCACGGTGGTGAATGATGCCCACGATGTTGTCGATGTCGCCGATATAAACAGGCAAACGGCTGTATCCGCTTGATTTGAATATCTTTTCAATGTCGGATAATTTTGCATATTTGTCAACCGCTTCAACATCAATTCTCGGAGTAAGAATGTCGCTTGCGTAAAGGTCGTCAAATTCAATTGATGAGCGGATGAGTTCGCTTTCGTTTTCGCTGATTTCACCGCCCGTTTGAGCTTCGTCAACATAAGTTTTCAGTTCTTCTTCTGTTACGGAACTGTTTTTTTCAAGGTGGAACATTTTGTTGAGCAGAAGCTTCCAACCTCTGAACAGCATATTGAGAGGGTAGAACAGAAACACAAAAAACTTGACAGCCGGAGCAACTGCAACGGCAAAGGTTTCTGCCTTTTCTTTTGCAATGGTTTTTGGTGTGATTTCGCCGAAAATCAAGACAACGATGGTCATAACAACCGTGCTCACGGTTGCACCGAGGTCGCTGTTGTCACCCAAAAGTCCCGTGAAAAACAGAGTTGCAATAGAGGTTGAAGCAATGTTTACGATGTTGTTGCCAATCAAAATTGTTGAAAGAACAATGTCAAAATCGTCTGCCAACTTCAATGTTCGCTCGATTTTTTTGTTTTTTTCGCCTTGTTCCATAGCTTTCAGCTTCACCTTGTTGAGTGAAGAAAAAGCCGTTTCGGCTGACGAAAAGAATGCCGAAAACATTACTAATACAATCATTACGATTAATAAGGATGTGTTCATTTCTGCTCCTTTGTTTAAAATTGCTTTAAAGGGCATATCTGTGTGATATGCCCTTATTTTGTTTATACGAAAAACCTGTTATTATTCAGTTTTTTCAAATTCGTTAAATTCTCTTTCAGAATCATCTTTTTCGTAGTTGTACATATTTTCATCTTTAACATGCTTTGCAATGTACTCATCTCTGTCAAACAATTCTTCTGCCTTAACTTTCCAAGCCTTTGCAGCTTCGATTGTCTTGTCAAACAATTCGTTTGCACTTTCAGGGTGTTGCATTTCTGTTGAATATGCACCTGTTTCGGCAACCATCTTGCTGATAGCACCCGGGTTGTCAAGTACAGGACATGGACGAAGCATATTGTTTGAGAACGGCTGATTCTTCTTGTAAGCCATAAAGAGTGGACTTTGAAGTGCGTCCAATACGCTGCATTCCTTGATGTTTACATTTGAATAGTGAACAAATGCACATGGCTCGCAGTCGCCGTTTGAATTGATGTGGAAATAGTGTCTGCCGCCTGCGATACAGCCCTGAACATACTCGCCGTCGTTCCAAAAATCAAGAGCAAAGATAGACTTTGTCTTGCGCCATTCGTGCATCTTTTTGTACATAAGAGCACGCTGTTCAGGCGATACCATAAGATCGGTAACAGCGCCGTTGCCTGTTGGCATATATGTAAAGAACCAAGCAAACTTTACGCCCTGCTCGATGAGCCAATCCATATATTCGTCCGATGCCAAAACATCAGTATTCTTGCTTGTGTAGCAAAGAGAAGCACCAAATGGTACGCCTCTGTCTTTAAGACGCTTCATAGCGGCTGTGCACTTTTTGAATGTGCCGTTGCCACGGCGGAAGTCGTTTTCTTCCTCGTATCCCTCAATAGAGAATGCAGGGTAGAAGTTACCGACCTCTTTGATTTCGTCAGCAAAGCTATCGTCAATCAATGTGCCGTTTGTAAAGCTGAGGAATGCACAATCGGGATTTTCACGGCAAAGACGCATCAAATCTGCTCTTCTCATTGTAGGCTCACCGCCTGTGTAGAGATACATATATGTGCCGAGTTCCTTACCCTGTCTGATGATTCTTGCAAGGTCGTCATATGAAAGACTGCTTGTATGGCCGTATTCGGCAGCCCAACAGCCTGTGCACTTGAGGTTGCATGCTGCGGTTGGGTCCATAAGGATTGCCCAAGGCACATTGCATCCGTACTTTTCGATAGCCGCCATACGCTTTGTGTAGCTGTTTACGGCAACATTCATAAGCGGCGGAACAAGCTTTTCGAGAACATGCTCGTCTGTGTTGCAAATGATGTCCTTAACAAACTTCATCCAGTTGTTGTTTGGGTCGTCCATAACCTTGTGGAGACCTGCATATGTTGAACGATTAACACGCTTTACATCTGCTTTTTCAATTAAATTCAAAATTTTCGGTGCGTTTCTGTCAAAATCTTTTCTCGCATACTTGATAGCATTTCTGATAGCAAAATCAACTACCTGCTCTTTAAGTGACATGGTTTTACCTCTCTTACGGGGCACAGCCCCTCTTTCATCTGATAAATTCAATTAAACCTTTAATTGCTAATTATAATATTACTTATAAAACTGTTTGTCAAGATAGATTTGTATAAATTACATTTTAGTAACATTTCTAAAACCTAAGCTGAAATTTTAGACGATATGTTTTATCTGTCTTGTTTTTGTATTTGTCGTTGCAATGTGCGCCCCAGCTGTCGTATCCGCCGACACCCTGCTGTCTTGCGATAACTCTCACAACGGTTTTGTCGTATTCCGGCAAATCTTTTTCGTGCCAGGTGTTTTCAATTTCCTTTGGCAGATAGTGGCAGGCGTTCAATTCGCAAACAGGCTCTGCAACAATGCCGAATGACTTTTTGTCGCCGATGAGGGTTGCGTATCTCACACCTGTTCTGTTTCCGCATTCCTGCGGTTTGAGATAATTCACCCACATATCGCTTACTGTCGTGGTGTACAAGCCGATTTTTGCAGACGCACATCTGTCAATGTAGTTTTCGTCAGGACCTGCGCCAAGATATGTGATGCTTTCAAAATCCTTTGGAAGTTCAAACAAAAGGCTGACTTCCGGAATTTCAGGCAATGTTTCGTTTGGCTTGAATTCAAGGCTGATTTCCATACCCTTCGATGTGATTGTGTAAACCACAACGGCTCTTGAAACAGGCTGGGTGCAAACTTCAGCTCCGCCCACAACAATAACTTTTTTGCCGTTGTCGAGGATTTGATAATTCTCGATTCTCCACTTTGTGTTGTTGAAAATGCCCGGTGTGTCGCCCGCATCTCTCCAGCAACCGAGTCTGCTTCCGGCTCTTGAACCTCTGTCGTTGTCGGTGAGTGCTCTCCAGAAATTGAGTCGCATAGGTGCTTGGAGCATTTCTTCGCCGTTGACTTTGATTGAGTAAAGCTGATTACGCTCTCGTCTTTCAAAGCGAATGTTGATGTCGTCGCTGATTATGCGGAGCGAACCGTAGGTGTCGTCAACAAGGAGAGGAAGATCCTCCTCCAATTCATCGTATGTGTTGACGAATTCATTTATAACAAATTGCTCCTCTGCAACAATGTGACCCGCCTTGCACCAAGAGGTGTCCTCTTTTGTGCGAAGCTCAAGGTTGAGATAATATTCGGTTGATGACGCCTTTGCAAGTTCAAGATTGATTGTCTTTTTGTCGAACGGCTCAAGGTCAACCGTGATTGTGCCCTCGCTGAATATGCCCTTGTCGCTGCATTGGCTCCAGTGCAATTCGTATTCGTTAAGGTTTGTGAATATATTTTTGTTTTTGATTTCAATTATTCCACGCTCTGCGTCAATAGGCTTGAAATCAACATTTTGATATAGCTTTTTGATTTCCGCAAGCTTCGGAGTAACGGCTCTGTCACCAAACAAAAGACCGTTTCCGCAGAAGTGTCCGTCGTGTGGATTTTCGCCGAAATCACCGCCGTATGCAAGATATTCCTTGCCGTTTTCGTCGGTTGTCATTATGCTTTGGTCAACCCAATCCCAAACAAATCCGCCTTGCAAGCAAGGATATTTGTCCCAAAGTGCGGTGTACTCGTCTGTTGAACCGCAGGAATTGCCCATTGCGTGTGTGTATTCGCAGAGGATATACGGTCTGCCGTCTCTGCCTGTGAGTGCATATTCTTCACACTCCCAAGGTTTTGCATACATCTTGCTTTGAACATCCGAAAGTTCTTTCTCGTCCGGTGCTCTGTCACATTCAAAGTGAACAAATCTTGATTTGTCGGTGTCTTTGAGCCACTTGTACATCTTCTTTGGTGTTTCACCGCCGAGTGATTCGTTGCCAAGACTCCAGCAAACAACGCAGGAATAGTTCTTGTCACGCTGATACAAAGCCTTGATTCGCTCCATACACGCCTTTTCCCATTCGGGACGGGACGCAGGGAGTTGCGGACAGCCGATAATGGTTGACCAGCCCGTACCGTGGGTTTCCATATTGTTTTCGTCAATTACATACAGTCCGTATTCATCACAGAGTTCATACCATCTCGGTGTGTTCGGATAGTGCGAAGTACGAACCGCATTGATGTTGTTTTTCTTCATAAGTTCGATGTCTTGGCGCATAACATCTTCTGTGATGTATCTGCCTTTGCGACAATCAAACTCGTGTCTGTTTGTGCCTTTAAATACAATTCGTCTGCCGTTGATTCGGATAATTCCGTCTTTGATTTCAACGGTTCTGAAACCGATTTTGTGAGATATGTATTCAATCGGCGTGCCGTTGTTTTTGAGCGTGAGAACAACGGTGTAAAGGTGAGGGGACTCGCTGCTCCAAGGCTTAATGTTTGTCACAATCGCCTTGAGGTCGGTGACGTGATCCTCGCTTGCATATTGACTGTCGAGCGCAACCATTGTGCCGTCATCGTCAAACACCGTCATATCAAGGCTTAATCCCTCGTATGCACCGTTTGTTTTGACTTGAACAGTCAAATATCCGTCGTGAAGCTGTGAATCAGGCTCAGCGTGGATTTCAAAATCACGGATGTATTCTCTTTCGGTAGTGTAGATGTAGACATCACGGAAGATACCTCCCAAACGCCACATATCCTGACATTCAAGCCAACTTCCCGTGCACCAACGGTAAACTTCAACGCCGATGACATTTGAACCCTCAACAAGATGACGGGTGATGTCAAATTCGGCTCTATTGAAAGTTGACTCGCTGTATCCGACTCTCTCGCCGTTTACATAGAGATAGAATGCCGATTCGACACCTTCAAAGCAGAGTACAACTCGTCTGCTGAGTACCGCTTGATTGATGTGAAATCTTTTGAGATAACAGCCGACAGGGTTGTGCTTAACAGGTGCATTAGGCGGGCAAATGTCCTCGCTGCCCTCCCACGGGTAACGAACATTGCAGTATTGCGGTTGGTCGTAGCCTTGCATTTGCCACGAGCACGGCACAATCACAGAATCCCAATTGTGCGAATCGTAGTTTGGGTCTGCAAAGTCAGACGGTTTGTAGGCATAGTTTTTGTATAGTTTAAACTTCCATTTGCCGTTTAAAAGTTTGCATCTTGAAGAAGCGTATCTGTCCGCCTTTTTTGCTTCTTCAATATTTTCGTATGGCATAAGAGTTGAATGTTGCGGAAGTCTGTTTACTCCCACAATTTCAGGATTGCTCTGCCATTCGGTATATCCGTCAATAAAGTTTCTTTCCATATATCTTCCCCCTCGGGTGTGTTATATATTCGAGTAAAGTTTGCTTGTTATCTTCTGTGGACAGCGCCCTCTTGGTATCCCTCTCTCTTGACAACAACACCGATTGAACGGAGCAGAATAGTCAAGTCGAGTTTCAAACTCCAATTGTCGCAGTATTCTTTGTCAAGTTTCATCTTTTTCATAAGAGAAATATCGTCACGGCCGTTGATTTGTGCCCAGCCGGTAAGTCCCGGTCTGAAACGGTAAACGCCGTATTCAAGTCGAAGTCTGTGTGCTCTGATTTCGCTTGAAATGAGCGGTCGAGGACCTACAAAACTCATATCTCCTTTGAGAATATTCCACAATTGCGGAAGTTCGTCCATACTTGTTTTGCGGAGAAACGCACCGAATTTTGTGATGTATTGCTCAGGGTTTTCAAGCTCGCCCGTGGCACAGTTCGGCGTGTTGTTTTTCATAGTTTGAAATTTATAAATTTTAAACGGTTTTCCGCTTCTGCCTCTGCGTTCATGGCTGAAGAACACTTTGCAGTTCGGCGTAAAATAGTTAACCGCCATAATGAACAAAAACAATGGTGATAATATAATCAAGCTGAAAAACGAAACTACAATGTCAAACAAGCGTTTCCACTTTGTAGCTCCGAAGTATTTATGCAAAAACTGTTTCATTTATTCTTCCTTAAATTTCATCAATAATTGTGTTTGGTCACAATAAAATGTGCCGTGCAGGGCGCAAAACCCCAATATATAGTTTATAGACTAAATGATTATAGCATAATTAAATAAAAAAAGCAACATTAATTATTTGCAAAAAAAATATTAAAATTTAACATAAAATATATACAAATACGGCTTATTGTGGTAAAATAGCAAATATTATCACATATATTTATGGTGAGGTGTTGATATGAAAAATATTCCTAAAATTATTTTGAGTTTGGTTTTGGTTGCGGCTTTGGTCTTTTCCTTTACCTCCTGCGCCAAAAAGGTTGAACTTACGGAGGAAAACGTGATTGAAACCGTTGCGGTTGTTGAGGACGCGTTGAAAAAATTTGACAGCAAAAAACTAAAAAAATATGTCAACTCAACAACGCTCAGCCAGATTATGAGCTATGCCGATAAACACAAGCAATTTAAGGCACTCGGCAAGGCGATTTTCAGCGGGTTGAGCATAACTGTTGACGATGTTGACATGGAAAACAAAACAGTTACGGTTACGGTGAAAAATAAGGATTTAAGCTCGGTTGCATACGATTTTGCTCAGAATTTGAGTTCCCATTACACGTTGTTCCAACTGTACAATAAACTTAATGATGAAGATTTTCTTGATTTTTATCTTAACCAACTTGTTGAATCGATGGATGCGGTCAGCGATGAGGTTGAGGCAACTGTAACTCTCAATGTGAAGCAGGGCGACAGAAATCTTGAATTGACGTTTGATGAAGAATCGGAAGATGCGGTTTCGGGCGGAGCTCTGACCGCAATAAAGAGTATATATAATTAATATATACTTGAGATTAAGATAAAATAATAATTGACATTTTGCCGCCAATATGGTATCATATCGAAGTATGCAAATGCAAAATTTTAATTCCTATTTTGAGGTGAAATAAATGGCTAACAAATTTGTAACAGCTATTTTCGGAGATTACTCAAAGCATGAGGTAAAGAAACTCCGCAAAACAGTTGACAAAATCAATGCTCTTGAAGAAAAGTATAAGAGCATGGATGATAAGGAGCTTGCAGCACAAACTCCTGTTCTTAAAGAAAGACTTGCTAACGGAGAAACTCTTGATGATATTCTTCCTGATGCGTTTGCGGTTTGCCGTGAGGCAAGCTCACGTGTTCTCGGTATGCGTCATTTTGATGTTCAGCTTATCGGCGGTATCGTTCTTCATCAGGGCAGAATTGCCGAAATGAAGACCGGTGAAGGTAAGACCCTTGTTGCTACACTTCCGGCTTATCTTAACGCACTTTCAGGCGAGGGCGTACATATCGTTACCGTTAACGACTACCTTGCAAAGCGTGACTCCGAGTGGATGGGCAAGATTTATCGTTTCCTTGGCTTGAGCGTTGGACTTATCGTTCACGAAAAGAGCGATGCCGAGCGTCAAGAAGCTTACAATGCCGACATTACTTACGGAACAAATAACGAGATGGGCTTTGACTATCTTCGTGACAATATGGTTCCTTACAAAGAGCGTAAGGTTCAGAGAGGTCATTCATTCGCAATCGTCGATGAAGTTGACTCAATCCTTATCGATGAGGCTCGTACTCCTCTTATCATTTCGGGTAAGGGCGACGCTTCAACAGACCTTTATCGTCAGGCTGATATCTTTGCAAACACCCTCACAATGACAAAGGTTGCAAAGACTGATGACAAGCAGGACACCGAGGAGCAGTATGAGGGTGACTATGTAGTAGACGAAAAGGCAAAGACAGCAACCCTCCTCAAGAGCGGTGTTGAAAAGGCTGAAGCATTCTTCAAGGTTGACAACCTTATGGATATTGAGCACACAACTCTCCGTCACCACATCGACCAGGCTATCAAGGCTCACGGTGTTATGACAAGAGATATCGACTATGTAGTTAAAGACGGTCAAGTTAAAATCGTTGACGAATTTACAGGTCGTATTATGGAAGGCCGTAGATATAACGAGGGTCTTCACCAAGCTCTTGAAGCTAAGGAAGGCGTAAAGGTTGAGCACGAGAGCAAGACTCTTGCAACCATCACATTCCAAAACTATTTCCGTTTGTACAAGAAACTTTCGGGTATGACCGGTACAGCTTCAACAGAAGCAAACGAATTTGACGAAATCTATAAGCTTGATGTAGTTGAAATTCCAACAAACAAGCCTGTTATCCGTGTGGACAAGCCTGATGTTATTTTCCAAACAGAAAAGGGTAAGTACTACAATGTAATTAAGCAGATTGAAGAGTGCCACGCAAAGGGACAGCCTGTTCTTGTAGGTACAATCAGCATTGAAAAGTCAGAAGAACTTTCAAAGCTTTTGAAGAAGGAAGGCATTGAGCATAAGGTGCTCAACGCTAAGAACCACGAAAAGGAAGCAGAGATTGTTGCACAGGCAGGTAAGTTCGGCGCTGTTACAATCGCAACAAATATGGCAGGTCGTGGTACTGATATTATGCTCGGCGGTAACGCAGAATTCCTTGCTAAGGCTCAGATGAAGAAGATGGAATTCACAAATGAGCAAATCAGAGAAGCAACAGGCTTCGGCGACACTGATGATGAAGATATCCTTCGTGCTCGTAAGACATTTATCGAGCTTGAAGCTAAGTTCAAGGAAGAAATCAAAGAAGAAGCAGATAAGGTAAGAGAAGCAGGCGGTTTGTTCATTCTCGGTACAGAAAGACACGATGCTCGCCGTATCGACAATCAGCTTCGTGGTCGTTCAGGTCGTCAGGGTGACCCGGGTACAAGCCAGTTCTTCCTTTCACTTGAAGATGACCTTATGCGTTTGTTCGGTGGCGACAGAATGCAGAAGATGATGAGCAAGCTCACAGATGATGAGAATATGCCTATCGAATCTCGTCTTATCTCAAAGACAATCGAGTCATCACAGCAAAAGGTTGAGGGCAAGAACTTCGCTATCCGTAAGAATACTCTCCAATACGACGATGTTATGAACCGTCAGAGAGAGCTTATCTACAATCAGCGTGATCAGGTTCTTGACGGTGTTGACCTTACAGAAACTGTTAACAAGATGCTCGATACAAATATTGAAGAAACGGTTACAAGCTATTTCACAGGCGAATCAAAGGCTGATTGGAATGTTGACGGCTTGAGAGAGAAGTATAAGGATTGGAACATTGCAACCGATGATGACTTCAAGGATGTTGAGTCACTCACAATCGCAGACACAGTTGAACTTCTCCAAGACAGAGGTCACAAGATTCTTGAAGAAAAGGAAAATGTACTCGGCTACGATATGTTCCAAGACTTCGAGAGAATGGTTATCCTTAGAAATGTTGACACATATTGGATGGATCACATTGACGCTATGGAGGATTTGAAGCAAGGTATTCATCTCCGTTCATATGCTCAAAAAGACCCTGTTGTTATCTTCCGTATGGAATCATATGATATGTTTGATGAAATGACATCACTCATCAGAGAAGATACAGCAAAGATGATGCTTACCCTTATGCCTATCCATAAGTCAGACGTTCAGCGTAAGGCTGTTGCTCAGGTTACTTCAACAACTTCAGGCGGTGAAGATCCTGAAACCGCAAAGGCTGTTACAATCCGTAAGGACAAGAAGATTGGTCCAAACGACCCATGCCCATGCGGAAGCGGCTTGAAGTATAAGAAGTGCTGCGGTTCTCCTGCAAAGCTTGCAGAGGCTGCTCTTGAGGCAGATAAGAAGCACAAGGAAGAAAAGCGCAGAATTAAGCCAAGATTAAAGTAATCAAATAGGAATTTTAAAAGCGATTCGATTTTTCGAATCGCTTTTTTAATTATATAATATATAATAATATTACATTATATATATGTCGTTTTCGGATGTTTTTGTCGGCATATTGTTGGATTTTATTGTTAATGAACGGTGTTTGTACAAATTACATAGTTTTTTATTGAAATTGTGTAATTCTTTTGTTATAATCAATATATATTTACATTAAATGGAGTGATTATTATGCCGAATGTTATAAACTATATTGAAAAATACGGAGACATTTCTTTTTGCTCTGTGCCGTTCAGCGAGGCAGACAATGTTGCGTTGTGCGATATGTACTATATGCCGCTTCACCTTGTTGTGACAGAAAGTTTTGATGACGAGCCTATGAACTATGCCGAGGTTGCAAACAAGATTTTTGACCTCCGTGGCAGAAAACACGAGCCTGTCGGTTTGGTGCTTCAAAAGTGCATAAGCGAAGTTATGATGGCAATGGCAGAAAAAAAGCGTTTTACCGAGATGAAAGTTGTTTCTGCCGTTCGTATTTATGAAAAAGAGCCTGCCGTTCAGTTTGAGGCGGCAACATTCCTACTTCCTGACGAAAATGTTGTTGTGCTTTTCAAGGGCACTGATGACACCCTTATCGGCTGGAAAGAGGATATAGACATCCTCACCAAAAAGGGAATTCCGTCAAATATGTTTGCAACAGAATATCTTGAAAAAGTGGCAAACAAATTCAACGGAAACATCATTGTTTGCGGTCACTCAAAAGGTGGCTTCATTGCTCAATATGCAACCCTGTTTTGCAAAAAAGAAATCAGGGACAGAATTATAAAAGTTTATAACAATGACGGTCCGGGCTTCTGGGATTATTCCTATCTTGAAAGTGATGCGTATGCAGAAATGTTGCCAAAATATCGTCATTTTGTTCCGCAATCGTCTTTTATCGGTATGATGCTCGCCCACGATTATGACTATACAGTAGTTAAGAGCGACCAAGTTTTAGGTCCGCTTCAGCACGATTTGATTTCGTGGCAGTTTGAGGGCAGACGACTAAAGAGGGTAGACGACCTCACTCCGTCGGGTAAAATCAATGACGGAATTTTGCGTGATTTGGTTGAAAATCTCACCGATGAGCAGGAAAAAGCGCTCGATGAGGTGTTTGATGTTATGATTTCGGGCATAAATCAAGAGGGCTTGCTTGACATCAAAAACAATATTATTCCGTCACTCAAGGGCGGTGTTGAAGCTTGGCGTTCACTCGATAAGGACACTCAAAAGAAGTTTTTGAAGATTTTTTCATCCGCTCCGTCAATAGTTGTTAAAAATACGGAAAAGGTAAGAAAAGAAGAAAACGCAAAGCGTATCAAAAATATTTCCGATACATTGAAATATCTTAATGTATTGTTCTGAGTTCGAGGTGTAATATGCGACATTTAATACACAATATCTATTGTATGGATAAGGGCGTCGTTTTGCTGTCGCTCATTGTGCTGTCGCTCCTTTGCGCCGTGTATAAATTTTTGTTTCAGTCAAAAAAATTCAACAATTCACTTGTGGGTGCGGCGTTTGTTCTTTGTGTTGTTGTTGCGCTTTGTCCGCCTGTTTTGACAAGATTCGGCAACAGTTATACACGGGAACTTGCACTTGAGCCGTTTCGGTCAATCAAACTGTATTTCAGTACGGGATATGAGGAATGGCTGCGTGTTCTTGTGATGAATATGGCAATGTTTTATCCTCTCGGCTGTGCTTTTGCGTGCTTCAACAATCGGATCAAAATCAAGCCGTGGATGTTCTTTTGCTTTTCGTTTTTGTTAAGCGTTGCGATAGAAACCGTTCAGTATGTTTTTGCTCTCGGCGTCAGCGAAACGGACGATGTCATTTTTAACACCCTCGGTGCGTTTCTCGGATATTTGCTGACATTTCTTTTTTACAAAATGTTTGAAAAGTCGGCAAAGGGTAATACTAAAGTAGAAAATTAAACAAGCTGAAAGTCAATGTGTTGATAGCTTGAAAGGAGAAAAAATGGAAAACAAGGAAGTTAGACCTTTTGGTATGCGTGACAAAATCGGATACGGTCTTGGTGATTTCGGCTGTAATATGAGCTTCGCTTTCATCAACAACTATCTTATGGTGTTTTATGTCACCTGTATGGGAATTAAGGCAAAGCATTTTGCGGTCATTATTTTGCTTGCAAAGATTTTTGATGCAATCAACGACCCGATTATCGGCGGTATTTGTGATGCTTCAAAGCCGGGCAAAGACGGCAAATTTAAGCCGTGGATTAAGTGGGCGAGTTTGCCGCTGCTTGTGTCAAGCATTTTGATGTTCATCTATGCTCCGAATGCACCGTATGCACTCAAAATTGCAATGTGTCTCGGTTTGTATTGCGTGTGGAGCGTTGCTTACACCAGCGTAAATGTGCCTTACGGTTCAATGCAGTCTGTAATCACGACACAGTCGGATGAGCGTTCCTCACTTTCAACTTGGCGAAGTGTCGGCGCAATGTTTGCACAAATCCCTGTAATGATTTTGCTCCCGAAACTTGTTTATGATCCAAACACATCAAATCCACGAGGTAATGTGTTCATCTATATTGTCGGCGTAATGGGACTTATCGGCTTCGTTTCGTTCATTCTTCTTCGCAAACTCACAACGGAAAGAGTTGAGCCTACTGTTAACAACGAGCAGAAGTTCAATTATTTTAAAACTCTTGCTTCATTCTTCAAGAATAAGCCTATGATGGGCGTAACAATTTCTTCGGTTGCTTACCTTGCGTTAATGATGACCGTTACAAACTCTATGCAGTATGTGTTTATGTGCTATTTCAAAAACACAAAGATTATTCCGATTGCAACGATTATCGCAGGACTTCCGATTGGCTTGGGTATCGTTATCACAAAACCGCTCCTCAAGAAGTTCACGAAAAAACAGCTTTGCACTTATCCGTTTGCAATTTCAGCCGTTGCGGCAGGTATTGCAACTTTTGTAAAATTTGACAATCCTTATGTTTGGATTGCATTCATCGGTGTTTCGATGTTCGGCACTTGCTTCTATCTCACTCTTATGTGGGCGCTTGTTGCCGATTGCATCGATTATCAAGAAGAAAAAACAGGCAGACGAGAGGAAGGCTCGATTTATGCAACCTATTCTCTTTTCAGAAAAATTGCGCAGGGCGTAGGTGCTTCAATCATCGCTCTTTCGCTTGATTTGACAGGATACAGCGAAAAACTCGATGCACTTTCACAGGCAGAGGGTGTACCTGAAAAAATCTACACTATGACGGGTGCATTGCCGCTTATCGGCGCACTTATTTGCTTATGCAGTATGCACTTCTTGTACAATATTAAAGATAAAAAATCGGAGGAATGATTTTGAGAAATATCATTACTATAAACGAAAATTGGTCATT